>NZ_JBITXM010000002.1:0-674664 GCF_044544705.1 Streptomyces sp. NPDC053541
GGTACTGCAGGGGGGACCCTGTGGGAGAGTAGGACGCCGCCGAACAATCTTTGTGGGAAAGCCCCGCACCGTATGGTGCGGGGCTTTTCTGCGTTCACGGCCCGGCTCACGACCCCGGCTTGCGACAGCGGGGCGTTAGCGGGGCGACAGCAGGACGGCAGGGGTGGCGGGGAGAGTGGTGGTGTGGCGCCGAGTCCGGGCGCCGACCGACCACTTGCACGGGGGAGAAGACCACCATGCGCAACACGCGTACGCACCGTAGGAACACCGCCCTGGCCGTCGCGGCCGTCGCCGCCCTTTCGCTGGGGCTGACCGCCTGCGGCGGGGACGACAAGGGGACCAGGGACGAGGGCGCCGCCACGCACGCGTCGGCGCCGGCGGAGGCGGGCGCCTCGAGCGGGTCGGGCACGGGGGGTTCGACCACCGCGGGCGGCGACGCCTCCGCCGCGCCGGGCAAGGCGGGCGGCACCAGCGGCTCCGGCGGCGGCTCCGCCGGCGGTTCCGCGGGTGGCGGCACCGGCACCGGGGCCAAGACCGCCGCCGCGGGCGGTGGGAAGACGCCGTCCTGCACCTTCCAGGACGTGCGGGTCACCGCGGCCAAGGCCGACGAGACGCCCACCGAGCACATCGTGCTGACGGCCGTGAACAAGTCCTCCCGCGCCTGCCGGCTCGACGGCTACCCGCTGATCGCCTTCGGCCAGATCCAGACCGCCAAGGACATCCCGGCCGTCGCCAAGAGCAAGCCCGCCGCCCCGGTCGTGCTCCAGCCCGGCGCTCCGGCGTACGCCAACGTGCGGGTGGTCCTCGGTGGCGTCCACGAGGACAACAAGGTCGTCGACTCCTTCAACGTGAACCTCTTCACCGGCACCGCGCCCACCGAGGGCAGCATCGTGGTCAAGGCACCGGCCGGAGGGATCGCCGTCGACGAGGCGGTCGCCAAGACCGGTTACTGGACGCCGGAACTCCGCAACGGCGCCGACGAGTTCTAGCCGACGTAACGGCCGGCCCGGACCCGCCGGCCGCGCCTGACGATCGGAGCAGCCCATGTCGTACCCCGAAGTCCGCTACCGCGGCGAGACGGGCGAGGTCAGTGCTTCCTACCGGCCTGCCGACACGCCTCCGGAGCTGGTCTCCCCGGGCGGCACCCGCACCCACTATCTGGCCACCACGGCCTCCACGGGCGGGGAGTTCGGGCTCTACCGGGTCGACATGCCGGCCAAGGCGGGCGGGCCGTCGACGCACTTCCACCGGACGATCTCGGAGACCTTCTTCGTCCTCGACGGAACCGTGCGGCTGTACGACGGGGAGCGGTGGGTCGACGCCGAGAAGGGCGACTTCCTGTACGTGCCGACGGGCGGCCTGCACGCCTTCCGGAACGACTCCGACGACCCCGCCTCCATGCTCCTGCTGTTCGCGCCCGGGGCGCCCCGCGAGGAGTACTTCGAGAAGGTGTCCACGGTGGCCGGCATGACCGAGGAGGAGCGGGCCGAGTTCTTCCTCAAGCACGACACCTACTGGACGGACTGAGCGGCCGGTGCGGCCGGGCCGGTCTTCGCGCCGGCGCCGCAGAGCGGGACCACCGTGGTGCCCGGTGTCCGCGGCGCCGCCCGTACGGCGGCCCAACAGGCCACTCCCGTCGGCTCCACGAACAGGCCGCGGCGGGCCAGGTCGAGCTGGGCGGCGCGGATCTGGTCCTCCGTCACGGTGCGGAAGGTGCCGCCGGAGGCGCGTACGGCACGCAGGACCTGCGCGGCGCGGGGCGGGGCCGGGATCGCGATGCCCTCGGCGAGAGTGGGGCGGGCGGCGACCGGCGGGCCGGTGAGCTCGTCGGCGCCCGCGTGGAAGGCGGCGGCGAGCGGGGCGACCGCCTCGGCCTGGACGGCGACGAGCACGGGGCGGCGGTCGATCAGCCCGTGGCCGTACAGCTCCTCGACGGCGAGGGCCGTGCCGAGCAGCAGGGTGCCGTTGCCGACGGGCAGGACGAGGGTGTCGGGCAGCCGGCCGCCGAGGTCCTCCCAGAGTTCGTACGCGTAGGTCTTCGTGCCGTGCAGGAAGTGCGGGTTGTGGACGTGCGAGGCGTAGAAGACGCCGGGTCCGTCGGCCGCGGCGCGGGCGGCTCGCGCGGTGTCCTCGCGGTCGCCGGGGACGACGACGGTGCGGGCGCCGTGGGCGCGGATCTGCTCCAGCTTCTTGGCGGAGGTGCCCTCGGGCACGTAGACGTCGCAGGCGAGTCCGGCCCGCGCGCAGTAGGCGGCGATCGCGGTGCCGGCGTTGCCGCTGCTGTCGGCGAGCACCGAGCGGGGGCGGAGCCGGCGGGCGAGTTCGGCGAGCATCACGGCGCCCCGGTCCTTGAAGGACAGGGTGGGGGTGAGGAAGTCGAGTTTGGCCGAAACGGTGTCGGTGAGCGGGACGAGTGGGGTGCGGCCCTCGCCGAGCGTGATGTGGGGGTGTTCGGTGGCCAGCGGCAGTGCCTCGGCGTAACGCCACAATGAATTCACACGGGACGGGAGGGAGTCCCGGGGCACCGGAGCGCTCGTGAAATCGAGGTCCCAGGGGCCGCGGCAGCGGGGACAACACCAGGTGAGGGTGGATGCGGGGGAGCGGACGTCGCAGCGCTCGCACACGTAGGTGGTCATGATCCCCAGGATGGCAGTGGTGTGACGCGAGCGTGTCAAGGCGCTCGGGGCTCTTGTGGGATTCCTATGGATCGGTCAATCTTTCGCCTGGCAGCCCGAGATGACGAGCGGCGCGGAACCCCCGTGTCTTACTTGTCATGTCCCTGTCGTATTGGTCGTGTGTGCGTCAGCGCGCCGGCCACGCCAGGAGCCCGGCGCCACGACCCCCACAGCAACGCACCACCTATGAGGAGGACCCCTCACATGTCCGTGATGCGTGACTCGCGGCGCAGAATCGCCGCGGCCGGTGCCATAGCCGTTGCGGCCCTCGCGCTCGGCTCCCTCTCCGCCCTCCCGGCCCAGGCCGCCGGGACCAGCGCCGAAGGCGTCATCCTGAACGCCGGCGCGGAGGGGACCGTCGCCAACAGCTACATCGTCACCCTGCGCGAGTCCGTCGCCCAGGCGGAGACCGCCAAGGGCCGGGCGGTGGCGACGAAGTTCGGCGCGAAGATCAAGCGGACCTACACGGCCGCGCTCAACGGCTACTCGATCGAGCTCTCCGAGGCGCAGGCCAAGAAGCTGGCCGCCGACCCGGCCGTCGAGAAGGTCAGCCAGAACCGGGTCTTCCACGTCGACGGCACGCAGCCCTCCCCGCCGTCCTGGGGCCTCGACCGGCTGGACCAGAAGGCCCTGCCGCTCAACCAGAGCTACACGTACCCGGACAGTGCGGGCCAGGGCGTCACCGCGTACATCATCGACACCGGCGTCCGCATCACCCACAGCGACTTCGGCGGCCGGGCCTCGTACGGTTACGACGCGATCGACAACGACAACACCGCGCAGGACGGGCACGGCCACGGCACCCACGTCGCCGGCACCGTCGCGGGCAACGCGTACGGCGTCGCCAAGAAGGCGAAGATCGTCGGCGTCCGCGTGCTCGACAACTCCGGCTCCGGCACCACCGAGCAGGTCGTCGCCGGCATCGACTGGGTGACCCAGAACGCGGTCAAGCCGGCCGTCGCCAACATGAGCCTCGGCGGCGGGGCCGACTCCGTCCTCGACGACGCCGTGCGCCGCTCGATCGCCTCCGGCGTCACCTACGGCGTCGCCGCGGGCAACGACGGGGCCAACGCCTCCAACTACTCGCCGGCCCGGGTCGCCGAGGCCATCACCGTCGGCGCCACGACGTCCTCCGACGCCCGCGCCAGCTACTCGAACTACGGCAGCATCCTGGACATCTTCGCTCCGGGCTCCTCCATCACCTCGTCCTGGAACACCAGCGACACGGCGACGAACACCATCTCCGGCACGTCGATGGCCACCCCGCACGTGGTCGGCGCCGCCGCCCTCTACCTGGGCGCCAACCCGACGGCCACCCCGTCGCAGGTCTCCTCGGCGCTCACCACCGCCGCCACGCCGAACGTGGTGACCAGCCCCGGCACCGGCTCGCCGAACAAGCTGCTGTACGTCGGCGACGGCGGCACCACCCCGCCGCCCACCGGCTCGCGCTTCGAGAACACCACGGACTACGCGATCAACGACAACGCGACCGTGGAGTCCCCGATCACCGTCACCGGGGTCTCGGGCAACGCCCCCTCCGGCCTTCAGGTGCCGGTGAACATCGTCCACACCTACATCGGTGACCTCCAGGTCCAGCTGATCGCGCCCGACGGGACGGCGTACACGCTGAAGGCCTTCGGCACCGGCGGCAGCGCGGACAACATCAACACCACCTACACCGTCAACGCCTCCTCGGAGGTCGCCAACGGCACGTGGAAGCTGCGGGTCACGGACAACGCCAACTGGGACACCGGGCGGATCGACTCCTGGGCGCTGCAGTTCTGACGCCCCCTGAGCGCGGATTCACCCGGTGACGAGGGAGCGGCCGCCCACGCGGCCGCTCCCTTCTCCGTCCCCTCACCACCCCTACGGCGTCGGCTCGGCCACCCAGCCAGCCGACAGGACCAGCCGCGAGGAGCGGTGCACGGCCAGGAAGCCGAAGGGCCGGTCGAGGGCCAGGTCCACCGCCCGCACCCGGTACGTCAGACGCGGGCGGCCCGCGCCGGCGCGCGTGGCCACCGCCGCCACCGAGGCCGCCTCGAAGCCCTGCGCGCCGAACCGGGCGGCGGCCGCCTGGCGGGCCTGCTGGACGGCGAGCGGCGGGCGGTCGGCGATCCCCGGGAAGTGCCCGCGGCCGGCGTCCCGGGCCGTCGTGAGGCCGAACACCCCGTGCAGGTCGAGGAGATCGTGCTCGGCGGCCAACGAGAAGGGCGGGGTGCACACGCGCAGCCGGGGATCCGACGTGACGCTCGACTCCTGGGCGATCCGGAGCCCGGGGCCCGGTTCGCCGAGCGGCAGCACGTCTGCCGGTACGGCGGTGACGGCGCCGGCCAGCACGTCGAGACCGCCCCGCAGCACCGCCCCGGCGGACGCGTCCTCCGTCCCGAGCAGCAGGTGGACGTCGACACCGGTGTCCCCGAGCACCCGCAGGACCGTGAGCGGACCGGCGGCGGTCCCGGCCACCCCGACCCGGTCGAGCAGCGCGGTCGAGCGCCGCAGGGCGGTGAGCCGGCGTCCGGCCCAGGGGCCGCGTTCCGGGGTCGTCACGCTCTCCCAGAACGGGCGCAGCCACGTCGTGCGCACCGCCTGCGCGGCGGCCAGCACCAGAAGCGTGTCCTCGTCCACGGTGACCGGCAGCTCGCGGACCAGGCCGTCCGTGTGCTCCGCCGCCCAGGCGTCGAGCAGCTTCCGGCTGTCGTCGGTGCCGCTGCCGCCGGCCCCGAGCCGACCGAGGGAGCCGCCCGGCAGGCCCGTCGCCCAGGCCTCGCGCAGCGCCACCTCGGGCCGGACCCACAGGCCGATCGCCGCGCCTGCCCCCGGGATCCGGGCGAGGGCGGCGAGGAGTTCGCGGGCCGTCTCCGCCGCCGCCGAGGCCGGGACGCCGAGCGCGTCCGCCAGCTCCTCGCGGGCCGGACCGGCCGCGCCGTCCGCCAGGAAGGCGAGCAGCGGCCAGACGCCGCAGGCCGAGAAGACCGTGCCGGGGGCCGCATCCGCAGGGATGCCGGGTGCGGGTGCGGGCGAGGGCGCGGAGGAGGGCGCGGGGGTCGGGAGGGCGGCCGCCCAGCGGGCCGCGAGCCCGTTGACCGCCCGTACCGTCGAACCCCGCATGTCGCCCCCGTCCCCGGACCGCGTACGATGCGCGCGCCCGTTCGATTCCTTGAAGTCGAAGCCGTGAATCCGGTTCCCTGGAGCCCCGCCCTCGGTGTCCCGCGAGGATCGCCGCCGCCGAGAGCCCCGTCCCTTCCAGGAATCCCGCCCCAACAGGAGCACCGTACTCGTGGACCCCTTCCAGCCGCCTCAGGATTCGCCCTCCCCGGAGCAGCCCCCGACGCCGCCCGGTCAGGGGTTCGGCCCGCAGGCGCCGGGGCCCGTGCCCGGGCCGTACGCCGCGCCCGGGCCGTACACCTCGCCGCCCGTCGGACCGTACGGACCGTACGGACCCGGCATGCCCGGCCCGTACGGGATGCCGCGGCAGTCCACCAGTGGTCTGGCGGTGGCCTCGATGGTCTCCGGCATCGTCTGCTGTCTGCCGCCGCTCGGCCTGGTCCTCGGCCTCATAGCCCTGCCGCGGATCAGGAAGCAGCAGCAGAAGGGCACGGGCATGGCCGTCGCCGGCATCGTGCTCTCCTCGCTCGCCACCCTCCTCGTGGTCATCGGCCTGGTGACGGGTGGGGTCGGCGACTTCTGGCGGGACTTCAAGAAGGGCATGGACGAGGCCGCGGCGGAGCAGTCGACGCTCTCGCTGCACAAGGGCGACTGCTTCCGCATCAAGGGCAAGCTGGAGACGTACACCTCGGACGTCGACACCGTGCCCTGCACCACCCCGCACGAGGGCGAGGTCACCGGCAGCTTCAAGGTCGCCGGCTTCACCGAGTGGCCCGGCGAGGACGCCATCGACAAGCTCGCCGAGGGCCGCTGCGACCGCATGAACACCGCCTACGCGCTCGACACCTGGGCCGTGCCGGAGGAGGCGCTGGTCTACTACTACATCCCCAGCCGGCAGAGCTGGCGGATCGGCGACCGCACGGTGACCTGCGCCTTCGCGACCGAGGACGCGCCCTTCACGCGCTCCCTGCGCAGTGACGCCAGCACCCTCGACGCCCATCAGCTGCACTTCCTGCGCACCATGAACGCGATCGACGACGTCATCGCCGAGGAGCCCGACGAGGACGCGGACGCCGACCTCGCGGCCAACAAGGCCTGGGCCGCCAAGATGCACAAGGCGGTCACGTCGGCCGGTACCGGCCTGCGCGGCCACACCTGGTCCGGCGACTCCGCCGCGCCGGTCGCGAAGCTGGCCGACCAGCTCGACAAGGCCGCGAAGAAGTGGCAGCGGCTGGCCACGGCCGCCGACTCGGACGCCTACTGGACGGACTACGAGGACGCCTTCGACGCCCTGTCCACCGACTTCGAGTCGGAGTCGCGCTCCTCGCTCGGCCTGACCGGGACCCTGGAGGACAGCGGCGGCGAGAACGTCTGACGGGCGTCTCCGTACGCATCGGGGCCGGGTCTCACGAAGAGACCCGGCCCCGTGCCGTACGCGCGCGTGCGCCCGGCGGATCGGCCGGTCGGGCCGTGGCTCAGCGGCGGCCGCCGAGGACGCCGTGCACGGCCGTGATCAGCCGGCCGTCGGGGGTGTCCCCGTCGAGCGACCAGAACATCGCGCCGCCGAGGCCGCGGGCCCGGACGTACGCCGCCTTGGTGCGCAGCACCTGCGGGTCGTCGTAGGTCCACAGGGTGGTGCCGTCGAAGAGCCAGGCGTGGCCGCCCCGGCGGTCCCGGTGCACGGTGTACGCGCCGGAGTCGGCGAGCTTCCGCAGCGCCTCGTAGTCCTCCGAGCCCGCGGCCCAGGTGCCGGGCGCCGGGCCGGTGGCGGGCCGGCCGAGGCCCGTGCCGCCGCCGCTGACGCCGGTCCAGCCCTGTCCGTAGAAGGGCATGCCGACGACGAGCTTGCGGGCGGGCGCGCCGCGCCGCAGCCAGTCGTTCACCGTCTGGTCGACGCTGAAGTCGCCCTCGGGGGCGAAGAGCGCGGACTGCTGGGCGGTGGTGGACTCCCAGCTGCCGTGGAAGTCGTAGCCCTGGAGGTTGACGAAGTCGAAGTCGCGCATGATCTGCGCGACCTCGAAGCCGGCGTCGATCTTGGCGGGTGCGGTGGGCACGAACGCCGAGAGCTCGTAGTGCTTGCGCGGCTGCCCCTCGGGGGCCTGCTGCGTGCGCGCGTGGGCGTCGAGCTGGGTGCGGAACTCCCGTACCAGGGCGGTGAAGTTCTGCTTGTCCTCCGGGCGGAAGACGGTGTCCGCGTCGCCCGCCGAGCCCGGCCACTCCCAGTCGATGTCGATGCCGTCGAAGAGGCCCGCCGCCGCTCCGGCGCCACCCCGGGCGCCGTCCACGGGGAGGTTGCCCTTGATGTAGAGGTCGATGCAGGAGGAGACCAGGGCCTTGCGGGAGGCCGGGGTGCGGGCGGCGTCCGAGAAGTGGGTGGACCAGCTCCAGCCGCCCAGCGAGATCATCACCTTCAGGCCGGGGTGGCGGGCCTTGAGCTCGCGCAGCTGGTTGAAGTTGCCGGCCAGCGGCTGGTCGGCGGTGTCGGCGACGCCGTCGACGGATCCGGCGGCGTCGAGCGGGCGGACGTAGTCGGCCCAGGCGTCGGCCTCGCCGGGGACGTTTCCGGTGAAGCACCGACCGTCCGGACCCACGTTGCCGAAGGCGTAGTTGATGTGGGTCAGCTTGGCGGCGGTGCCGCTCGTCTCCAGGTCCTTGACCTGGAAGTTCCGTCCGTAGACGCCCCATTGGGTGAAGTAGCCGACGCGCTTGTGGGCGGGCTTGGCGGCGGACTGCGGGGCGTGCGCGGGAGCGGTGTCGTGGGCGGGCGCCGCGCCGGCGGCGGGCGCGAGGGTGCCGAGGAGGCCGAGCAGGCCGAGGGGGAGGGCGGCGAGGGACAGCCGGGAAAGGGTTCTTCGACGCATGAGCGCGAACGTATTGGTCTGGACCATTAACGTCAAGGATTCCGACGGGAGTTCGGTGGCTATACCTGCGAAAAGGGGCCGCGTAAAGGTAAGTCATCACATCGGGTGAAACTCTGGCCCATGCTTGCGGGCGTACACCCTCGGTTGTCAATCTGTAGCTGACAGTCAAGCTGAGGGGAGTGTCCAGTGACGTTCGGTGAGCAGCCCGCCTATCTGCGGGTGGCGAGCGATCTCCGCGAGAAGATCGCCAACGGCTCGCTTCCCCCGCACACCCGGCTCCCCTCGCAGGCGCGGATCCGGGAGGAGTACGGGGTCTCGGACACCGTCGCACTGGAGGCGCGCAAGGTCCTCATGGCCGAGGGACTGGTCGAGGGCCGCTCCGGCTCCGGGACCTATGTGCGCGAGCGCCCCGTGCCGCGCCGGATCGCCCGCTCCGGATACCGGCCGGCCGGCGGCGCCAGCCCCTTCCGCCAGGAGCACGCGGGCGAGGGAGTGCGCGGCACCTGGGAGTCGACGAGCGAGCAGGAGCCGGCGAGCGCCGAGGTCGCCGCGCGGCTCGGCATCGAGCCCGGCGAGCGCGTGATGCGCACCCGGTACGT
Source organism: Streptomyces sp. NPDC053541 (assembly GCF_044544705.1). Classification (NCBI taxonomy): domain Bacteria; kingdom Bacillati; phylum Actinomycetota; class Actinomycetes; order Kitasatosporales; family Streptomycetaceae; genus Streptomyces; species Streptomyces sp. NPDC053541. The sequence goes on from NZ_JBITXM010000002.1 coordinate 9,241, forward strand.
GTTCCGGGACGGCGGCGAGCCGATGATGCTGTCCACCTCGTGGGAGCCGCTCGCGGTCACCGGCCGGAGCCCCGTGATGCTGCCCGAGGAGGGGCCGCTGGGCGGCTGCGGCGTCGTGGAGCGGATGGCCGCGATCGACGTGGTCGTGGACAACGTGGTGGAGGAGGTCGGCGCCCGGCCCGGGCTCGCGGAGGAACTGATGACCCTGGGCGGGGTGCCCGGCCACGTGGTGATGGTGATCGAGCGCACCTACTACGCCTCGGGGCGTGCCGTGGAGACCGCCGACGTGGTCGTCCCGGCCGACCGCTACAAGGTGGCGTACCACCTGCCGGTGCGCTGAGCCGGTGCGCTGAGCGCAGGGAGGGGCGGGGGCTCCGGCGAGGGGCCCCGGTCCATCGGGGGGCGGGGGAGGGGGCCCTCCCCTTCCGTCCGACCGCTGGGCGGTGCCCGCCGTCCGGGAGGGTTCACGCGGAGTTGACGCGGTGTCCGGTCCCGTAACCGCCGGGCAACGCCGTGCCGCGACGGTTCGTCACGCGCCGCTCCTACCTTCCCCGTCCGTACCCGCATCCCGGCCGGACGAGAGGGACCCCATGACGGACACGGTCGCCCGTGACACCTCGGCGGCGCAGGCGGCGCCACCGCCCCGCCGCCGCTACGCGAAGCTCGCCGCCGACGAGAGCCGCGAGGACTACTCGCTGCGCTACGCGCCGCACTCCTTCCGGCGCTGGTCGCCGGGCACCGTCGCGGGCACCGCGCTCGGCGGCATCGCCTACCTCGCCGACTTCGCCATCGGCGCGTCGATCGTCTTCACCTACGGCTTCACCAGCGGACTCGCCTCGATCCTGACCGCGGCCGTGATCATCTTCCTCACCGGCATCCCGATCGCCCGCGCCTGCGCCCGCCACGGCCTCGACATGGACCTCATCACCCGGGGCGCCGGCTTCGGCTACTTCGGCTCGACCCTCACCTCGCTCATCTACGCCTCCTTCACCTTCATCTTCTTCGCGCTCGAGGGCTCGATCATGGCCCAGGCCATGCACCAGGCCGTCGGGCTGCCGCTCCCGGCCGGATACCTGCTCACCACGCTGGTCGTGATCCCGATCGTCTTCCGCGGCATGGGCGCGCTCGCCAAGGTGCAGGCCTGGACCCAGCCGCTGTGGCTGATCGGCCTGGTGCTGCCCTTCCTCGTCCTCGCCTTCGAGGCGCCGGGGGCCTGGGGCGCCTTCACCTCCTTCGGCGGCACCGAGGGCGCGGGCGCCGGCTTCTCCTGGATCGGCTTCGGTCTCGGCACCGGCGTCGCCCTCTCGCTCATCGCCCAGATCGGCGAACAGGCCGACTACCTGCGCTTCATGCCGGCCAAGACGCCGGAGAACGCGCGCCGCTGGAACCTCGCGGTGCTCGCCGCCGGCCCCGGCTGGGTGGTGATCGGCGCGGCCAAGCAGCTCGGCGGCGCGTTCCTCGCCTTCGTCGCCCTGGAGGCCGTCGGCACGACCCACGCCCTGGAGCCGATCGCCCCGCAGATCGAGGCGCTGAAGCCCTGGCTCGGCTCCTTCGCGCTGCCCGCAGCCGCGCTCTTCGTGATCGTCTCCCAGATCAAGATCAACGTCACCAACGCCTACAGCGGCTCGCTGTCCTGGTCGAACTTCTTCTCCCGCGTCACCCACCGCCACCCGGGCCGGGTCTGGTACATCTTCCTCAACCTCGCCATCGCGCTGACGCTGATGGAGATGAACATGTTCGCCGCCCTGGGCAAGCTGCTCGGCTTCTACTCCAACGTCGGCATCGCCTGGATCGCGGCCGTCGCCGCCGACCTCGTCATCAACAAGCGGGCCGGGTGGAGCCCGCCGTACATCGAGTTCAAGCGGGCCTACCTGTACGCGGTGAACCCGGCCGGATTCGGCGCCATGGCCGTCGCCTCCGTGGTCTCGATCCTCGCCTTCTTCGGGGTCTTCGGCCGCTACGCGGAGGCCTTCTCCACCTTCCTCGCCGCCGGTCTCGCGCTGGTGCTCTGCCCGCTCATCGCCTGGGCGACGGAGGGGAGGTACTACCTGGCCCGGCCCAACCCGGTGGTGGGGCCCTCCGCCACGGGCGACGCCGACGAGACGGCCACCCTGGAGTGCGCGGTGTGCGAGACCGCGTACGAGCTGCCCGACATCGCCGACTGCCCCGCCCACTCCGGGCCGATCTGCTCGCTCTGCTGCTCGCTCGACGCCGGGTGCGGCGACCTCTGCCGCAAGGACCCGGCCGCCGCCGGACCGGTCCTGCTGCCGCTGCCCACCGTGCCCAAGGCCGGCTGAGCGCCCTCCCGCGACCGCTGAACCGCCGTCACCGGCGGGCCGGGCGCGGGGCGGGCGCGGGCCGGGTGCGGGGCGGGCGCGGCGTGGGCGTCGGGTCGCGAGCCCCGTGCCGTACCGGAGAACCTCCCTCCGCCGGTTGTTACTGGCCAGATACGTATCTCTTTGTGAAAACCCGTATCCGCTGCGTAAAGGTCAGGCGTAAGGTCAGGCATATGCGCATTGCGGTTTCCAGGAGATCGTGGGACATGGCCGGACCGGCGGAGGGAGCAGCGCGATGACCGACAGCGGTCCCGACCTTGCCTGGCTCGTCATACGGCAGGACGACAACGGCAACCGCTACCGCGTCGGCCGGTACGCGACCGAGGACGAGGCCCGGAAGGTCGCCGACAGCCTCGACGACCGCGGGCACAAGCAGCTCTACTGGGTCGAGCGCGTCGGACAGCCGGCGCTCTGAGCGACGGCCCCGGGGCGATCCGGGGTGATCCGGGGGTGACCCGGACGGCGCTTTCGGCCGCCCGGGTTACGCTCCGGCCCATGACCGAACACCGCACCACCGACCCCGTCGTGGTCGTCGCCGGCGCCCTGTACGACGGCGGCCGGCTGCTCGCCGCGCGCCGCAGCGCGCCCGCGGAGCTGGCCGGCCGCTGGGAGCTGCCCGGCGGCAAGCTGGAGCCGGGGGAGAGCCCCGAGGAGGCCCTGGTCAGGGAGTTGCGCGAGGAGCTCGGGGTGGAGACCGAGGCCGTCGAGCGGATTCCCGGCGAGTGGCCGCTCAAGCCCGGTTACGTCCTGCGGGTGTGGACCGCCCGGCTGCTCTCCGGCGCGCCCGAGCCGCTGGAGGACCACGACGAGCTGCGCTGGCTCGCGCGCCACGAACTCGACACCGTCGACTGGCTCGACCAGGACCGCCCCGCCGTCGCCGAGGCCGCCCTCCGGCTCCCGGCCGCGCCGCCCGAGGTCCCGTAGCCGAAGCGGGCGGGCGGCCCGCGGGCGCGGTGCGGGCCCGGGCGCCGGGGACGAAGCGGACGGTTCCGGGGAGGGGCGCGGGCCCGCGGAGGGCGCGCGGGGCGGGGGACCTACGCCGTTCGTGCCTCCGTGCGCCGACGGCTCCGTCCGGCGGGATATCCCGCTCAATATTTCGGGTATGTCGTGATTAACCCCCCGAAATAGGACGTGGGCCTCGTGATCGACACCGAAGGCGACTGCGCCGAGTGGCACTTTCCCGCGGAGGCCAACGCCGTGCGCACGGCCCGCCACGCGGTCCGTGACACCCTTCGGGCCTGGCGGCTCGACCACGTGATCGGCGACGTCACCGTCCTGCTCGTCAGCGAGCTCGTCACCAACTCGCTCCGTTACGCCTCCGGCCCCATCGGGGTCCGGCTGGTCCGCCTCGGCCCGGACGGGACCGGCCCCGGGCACGGTCCCGCGCTGCTCGTGGAAGTCTCCGATCCGCTTCCGGACAAGCCCACCGAACGCCCCGCCGGACCCGACGACGAGGGCGGCCGCGGACTCCAGCTCGTGGCCTGTTCCGCGCGCCGCTGGGGCACCCGCGCGGGGCACGACGGGAAAACCGTGTGGTTCGAGCTGGCCCTCCCTGGTGAGTAAAGAGGGTGGGACGACGATCAGCGGGACTCGGCCGGAAACGAACGAGACCACCCTGTGATCGTGAACGTCGTGCCGTCGGGGGCCGTGGTGCTTAATACTTCGGTCATGGCCGGTCCGGTGCGGTGAGCTGGAGGGGACGGTCGCGTGAGCGAGATACCTGAGACGCCGAGTGGTGTCCTGTGGCAGAGCAGCCCGCCCGGGTCGATCTACGACTACATCCGGGTCGCCTCCTTCTCGATCGGCCCCGACGGGCTGGTCGACCAGTGGAGCAGGCGTGCGGTCGAGCTGTTCGGCGTGACCGCCGAGGACGCCAGGGGCAAGGACCCGGTCGAGGCCTTCATGCCCGCCGACCTGCGCGATCGCGGCCACCGCAAGGTCCGGGAGATCCTCGACGGCAGGGAGTGGACGGGCCTCGTCCCGTTCCGGATCCCCGGGGACGGCCCGCGCGGCGCGCACGGGACGCCGGGGCCGCAGGGGACACCCGGGACGCACGGCATCGCCGAGATGTACGTGATGCCCAGCGAGACCCAGAGCGGTGAGCGGGCCGCCCTTTGCATCGTCGTGGACGTCCGGGCGCTGCGCCGGATCGAGACCGACCTCGCCGCCTCGCAGGCCATTTTCGGCCAATCCCCCTTCGGCTTTCTGCTCTTCGGCACCGACCTCACCGTCAAGCGCGCCAACCGCCGCTTCGCCACCGTCTTCGGGGGCAACGCCGACGACCACCGCGGCCGCACCGTCCACGACTACCTGCCCCGCCCCGAGGCCGACCGGATGACCGCCGCCCTCCGCAAGGTCCTGGACACCGGGGAGTCCGTCACCGACCTGGAGATCGTCGGCGCCGCCCCCGGTGCCAAGGACCGCCGCCACTGGTCCATCAACCTCTACCGGGTGCACAGCGGCTCCGGCCGCCCGATCGGCGTCGCCGGCCTCGGCATCGACGTCACCCGCCGCCACAACGCGGCCCGCGAGGCCGCCAGCGCCCGCCGCAACCTCGCCCTCCTCAACGAGGCCGGCGCCCGCATCGGCAACACGCTCGACCTGGAGGCCACCGCCCGCGAGCTGCTCGACGTCACCGTCCCCGGCTTCTGCGACCTCGCCGCCGTCGACCTCTACCAGGGCCTGCTGACCGGCGACGAGGCCCCGCCGGGCCGCTGGGGCAGCCCGCAGGACGTCGGTTACGGCTCCGGGAGCGCCGAACTGCGCCGGGTCGCCGTCGCCAGCACCGTACCCGACCACCCCGTACGCGTCGGCAAGCCCCGCACCAGCGGCGACGACGCCCCCGCCGGTCCGGGCACGCCGGCCGCCGGCCCGGCCGGCCCCGCCCCGCACACCGGCGGCGAGCTGTGCTGCGACGAACAGCCCATCCAGGTCGGCGCCGTCCACCGCTACCCCTTCAACTCGCCCTGCGCGGGCGCCCTGCGGACGGGCCGGGTGCGCACCGTCCCGGGCGCCGAGGGCAGCCTCGTGCAGTCCACCCTGGTCGTGCCGATGGTCGCGCACGACACCGTCGTCGGCCTGGTCCAGTTCTCCCGGGTCAAGGGCAGCGAGTCCTTCGGCGAGCGCGACCGCGCCCTGGCCGTCGAACTCGCCGCGCGCGCCGCCGTCTGCATCGACAACGCCCGCCTCTACCGGCGCGAGCACGAACGCGCCCTCATCCTCCAGCGCAGCCTGCTGCCGCCCGGCGACCCCGAGGCCGCCGGACTCGACATCGCCTGCCGCTATCTGCCCGGCACCGTCGGCTCCGAGGTCGGCGGCGACTGGTTCGACGTCATCGAACTCCCCGGCCACCGCACCGCCCTGGTCATCGGCGACGTCATGGGCCGCGGCCTGCGCGCCGCCGTCGCCATGGGCGAACTCCGCACCGCCGTGCGCACCCTCGCCCAGCTCGACCTCGAACCCGCCGAGGTGCTCTCCCACCTCGACGAGATCGCCCGCGGCCTCGGCGCCCCGGCCGGCGCCCAGCAGTCCGGCCGCGCCCACAAGGCCCGCGGACCCGAGCTCTCCGAGGTCTACCTCGCCACCTGCGTCTACGCCGTCTACGACCCGGTCACCCGGCGCTGCGCCTTCGCCAACGCCGGCCACCTGCCGCCGGTCCTCGTCGAACCCGACGGCCGGGCCCTGCTCCTCGACGTACCGCCGGGGATGCCGCTCGGCGTCGGCGGCGAGCCCTTCGAGGAGGTGCAGGTCGAGCTGCCCGAGGGCGCGCTGCTCGCGCTCTACACCGACGGGCTCGTGGAGTCCCGCGACCATCCGCTCGACGAGGGACTGAGCGCCTTCCGCAGCGCCCTCACCAACCGGGGCCGGCCGCTGGAGGACGTCTGCGACCACGTCCTGAACACCCTCGACACCCGGCACGGCGAGGACGACATCGCCCTGCTGATGGCCCGTATCCAGGGACTGCCCAGCGAGGCGGTCGGCGACTGGCGGCTGCCCAGGGAACCGCGCTCGGTCGGCCGGGCCCGCGAACTGGCCCGCGCGCAGCTCACCGCCTGGGAGCTCGAACCCCTGGTGGACACCGTCGAACTCCTCGTCAGCGAGCTGGTCACCAACGCCCTGCGCTACGGCGAGGGCGAGATCCGGCTGCGGCTGCTGCGCGACCGCACCCTGGTCTGCGAGGTGTGGGACGCGGGCCTGGTCCAGCCCCGGCGGCGCCGGGCCAAGGACACCGACGAGGGCGGGCGCGGACTCCAGCTCGTCGGTCTGCTCAGCGCCGCGTGGGGCTCGCGCCGCACGCCGCGGGGCAAGACCGTCTGGTTCGAGCTCCAGCTGCCGGACGGCGACGGCACCGCGGAGCCGACGGTCGACCAGCTGCTCAGCATGTTCTGAACGCCCCGCCGGCAGGCCGGGGCCCGGGCCCAGGGCCCCGGCTCAGCCCTTGAGGGCGGCGAGCCGGGCCTCGATCTCGGCCTGGTCGCCGAGCGCGTCCAGCTGCTCGAACTGCGCGTCCAGGGAGGAGGCGGCGAGCTCCTGCTTGCCCAGGGCCTTCGCCTCCTCGCGGCGCACCTTGTCCTCGAAGCGGCTCAGCTCGCTGGTCGGGTCGAGCACGTCGATGTTCTCGACCGCGTCCATCATCGTGTTCTGCGCCTGCGCGGACCTGGCCCGGGCGACCAGCTCGTCCCGCTTGGCCTGGAGCTCGCCGAGCTTCGCCTTCATCTGGTCGAGGCCGGCCTTGAGCCGGGCCACGACCTCCGTCTGGGCGGCGATGGTCGGCTCGGCGGTCCTCGCCTCCTTCTCCGACTGGAGCTGGCGGCCGAGCGCGACCTTGGCGAGGTTGTCGAAGCGGTCCGCCTCGGCCGTTTGCCCGCCGGCCCGCAGCTCGTCGCCCTTGCGGCTCGCGGCCAGCGCCTTCTCGCCCCACTCCTTCGCCGCGGCCACGTCCTCGGCGTGGTCCTGCTCCATCAGGCGCAGATTGCCGATGGTCGCGGCCACGGCCTCCTCCGCCTCCGCGATGTTGTTCGCGTAGTCGCGGATCAGCTGGTCCAGCATCTTCTGCGGGTCCTCGGCCTGGTCGAGGAGGGCGTTGATGTTGGCCTTCGCGAGCTGGGTGACCCTGCCGAGGATGGTCTGCTTGCTCATGTCGTTCATCTCCTTGCGGGGTGCGGGGTGCGGGGGAGGGGTGGGGGTACGGGGTCAGAAGCGGCCGCCACCGCCCAGCCGGCCGCGGGTGCCCCCGCCGCCGAAACTGCCGGGGCCGCCGCCGAAACCGCCCCCGATGCCGCCCGAGCCTCCGGAGCCGCCGCGGTACGGGCCTCCGCCGCCTCCGCCGCCGAACAGGCCGCCCAGGATGATGCCGCCGAGCACCGCGCCGCCGAGGCCGCCGCTCCCGGAGCCCGCGACGCCGCCGGTGGCACCGCCGAGGCCGTTGGGGTTGCCGTACCGGCGCACGTCCTGCTCGGCGAGGTCCTGGGCGCGCCGGGCGAGGGCGTCGGCCTGCTGGGCCTCGGTCAGGGCGACGGCCGGGTCCCGCGGGGCCAGCTCCTCGGCGCGGGCGAGGCGGCGCTGTGCCTCGGCCAGTCGGGTGCGGGCCTCGGCGCCGACCGCGCCGCGGTGCGTGGTCACGTAGTCGGCGGCGGCGCCGATCGCCGAACGGGCCGTCAGCAGGGTCTGGTCGAGCAGAGCGCGGGCCCGCCGGTCGCCCGACTCGCGCTCCCGGGCGCCGGCCAGGGCCTCGTCGAGCGCGGTGTCGGCCTCCTCGACCCGGCGCAGCGCGTCGATCGGGTCGTAGCGGCCGGACTCCATCGCCGTGCGCACCGCGGTGAGGACCGACTCCGCGCGCCCGATCCGGCCGCGGAGGTCCGCCGTCGGCACGCCTTCCGCGGTGCCCTCCAGGAGGCCGCGGGCGTCGGCGAGGTCGGCCTCGGTCTCGGTGAGGGCGCCGGAGAGCCTGCCCACCGCCTCGGCGAGTTCCTGGGCGCGCCGGTCGACCGCCTCGATCAGCCGGGCCGCCTGGTCGACGGCGCCCTCGGCGGCCCGGATCTGCACGGCGGCGCCGCCGTTGTCGCCGCCGTCGAGCAGCTGCCGGGCCCGGTTGACGGTGGTGGTGGCGAAGACCAGGCGGTCCTTGGCCTGTTCGACGTCGTCGGAGACGGGGGCGGCGGCGGAGTCGGTGTAGCGCTCGCGCATCGCGGTCAGCGCCGCCTCCGCGCTGCCCACCCGGCCGGTCTGCTCGCGGAACGCGGCCTCCACGGCGGCGAGCGCCTCGGGGGCGGTGCGCTCCAGGTCGCGCAGCCGGTCGAAGGCGGCCGACTCGGTGTCGAGGCGCTCGTTGGCGTCGGCGCAGCGCCGCAGGATCTCGTCCAGCATGGCGCGGCGGGTCGCGTCGTCCTCGGGGAAGGCGTCGTCGAGCTGCTGGCGCAGCCGGAACGCGGCCGTCAGCTCGTCCTGCGCGAAGGCCACCGCCGCCGTGAAGGGCTGGACGGCCTCGTCGCCGAACTGGGCGGTCGCGAAGCCGAGTTCCTCCTGGCTGGTGCGGACGGCGTCGTCGGTGGCGACCAGTTCGGTGCGGGCCCGGCGGTCCAGCTCGTCGAGGGAGGGCTGCCCGGGGGCCGGGGCCGGGCCCCAGCCCTGGGTGGCGGCGGGGGTGGTGCGGGTCCGGGCGCGGCGGCGGCGCTTGGTGTACGCGTAGGCGGCGACGGCTCCCGCGCCGCCGACCAGGACCACGGGCAGGACGAGGTCGGAGGCGGAGGTGGAGTCGTCGGAGGAGCCGCCGCCGGGGTCGGCCGGGCCGGGGGTGAGGGCGGGGGTGGGCACGGGCCGGCCGGCGAGCACGGCGGTGTAGCCGTGGGCGGCGCCGATGGCCGCACCGGCCCAGTCGTTCCGCCGCAGGGCGGGCTCGATCGCGGTGCGGGCGACCTCGTCCAGCTGGGCCTGTGTGAAGCGGGAGCCGGGGTCGGCCGAGTAGCCGTACTGGCGGTCGTGGGTGGCGACCGCGAGCAGGACGTCGTCCTGGCCGAGGCCGTTGCGTTCGGCGGTGGCGTCGGCCCAGTCCTGGGCGGCGCGGCCGGAGAAGCCGCGTACGTAGACGACGAAGAGCTGGACGCGGCGGGCGTCGTAGAGGCCGTCGAGGGCCCGGACCACCTCGGGACGCCGGTCGCCGAGCGCGTCGACCCGGTCGGTGATCTGGCCCTCGCGGGACAGCACGACGGGGTCGTCGGCGTGGGCGCCGGGCAGGGCGGGCACGACCAGCCACCACGTCGCCACCAGGATCGAGAGCAGGGCTCGGGCGGCTCTTCGCGTCACATGAGGGAGGTTATGTCCCGCTTTGCGGGGCCGCGACCGGGGGAGCGGTGGGGGAGCGACGAGGGGACGACGGGGTTGGGGCGGTGGGGTTGGGGCGGTGGGGCGGGGCTTGGGCGAAACCATTCTCCACAGGCTTGCGTCACTGTCAGTAATCGTCGCTACGGTGGTGGCAGTGAAGGAAAGAGGACGACGTGACGACTCTCGGGGGGACCGGGTGACCGGACGGTGGAAGCGGGTGTGGCGGCGGGGCCGCTGGTGGGTCCTCGGACTCGTCCTGGTGCTCGTCGTGCCGGTGCTCGTGGCGGGCACGGCGCTGCGCCTCACCTACGCGGGCGAGCCGCGCCAGGACGCGAAGAGCCGCGGCAAGGACGCGATATGGCTCGGGCACGCCTGGGTGGACGGGCGCAAGAAGGACGCCGACCTGGCCGCCTTCGCCGCCCGGATCAAGGGCACCGGCATCCGCGACCTGTACGTGCACGCCGGACCGCTCGAACACGACGGCACGCTCCCGGCCGCCCGCCACCCGCGGGCCCGCTGGCTGGTCGACGGGGTGCACCGCACCATGCCCGGCATACGGGTGCACGCCTGGCTCGGGGACGTCCTCGCCACCGAGGGCCCCGACGGGCTGCGCCTTGAGGACGCCCGCACCCGGGCGGCCGTGGTGACCTCGGCCCGGCAGGTCCTCGACGCCGGCTTCGAGGGCGTGCACTTCGACCTGGAGCCGCTGCACTCCGACGACGCCGACTACCTCTCCCTGCTCGACGACCTGCGCGGGCTCACCCGCCCGCGCAAGGCACCGCTGTCGGTCGCCGCGCACCAGATAGACCCGCTGCCCGCCGCGCACGCGGTGCTCGGCGCGCTCTCACCGGACGGCAGCGAGAAGTGGTGGTCGCAGGAGTTCTTCGGGCAGGTCGCCCGCCGGGTGGACCAGATAGCGGTGATGTCCTACGACACCTGGATGCCGCTGGAGGGGCTGTACGGCGGCTATGTCGCCCAGCAGACCGCGCTCGCCCTGGAGGTCACCCCGGAGGACACCGATCTGCTCATGGGGCTGCCCTTCTTCCACGAGGACGACCTCGGGCACCACGAGTCGGCCGAGACCGTCGCCGCGGCGGTGCGCGGCGCGCGGCTCGGCCTGGGGCGCACCGACCCGGACCGGGAGCGCTTCGGCCTCGCGCTGTACGTGGACTTCGCCGCGGAGGAGGGGGACTGGCGGGCCTACCGGGAGGGCTGGCACTGACCGGCGGCGGTCAGGAGCCGCCCCGGCGCCGGATGCGGTCGCCCAGCCACACGACCGGGTCGTACCTGCGGTCGACCACCCGCTCCTTCATCGGGATCAGGGCGTTGTCCGTGATCCTGATGCCCTCGGGGCAGACCTCGGTGCAGCACTTGGTGATGTTGCAGTAGCCGAGGCCGTGTTCCTCCTGGGCGGTGCGGCGGCGGTCGAGGCCGGACTCCGCGGCGGCGTCGAGGGGGTGCATGTCGAGTTCGGCGATGCGCATCAGGAAGCGGGGGCCGGCGAAGACGGCCTTGTTCTCCTCGTGGTCGCGGACCACGTGACAGGTGTCCTGGCACAGGAAGCACTCGATGCACTTCCGGAACTCCTGCGAGCGGTCCACGTCCTGCTGCGCCATCCGGTACTCGCCCGGGGCGAGTCCGGCCGGCGGCACGAAGGCCGGGATCTCCCGCGCCTTGGCGTAGTTGAAGGAGACGTCCGTGACCAGGTCGCGGACGACCGGGAAGGCCCGCAGGGGGGTGAGGGTGACGGTCTCGTCCCGGTCGAAGACCGACATCCGGGTCATGCACATCAGGCGCGGACGCCCGTTGATCTCGGCCGAGCAGGAGCCGCACTTGCCGGCCTTGCAGTTCCAGCGGACGGCCAGGTCGGGGGCCTGGGTGGCCTGGAGGCGGTGGACGATGTCGAGGACCACCTCGCCGTCGTGCACCTCCACCGTGTAGTCGGTCAGCTCGCCGGAGCCGGCGTCGCCGCGCCAGATCCGGAACCTCGCGTCGTACGTCGTCATGACCCCAGCTCCTCCTCGGCGAGGTACTTGGCCAGCTCCTCCTTGTCGAACAGGGCGAGCAGGTCGGGCCGGATGGGCTCCGTCCGGACCCGTTCCAGGGCGATGCCCTCGCCCTCGGTGCGGCAGAGCAGGTTGACCGGGCGCCAGGAGCGGTCCATGCCCGGGCGGTCCTCGCGGGTGTGGCCGCCGCGGGACTCGGTGCGCTCCAGGGCGGCACGGGCCACGCACTCGCCGACCAGCAGCATGTTGCGCAGGTCGAGGGCGAGGTGCCAGCCCGGGTTGAACTGCCGGTGGCCCTCCACGGAGACCCGCCGGGCCCGCTCGCGCAGGGCGGCGATCCGTTCGAGGGCCTCGGTCATCTCGGACTCCCGGCGGATGATGCCGACCAGGTCGTTCATGGTCTGCTGGAGCTCCTGGTGCAGGGTGTACGGGTTCTCCCGGGGCTCCCCGCCGGCGGTGCCGTCCCCGTCCCCGCCCCCGCTCCCGTCGCGGAACGGGGCCAGCGCCTCCGCGCGGGCCGCCGCCACCGCCTCCTCGGCGGCCTCGGGGGCGCCGGACTCCGCCGTGCACCGGGCCGCGTACTCGGCCGCGTGCAGCCCGGCCCGGCGGCCGAAGACCAGCAGGTCGGAGAGGGAGTTGCCGCCGAGCCGGTTGGAGCCGTGCATGCCGCCGGCGACCTCGCCGGCCGCGAAGAGACCGGGCACGCCGACCGCGGCGGCGGACTCCGAGTCGACGGCGACGCCGCCCATGACGTAGTGGCAGGTCGGCCCGACCTCCATCGCCTCGGCGGTGATGTCGACGTCCGCGAGCTCCTTGAACTGGTGGTACATCGAGGGCAGCCGGCGCCGGATCACCTCGGCGGGCATCCGGGTCGACACGTCCAGGAACACCCCGCCGTGCGGGGAGCCGCGGCCCGCCTTCACCTCGGCGTTGATCGCCCGGGCCACCTCGTCGCGGGGCAGCAGCTCGGGCGGCCGGCGGTTGTGGTCCGGGTCCTCGTACCAGCGGTCGCCCTCCTCCTCCGACTGCGCGTACTTCTCCTTGAAGACCTCGGGCACGTAGTCGAACATGAACCGCCGGCCCTCGGAGTTGCGCAGCACCCCGCCGTCGCCGCGCACCGACTCCGTGACGAGGATCCCCTTCACCGACGGCGGCCAGACCATCCCGGTCGGGTGGAACTGCACGAACTCCATGTTCACCAGCGGCGCCCCGGCGAGCAGGGCGAGGGCGTGCCCGTCGCCGGTGTACTCCCAGGAGTTGGAGGTCACCTTGAAGGACTTGCCGATGCCGCCGGTCGCGAGGACGACCGCGGGCGCCTGGAGGACGAAGAAGCGGCCGGTCTCCCGCTCGTAGCAGAAGACCCCGGCGACCCGGCCCGTGGCGTCCTGGAGGATCCGGGTGACCGTGCACTCCTGGAAGACCTTCAGCCGGCCCTCGTGGTCGCCGGTCTCCCGGAAGTCCTCCTGCTGGAGGGCGACGGTCTTCTGCTGGAGGGTGCGGATCAGCTCCAGGCCGGTGCGGTCGCCGACGTGCGCGAGCCGCGGGTACTCGTGGCCGCCGAAGTTGCGCTGGGAGATCCGCCCGTCCGCCGTGCGGTCGAAGAGCGCGCCCCAGGTCTCCAGCTCCCAGACCCGGTCGGGGGCCTCCTGGGCGTGCAGCTCGGCCATCCGCCACTGGTTGAGGAACTTCCCGCCGCGCATGGTGTCGCGGAAGTGGGTCTGCCAGGAGTCGTGCGGATGGGCGTTGGCCATGGCGGCGGCGATGCCGCCCTCCGCCATCACCGTGTGGGCCTTGCCGAAGAGGGACTTGCAGATCACGGCCGTCCGGGCGCCCCGCTGCCGGGCCTCGATCGCCGCGCGGAGGCCGGCGCCGCCGGCGCCGACCACGATCACGTCCCACCGCTGGCGTTCCACAGGAGTCATGTCAGAAGAACCTCGGGTCGTCGAAGGCGCCGGTGGCGAGCAGGTACACGTACAGGTCGCACAGGGCGACGCTGAGGAGCGAGGCCCAGGCGAGCCGCATGTGATGGCGGTTCAGCCGGCCGACCCAGGTCCAGAGCCGGTAGCGGACGGGATGCTTCGAGAAGTGCCTGAGCCGGCCGCCGACGACGTGCCGGCAGGAGTGGCAGGACAGGGTGTACGCCCAGATGAGGACGATGTTGACGAGGAAGACCAGGGTGCCGAGGCCGGCGTGGCCCCAGGCGTAGTGCTCGTCGCGGAAGGTCAGCACGGTGTCGTAGGTGAGGATCCCGGCGACCGGCAGGGCGAGGTAGAAGAAGTAGCGGTGGAGGTTCTGCAGGATCAGCGGGAAGCGGGTCTCGCCGCTGTACGTGCGGTGCGGTTCGGCCACCGCGCAGGCCGGGGGAGAGGCCCAGAAGCCCCGGTAGTAGGCCTTCCGGTAGTAGTAGCAGGTCAGCCGGAAGCCGAGCGGGAAGACCAGGATCAGCAGCGCGGGCGACAGGCCCCACCAGCTGCCGAAGAGCTCCCAGTTGGGCCCGCCGCGCATCGGGACGCAGTTCTCGGCGAGGCAGGGCGAGTAGAAGGGGGAGACGTAGGGGGCGGCGTAGTAGTGGTCTCCGGCGAAGGCCCGCCAGGTCGAGTACGCGACGAAGGCGAGCAGTCCGGCGACGGTGGCGGCGGGCGCCAGCCACCAGCGGTCGGTGCGCAGATGGCGGGCGGAGAGGGAGGCGCGCCCGGGCGAGCGCACCCCCGTCGCCGCCGCGGGGGGTTCGGTACCTGTGGCCAACAGGGCCTCCTCGGCTCTACGGCGCGTGGCGGTCGCGTGCTCCCAGGCCCTCGTCGTCGGTGTCCGTCCACTTCTGGGAGTCGTACGGGGCGTCGGGGATCGTCACCATGCTCTGGGCGCGGCTCCCGGTCGGCGCGCTGCGCGAGGTCCGCTCGGTCCCGACGCGGCGTTCCAGTTCCTCGACCGTGTGTTCCAGGTCCTGCAGGCGGCGCTTGACGGCCGCCAGGTCGTCCTGAACGGACATGGTTGCCCTCACTTCCGCGAGCGCGGGTACGTGCGAGTGTCGCGCGGCACATCCCGCTTGTGAAGCCGTGTGCACCTGATTCCACTCGTCCGGAGCGCCCCGGCGGGCGGGCGATTGGGCCGCACGGGTGGGGTTTCCCGGCCGTGCCGCCGTGTCGTCGGCGCCGGATCCGCTCCGTCCTTTTCAGTGTATGAGCAATAGGTGTGATCATCGCCAAATGGCATGAAACTGGACGAAGGGGTACAAGTCATGTCCCAGGTCGGCGCCCCTCGCGGAAGGACATGCTCCAGGAGCCCCCGCTCCCGCACGCTCCGCTCCGTCGCCTCCTTTGGCAGCGCGGTCCTCGCCCTGGCCGTGCTCGCCGGATGCAGCTCCGGTGACGGCGGCGACGAGCCGCCCGCAGCCGCCCAGGACAACGCGCCGGCCGCGCGCGACAAGGTCGCGGACGGCGGGACCGTCCGCTGGGCCGTGGACGCGCTGCCCACCACCCTCAACGCCTTCCAGGCCGACGCCGACGCCGCCACCGCGCGCATCGCCGGCGCCGTGCTGCCCGCCCTGCACACCCTCGACGAGCGCGGCCGGCCGCAGCTCAACCCCGACTTCCTGGAGTCCGCGCAGGTCGTCGAGACCGAGCCCAAGCAGGTCGTCCTCTACAAGCTCAACCAGCAGGCCGAGTGGAGCAACGGGCGCGAGATCGGCGCCCCCGACTTCGTCGCCCAGTGGCGCGCGCTGAGCGGCCGCGACACCGCCTACTGGACCGCGCGCAACGCCGGCTACGAGCGGATCGAGAAGATCGAGCGCGGCAAGAACGACCTGGAGGTGCGGGTCACCTTCGCCAAGCCCTACGCCGACTGGCGGGCGCTGTTCACCCCGCTCTACCCCAAGGAGGTGATGGGCACCCCGAACACCTTCAACGACGGCGCCCGCACCGCCCTGAAGGCCACCGCAGGACCGTTCCTGCTCAAGAACGTCGACCGCAAGGCCGGCAGCGTCACCCTCACCCGCAACCCCCGCTGGTGGGGCCAGGCCGCCAAGCTGGACAGCCTCGTCCTCACC
The DNA here is from genome assembly GCF_044544705.1 of Streptomyces sp. NPDC053541. Taxonomy (NCBI): domain Bacteria; kingdom Bacillati; phylum Actinomycetota; class Actinomycetes; order Kitasatosporales; family Streptomycetaceae; genus Streptomyces; species Streptomyces sp. NPDC053541. The sequence goes on from NZ_JBITXM010000002.1 coordinate 24,948, forward strand.
GCCGTGCCCCGCGCCGACCGGGCCGCCGCGCTCGCCGCCGGCAAGCTGGACCTCGCCGAGATCGACCGGTCCGTCGCCGAGCGGATCGCCCTCGCGGTACGGGACGCCCGGGCCGGGCAGAGCGGCGCCCGGGCCGCGCTCGCCCACGGCCCCGGCGCCGGCATCACCCCGGCCGCCGCCCTCCGCTCCTGGGCGCTCGCGCACGGCTCCGACGAGGAGAAGGCCGAAGAGGTGCGGGCCGCCCGCGAGCAGAACCGCAAGGCGGTCGCCGCCTACGCCGCCGAGCAGAACGGCCTCGCGCGCTTCGTGGTCCGCAAGTCCCTGGAGCCCGCCTACACCCAGCTCTCCCTCAACGGGGAGTCCGGCCCGCTCGCCGACGAGCGGGTGCGCCGCGCGGTGGCCCGGGCGATCGACCGGCAGGAGCTCGCCGAGACCGTCCTCAAGCCGCTCGGCCTGCCGGCCCGCCCGCCGGGCAGCCACCTGGCGCTCGCCGGCCAGCCCGCCTACGCCGACAGCAGCGACGCGCTCGGCGACCAGGACACCAAGGAGGCGGCCGCGCTGCTCGCCGACGCCGGCTGGGTGCCGGGCGGCGCCCTGAAGAAGCCCGCGACGGCGGCCGGCACCAAGGCCGACGCCGAGAAGAAGACGGGCGCCGAGAAGAAGGCGGACCCCGACAAGAAGACGGATCGGGCCGCCGAGGAGGCGTCCGGGGAGAAGACCGCGGACGAGCGGAAGGCCGAGGAGAAGAAGGCCGCCGACGAGAAGGCCCGGGCCAAGGACCCCGACGCCGCCTCCGACGACGGGCTCTACATCGTCGGCGACGACAAGCCGGGCGAGCGCCGCACCAGCCCGCTGATCGGCGCCGCCGGCCCCGAGAACGGCACCAACGTCCTGGCGCCCGCCCCCGTCGCCGCCTTCCAGGGCGCCGCCCTGCTCCGCCAGGCCGAGTCGCTCGACACCGGCAGCAAGCCGGTGGCCGGCGCCTACGCCCCGCGCGGTACCGCCGCCCCGGCGGCCCCGGCCGCCGCCGACGCGGCCGCCGCCAAGGCCCTCGGCAAGGACGGCAAGGCGCTCAGCCTCCGCTTCGTCCTGCCCTCCGGGCCCGGCTCGGAGTCGCTGCGCGCGGTCGGCGACCGCATCGTGCGCATGCTCGACGCGGTCGGCATCCGCACCGAGGTGACCAAGGTCCCCGACGAGAGCTTCTTCAAGGACCACATCGCCTCCGGCGACTACGACCTGGCGCTCTACTCCTGGCCCGCCACCGCCTTCCCGGCCACCGACGCCCGGCCGATCTACGCCAAGCCGGAGCCGGCCTCCGACGGCTCGCTGCTCGTCGAGCAGAACTACGCCCGGGTCGGCACCGACCGCATCGACCAGCTCTTCGACCAGGCGGCGGCCACCCTCGACGAGGAGGAGTCCCGCGACCTGGTCCGCCAGGCCGACGCCCGGATCTGGGCCGCAGCCGGCTCCATCCCGCTCTACCAGCGCCCCCAGCTGGTCGCGGTCAAGCCGGAGCTGCTGAACGCCGGCGCCTGGGGCTTCGCCGCCCCGCGCTACCAGGACATCGGCTACAAGAAGCCGCACTCCGCCCAGGGCGCGGAGCGCAACAAGCGCTGAGCCGCCGCGAACGGCACGACACCCCGAGGGCCCGGCCGGGCAGCCGCACCGGCCGGGCCCTCGCCGTACCCGGGCCCTCGCGCCGCCCGTACCCGGGCCTCGCGCCGTACCCCGCGCCGGCCCCGTACGCCGCCCGTACCCGGGCCTCGCGCCGTATCCCGTGCCGGCCCCGTACGCCGCCTCCGCAAACCGCCCCATTACCCGAAAGCGGCCGAAAGTCCAAGTCGCAAGCTCAGAAGCAGCTCAATTTCCTTGCCCGCCGGCGGCCCGGGCGGGCACGATCGGCTCGGCCCCTTGACCCGGCCCGCGTGACCCTCCCCACACCCTGAAACCTCCCAGTAGACCCTCTCGGATCGATCCGGGGAAGCCCCTTGCACGGCGGCCCCGTACCATAGGACATAGCCGTGGCGCGTCCGCCCGGCGGGCGTAAGAGGAACTGACGCCGATTCCCACGATCCGAGAGAAGCGCAAGCCACCCATGCCCACGCGCCACGACATCCGTAACGTCGCCATCGTCGCCCACGTCGACCACGGCAAGACGACCATCGTCGACGCCATGCTCAAGCAGGCCGGTGCCTTCGCCGCCCACCAGCAGGTCGACGACCGAGTCATGGACTCGAACGACCTGGAGCGTGAGAAGGGCATCACGATCCTCGCCAAGAACACGGCGGTGAAGTACCACCCCAAGGACGGCGGGGCCCCGATCACGATCAACATCATCGACACCCCCGGCCACGCCGACTTCGGTGGCGAGGTCGAGCGCGGTCTGTCGATGGTCGACGCCGTCGTCCTCCTGGTCGACGCCTCCGAGGGCCCGCTCCCGCAGACCCGCTTCGTGCTGCGCAAGGCCCTCCAGGCCCGGATGCCCGTCATCCTCTGCATCAACAAGACGGACCGCCCGGACTCCCGGATCGACGAGGTCGTCAACGAGACCTACGACCTGTTCCTCGACCTGGACGCCGACGAGGACCAGATCGAGTTCCCGATCGTCTACGCCTGCGGCCGCGACGGCATCGCCTCGCTGACCAAGCCGGAGGACGGCACCGTCCCGGCGGACTCCACCAACCTGGAGCCCTTCTTCTCCACGATCCTGGAGCACGTCCCGGCCCCGACGTACGAGGAGGACGCGCCGCTCCAGGCCCACGTCACCAACCTCGACGCCGACAACTTCCTCGGCCGCATCGCGCTGCTCCGCGTCGAGCAGGGCGAGCTGCGCAAGGGCCAGACGGTCGCGTGGATCAAGCGTGACGGCTCGATCCAGAACGTGCGCATCACCGAGCTGATGATGACCGAGGCGCTCACCCGCAAGCCGGCCGAGGTGGCCGGCCCCGGTGACATCTGCGCCGTCGCCGGCATCCCCGACATCATGATCGGCGAGACCCTGGCCGACCCGGAGAACCCGGTCGCGCTGCCGCTGATCACGGTCGACGAGCCCGCCATCTCCATGGTCATCGGCACCAACACCTCCCCGCTGGTCGGCCGCGGCGGCACCGGCAAGGGCGCCGACGCCAAGGCCGCGGTGAAGGACCGCAAGGTCACCGCCCGCCAGGTGAAGGACCGCCTGGACCGCGAGCTCATCGGCAACGTCTCGCTCCGCGTCCTCGACACCGAGCGCCCGGACGCCTGGGAGGTGCAGGGCCGCGGTGAGCTGGCGCTCGCCATCCTGGTCGAGCAGATGCGCCGCGAGGGCTTCGAGCTCACCATCGGCAAGCCGCAGGTCGTCACCAAGGAGGTCGACGGCAAGGTCCACGAGCCGGTCGAGCGCATGACGATCGACGTGCCCGAGGAGCACATGGGCGCCGTCACCCAGCTCATGGGCGTCCGCAAGGGCCGCATGGACAACATGTCGAACCACGGCTCCGGCTGGGTGCGCATGGAGTTCGTCGTCCCGTCCCGCGGCCTCATCGGCTTCCGTACGGAGTTCCTGACCCAGACCCGCGGCACCGGCATCGCGCACTCGATCCACGAGGGCCACGAGCCGTGGTTCGGCCCGCTGCAGACCCGTAACAACGGCTCCCTGGTCGCCGACCGCGCCGGTTCGGTCACCGCCTTCGCCATGACCAACCTCCAGGAGCGCGGCGTCCTCTTCGTGGACCCGGGCACCGAGGTCTACGAGGGCATGATCGTCGGTGAGAACTCGCGCTCCGACGACATGGACGTGAACATCACCAAGGAGAAGAAGCTCACCAACATGCGCTCCTCCTCGGCCGACTCCTTCGAGGCGATCGTCCCGCCGCGCAAGCTCTCCCTGGAGCAGTCCCTGGAGTTCTGCCGCGACGACGAGTGCGTCGAGGTCACCCCGGAGGCCGTGCGCATCCGCAAGGTGAACCTGGACCAGCGCGAGCGCGCCCGCGCCGCCTCGCGCGCCAAGAACGGCTGACGGAGCCAAGAACGGCTGACGCCGTCCGCTCCTGAGCGGAAGATCACATTCAGGGCCCGGCCCCCCGTATCACATGCGGGGGGCCGGGCCCTTCGTCGCAGGATCCTCAACGTTTCGTCAACCTCATTTCGGAAGTGCGACGTCCGGATATCGGTCGTCGCTCTCCGGAACGTGTGTTAACGGTCCGTTTCGTCGGTGTCTGTCTGTGCTCGCTTTGTCCGGATTTCGGTCTTCCTGGCGGCGGTGATGTTGTCAAACCGAGACCGCTTAAGTGTGGTTTACAGCCCGGACGTACTTAATAGTTGGCTCCATTGAGCTCGGGTCAATGGGTCACGCACTGTGGGGAGTGCCGACTCACGAGCACACTCGGGGTACCGGGGTGAAACGCCGTCAGGGGTGTCGGCATCACCCGAAGTGCCCCTCTTGTAGTGACAAGTGGACTCATGAGGAGGAACTCCCATGCGCGGTGCCAAGAGCGCCAAGTGGGTAGCGGGCGCGATCGTTGTCGCCCTGGCAGCGACCGCCTGTGGCGGGGGCAAGAGCGACGAGGGCAAGGCCGGCGCTGGCGCCGTCGACCCCAACGGCATCTTCTCGATGGACCTCGGTGAGCCGGAGAAGCCGCTGCTCACCGGTGACACGATGGAGTCCAACGGCGCGTCCGTCATGGCCGGCCTGTTCTCCACGCTGGTGGACTACAAGTCCGACGGCTCGCTCGAGATGATCAACGCCGAGTCGGTCACCACGACGGACTCGAAGACCTGGACCGTCAAGCTCAAGCCGGGCTGGACCTTCCACGACGGCACCCCGGTGACCGCCAAGTCCTACGTGGACGCGTGGAACTGGAACGCCAACATCGCCAACGCCCAGGGCCTCGCGTCCTGGTTCGCGGACATCAAGGGCTTCGACAAGGTCCACCCCGAGGCCGAGGGCGCCAAGGCGACCGCGGACAAGCTCGAGGGCCTGAAGGTCGTCGACGACAACACCCTCACCATCGAGCTGACGAAGTCGGTCCCGTACTTCGCCCACAAGCTCGCCTACATCGTCTTCGCGCCGCTGCCGGAGTCCTTCTTCAAGGACCCGAAGGCCGCGGGCCAGGCTCCGGTCGGCAACGGTCCCTACAAGTTCAAGAGCTGGGACCACAAGAAGCAGATCGAGATCACCCGCTTCGACGGCTACAAGGGCCCGAACAAGGCGAAGAACGGCGGTGTGCTCTTCAAGAACTACACCACCGTCGAGGCCGCGTACGAGGACCTGAAGTCCGGCAACCTGGACGTCATCCGTCAGGTCGGCCCGAAGGACCTGCCGGTGTACCGCCAGGACCTCGGCGACCGCGCCGTGGACCAGCCGTACTCCGCGATCCAGACGATCGCCGTCGCGTTCTACGCCGACCAGTGGAGCAAGCCGAAGCCGGTCGACCCGAAGGTCATCCAGGGTCTGTCCATGGCGATCGACCGCGCCACCATCACCAAGACGGTGCTGAACGGCACCCGTGAGCCCGCGACGGGCTGGGTGGCCAAGGGCGTCCTGGGCTTCCAGGAGAACGCCGCGGGCGACGTCACCAAGTTCGACCCGGCCAAGGCCAAGGAGCTCATCAAGGCCGGCGGCGGCGTCCCGGGCAACAAGATCTTCATCCAGTACAACGCCGACTCCGGTCACAAGGAGTGGGTGGAGGCCGTCTGCAACTCCATCCAGCAGGCGACCAGCGTCCAGTGCGTGGGCGACGGCAAGCCCGACTTCCAGGCCGACCTGACCGCTCGTAAGAACAAGCAGGTCAAGTCGTTCTACCGGTCCGGCTGGGTGCTCGACTACCCGGTGAACGCCAACTTCATCTCGGACCTGTTCCGTACGGGTGCGGGCGGCAACCAGGGTGGCTTCTCGAACAAGGAGCTGGACGCCAAGATCGCGGCGGCCGACTCGGCCAAGACGCTCGACGAGTCCATCAAGGCCTACCAGGGCATCGAGAAGGAGCTCGTCAACTACATGCCGTCGATCCCGCTCTGGTACTACAAGGTCAACGCGGGCTACTCGGAGAAGGTGACCGGCGTGCAGTTCGGCCAGGACGGTGACCCGATCCTGACCGGCGTCGAGGTCCACAAGTAAACCCAGACGTAGTCCGCATGCCGTGAAGGGAGCCGGCCGTCCATCGGCGGCCCGGCTCCCCCCGGCGCCTTGAGCAGTGGCTGGGGGGCCCTTCCGCGACATCGTCGTGCCCGGATCCGGGTGCGCACGTCGAGGAGGGGCCCGTCCGCTGCTGCTGTGACATCTCAACGGAGGCATGATGGGGCGTTATGTCGCACGACGACTGCTCCAGATGATCCCGGTTTTCTTCGGGACAACCCTGCTGATCTTCCTGATGGTCTACAGCCTGCCCGGCGACCCCGTGGCGGGTCTGTTCGGCGACAAGGGCGTGGACCCCGCGACCCTCGCGAGGATCAAGCACGAACTCGGGCTCGACAAGCCGATTCTCCAGCAGTACTGGGACTACATGTCGGGCATCATTCTCCACTTCGACTTCGGCACCCAGATCCGCAACGGGCGCCCGGTCACCGAAGTGCTGGGTGACGCCTTCCCGGTGACGCTCCAGCTGGCCGCCCTGGCCTTCGCCTTCGAGTTGGTCTTCGGCGTCACGCTCGGCATCATCGCCGGCCTCAAGGCCGGCCGTCTCGCCGACAACGCCATCCTGATCTTCACGCTGCTGATCATCTCGGTGCCGGTCTTCGTCCTCGGCTTCATCATCAAGCTGGTCTTCGCCTTCCAGCTCGGCTGGATCGAACCGAACGTCAGCAACGACCAGTTGTTCTCCGAGCTGATCGCCCCGGCGATCGTCCTCGGCGGACTCTCCCTCGCGTACGTGGCGCGACTGACCCGTACGTCCATGGCCGAGAACCTGCGCGCCGACTACATGCGCACCGCGGTCGCCAAGGGCCTGCCCAAGAGCCGGGTCATCGGCGTCCACCTGATGCGCAACTCGATGATCCCGGTCGTCACGTTCCTCGGCACCGACATCGGTTCGCTCATGGGTGGTGCGGTCGTCACCGAGGGCATCTTCAACATCAAGGGTGTCGGTGGCCTCATCTACGAGTCCATCTCCCGTCGTGAGGGCAGCACCCTCGTCGGACTCGTCACCATCCTGGTGATCGTCTACCTCGTCACCAGCCTGCTCATCGACCTGCTGTACGCGGTCCTGGACCCGAGGATCCGTTATGCCTGACGTGACCAAGACCGCCGCTCCGGCAGACGACTCCGTCGACACCCCCTCCGTCGTCCAGGACGCCGCCTCCGCGCCGAAGCAGGACAAGGCCCGCTCCCTGTGGGGCGACGCCTGGCGGGACCTGCGCCGCAACCCGTACTTCATCGTGTCGTCGGTGCTGATCTTCTTCCTGCTGCTGATCGCCGCGTTCCCGACGCTGTTCACCAGCGCCTCGCCGACCGCCGGTGACCTCGTCAAGCACTACGTGGGCAAGCCGGAGCTCGGCAACATCGGCTCCGAGGGCTGGCTGGGATACGACATCCAGGGCCGCTCCGTCTACGCCCGCCTGATCCACGGCACCCGCGCCTCGATCATCGTCGGCATCGCGGTCACCGCGATCGTCACCGTCGTCGGCAGCATCATGGGCATGATCGCCGGCTACTTCGGCGGCATCATCGACGCCGTGCTGTCCCGGATCACCGACATCTTCTTCGGCATCCCGTTCCTGCTCGGCGCCATGGTCGTCCTGCAGTCCTTCACCGACCGCACCATCTGGGTCGTCGTCTTCGCCCTGGCCTTCCTCGGCTGGACGCAGATCACCCGCGTCATGCGCGGTGCCGTGATCACGGTGAAGCAGGCCGACTACGTGCACGCCGCCAAGGCGCTCGGCGCCGGCACGACCCGGATCCTGTTCCGGCACATCCTGCCGAACGCCATGGCTCCGGTGATCGTCGTCGCGACCATCGCGCTCGGCGGCTACATCTCTGCCGAGGCCACCCTGTCGTACCTCGGCCTGGGCCTCGCGGCCCCGACCGTCTCGTGGGGTGTCGACATCTCCGCGGGTGTTCAGGCGATCCGTACCTCGCCGCACATCCTGCTGTACCCGTCGATCATGGTGAGCCTCACCGTCCTGGCGTTCATCATGCTCGGCGAAGCCGTCCGCAACGCCCTCGACCCCAAGCTGCGCTGAGGAGGGCGTACACGTGAGCACCATCGACAAGACGACGACCGTCCCCGCGCCGCGCGACGGCGACGACTACAACGGTCCCCTGCTCGAAGTCCGCGACCTGCACGTCGAGTTCCACACCCGTGACGGTGTGGCCAAGGCGGTCAACGGCGTCAACTACTCGGTCAGCGCCGGCGAGACGCTCGCCGTGCTCGGCGAGTCCGGTTCCGGCAAGTCCGTGACCGCGCAGGCCATCATGGGCATCCTCGACATGCCGCCCGGCAAGATCCCGCAGGGCGAGATCCTGTTCCGCGGCCAGGACATGCTGAAGATGTCCAACGAGGAGCGCCGGAAGATCCGCGGTCGCCGCATCGCGATGATCTTCCAGGACGCGCTGTCCTCGCTGAACCCGGTCCTCACCGTCGGCTACCAGCTCGGCGAGATGTTCCGGGTCCACCACGGCCTGTCCAAGAAGGACGCCAAGGTCAAGGCCATCGAGCTGATGGACAAGGTCAAGATCCCGGCCGCCAAGGCCCGGGTCGGCGACTACCCCCACCAGTTCTCCGGCGGTATGCGCCAGCGCATCATGATCGCCATGGCGCTGGCCCTGGAGCCGGACCTGATCATCGCCGACGAGCCGACCACGGCCCTCGACGTGACGGTCCAGGCCCAGGTCATGGACCTGCTCGCGGAGCTCCAGCGCGAGTACAACATGGGCCTGATCCTGATCACCCACGACCTCGGCGTCGTCGCCGACGTCGCGGACAAGATCGCGGTCATGTACGCCGGCCGGATCGTCGAGCAGGCGCCGGTGCACGAGCTGTACAAGCGCCCGGCCCACCCGTACACCCGGGGTCTGCTGGACTCCATCCCGCGCCTGGACCAGAAGGGCCAGGAGCTCTACGCGATCAAGGGCCTGCCGCCCAACCTGCTGGCGATCCCGTCGGGCTGCGCCTTCAACCCGCGCTGCCCCAAGGCGAGCGACCTCTGCCACACCGAGGTGCCGGCCCTGGTGCCGGTCACCGAGCAGGACGGCGTCGAGATGCCGGGCCGCAAGAGCGCCTGCCACTTCTGGAAGGAGACGATCCATGGCTGAGCTCAGCAAGAACGACAAGGCCGAGGGCGTGTCCGAGGCGGAGGCCGTAGCCGCCATCGAGGCTCCGATCGAGCGCGGTGAGCCGATCCTCCAGGTGCGCAACCTGGAGAAGCACTTCCCGCTCACCCAGGGCATCCTCTTCAAGAAGAAGATCGGTGCCGTCAAGGCCGTGGACGGGGTCTCCTTCGACCTCTTCCAGGGCGAGACGCTGGGCATCGTCGGCGAGTCCGGCTGTGGCAAGTCCACCGTCGCCAAGCTCCTGATGAACCTGGAGCGGGCCACCGCGGGCGAGATCTTCTACAAGGGCCAGGACATCACCAAGCTGTCCGGCCGCGCGCTGAAGGCCGTGCGCCGGAACATCCAGATGGTGTTCCAGGACCCGTACACCTCGCTCAACCCGCGCATGACGGTCGGCGACATCATCGGCGAGCCCTTCGACATCCACCCCGAGGTGGCCCCGAAGGGCGACCGGCGCCGCAAGGTGCAGGAGCTGCTCGACGTCGTCGGTCTGAACCCCGAGTACATCAACCGCTACCCGCACCAGTTCTCCGGCGGTCAGCGCCAGCGCATCGGCATCGCCCGCGGCCTCGCGCTCAACCCGGAGATCATCATCTGCGACGAGCCGGTCTCGGCCCTGGACGTCTCCGTCCAGGCCCAGGTCGTCAACCTGATGGAGAAGCTCCAGGACGAGTTCAACCTGTCCTACATCTTCATCGCGCACGACCTGTCGATCGTCCGGCACATCTCGGACCGCGTCGGCGTCATGTACCTGGGCAAGATGGCCGAGATCGGCACGGACGTGCAGATCTACGACCACCCGACCCACCCGTACACCCAGGCGCTGCTCTCCGCGGTGCCGGTGCCGGACCCGGAGGCCCGCGCGCACCGCGAGCGGATCATCCTCACCGGTGACGTGCCCTCGCCGGCGAACCCGCCGTCGGGCTGCCGCTTCCGCACCCGCTGCTGGAAGGCGCAGGACAAGTGCGCCACCGAGGTGCCGCTCCTCGCGGTCCCGGAGCGCTTCCGCGGCCAGGACACCCCGGCGGCACACGAGTCCGCGTGCCACTTCGCCGAGGAGAAGGACGTCGTCGGCGCGAGCTGACGGCGTGCGGTGACCTCGAAGGCCCCCGGCACCTCCCCTTCGTGGGGGTGCCGGGGGCCTTCGCGTGCCCGGGACCTCCCGCCCTCTCCTTCCGCCCGTTCCTCCCGCCCGTTCCTCCCGCCCTTTCCGGTGGCGTTCATACGGACGCCGTAGAAATGCACTCTTCGGACGAAGGGGTGATATTGGGGCCTAAGTAACACCGAGGACATCGGGAGGCACTCCATGCGCGGAGCCACGCACGCCAAGTGGGCCGCTCTGGCCACCGCCGTCGCCCTTGCGGCGACCGCCTGTGGCGGTGGTGACGACGGCGGTGGCGGCGGCGGTGGCGCCGAAGGGATCGTCAGCTCCTCCTGGGGCGACCCGCAGAACCCGCTGGAGCCGGCCAACACCAACGAGGTGCAGGGCGGCAAGGTGCTGTCCATGATCTTCCGCGGGCTCAAGCAGTACGACCCGAAGACCGGCGAGGCCAAGGACATGCTCGCCGAGAAGATCGAGACCACCGACTCGACCAACTTCACCATCACCATCAAGGACGGCTGGACCTTCTCCAACGGCGAGAAGGTGACCGCCAAGTCCTTCGTGGACGCCTGGAACTACGGCGCCAACCTCAAGAACAACCAGCGCAACGCCTTCTTCTTCGGCCAGATCCAGGGCTACGACGAGGTGCACCCCGAGTCCGGCGAACCCAAGGCCCAGACGATGTCCGGCCTCAAGGTCGTCGACGACAAGACCTTCACGGTCAAGCTGACCCAGAAGTTCTCCACCTGGCCCTCCACCCTCGGCTACGCGGCCTTCTCGCCGCTGCCCCAGGCCTTCTTCACGGACCACGCCGCCTGGGTCTCCAAGCCGGTCGGCAACGGCCCGTACACCATCCAGTCGTACGCCAAGGGCTCCCAGATGGAGCTGCGGAAGTGGGCCGACTACCCGGGCCCGGACAAGGCGCAGAACGGCGGCGTCACCCTCAAGGTGTACACCGACAACAACACCGCCTACACCGACCTGACGGCCGGCAACCTCGACCTCGTCGACGACGTGCCCGCCTCGCAGCTGAAGAACGTCAAGGCCGACCTCGGCGACCGCTACATCAACCAGCCCGCCGGCATCATCCAGACCCTCGCCTTCCCGTTCTACGACCCGGCCTGGAACAAGCCGGGCCAGGAGAAGCTGCGCACCGGCCTGTCGATGGCGATCGACCGCAAGCAGATCACCGAGACGATCTTCCAGAACACCCGCACCCCGGCCACCGACTGGACCTCCCCGGTCCTCGGCGAGGCCGGCGGCTTCAGCTCCTCGCTGTGCGGCGACGCCTGCATGTACGACGCGGCCCAGGCGAAGAAGCTGGTCGCCGAGGGCGGCGGCATCCCCGGCGGCACCATGAAGATCTCGTACAACGCCGACACCGGCTCCCACAAGGAGTGGGTGGACGCGGTGTGCAACTCCATCAACCGGGCCCTCGGCAACACCAAGGCCTGCGTCGGCAACCCCATCGGCACCTTCGCCGACTTCCGCAACCAGATCACCCAGTCCAAGATGCCGGGGCCGTTCCGGGCCGGCTGGCAGATGGACTACCCGCTGATCCAGAACTTCCTCCAGCCGCTGTACTACACCGGCGCCTCGTCGAACGACGGCAAGTGGAGCAACCCCCAGTTCGACAAGCTGATCGACCAGGCCAACGCGGAGACCGACCAGGCCAAGGCCGTGAAGACCTTCCAGCAGGCCGAGGAGGTGCTGCGGGACCAGATGGGCGCCATCCCGCTCTGGTACCAGAACGGCAGCGCCGGCTACTCGGAGCGGGTCTCCAACGTGACCCTTAACCCGTTCAGCGTGCCCGTCTACGAGCAGATCAAGGTCAGCTGACGCCGTAGCAGGTCGGCGGAGTACGGCCCGGCCGGCGGACCTCCCGCGCCGGGCCGTACGCCTTCCCTCAACCCCCGGAGCCCCCCATGGGTCGTTATGTGATCCGGCGTCTGCTGCAGATGATCCCGGTCTTCTTCGGCGCCACGCTGCTGATCTTCCTGATGGTGAACGTGATGGGCGACCCCATCGCCGGCCTGTGCGGCGACCGGGCCTGCGACCCGTCCACCGCCGCCCAGCTGCGCAAGGAGTTCGGCCTCGACAAGCCGGTCTGGCAGCAATACCTGACCTACATGGGCAACGTCTTCACCGGCGACTTCGGCACCGCCTTCAACGGGCAGCCGGTCACCGAGCTGATGTCCACGGCCTTCCCCGTCACCATCCGGCTCACCATCGTCGCCATCCTCTTCGAGATCGTCATCGGCATCACCCTCGGCGTCCTCACCGGCCTCAAGCGCGGTCACCCCGTCGACACCTCGGTGCTGCTGCTCACCCTGGTCGTGCTCTCCGTCCCGACCTTCGTCACCGGCCTGCTGATCCAGCTGCTGCTCGGCGTCGAATGGGGCTGGATCAAGCCGGCCGTCTCGCCCGAGGCCCCCTTCTCCGAGCTGATCGTCCCGGGTCTCGTGCTCGCCTCCGTGTCGCTGGCCTACGTCACCCGGCTCACCCGCACCTCGATCGCCGAGAACAAGCGCGCCGACTACGTGCGCACCGCGGTCGCCAAGGGCCTGCCGCGCCGCCGGGTCATCACCCGGCACCTGCTCCGCAACAGCCTCATCCCCGTGGTGACCTTCATCGGCGCCGACGTCGGCGCCCTGATGGGCGGCGCCATCGTCACCGAACGGATCTTCAACATCCACGGCGTCGGCTACCAGCTCTACCAGGGCATCGTGCGCCAGAACACCCAGACCGTGGTCGGCTTCGTGACCGTCCTCGTCCTGGTGTTCCTGATCGCCAACCTCCTGGTCGACCTCCTGTACGCCGTCCTTGACCCGAGGATTCGCTATGCCTGAGCCGATCGACCCGTTCCACGACGACGATGCCGCCATCGCCGCCACCGGCGCCGGCGGAGCGACCGACCTCGCGCTGGACGAGGGCGAGACGCTGGAGCGGACCCCCGGCGGGCCGCAGGGCACCGGCCCCGACAAGAAGCCCCGCTCCCTGTGGTCCGACGCCTGGCACGACCTGCGCCGCAACCCGGTCTTCATCGTCTCCGCCCTCGTCATCCTCTTCCTGGTCGTCATCTCCATCTGGCCGTCCCTGATCGCCTCCGGAGACCCCCTCGACTGCGACCTGTCCAAGGCCCAGGAAGGCTCCCAGCCCGGCCACCCCTTCGGCTTCAACGGCCAGGGCTGCGACGTCTACACCCGCACCGTCTACGGCGCCCGCACCTCCGTCACCGTCGGCGTCCTCGCCACCCTCGGCGTGGCCGTCCTCGGCAGCATCCTCGGCGGCCTCGCCGGCTTCTTCGGCGGCGCCTGGGACGGCTTCCTGTCCCGGATCACCGACATCTTCTTCGCCATCCCCGTCGTCCTCGGCGGCCTCGTCCTGCTGTCCGTGGTGACCAGCTCCACCGTCTGGCCCGTCATCGGCTTCATGGTGCTGCTCGGCTGGCCGCAGATCTCCCGGATCGCCCGCGGCTCCGTGATCACCGCCAAGCAGAACGACTACGTGCAGGCCGCCCGGGCCCTCGGCGCCTCCAACTCCCGCATGCTGCTGCGCCACATCGCGCCCAACGCGGTCGCCCCCGTGATCGTCGTCGCGACCATCGCGCTCGGCACCTACATCGCCCTGGAGGCGACCCTGTCGTACCTCGGCGTCGGCCTGAAGCCGCCCACCGTCTCCTGGGGCATCGACATCTCCTCGGCCTCGCAGTACATCCGCAACGCCCCCCACATGCTGCTCTGGCCGGCCGGCGCGCTCGCCATCACGGTGCTCGCCTTCATCATGCTCGGCGACGCGGTGCGCGACGCCCTCGACCCCAAGCTGAGGTAGGGCCCATGCTGCTCGAAGTGCGCGACCTGCACGTGGAGTTCCACACCCGCGACGGGATCGCCAAGGCCGTCAACGGCGTCAACTACTCGGTGGACGCGGGGGAGACCCTGGCCGTGCTCGGCGAGTCCGGCTCCGGCAAGTCCGTCACCGCCCAGGCCGTCATGGGCATCCTCGACATGCCCCCCGGGAAGATCACCGGCGGCGAGATCCGCTTCCAGGGCCAGGACCTGCTGAAGCTCAAGGAGGACGAACGCCGCAAGGTCCGCGGGGCCAAGATGGCGATGATCTTCCAGGACGCGCTGTCCTCCCTCAACCCCGTCCTCAGCGTCGGCGAACAGCTCGGCGAGATGTTCGTGGTCCACCGGGGCCTGTCGAAGAAGGACGCCCGCGCCCGGGCCGTCGAACTGATGGACCGGGTCCGCATCCCCGCCGCCAAGGAACGCGTCGGCCAGTACCCGCACCAGTTCTCCGGCGGCATGCGCCAGCGCATCATGATCGCCATGGCGCTGGCCCTCGAACCCGAGCTGATCATCGCCGACGAGCCCACCACCGCCCTCGACGTCACCGTCCAGGCCCAGGTCATGGACCTGCTCGCCGAGCTCCAGCGCGAGCTCAACATGGGCCTCATCCTCATCACCCACGACCTCGGCGTCGTCGCCGACGTCGCCGACAAGATCGCGGTCATGTACGCCGGCCGGATCGTCGAACAGGCCCCCGTCCACGAGATCTACAAGGCGCCCGCCCACCCCTACACCCGCGGCCTGCTCGACTCCATCCCGCGCCTGGACCAGAAGGGCCAGGAGCTCTACGCGATCAAGGGCCTGCCGCCCAACCTGCTCGCCATCCCGCCCGGCTGCGCCTTCAACCCGCGCTGCCCGCTCGCCCAGGACGTGTGCCGGACCGACGAGCCGCCGCTGTACGACGTCACCGAATCGCCCGTGCCGCGCACCAGCGCCTGCCACTTCTGGAAGGAGTGCCTCCATGGCTGAGGCGATTCTCCAGGTCCGCGACCTGCACAAGCACTACCCGCTGACCCGGGGCATCCTCTTCAAGAAGCAGATCGGCGCCGTCCGGGCGGTCGACGGCGTGGACTTCGAGCTGACCGCGGGCGAGACCCTCGGCATCGTCGGCGAGTCCGGCTGCGGCAAGTCCACCGTCGCCAAGATGCTGGTCAACCTGGAGCGCCCGACCTCCGGCACCATCCTCTACAAGGGCGAGGACATCACCAAGCTCTCCCCTCGCGCCCTCAAGTCGGTCCGCCGCAACATCCAGATGGTGTTCCAGGACCCGTACACCTCGCTCAACCCGCGCATGACGGTCGGCGACATCATCGGCGAGCCGTACGAGATCCACCCCGAGGTCGCGCCCAAGGGGGACCGGCGCCGCAAGGTGCAGGAGCTGCTCGACGTCGTCGGCCTCAACCCCGAGTACATCAACCGCTACCCGCACCAGTTCTCCGGCGGTCAGCGCCAGCGCATCGGCATCGCCCGCGGCCTCGCCCTCCAGCCCGAGATCATCGTCGCCGACGAGCCCGTCTCCGCCCTCGACGTCTCCGTCCAGGCCCAGGTCGTCAACCTGCTCGAACGCCTGCAGGACGAGTTCGACCTCAGCTACGTCTTCATCGCGCACGACCTCTCCATCGTCCGGCACATCTCGGACCGGGTCGGCGTCATGTACCTGGGCCGGATCGTCGAGATCGGCACCGACGCCGAGATCTACGACCACCCCACCCACCCCTACACCCAGGCGCTGCTCTCCGCCGTGCCCGTGCCGGACCCCGAGGCGCGCGAGCACCGCGAACGCATCCTGCTCGCCGGCGACGTGCCCTCCCCGGCCAACATCCCCTCCGGCTGCCGCTTCCGCACCCGCTGCTGGAAGGCCCAGAAGCGCTGCGAAATGGAGGTCCCGCTGCTCGCCGTCCCGGCCGTCTTCCGCGACACCGACACCCCGGCCCGGCACGACTCGGCCTGCCACTTCGCCGAGGAGAAGCAGGTGGTGCCGCCGGAGGACGTCACCCAGGGCCCACCCGGGGGACCGCCCGGCGAACCCCCCGCCCCCAAGAGCCTCTGACCGCACCGCACGATCCTTAACAGCCCCGCAACACCCGTGAATCCGCTCCGATATACGGACGCGGCACGCTGCTGAACGTACGGCCGTGCGGGTGCCGTAGGCCGGCCGGGGAGCGTCACGCCCCCCGGCCGGCCGCACCGGCGACCGGACTTGACGCACCCGCCCCGCGCATATGCGGAAGCGCTTGTTTCGGCCGCTGACGACCGTGAGTATCGGCCCCGTGACAGTGACACGAACGGCACGTCTCACCGGCGCCGCCCTGTGCGCCGCGCTCGCCCTCGTCACCCTCGTCTGGCTGCTGCGCGACCTCGCGACCTTCGGGCCCACCGCCGAGCTGCTCTGGTACTGGGCCGGCGACCACGGCTTCCGGCTCCGCCCCGCCGCGGCCACCACCCTCGTCGACCCGCTGCTGCTCACCGCCTACGCGGTCACCGCGGGCGTCGCCCTGCGCTCCCCGCTCGCCGCCCCCGCGATGGCCGCCACCGGACTGACCACCGTCGCCCTGCGCCTGCCCGGACTGTGGTCCTCCGGCGTCGACGCCCTGGTCAGCACCCTCCTCGTGCTCGGCCTCGCCGCCGCCCTCGTGGTCACCGCCGCCGCCGGCCGGGCGACCGGCCCCGGCACCCCGGACGAGCCGGCCGCCCCCGCCCGGCCCCGTACCGGACCGGCCGTCGCCGCCGGCGTCCTGTGCGTGCTCGCCGCGCTGATGTGGGCCGCCTGGGAGATCCGCTGGGCCACCCTGCTGCCCGTCGAGTACACCGTCGGCCGCTACACCGGCGGGCCCTCGCTCCTCCTGCCCGCCCTCGCCGTCCCGCCCGGCTGGCTGAACGCCGTCCTCGTCCTGCTCCTCCTCGCCGCCGCCCTCAGCGCCTTCGCCCGCGCCCCGCACGCCCGCCCCTTCGGCCTCCTCGCGGGCCTGCTGCTCGCGGGCGTCGGCGCGGCCGGCACGGCCGCCGCCCTGCGCCAGAACTGGCACACCTCCGTGCCCGAGCTGGAGCTCTACTCCGTGGCGTACGACCTCGGCTGCGGCTTCGCCCTGCTGGCCGGCCTCGCCGTGCTGCTGCTCCTCGCCCGCCCCGGTCGCCGCCGCACCCCGTACCGCCCGGCCGCCGCCCTCCCCCCGGCCCCGCCGGCGCACCGCCCGCCCGGCTGGTGACCGGACGGGGGCCGCGGCACCGGACGGCGCGTCAGGACAGGCCGAGGGACCGGCGCAGGAAGTCCACCTGGAGCAGCAGCAGGTTCTCGGCCACCTGCTCCTGCGGGGTCATGTGCGTGACGCCCGACAGCGGCAGCACCTCGTGCGGCCGGCCCGCCGCGAGCAGCGCCGAGGACAGCCGCAGGGTGTGCCCCATCACCACGTTGTCGTCGGCCAGGCCGTGCACGATCATCATCGGCCGGGCCGGCTCCCGCGGCTCCGTCAGACCGAGGTCGCCGAGCAGCGAGTTCTCCGTGTAGACGGCCGGCTCCTTCTCCGGCAGACCGAGATAGCGCTCGGTGTAGTGGGTGTCGTACAGCCGCCAGTCCGTCACCGGCGCGCCCACCACGGCCGCGTGGAAGACGTCGGGGCGGCGCAGCGCCGCGAGCGCCGCCAGATAGCCGCCGAAGGACCAGCCGCGGATCGCCACCCGCCCGAGGTCCAGCGGGAAGCGCCCGGCGAGCGCGTGCAGCGCCTCGACCTGGTCCTCCAGGGCCAGCGTGAAGTCCCGGCTGATCGCCTTCTCCCAGGCGGGGGAGCGCCCCGGGGCGCCCCGCCCGTCCGCCACGACCACCGCGAAGCCCTGCTCCGCGAACCAGCGGGACGTCAGGTGCGGGTTGTGGGCGGCGACCACGCGCTGCCCGTGCGGGCCGCCGTACGGGTCCAGCAGGACCGGCAGCGGCCCGTCGCCCTCCCGCCAGGACGAGGGCAGCAGCACGGCGCACGGGACGCGCCGCTCGCCCGCCTCGACGAGCGCCACGTCCGCGGCGAGCACCGGCCGCTGGGCGTACGAGACGACCTCGGCGACCGGCTCGCCGTCCCGCAGCACCCGCACGGTCGCGCCCGGCGCGTCCGGCCGGGCCGAGGACAGCACGGTGACCGCCCCCGAGCGCACCGCCGCGTGCACGCCCGGCGCCTGCGAGACGCGCTCCACGCCCCGCTCGCCCACCCGGTACACATGGATCTCGCCCGTCTCCGGCGCGCCGGCCGCCTCACCGGCGGCCGCCGAGACCAGGACGTCCTCCGCGCCGACGTCCAGCACCGCCCGCACCTGGAGCGAGGCGTCCGTCAGGGCCCGGTCGCCGACCACGAGCACCCGCGCGCCGTCCCGGTCCACGATCCGCACCAGCCGCCCGTCCGGGGTCCAGGCCGGCACCCCGCCGAAGAGTTCCAGCCAGACCGGATCCTCGTCCACGAGCAGCGTCGTCGTCGCCCCGGTCTCCGGATCCACCGTCAGACACGCCTGGCTCAGCTGGTCCCGTGCCTGCACCAGAAGCAGCGGCGCACCGGCCGAGGACCAGTGCACCCGGGCCAGATACGGGAAGGAGGCCCGGTCCCACAAGACCTCGGTGCGATTTCCGGACAGATCCACGACGAAGAGCCGGACCTCCGCGTTCGGCGTCCCCGCCGCCGGGTACGCGATCGGCTGCGGCTCCCGCTCCGGGTGCGCCGGATCGGCGATCCACCAGCGCCGCACGGGCGTCTCGTCGACCCGCGCGACCAGCAGCCGGTCCGAGTCCGGCGCCCACCAGAAGCCCCGGGAGCGGCCCATCTCCTCCGAGGCCACGAACTCCGCGAGCCCGTAGCCCACCCCGTCCGCCTCCGGCTCGGCCAGCGCCCGGTCACCCGTGCCGTCCGCCCCGGTCACCCGCAGCGCGCCGCCGGCCGCGTACGCCACCAGGCGCCCGTCCGGCGAGGGCCGCGGGTCCACCACCGGCCCCGGCACCGGCAGTTCGCGGGCCGTGCCGGCCCGCAGCTCCGCCGCGAACAGGCGCCCCGACAGCGCGAACGCGGCCAGCTCCGCCGCCTCGTCCAGCGCGTAGCCCACGATCCCCGCCGAGCCCTCCCGGCTGCGCTCCCGCCGGGCCAGCTCCTCCGCCGACAACTCCTCGGCGGCGCCCCCGAGCAGCACCTCCGGGTCCGCCGCGAGCCGCTCCACCGGCCCGTCCGGCCCGTCCAGGTCGAGCACCCACAGCCGGTGCGAGCGGTCCGTCCCCGAGCCGGAGCGCAGGAACACCACCCGCCGGCCGTCCGGCGCGATGCCGAAACCACGGGGCGCGCCGAGGGTGAAGCGCTGCGTCCGCGCGTACTGCCGGGGGAAGGACAACGATGCGTCACGTGGCGAAGTCATGTGACCGAAACTAGCGTCCGTGCGCCCCCTCATGCCTCCGTACACCGATCGATGCGATGGCACGGATAGTTATGATCCGTAGCGCTAGGTGGGTAAGCATCCATCGGGCACATGCCAACCGAACGTCCGACCGAAGAAGTGTGGAGGTGAACCGCCGTGGCACTCTCGATCTCGGTGGTGGTGCTGCTGGCGATCGTCGTCTTCCTGCTGATCCGGAAATCCGGACTCAAGGCCGGTCACGCGGCGGTCTGCGCGCTGCTCGGCTTCTACCTCGCCAGCTCGTCCATCGCCCCGTCCATCAGCACCCTCACCACCAACGTGGCGAGCATGATCGGCGGCCTCAAGTTCTGACCTGCCGGTCCCTCACCGGCCCCGCCTCGTAGGGTGGGGCCATGACGGTTCTCCCAGCCCGTCGTCTGCTCCTGGTGCACGCGCACCCCGACGACGAGTCGATCAACAACGGCGCCACCATGGCCAGGTACGCGGCCGAGGGCGCCCTCGTGACCCTGGTGACCTGCACCCTGGGCGAGGAGGGCGAGGTCATCCCGCCCGGGCTCGCCCATCTCGCGCCCGACCGGGAGGACCGGCTCGGCCCGTTCCGCGTCGGCGAACTCGCCGCCGCGATGAAGGAGCTGGGCGTCACCGACCACCGCTTCCTCGGCGGCCCCGGCCGCTTCCGCGACTCCGGGATGATGGGCGCCGAGCAGAACCGGCGCCCCGGCGCCTTCTGGAGCACCCCGGTCGACGAGGCCGCCCCGTACCTGGTCGAGGTGATCCGCGAGACCCGCCCGCAGGTCCTCGTCACCTACGACCCCGACGGCGGCTACGGCCACCCCGACCACATCCAGGCCCACCGGGTCGCGATGCGCGCCGCCGAACTGGCCGCCGAACCCGGCTACCGGCCGGACCTCGGCGCCGCCCACGCCGTCGCCAAGATCTACTGGAACCGGGTGCCCCGCCCGGTCGCCGAGGCCGGCTTCGCCCGCCTCGCCGCCGAGGGCTCCGTCTTCCCCGCCGACGCCGTCATCGGCGACGTGCCCGGCGTGGTCGAGGAGGACCGCATCACCGCCGAGATCGCGGGCGGGGAGCTGGACGGGGCCACGGACGAGGGCGCGGCCGGGACCTCGTACGCCGGCCGCAAGCGCGCCGCCATGGCCGCGCACGCCACCCAAGTCGCCGTGGACGGGCCCTTCTTCGCGCTCTCCAACAACCTCGCCCAGCCGATCTTCACCACCGAGTACTACGAGCTGGTGCACGGCACCCCGGGCGCGCCCGCGGGCACCCGCGAGACCGACCTCTTCGCGGGCGTCACGGACCCGGCGGAGAACAACGGCGAGGGGGCGGGCGCATGACCGGCCCGCGCAGCCGCGCCTCCGCCTCCGGGCCGGCCCCCCGGCCCGCGCCCCGGCCCGCCACCGCGGAGCCGTCCGCCGACGGGCTCGCCGCGGGTGCCCGTTACGCCTGGTACGCGCTGCTCCTGGTGCTCGGCGCGCTCGTCGGCACCGCCGGCTCCCTGGTCCAAGCCGCCTGGTTCCCCGGCGGCTTGCTGCTCGCCCTGCTCGGTTCGGCCGCCGTCTTCTACGCCGGCCGGCGCGCCACCGGCAACCAGCTCGGCGTGGCCGCGGCCGGCGCCGGCTGGCTCGTCGCCATCGTCCTGCTGAGCTTCGGACGCCCCGAGGGGGACGGCCTGTTCGGCGGCGGCATCGGCGAGATGGTCTTCCTGCTCGGCGGCATGGCGGTCGCTGTGATGTGCGCCACGATGAGCCGACTGGCCCGACCGGGCATGTGAACAGGCCGACTTGACGCGAGAGTGTCTTGACTTCGGCCGTATTGCCCTTGGCGGATCCACGCCGGGTCGGGTGCGGACCGGCGGTGGCCAGTATGGTGGTGCGCGCCGCCGACCGCCCGGATCACCACGAGCATCAGCAAGAGCGGGCGGCGGAGCCAACCGGGAGATCCTGCTTTGAGTCGTGAAACTGGTCGAGAGACTGACAGTTCGCCCTCCGGCGCCCAGGGGCGCGGCGGGGCCGCGTACCCCTCGGGCACGCCGCCGTACGGTCTGCGCGGCGGACAGGAGGCGACCGCGGAGAACGGCGCCGCCGTGCCGCCCGAGGAGCCCAAGACCGAGACCACGCTGACCACGCGCATCCGGATCAACATCCCGGGTTCGCGTCCGATCCCGCCCGTGGTGGTCCGCAAGCCGGTCGGCGAGGGCGGCGGCGGGGACGGGACCCCGGCCGAGGAGCCGCGGGCGGCCGAGCCGTCGCTGCCCACCCGGCCCGCCCCGGCCCGCCCGGCGCCCGCCCCGGCCGCCGAGCCGGAGCCCGCGGCCGAGCCGGCCGCCGCCGAGGAGCGGCCGACCAGCAGCTGGTTCGCGCCGCGCAAGCCCTCCGCGGCCAAGCCGGCCGCCGAGCCCGCCCCGCAGCCGCCGGCGCCCGCCGCGCCGCAGGCCGCGGCCCCGTCGGCCCCCGCCCCGGCCGCCCCCGGCTTCGCGGGCTCCGCCGGCGACGGCGTCCCGTCCGCGAGCACCACCCAGAGCATGCCGGTCGTCACCCCGCTCACCGGCGGCCCGGCGCCGACGCCCGCGGGCGGTACCCCGCGCTTCGACGGCCCGGCGTCCACCCCGGCCGGTGGCACTCCGCGCTTCGACGGCCCCGCCACCGGCGGGCCCGTGCCCGGCGGGCCCGTGCCCGGGAACCCGCTCTACGACAGCGGCAACCCGCTCTACGACAACGGCCCCGGGCACACCCCGGCCGCCGGCACCCCCGTCGTCGGCGCCGCCGGGGCCCCCGCCGGGCCCACCACCGGCCCCGTCACCGGCAGCAGTCCGGTCGTCGGCCCGGACCAGCGCCGCGGCCCCGGGCCGCGCCGGCCCATGGCCCCGCGGATGTCCGACGACACCGCGATCCTCACCCCGCAGGCCCCCGCGCCCGTGCCGCCCGGCGGCCCCGCGGGCGGCGAGCCCGGCCACGTCTCCGGCTCGACGCTCACCAGCGGCATGCCGGTCGTCCCGCCCGCCGGGCCCGACCTGACCCCGCGCATCCCCGAGCGCAACGAGCGCGGCGACCAGGCCGCCGCCGCGCCCCGGCCGGCGCCGAAGCCCGCGCCCCAGCCCGCCCCGGCGAAGAAGGGCCGCTCCAAGCTGGTCCTCGCCTGCGTCGGCGTGGTCGGCCTGGCCGGCGTCGCCTACGGCGCGGGCCTGCTCCTCAACCACTCCGAGGTCCCCAAGGGCACCACCGTCCTCGGCGTCGACATCGGCGGCGGCACGAAGGAGGAGGGCGTCGCCAAGCTGGAGGCGGCCCTCGGCAAGCGCGCCCACACCCCGCTGCAGCTCTCCGTGGGCGGCAAGAAGGCCGAACTGGCCCCGGAGAAGGCCGGTCTCGCCCTGGACGCCCAGGAGACCGTCCGCGCCGCCGCGGGCAGCGACTACAACCCGGTCTCCGTCATCGGCTCGCTCTTCGGCGGTACGCGCGAGGCGAAGCCGGTCTTCCCGGTCGACGACGAGAAGCTGGGCGTCGCCCTCACGGACCTGGCCGGCACCTCCGGCTCGGTCACCGAGGGCACCATCCTCTTCGCCCCGAACAAGGTCACCGCGGTCGAGGGCAAGGAGGGCAAGGGCCTGGACGTCCAGCGCTCGATGATCGCGGTCAAGGACGCCTTCCGCGCCCAGGTCGAGACCGGCCGCCCCAACACGGTCGAGCTCCCGGTCGTCACCCGCCGGCCCACCGTGACCAAGGACGAGCTGGAACGGGCCATGGAGGAGTTCGCCCGGCCGGCGATGTCCGACAAGATCACCATCAAGGCGGGCGCCAAGTCGATCGACTTCGGCCCGGCCCGGTCCCTGCCGAAGATCCTCTCCATGAAGGCCGTAGACGGCCGTCTGGTCGAGGTCTACAACAAGCAGGCGATCACCGAGCTGCTCGACGGCGTCTTCGACGGCGTCATGATCACCAAGGCCGACGGCACCAAGCACCAGGTGAGCGCCGACGACGTGGCCTTCGTGATGCGCGACGCGCTGCGCGGCAAGACCAAGGCCGAGCGCACGAAGACGATCGACCTCAGCGGCGAGGGCTGACCGCCCCACCACCCCGCGCCCACCCCCGCCCCCTCCGGAGGCGGGGGTGGCGCCGTTTCCGGAGGGGCGAGACACCCCCTAGGCTGCGACGCGCGGGGCGGGGTCGTAGCGCAGAGGTCGACGCGCGCGGTTTGCGAAACCCGAGGACGCCGGTTCGATTCCGGCCGGCCTGCCCCGCACCCTTAAGCTGCCCGCGGCGGGCGGGGTCGTAGCGCAGAGGTCGACGCGCGCGGTCTCCGAAACCGCGAGGACGCCGGTTCGATTCCGGCCGGCCTGCCCCGCACCCTTAAGCTGCCCGCGGCGGGCGGGGTCGTAGCGCAGAGGTCGACGCGCGCGGTCTCCGAAACCGCGAGGACGCCGGTTCGATTCCGGCCGCCCCGCCCGCACCCTTCCCGCGCCCGCCGGACAGGCGGCCGTTTCTTTCGGATCGGGCGGCTGGATCTGGGGGCACCTTCCGTGCCCGGAGGGCTACGGGGGAGAGCGGCGTCCGGTGCATGGGGTCTCCCCAGGCCCGTCAGGGCCGAGGGTCGGGGTCTCCCCAGGCCGTCAGGGCCCAGGGGAAGGATCGCAAGGCGGAGGTGGGGGCACCTCCCCGGCCGCCGGGCCGAGGGGGCGGAAGCGATGCGGTGGGGGGGCACTTCCCCTGGGCTTCGCCCGGGGGCACCTCCCGGGCGAAGCCCAGGGGGCCATCGGCGACCGACGACGACGCGGCGAGGCGCGGTGCCCGGGGCACTCCCCCCAGGCTCCGCCGGGGGCGCGCCCACCCGGGCGAAGCTCTGGGGGAGTCGAGAGCCCGGCAAGATCCGGAAGAGACGGCCTAGTTCAGCAGCGCCCGGGCCGCCTTCGCGCGGCGGCGGATGGTCTCCGCGGCGCTCGGTTCGACCGCGTCCATGATCGTCGCGTACGCCTCCATCTCCGCCGCTCCCGTGAGGAAGTCGCCGCGCTGGACGAGCAGCTCCGCGCGCTCGTAGCGCAGGCGGGCCGGGTGGGAGGGGAGCAGCAGGGACAGTTCGACGGCCCACAGGGCGACGTCGGAGCGCTCGGGGCGGGCCTGGGCCCAGGCGCGGATGTTGTTGAGGACGCGCAGCACGATCGCCGCCGGGGTCGCGGGGCGCAGCATCGACGGGTCGAGGGCCTCGCCGGTGGCGCCCGCGACCAGGAGCTCCGCGTCCGTGCCGGTCATCGCGCGGCCGCCCGCGAAGGGGTCGGCCAGGTGCAGCTCGGCCGGGTCGCCGAAGCCGACGACGAAGTGGCCGGGCAGTCCGAGCCCGTACACCGGGGCGCCGGCCCGGCGGGCCACCTCCATCCACACCACCGACAGCAGGATGGGCAGCCCGCGCCGGGTCCGCAGCACCTCGTGCAGCAGCGAGGACTCCAGCCGCTGGTAGTCCGCGGGCACGCCCTGGAAGCCCTCGCGGCGGCCGAGCAGCTCGGCGAGCGCCGCGACCCAGGCGTCG
This sequence comes from Streptomyces sp. NPDC053541, assembly GCF_044544705.1. Classification (NCBI taxonomy): domain Bacteria; kingdom Bacillati; phylum Actinomycetota; class Actinomycetes; order Kitasatosporales; family Streptomycetaceae; genus Streptomyces; species Streptomyces sp. NPDC053541. The sequence continues at coordinate 50,056 of NZ_JBITXM010000002.1, forward strand.
GGGCCGCGCGTCCCGTAGGGGACGAGTCCGGCGAGCCGGTCCAGCTCGATCTCGGCCTCGTCCAGGTCGGCCCCGGTGACGGACGGATCGGCGACGGCGCACAGCAGCAGGCACAGGCGCGCGAGGTCGGGCCGCTCCGACCTGGCCTCCTCGGCGAACTCCCGCCGCCAGTCGGTCACGTCGTCTCCGTCCGTCACGCGCCCGTCCATCGGTAGTGGTGGTAGTGGTGATGGGTGGTGAAGCCCATCCCGTCGTAGAGCGCCCGGGCGCCGTGGTTGTCCGCCTCGACCTGGAGCCAGGCGGCCGAGGCGCCCTCGTCGAGGGCGCGCCGGGCGAGCGCCGTCATCACGGCCGTGGCGAGGCCCCGGCGCCGCTGCTCCGGGTCCACCTCGACCGCCATGAAACCGGCCCAGCGCCCGTCCACGACGAGCCGGCCGATCGCCGCGGCTGCCTCTTCCGTGCCCGGTACGGACGCGAACCACACACTCGGGCCGCCGGCGAGCACCTTGGTGACGTGCGGGCCCGGCTCGCCGAAGCGCTGGTAGCGGCGCAGCCAGCTCTCGTCGAAGCCGCGCTCGATCCGTACCGCCGAGGTGTCGGCGGCGAGGTCGCCGATCGGCGCGAGCGCGGCGGTCCGCAGCTCGGCGCTGACCTCCCGGGTCCAGCCGCGCCGCTCCAGCTCGGCGCTCAGCAGCTCCTGGGTGTCCGCGGCGCCGGTCGCGGTCTGGACGTACGGGGGCAGGTCCCGGGCCGCGTACCAGTCCCGCGCCCGGTCGAGCGCGGCGTCGAGCGGCAGGCCCGGATCGCCCAGCGGCAGCACGGAGTTGGCCCGGCGGGTGAACCCGCCGGAGGCCCGCAGGGTCCACTCGCCGAGCGGTTCGGCCTCCAGCGGCGGCCAGGCGCGGGCGGCGGCCCGGGCGAGCTCGGCGAAGGTCGCGGAGGGGCCGCGGCGGCGGGCCGGGGCGGCGGGGACCGTCTTGCCGGCGACGAGGGCGGATTCCGCGATCCGGACGGCCTCACCGGTCCTGCGTGTGATCAGCAGCACACCCGAGTCCCATGATGTGAGAACCCCGACCGCGTCGGTGAACTTCTCGCCCGGGACCGCCGAGTCCGTCACGTACCGAACAGAGACGCGTTTTCCCACGTCAGCCGCCGTGATACGGACCTCAAGCCGTGCTCCGCCGGTGAATTCCACAGCTTCTGAGCCCCTCCTGTTCGGATCGTCCCCAAGAACGGAGATACTAGGGGCGGGCATCGACGACACCGCGCTCCCGCGCAGACCAGCCCTACTGAGGAGGAACGACAGCGTGACCTACGTCATCGCGCAGCCTTGTGTCGACGTCAAGGACAAGGCGTGCATCGAGGAGTGCCCCGTCGACTGCATCTACGAGGGCCAGCGGTCTTTGTACATCCACCCGGACGAATGCGTCGACTGTGGAGCCTGTGAGCCGGTCTGCCCGGTCGAGGCGATCTTCTACGAGGACGACACCCCGGAGGAGTGGAAGGACTACTACAAGGCGAACGTCGAGTTCTTCGACGAGCTCGGCTCGCCCGGTGGTGCTTCCAAGCTCGGCCTGATCGAGCGCGACCACCCCTTCATCGCCGCCCTGCCGCCGCAGAACGGCTGATCGACCGATCATCCCCGCTCGGTCCCGTACGGCCTCGCCGCTGTACGGGACCGATGTGTATCCGTACGTACGAGGAGCACAACCGTGAGCGCAGTCTCTTCGCGCCTGCCCGTCTTCCCCTGGGACAAGCTGGAGCCGTACAAGGCGACGGCCTCGGCCCACCCGGACGGCATCGTGGACCTGTCCGTGGGCACCCCGGTCGACCCCGTGCCGGCGGTGATCCAGGAGGCCCTGGTGGCGGCTGCGGACTCGCCCGGCTATCCCACGGTGTGGGGCACCCAGGCGCTGCGGGACGCGCTCACCGGCTGGTGCGGGCGGCGTCTGGGCGCGGTCGGCCTGACGGACCGGAACGTGCTGCCGGTGGTCGGCTCCAAGGAGCTGGTGGCCTGGCTGCCGACCCAGCTGGGGCTCGGCGCGGGGGACGTCGTCGCCTACCCGCGGCTCGCCTACCCGACGTACGAGGTCGGGGCGCGGCTGTGCGGCGCGACGCCGGTCGTCTACGACGACCCGACCGAGCTGGACCCGGCCGGGCTGAAGCTGCTGTGGCTCAACTCCCCGTCCAATCCGACCGGGAAGGTGCTCGGGAAGGACGAGCTGACCCGGATCGTGGCCTGGGCCCGCGAGCACGGCGTGCTGGTCTTCTCCGACGAGTGCTACCTGGAGCTCGGCTGGGAGGCCGACCCGGTCTCGGTGCTGCACCCGGACGTCTGCGGCGGCTCGTACGAGGGGATCGTCGCCGTCCACTCGCTGTCCAAGCGCTCCAACCTGGCGGGCTACCGCGCGGCCTTCGTCGCCGGTGACCCGGCGGTCCTCGGCGAGCTGCTGCTGATCCGCAAGCACGGCGGCATGATGACGGCCGCGCCGGTGCAGGCGGCGACGGTCGCCGCGCTCGGCGACGACGCGCACGTGGCGGAGCAGCGCGAGCGGTACGCGGCCCGGCGCACGGCGCTGCGGACGGCCCTGGAGGCGCACGGCTTCCGCATCGAGCACAGCGAGGCCAGCCTCTACCTGTGGGCGACCCGGGACGAGCCGTGCTGGGACACGGTGGCGTACCTCGCCGAGAAGGGCGTCCTGGTGGCGCCCGGCGACTTCTACGGCGAGGCCGGCGGACGGTTCGTGCGGGTGGCGTTCACCGCGACCGACGAACGGGTCGAGGCGGCCGTCAAGCGGCTCGGCTGATCGGCCCGGGACGCGCGAGTGAGGGCCCCGGGGGGCGGTGCTCCCCGGGGCCCTCACGTGTGCGGAGGCGGTGGTCAGCCGCCGATCGGCAGGCCGCCGATGAGGCCCGCGCCGGGCACGGCGCCGGTGTTCGGGACGGCCTCGCCCAGCGGGCCCGCCACGGGGGCCTGGGCGGTCTCGGTGGCCGCGCCCGCGGTCTTGCCGAGGGTGTCGCCGGTGGCCTTGCCGCCGGCCTCGCCGACGACGCCGGTGGCGGTCTGCGAGGCGGTGTCGACGACACCGCCGGCGCTCGCGGGGTCCACGGCGGTCACGCCGGACAGCGCCTCGGTGGGGGCGAGCCCCTGGGGCAGGGCGCTCGCGGTTCCGGCCGCACCGACCACGGGGGCTGCGCCGGCCGCGACGAGCAGGGCGGCGCGGGCGATCCGGCGGGTCAGGGGGAGGGACATGGTGCTCCTTCGGCGGAGGGACGACGAGGTCGATTACGCGCTGACAACCGGGCGTGGGGCGGGAGAGGTTGCGGAGGCCGAAGGTAAAGACTGGGCAATGCGTACGATTGTCGGGTGGGGAGGAAAGCGGACGAACACGTCACGGGACACCCCGGTGCCGAACCGTCACTTCCCTTGCGGCACAAGCCCCGTGCCGTGAGATGCCGCCCCGCCCGCACACCTCCGGGAAGACCTCCCGCGCCCCGGCCCCCATGACACGTCCGGGTGACACCCCGCACGCCTGCCCGCCCCCGCGGACGCCGCCTAGCGCGCCAGCGTGATCCGGACCGTCGAGCCGTCCGTGCCCCGCGAGCCGGCCGGCTCCCAGTCGCCCGAGCCGTCGTCCGCGACCCACATCCGGTCCCCGTACACGACCCGCGCGATGCGCAGGTCGTCCGCCCGGGCCACCGCCCACTGGGTCAGCTCCCAGCCGCGCTGCTCGCGGGCCCCGCGGGTCTCGCGCACCGGCACCGACAGCTCCACCGCCGGCACCCCGGCCGTGTTCGCGCCCGCGCCCGCCGCGCCCGCGCCGCCCGTGACCGCCTTCGGGGCGGTCTCCTCGCCGAAGGCGCGCACCAGCTCCGTCCGCACCCGCGACGGGTCGCCGGGCCGGCCCTCCGCCACGTCCGCCGTGCAGGTCAGCGCGGCCGGCGCGCGGCCGGTGAGCGCCGCCGAGAGCAGCGTGGCGTCCGGCTCGTGCTTCGCGTACGCCTGCGGGAAACCGCTGCGCTGCACCTTCTGCGCCGCCACCGTCAGCGGCAGCCGCGAATAGCCCGGAACCTTCTCCAGGCCCTCGTAGAACTTCCCCGCCGAGTACACCGGGTCGAGGATCTGCTCCGGCGTGCCCCAGCCCATCGACGGGCGCTGCTGGAACAGGCCGAGCGAGTCGCGGTCGCCGTGCTCGATGTTCCGCAGCGCCGACTCCTGGAGCGCCGTCGCCAGGGCGATCGTCACCGCGCGCTCCGGCAGCCCGCGGCTGCTGCCCACGGCCGCGATCGTCGCCGCGTTCGACGCCTGCTCCGGAGTGAACTCGTACCGGTTCGACCCGCTTCCGACCGTGCAGCGTGGCGCACCCTTACTCCCCGTGACGTAGTGCACCGTCACGTACGCGACCAGGCCGAGGAGCACGGCGAGACCCGCGACGACACGGGCGGCGCGGCCGCGTCGGGCGGGACGGGAGAGGAGGGTGGGCTCGGACACGCGCCCCACCGTACTGGAGGCCGAGTTAGGGTCGACACATGGCTGACACCGCTCCTTCGGAACCCGCTCCGGCGCCCGCGCTGGACCTCTCGCTCGACGGCGCCGCGCTGACCGCCGCCCTGGTCGACATCCCCTCCGTCAGCGGAAGCGAGCAGCCGCTCGCCGACGCGATCGAGCGCGCCCTGCGCGGCCTGCCGCACCTCACCGTCGACCGGCACGGCAACAACGTGGTGGCCCGCACCCACCTCGGCCGCCCCGAGCGCGTGGTCCTGGCCGGCCACATCGACACCGTCCCGATCGCCGACAACGTGCCCTCGCGCCTCGACGCCGACGGCGTCCTGTGGGGCTGCGGCACCTCCGACATGAAGTCGGGCGTCGCCGTCCAGCTGCGGATCGCCGCCACCGTGCCCGCGCCCAACCGCGACCTCACCTTCGTCTTCTACGACAACGAGGAGGTCGCCGCCCACCTCAACGGCCTCGGGAAGATCGCCGAGGCGCACCCCGACTGGCTCGCCGGCGACTTCGCCGTCCTCCTGGAGCCCTCCTTCGGCCAGGTCGAGGGCGGCTGCCAGGGCACCCTGCGGGTCAAGCTGCACACCACCGGAGAGCGGGCCCACTCCGCGCGCTCCTGGATGGGCTCCAACGCCATCCACGCAGCCGCCCCGATCCTGGCCCGGCTCGCCGTGTACGAGCCGCGCAAGCCGGTCATCGACGGCCTGCAGTACCACGAGGGCCTGAACGCGGTCGGCATCGAGGGCGGCGTCGCCACCAACGTCATCCCCGACGCGTGCGTGGTCACCGTCAACTACCGCTTCGCGCCGGACCTCTCCGTGGAACAGGCCCTCGCGCACGTCCACGAGGTCTTCGCGGACTGCGGCGTCAGCTCGATCGAGGTCGACGACGAGAGCCCCGGCGCGCTGCCGGGCCTCTCCCACCCGGCCGCCGCGGCCTTCATGAAGGCGGTCGGCGGCAGCGCCATGCCCAAGTTCGGCTGGACCGACGTCGCCCGCTTCAGCGCGCTCGGCGTCCCCGCCGTCAACTACGGGCCGGGCGACCCGCTCTACGCGCACAAGCGCGACGAGCACGTCCACGTCGAGCGGATCCACCACTGCGAAGGGCGCCTCCGCGACTGGCTGACGGAATGATTCCCGCAATTTCGCCTTTCGTCACCTCGGTGGACCTACCCTGACCGGACCGGAAGATCAACGCCGGTCGATCAGTGGAACGGTGAGAGGAGCAGGCCATGGGCGTACCCGAAGAGCCTTCGAAGCTCGAGGAGCAGCGGCTGGGACCGGTGGTCAGACGCCGCGACCAGGTCCAGCCGGGCACCACGGACCAGCGGCTGCTCGACACCGAGGGTGATTCCGAGTGGGTGCACACCGACCCGTGGCGGGTCATGCGGATCCAGTCCGAGTTCGTCGAGGGCTTCGGCGCCCTCGCCGAACTGCCCAGCGCCATCAGCGTCTTCGGCTCGGCCCGCACCAAGCCGGACTCGCCCGAGTACGAGGCGGGCGTCCGGCTCGGCCGGGCGCTGGCGCAGGCGGGCTTCGCGGTGATCACGGGCGGCGGCCCCGGCGCCATGGAGGCGGCCAACCGGGGCGCCCGCGAGGCCAAGGGCATCTCGGTCGGCCTCGGCATCGAGCTGCCCTTCGAGCAGGGCCTCAACCCGCACGTCGACATCGGCGTGAACTTCCGCTACTTCTTCGTCCGCAAGACGATGTTCGTGAAGTACGCGCAGGGCTTCGTGGTGCTGCCCGGCGGCCTCGGCACCCTCGACGAGCTCTTCGAGGCGCTGACCCTCGTCCAGACCCGCAAGGTCACCCGCTTCCCGATCGTGCTCTTCGGCTCCGCGTACTGGAAGGGCCTGGTCGACTGGCTGCGCGACTCGGTCGTCGCGGGCGGCAAGGCCTCGGAGCACGACCTGCTGCTGTTCCACGTCACGGACGACGTGGACGAGGCGGTCGCACTGGTCTCCAAGGAGGTCGGGCGCTAGCGCCCGGGAACGAGGGGGGCCGGGCCCGTGGGCCCGGCCCGGCCGTCACGCCAGGCCGCGGCGGGCGACGGCCGGCTCGCGGTGGCCCGCGATCGTCGCCACCATGTCGAGCACCTGCTTCGTCTCGGCGACCTCGTGCACCCGGTACACCCGCGCCCCCAGCCAGGCCGAGACGGCGGTGGTCGCGAGCGTCCCGAGCACCCGCTCCTTCACCGGACGGTCCAGGGTCTCGCCGACGAAGTCCTTGTTGGACAGCGAGACCAGCACCGGCCAGCCGGTCTCCGTCATCTCGCCCAGCCGCCGGGTCGCCTCCAGGCTGTGCCGGGTGTTCTTCCCGAAGTCGTGGCCCGGGTCGATCATGATCCCGTCCCGCCGCACGCCCAGCGCCACCGCCCGCTCCGCGAGCCCGACCGTGACCCGCAGGATGTCGGCCATCACGTCCTCGTACGCGACCCGGTGCGGCCGGGTCCGCGGCTCCGCGCCGCCCGCGTGCGTGCACACCAGGCCCGCGCCGTACCGCGCCGCCACCTCCGCGAGCCGCGGGTCGACCCCGCCCCACGCGTCGTTCAGCAGGTCCGCGCCGGCCTCGCAGACCGCCTCGCCGACGTCCGCCCGCCAGGTGTCCACGCTGATCACCACGTCCGGGTGGCGCCGCCGCACCTCGGCCACGAAACCGACCGTGCGCCGCGCCTCCTCCTCGGCCGTGACCTCCTCGCCGGGACCCGCCTTCACCCCGCCGATGTCGATGATCGCCGCGCCCTCGGCCACCGCCTGCTCGACCCGGGCCAGCGCCGGCTCGTCCCGGAAGGTGGCCCCCTGGTCGTAGAAGGAGTCCGGGGTCCGGTTCACGATCGCCATGATCACCGGCTCGTGCGGCCCGAATTCACGCCGTCCCAAGCGGAGCATCCCTTTTTGTCCTCCCTCGCGGACCTCGCCTGCATCGTCTGCGACCCTAACCGTCGGTGGCGCATGGCACGATCGGCACCGGACGTTTTCCACGCGGGGAAACACGCTCGGGAGAGGCGCGCAGGTGTTCTGGTTTCTGCTGATCACGATGGTCGTGGTCGTCGCGGCGGTCACCCTGGCGGTGGTCGGCGGCGGCGACAGCGAGGTGCTGCCCGACGTGGCGCCCCAGCAGCTGGTCGATCCGCTGCCCGCGAGCCGCCCGGCCGGCCAGGCCGACGTCGAGGCGCTGCGCCTGCCCGTCGCGCCCCGCGGCTACCGGATGGCGGACGTGGACGACGTCCTCGGCCGGCTCGGCGCCGAGCTCGCCGAGCGCGACGCCCGGATCGCCGAGCGGGACGCCCGCATCGCCCGGCTCGAAGCGGCCCTGGCCGGCGGCCGGGCCGACGGCGACGAGGCGGAGGACGCGTGAGCGGGGGCAGGGCGGTCCCGGGGCCCGACGGCCTGCTGCGCTGCCCCTGGGGCCTGTCCACCGAGGACTACGTGGCCTACCACGACGAGGAGTGGGGCCGCCCGGTGCACGGCGACGACGCGCTCTTCGAGCGCCTGTGCCTGGAGGCCTTCCAGTCCGGCCTTTCGTGGATCACGATCCTGCGCCGCCGGGAGGGCTTCCGGAAGGCCTTCGCGGGCTTCCGGATCGCCGAGGTGGCGCGGTTCACCGACACCGACCGGGAGCGGCTGCTCGCCGACGAGGGCATCATCCGCAACCGCGCCAAGATCGACGCCACCCTGGCCAACGCCAAGCTGCTGGCCGGCTGGGAGCCGGGCGAGCTCGACACGCTGATCTGGTCGCACGCGCCGGACCCGGCGACCCGCCCGGTCCCGGCCACGACCGCCGACGTCCCGGCGGTCACGGACGAGTCCACGGCCCTGTCCAAGGCACTGAAGAAGCGCGGCCTGCGCTTCGTCGGCCCGACCACGGCCTACGCGCTGATGCAGGCCTGCGGCCTGGTCGACGACCACGTCCAGGGCTGCACCGCCCGCGGCGCCGGCCGCCCGGCCGCGGCCGAGAAGGCCAAGAAGGCCGAGAAGACCGGGCCGGCCGGGAAGCCCCGCGGGGTCGTGGACTAGCGGCCGAGGTACGTCGGCTTCTCCTTCGCGATGAAGGCCTGCACCGCGATGGTGTGGTCCGCCGAGGCGCCCGCCCGGGTCTGGAGCTCGTCCTCCTTCTCCAGGGCCTCGGCGAGCGAGTGGTCGGCGCCGTAGGCCAGGGACTCCTTCAGGGCCGCGTAGGCGACCGTCGGGCCCTCGGCCAGCGTGCGGGCCACCTTCGCGGCCTCCTCCGCGAGCGCCTCCGGGGCGACCAGGCGGTTCACGATGCCCAGCTCGTACGCCTCCTGGGCGCTGATCGAGCGCGGGAAGAGCAGCAGGTCGGCGGCCCGGCTCGGGCCGATCAGCCGGGGCAGCGTCCAGGACATGCCCGAGTCGGCGGTGAGCGCCACGCCGGCGAAGGCGGTGTTGAAGGAGGCGGTGTCCGCGACCACCCGGTAGTCCGCCGCGAGCGCGAAGCCGAAGCCCGCGCCGGCCGCGACCCCGTTCACGGCCGCGACCACCGGCTTCGCCATCCCGGTGAGCGCCCGCACGATCGGGTTGTAGTGGTCCCGGACCGTGTTCATGGTGTTCCGGGTGCCGGACTCCTGGTCCTGGAGGAGCAGGCCCACGTGCTCCTTGAGGTCCTGGCCCACGCAGAACGCGCGCTCCCCGGCCGCGGTGAGCAGCACCGCCCGGACGGCCCCGTCGGCGGCCGCCGCCTCGGCCGCGTCGCGCAGCGCCACCTTGGCCGCCACGTTCATCGCGTTCATCGCCTCGGGGCGGTTGATCGTGATGGTGGCGAGCCCGTCGCTCACCTCGTACAGCACGGTGTCGGCCATCGGGATCCCTTCGCGTCTTCGCGTCTCTGACGCAGCTCAGCATGGCGGAGATCACGTGGCGCCCGCCCGGTCCGGGCGTGTGAGCTGCGTCAAAGAATCGTCCCTCGGGCGCCGACCGGCGGCGGCGAAGTATCGCAGGTGGACCGCCGAAATATGTGGCTTTGTGAAAGCGCGTTGCGGAAGCGATGCCACCTGATGTTGGTCATCGGGTCCTCTGATGCGGGATAATGACCGGGAAGCAATCGTGTTCGATGCTTGCGATGAGCTGGTTTCAGGAAGGGGAACGAGCATGGCGGCCATGAAGCCGCGGACGGGTGACGGCCCGCTCGAGGTGACCAAGGAGGGGCGGGGCATCGTCATGCGCGTTCCGCTCGAAGGCGGCGGCCGGCTCGTCGTCGAGCTGACCCCGGACGAGGCGAAGGCTCTCGGTGACGCCCTGAAGGACGTCGTCGGCTGACGCCCCCGTAGCGTTTTTCCCGCTTCTGCCCCGGTACGGTACCCACCGCACCGGGGCAGCGGTGTACCGGGGGTCGGTACGAGCCGGGCGGGGGCGCGGACCGGGTGGCGGGCACCCCGGGAGCGGGCCCCGGGCGCGGCGGCTCAGGCGCCGCGGCGGACCGCGCACAGCAGGCCGTCGCCCACCGGCAGCAGGGTCGGCAGCAGCTCGCGGCTCTCGCGCACGGTCCGCAGCAGCTCCCGTATCCGCTGCACCTCGGCCGGCTGGGCCGCCGAGTCCACCGTGCGCCCGTCGGCGAAGACGCCCTCGAAGCAGACCAGACCGCCCGGGCGCAGCAGGCGCAACGATTCAGCGAGGTAGTCCAGCAGCTCCAGTCGGTCGCCGTCGCAGAAGACGAGGTCGTATCCGCCGTCCGCGAGTCGCGGCAGCACGTCCAGCGCGCGGCCGGGGATGAACCGCGCCCGGTTGCCGGCGAAGCCCGCCGCGCGGAACGCCGCCTTCGCGTGCGCCTGCCGCTCCGGCTCCACGTCCACCGTGGTCAGCACCCCGTCCGGACGCATCCCGAGGAGCAGGTAGATCCCGGAGACCCCGGTGCCCGTGCCGATCTCCGCCACCGCCTTGGCGTCCGCCGTCGCGGCCAGCAGGCGCAGGGCGGCGCCGGTGCCCGAAGACACCGAGGGCAGCCCTGCCTCCCGGGCCCGGTCACGGGCCCAGCGCAGTGCTTCGTCCTCGGCGACATAGGCGTCGGCGAACGCCAAACTCGTCTGCCGGTTGGCGGTAATGGCCCTCTCCTGTCCCCGTCTTGGACGCCGTAGTCGACGATGGCGTCGACTGTATCCGCTGTGTGCGGGAACCCGCAGATGGGACCGCGCGTTCCTCCTGACGGGAAGCACGCGGGACGGCGACACGAGCCCGCCCCAAATTCGCGTAAAGATTCTTATCCGGAGCTAACGGGCGAGGTGGCTATGGTAGGGGCTCCACTGGACACCACCAGAGCCGACAGGGGAGGTGCGGCTGCGCCTGTGGATCGGAGAGGGGTGCTGCGGCGCCTCCTCGGGTCGGCGGGTGAGCCGAAATCCGTGACCGACACCGCTGACCGTTCCCGCACCGCCGACTCCGCACCCACCACCGCGACCTTCGCCCCGGATGCGGAATCGCAGGCGTGGACTCCGCCCTCCTGGGAGGAGATCGTCAGCACGCACAGCGCACGGGTCTACCGCCTCGCCTACCGTCTGACCGGCAATCAGCACGACGCCGAGGACCTCACGCAGGAGGTCTTCGTCCGGGTCTTCCGCTCCCTGTCCTCCTACACGCCGGGGACCTTCGAGGGCTGGCTGCACCGGATCACCACCAACCTCTTCCTGGACATGGTCCGCCGCAAGCAGCGGATCCGCTTCGACGCGCTCGCCGACGACGCCGCCGAGCGGCTGCCGAGCCGCGAGCCGTCCCCGCAGCAGGCGTTCAACGACACGCACTTCGACGCCGACGTGCAGCAGGCCCTGGACACCCTCGCGCCCGAGTTCCGCGCCGCCGTCGTGCTGTGCGACATCGAGGGCCTGTCGTACGAGGAGATCGCCGCGACCCTCGGCGTGAAGCTCGGCACCGTCCGCAGCCGCATCCACCGCGGCCGCAGCCACCTGCGCAAGGCGCTCAAGCACCGCTCGCCCGAGGCGCGCCAGGAGCGTGCCCTGGCCTCGGTCGGCTGGGAGGGCGGAACAGCGTGAGCGGCACCGGTCCGTCCGCGACCCCCGAGGAACAGCGACTCGCGGAACACCATCTCGGGGACCGGCTCGCCGCGCTCGTCGACGGCGAGCTCGGTCATGACGCCCGGGAGCGGGTCCTCGCCCACCTCGCCACCTGCGCGCGCTGCAAGGCCGAGGCCGACGCCCAGCGCTCCCTGAAGAACGTCTTCGCCTCCTCCGCGCCCCCGGCCCCCTCCGAGGGGCTGCTCGCGCGGCTCCAGGGGCTGCCGGGGGGGCCGCCTGACCAGGGGGGACCCTTCGACGAGCTGTTGCGGGGCGGCGGCGTCCGCGCCGACGGCTTCGCGACCGCCCGGCCGCTCGCCGTCGACACCGGATTCCCCATCCACCAGGTCGGCGACCGCACCGCGGGACGGGGCCGGCGCTTCGCCTTCGCGGCGGCCAGCGCGGTCTCCTTCGCGGCCATCGCGCTGAGCAGCACCCTGTCGATCGACGCCCCGCGCGGCGGCCAGGGCACCGGCAGCAACGTCACGCCGCTGCGGGCGCCCGCGACCTTCGCGTCCGGCTCGCGCCGCGAGGAGGCGACCCCGGAGGCCGCGCCCCCGACGGTCATCCCGGCCCGGCTCGAACTGGCCCCGTTCGTCCGCCCGATGAGCCCGGCGCTCCGGCTCTCCTACGCCCCGGCCGTGCCCGGCGCCTCCCCGTCGCCGACCCCGGCCCCCGGGCCCTCCCATCCCTGACCCGCGACCTGGTTGAATCCAACCTGGTTGAATCCAGGGGCAGGGGCGCGCCGCCCGGCGACACGGGCGGCGCGGACAGGGATCCGTTGCGGGGAGAGCATGAAGAACGGGAAGCCGACGTGGTGGAGCCGGCCGTCGACGAGCACGCCGACGGACCCCGTCGCACCGCCCGGGGCAGCGGACGACGCCGACTTCACCCTCGCCGCCCCGGCGGCCCCGCCCGCCGAACCGGCCCCCGCTCCGGAGCCGGCCCCGCCTGCTGAGCCCGTGCCCGCACCTGCCCAGGACGCCCCGCCGGTCCCGGAGCCGGCGCCCGCACCGGAGCCTGTGGCCCCCGCGACCGCGCCCGAGCCGGCCGCCGCCGCGCCCGTGGCGGCCGCCCCGGAACCCGCACCGGTCCCGGCGCCCGCGCCCGAGCCCGTACCGCATCAGGCGCCGCAGCAGCCGCTGCACGCCCCCGACCCGTACCGGACGCCGCCCTACGGCGAGCCGGGCCCCTGGGCGCCCGCGCCCCCGGTCCAGCCGCCCGCGCCCGTGGGGGTGCCCCTGGCCGCCCCGGCCCCCGCTCCGGTCCCGGCCCCAGGGCCGGCCCCGCTGCCCGCGTACGACCCCTGGAGCGCCCAGCCGCTCGCCGTCGAGGACAAGGCGCCCCGCAGGCCCCGGCGCGGTCTCGCGCTGCTCGGCGCGCTCGCCTTCGCGCTGGTCACCGGCGTGGTCGGCGGCGGCGTCGGCGCGTACGTCGAGCGCAACGGCGGCCTCGGCACCGTCGAGCTGCCGCAGGCCGCCCCCGGCGACACCGGCCGCGCGCCCGGCAGCGTCGCCGGGATCGCCGCCAGCGCCCTGCCCAGCGTCGTCACCATCCACGTCAGCGGCGGCGGCTCCTCCGGCACCGGCACCGGCTTCGTCCTCGACACCCGCGGGCACATCCTCACCAACAACCACGTGGTGGACGCGGCGGCCTCCTCCGGCGAGATCTCCGTCACCTTCAGCAACGGCGAGTCGGCCCGCGCCAAGCTGATCGGCCGCGACACCGGCTACGACCTGGCCGTGATCCAGGTGCGCGGGGTCTCCGGCCTCAAGCCGCTCGCGCTCGGCAACTCCGACAGCGTCCGGGTCGGCGACCCGGTCGTCGCCATCGGCGCCCCCTTCGACCTGTCCAACACGGTCACCTCCGGCATCATCAGCGCCAAGGAGCGGCCCATCACCGCCGGCGGCGAGAAGGGCGACGGCAGCGACGTCAGCTACGTCGACGCCCTGCAGACCGACGCGCCGATAAACCCCGGCAACTCCGGCGGCCCGCTGGTCGACTCCAGCGGCCGGGTCATCGGCATCAACAGCGCCATCCGCGCCGCGGGCAACGGCTCCGGCGGCGAGGGCGGCGGCCAGTCCGGCTCCATCGGCCTCGGCTTCGCCATCCCCATCAACCAGGGCAAGCGGGTCGCCGAGGAGCTCATCAACACCGGCAAGGCCACCCACCCCGTGATCGGCGTCAGCCTCGACATGGCCTTCGCGGGCGACGGCGCCCGGGTCGGCGACAAGGGCAAGGGCGGCACCGCCTCGGTCACCGCCGGCGGCCCCGCCGACCGGGCCGGCATCCGCCCCGGCGACATCATCACCAAGGTCGACGGCCAGCGCGTCCACAGCGGCGAGGAACTCATCGTGAAGATCCGTTCCCACCGCCCCGGCGACACGCTGCGGCTGACCCTGACCCGCGACGGCAAAGAGCAGACAAAGACCTTGACCCTGGGCTCCTCCACGGGCACCTGACGGGCCGCCCCGTCGCCATGTGGAGGACACCGCCCGGTACCCGCCGGACAGTTTCGGCGGGTACCGTGGAGCGGGCCGCCCGGGACCGGCGAGAAGGAGCTACAGGGTGTTCAGCGACATAGGCGCACTCGAGCTGGTGACGCTCGTGGTGCTCGCCGTGCTCATCTTCGGGCCCGACAAGCTGCCCAAGGTGATCCAGGACGTCTCGCGCTTCATCCGCAAGGTCCGCGAGTTCTCGGACAGCGCCAAGGCCGACATCCGCAGCGAGCTGGGCCCGGAGTTCAAGGACTTCGAGTTCGAGGACCTCAACCCCAAGACCTTCATCCGCAAGCAGCTCGCGGAGAACGAGGACCTCAAGGAGCTCCAGGAGCTCCGCTCGACCTTCGACCTCAAGAAGGAGATGAACGAGGTCGCGGACGCCGTCCACGGCCGCGAGTCCGCTCCCGCCGCGGTCAACGGCAGCAAGCCCGACCTGCTCAAGAAGCAGGACAAGCCGGACGGTCCCGAGCGTCCTCCGTACGACTACGACGCCACCTGACCGGAGCTGACGCGCCGTTCCCACCGGCCGTGACGACGCCCTGTCACCGGACCGGTGCGTCCCGGTGGCTATCCTCCCTCTGTTGACAGAACGAGGAGGCGGCCGAGATGAAGACGACGAGTCGGGTGGAAGCCGACGGCTTTCTGCGCGCACCCTTCGCCTGGTACGGGCTCGACGAGGCGTTCACCGGACCGCGCCGGCTGATGCAGATCGGCACGGCGGCGGACGGCACCGTGCAGCACGGCTCCCTGGGCCACGGCGACGAGCCGTCGATAAAGTCCGAGGCCGGTGGCGCGGAGAAGGAGCGCTTCGCGGTCGTCGTGACCGTCGCCGCCCACCCCGTGCGCCGCACCGGCGACGGCACCGGCGTCCTGGACGCCACCACGGTCTCCTCGGCGGCCTGGCTGGCCGGCTCCGGCCTGCTCGCCCACACCTGGCCCGCCCAGTTGGACCACGCGCTGCGCGACAACTGGCTGGACCAGCAGACGGAGACCGCCTTCGAGCTCGCCGACGACCTCGAAGGACCCGCCTGGGCCACCCTCTCGCTGCCCGTGGACGGCGTCCCGGTGCCCTTCCACTACCGCGAGTCCGAGTTCGGCTGGGTGCTCGCCGGCTCGGCGGAGGGCGTCCACATCGGCGCGTACGGGCGGGGCATGAGCGCCTACGGGCTCGGCTTCGCGCGGGTCAAGGACCTGGGCGCGTACGCCTGACGGAGCCGTACGCCGGGGCCGAGACGGATACGACGCCCAGGCTGGTACGACGAAGGGCGCCCCGCGGCTCGCGGGGCGCCCTTCCCGGTGTCCTGGCGCGGGACCCGGGGGTCAGAACTTGTTGCGCGGGGTGATGCCCAGGCTCATGCCGGACAGGCCGCGCTGCCGGCCGCCCAGCTTGCCCGCGATGGTGCGCAGGGCCGAGCCGGCCGGGGAGTCCGGGTCGGCCAGGACGACCGGCTTGCCGTCGTCGCCGCCCTCGCGCAGGCGCACGTCGATCGGGATCGAGCCGAGCACCGGGACGGTCGCGCCGGTGGTCTTGGTCAGGCCGTCGGCGACCAGCTGGCCGCCGCCCGTGCCGAACACGTCGACCATCTCGTCGCAGTGCGGACACGGCAGGCCCGCCATGTTCTCGACCACGCCGACGATCTTCTGGTGGGTCTGCACGGCGATCGCGCCGGCCCGCTCGGCGACCTCGGCCGCCGCCTGCTGCGGGGTGGTGACGACCAGGATCTCCGCGTTCGGCACCAGCTGGGCCACGGAGATCGCGATGTCGCCGGTGCCCGGCGGCAGGTCGAGCAGCAGGACGTCCAGGTCGCCCCAGTACACGTCCGCGAGGAACTGCTGGAGCGCGCGGTGCAGCATCGGGCCGCGCCACACCACCGGCGCGTTGCCCGGGGTGAACATGCCGATCGAGATGACCTTCACGCCGTTCGCCGACGGCGGCATGATCATGTTCTCGACCTGGGTCGGGCTGCCGTCCACGCCCAGCATGCGGGGCACGCTGTGGCCGTAGATGTCGGCGTCCACGACACCGACCTTGAGCCCGTCGGCGGCCATCGCCGCGGCCAGGTTGACCGTCACCGAGGACTTGCCGACGCCGCCCTTGCCGGACGCCACCGCGTAGACCCGGGTCAGCGAGCCCGGCTTGGCGAACGGGACCTCGCGCTCGGCCGTCGTGCCGCGCAGCGCCGCCGCCAGCTCCTTGCGCTGGGCGTCGCTCATCACGTCCAGGGAGACGTCGACGCCGCTGACGCCTTCGACCCGGGAGACCGCGTCCGTGACGCGCTGGACGATCGTCTCGCGCATCGGGCAGCCGGAGACGGTGAGGTAGACCGTGACGGCGACCCTGCCGTCCGCACCGATCTCCACCGACTTGACCATGCCGAGCTCAGTGATCGGCTTGTTGATCTCCGGGTCGTTCACCGTCGCCAGTGCTTCGCGCACCGCGTCTTCCGTAGCCATAGAAGAGATGGTACGGCGCCGACCACCGGCTCATGAAAGGCCTGTCAACGGTCGGGAACGTCACTTCCCCGCGGGCCGCCGTCCGGGAATAGATCGCGCCGCTCCCCGTCCCGGTGCTCCAGCTCCTTCAGCAGGTCCTGGAGCTCCGAGCGCATCCAGTCGCGGGTGGCGACCTCGCCGAGGCCCATCCGCAGCGCCGCGATCTCCCGGGTCAGGTACTCGGTGTCGGCGATCGAGCGCTCGTTCTGCTTGCGGTCCTGCTCCAGGTTGACCCGGTCCCGGTCGTCCTGCCGGTTCTGCGCGAGCAGGATCAGCGGCGCCGCGTACGAGGCCTGCAGCGACAGCATCAGGGTGAGGAAGATGAACGGGTACTTGTCGAAGCGCAGCCCCTCCGGCGCCGACACGTTCCACACCACCCAAGCGATGATGATCACCGTCATCCAGACGATGAACCGCCCCGTCCCCAGGAACCGCGCGATCCGCTCCGACAGGCGCCCGAAGGCCTCGGGGTCGTACTCCGGAAGCAGCCGGGCGCGCCGCAGCCGCGGCTGGTCGAGCCGGATCCGGGGCAGCGCCCGCTCCCGGTCCCGGTCCCGCTCGCGGTCCCGCTCCTGCGCGCGGTCAGCCACCGGACACCCCCTCCTCGTGGAACTCGGTCTCCCGCCAGTCGTCCGGCAGCAGGTGGTCGAGCACGTCGTCCACGGTCACCGCGCCGAGCAGCGAGCCGCTCTCGTCCACCACCGGCGCGGCCACCAGGTTGTACGCGGCGAAGTAGCTGGTCATCGCGGGCAGCTGGGTGTCCGGGCCGAGCGGCGGCAGGTCGCTGTCCACCAGCGAGCCGACCAGCGTGAACGGCGGGTCCCGCAGCAGCCGCTGGAAGTGCACGGTGCCCAGGTACTTGCCGGTCGGGGTCTCGTCCGGCGGCCGGCACACGTACACCTGCGCGGCGAGCGCGGGGGAGAGGTCCTGCTGGCGCACCCGGGCGAGCGCGTCGGCGACCGTCGCGTCCGGCCGCAGCACGATCGGCTCGGTGGTCATCAGACCGCCCGCGGTCCGCTCCTCGTACGCCATCAGCCGGCGCACGTCCGCGGCGTCGTCCGGCTGCATCAGGGTGAGCAGGCGTTCCTTCTCGTCCTCCGGCAGCTCGTTGAGCAGGTCGGCCGCGTCGTCCGGGTCCATCGCCTCCAGGACGTCGGCGGCCCGCTCGTCCTTCAGCTTGCCCAGGATCTCGATCTGGTCGTCCTCCGGCAGCTCCTCCAGGACGTCGGCGAGCCGGTCGTCGTCGAGCGCCGCGGCCACCTCGGCGCGCCGCTTGGGGGAGAGGTGGTGCAGCGCGTTGGCGAGGTCGGCGGGGCGCAGCTTCTCGAAGGTGGCGACCAGGTTCTCGGCGCCCTGTCCGTGCTCCTCCAGGGAGAAGCCGGTGACCGCGGACCAGTCGAGGGTGAGCGTCTCGCCCCTGCGGCGCAGCGCCCCGCCCTTGCCGCGGCGCACGAAGACCTTGTCGATCTCCCAGTCTCGGCGGGCCGGCAGCTGCTGGATCGCCACGTCGAGGACGGTGACCTCCTCGCCGGTCTCCACCAGCGTCACCCGCCGGTCGAGCAGCTCGCCGAGGACCAGGCGCTCGGTGGGCCGCTGCTCGAAGCGCCGCATGTTGACCACGCCGGTGGTGATGACCTGACCGGACTCGACGCCGGTGATCCGGGTCATCGGCACGAAGACCCGGCGCCGGGACAGCACCTCGACGACCATGCCGAGCAGCCGGGGCGGCCGGCGGCCCACCCGCAGCATCGCCACCAGATCGCTGACCCGCCCCACCTGGTCGCCCACGGGGTCGAAGACCGGGACTCCGGCCAGATGGGAGACGAAGACCCGGGGGGCGCCTGCCGCCATGCCACGCGCCTCCTCGGTGCCGCACGATTCGGGTCGGTCCGTGACCGCTCGTCCCGCTTGCCGGGTTCAGGCTAGCCCGTGCCGGACGGTGCCGCTTCGGCAGGGCGGCCGTCCGGCTGCCTGCGGGGCGGGTGCCCGGCCCGGGTACGCTGCGGGTCTGCCGTCCCCACCGGCTCCGGATCCCACCGCCCGTCCCCCACCCTCACGAGAGGTGCCCAGGTGACCGTGCTCCGTCCGACCTCGCGCGTCCGCGGGGCCGCCCTTCCGCTCGCGCTCTCCGTGGGCCTGATGACGGCGCTCGGCGCCTGCGCGGCCGACCCGGACGAGGGCACCAACGGCGTCGGGCGGCTCGACGCCACGGCGATCGAGCAGAAGGCCCGGACGGCGGCCGACGGGGCCAGGGCGGTGCGCCTGTCCGGCACGCTGGTGAGCAAGGGCGGCACGTACAAGCTGAACATGCGCCTCAAGCAGAACGGCGCGACCGGCTCGGTGACCACGAAGAACAGCACCTTCGAGCTGCTGCGGGTCGGCGACGCGCTCTATCTGAAGGCGGACGCCGGCTTCTGGGAGCACGAGGACGACGGGGAGGGCGGCAAGGACGGCGCCTCCTCCGCCCCGTCGGGCTCCGGGGACGACGCCGGTTCGGAGGCCGCCGACACGCTTGAGGACAAGTACGTGAAGGTGCCCGAGGACGACCCCTCGTACAAGCAGCTGCGCGGCTTCACCGACATGAACCTGCTGCTCGACGGTCTGATCGGGCTGCACGGCGAGCTCGTCAAGGGCGACCACGACAAGATCGGCGGCACGCGCACCATCAACGTGCGCGGCGGCGAGGACGCCGTGGGCGGCTCCCTCGACGTGTCCCTGGAGGGCACCCCGTTCCCGCTGCGCTTCGCCCGCGGCGGCGGCGCGGGCGTGGTGATCCTCTCCGAATGGGACAAGGACTTCCCGCTGGCCGAACCGGAGAAGGGCCAGACCCTCGACTACGGCAAGCAGCTGCCCCGCACCTAGCCGGGACTGCCCGGACGGTCAGGCCCGGCGGCGCTTGCGCTTCAGGAGCAGCTTCGGCAGGCCCGCCGGGACCGGCCGGCGGGTGATGCCCGGGGACGGCAGCGGTACGGCGGCCAGCGAGCCGTCCGGCAGCTCGGTGGTCGCGGTGCACGGTTCGAGCCGGACCACCCGGCACTCGCGGGCCCAGCGCTCCGGCATCGCCTCGCCGTCGGGCGCGTTCAGGCGCTTGCCCTTCAGCTCGGCGACGGCCGCGTCCCACTCCTCCGTACCGGCCGGCAGCTCGCGCACGGCGGCGGTCCAGGCGACGATCCGGCCGCCCTTGTCCTTGCTGCGCACGGTGACCTCGGCGGTGCCGCCGTCGGCCAGGCCCGGCAGCGGCTGCTCGCCCGGCCCGTCGCCGACGACGAGCGCGGCGCCCTCGTGCCACACGTGCCACAGCGCGCGGGCCGCCGGGGCCGCGCCCCGCACCCAGACGAGGCCGGACTTCTTGGTGGCCTCCTCGACGAGGAACAACTCTTCGGTCATGGGCCGAAGCCTATCGAGCGGCCGGACGGCTACAGCCAGCCGTTCCGCTTGAGGGTGCGGTGGATGGCGAAGCAGATGACGGCGATGCCGCCGAGCACCATCGGGTAGCCGTACCTCCAGTGCAGCTCCGGCATGTGGTCGAAGTTCATGCCGTAGACCCCGCAGACCGCCGTCGGGACGGCGACGATCGCCGCCCACGAGGTGATCTTGCGCATGTCCTCGTTCTGCGCGACGGTCGCCTGCGCCAGATTGGCCTGGAGGATCGAGTTGAGCAGCTCGTCGAAGCCGACGACCTGCTCCTGGACCCGGGCCAGGTGGTCGGCCACGTCCCGGAAGTACTTCTGGATGTCGGGGTCCACGAGCCGCATCGGGCGCTCGCTCAGCAGCTGCAGCGGGCGCAGCAGCGGGGTGACGGCCCGCTTGAACTCCAGCACCTCGCGCTTGAGCTGGTAGATCCGCCCGGTGTCGGCGCCCCGGGTGGAGCCCTTGGCGGCCGGCGAGAAGACGTCGATCTCCAGCTGGTCGATGTCCAGCTCGACGGCGTCGGCGACCGCGATGTAGCCGTCGACCACGTGGTCGGCGATGGCGTGCAGCACCGAGGACGGGCCCTTGGCGAGCAGCTCCGGCTCGCCCTGGAGGCGGTGCCGGAGGTTGCGCAGGGAGCCCTGGCCGCCGTGCCGGACGGTGATGACGAAGTCGGGGCCGGTGAAGACCATCACCTCGCCGGTCTCCACGACCTCGCTGGTGGCGGTGAGTTCGGCGTGCTCGACGTAGTGGATCGTCTTGAAGACGGTGAAGAGCGTGTCGTCGTACCGCTCCAGCTTGGGCCGCTGGTGGGCGTGCACGGCGTCCTCGACGGCCAGCGGGTGCAGCCCGAACTCCGCGGCGATACCGGCGAATTCGGCCTCGGTCGGCTCGTGCAGGCCGATCCACGCGAAGCCGCCGCTCTCCCGCACCTGGCGCATCGCGCCGCGCGGGGTGAGGCAGTCGCTGTCGTCGATCCGCCGCCCCTCGCGGTAGACGGCGCAGTCCACGACGGCGCTCGCGGCCGTGGGGTCGCGCGTGGCGTCGTAGTTGGCGTACGGCGATGCGGTGGCCGTGGCGGTCTTGCGCAGCGGGTGCAGCAGGGACGGACGGACGGCGGCGCGCAGGTCACGGATCATCGACATGGGCGTGCTCCTTCACGGAGAGGCCGTCGGCGAACGTGGCACAGCCCGGAATGAGGACGTGGAGCTACGTCGTCCACAAAGCGGGCGGCACCGGCGGATCGCGGTGACGGCGTTCGCTACAGACAGGGAGGCAAGGGGTGCTCTTCCGTCGTGCGCGCTGCCGGAGAGGAGGGATCCGTCACGGCCGGGAGGCTCGGAGGGATCCGTGGGTCACCGGGAGGAGGACCGCACCGGGCGGGGGTGCGGGGCGGCGGAAGAGCGGCTGGTACTGCCCGATCGACTTCGGTCCATCGCAGTCCCACCTCCTCCGGCCGGTCCCTCGTGAGGGATGACGTGTGACGAGCAGTCGGGTCATCAAGCCCGACCAGTGGTCAACACTATCAGCCGACCGAGGGTCAATCCCTTACTTTGCCCGTTCCATACGCGCTTTATGCTCGCGGCATGTCAGAAATTCTCGTTCTGGTCGAGGCCCGGTTGCGCACCGCCCTCGGTGAGCCGGACGCGCGGGCGGCGATCACCTTCCTCGGCACCGACCGGATCGAGGTGCTCCGGTTCATCGACGCCGAGGCGGGACTGGTCCGTTACGCGACCCTCGGCATGTCCGCCCAGCCGATGACCGACCCCACCTCCGCGCTCGCCGACCCGGTGAAGGGCCCGCGCGCCGAACTGCTGCTCACCGTGCGCGCCGGCCGCGCCGACACCGACCAGGTGCTCCGCCCGCTCGCGGTGCTCGCTGCCACCCCGCAGGTCGAGGGCGTCGTCGTGGCCCCCGGCGCCTCGCTCGACGTGGGCGACCCGCTGTGGCCCGGTGCGCCCTTCAGCTCGGTCCTGGTCGGCGAGTCGGGCGGCCTGGTCGAGGACCTGGTGCTCGACGCCCCGCTCGACCCGGTGCGCTTCCTGCCGCTGCTGCCGATGACCTCGAACGAGGCCGCCTGGAAGCGGGTGCACGGCGCGCAGGCCCTGGAGGAGCGCTGGCTGGCCGAGGGCACCGACCTGCGCGACCCGCAGCGCCGGTCCGTGCGCCTGGACTGACGCCGTCCGCGTGCCCGGACCGACGCCGGTCCGCGCGCCCGGACCGGCCCCCGGGTGAAGCGCTCCGGCCGGACGGGTGATCATCGGTGATCGTCCTTGACGCGGGGCCGCGACGGTAGGACCGTTGAGCCCTATGAGGGGCGAACCCAGTTGCCCGAAGTGCGGTGGCCGGGTCAGGGCGCCCGGTCTCTTCGCCGACTCCTGGCAGTGCGACGTGCACGGCTCGGTGCACCCGCTACAGCCCGTGATCCCGCCCAGCGTCGAGGGCCTCGGTGTGGTCGTGCACCGGGCCCAGGTGCCGGTGTGGATGCCGTGGCCCCTGCCCGTCGGATGGCTCTTCACCGGGGTGGCGTACGCCGGTGACGACCGCAGCGGCGGACGCGCGACCGCCGTGGCCTGCTCAGGACCCGGACCGCTCGGCGGCATCGGCGAGCTGCTGCTGGTCGCGGAGGAGCTCGGCGTCGGGCTCGGCGCCCGGTTCGCGGGCGTGGACGGACCCGATCCCGGCCCCGGCATGGCCATCGACAAGGCGCCCCCCGTCAAGGTGCTCGCCGCCGGCCGGCCCACCCCGCTCTGGCACGTGAACGGCACCCCGCACGACCGGGCCGTCTTCGCCGGCGAGGCGCGCGGCCTGTGGCTGTGGGCGATCGTCTGGCCCGAGCAGTCCGGCCTGCTGATGTACGACGAGCTGGTCCTCACCGACCTGCGCGACGCCGGCTCCGAGGTCGAGCTGCTGCCCTGCGGGGCGCTCACGCCGAGACTGCTCACCTGACAGCGGGCCGCCGGGTCCGGGGCGGGGTGCGGCGAAGGGGCGGGGTGTGACGAAGTAAGGGGTGGCGGCTTCGGTGGATCCGTACCGGGCCGCTTGATTCGCCCGTTATGCTGGAGCGGTCCCTTCAGTCCGCCCCGAGCCCCCGGAGTCCCGCGTCGTGCGCATCGACCTGCACACCCACTCCACGGCCTCGGACGGCACGGACACCCCCGCCGAACTGGTGCGCAAGGCCGCCGCCGCGGGGCTCGACGTGGTCGCGCTGACCGACCACGACACCACCCGGGGTTACAGAGAGGCCATCGCGGCCCTGCCCGAGGGGCTCACCCTCGTCACCGGCGCCGAACTCTCCTGCCGCTACGGGGGCGTGAGCCTGCACATGCTCGCGTACCTCTTCGACCCCGAGGAGCCCGCCCTGCTCGCCGAGCGCGAGCTGGTCCGGGACGACCGGGTGCCGCGCGCCCGCGCCATGGTCACCAAGCTCCAGGAGCTCGGCGTGCCCGTCACCTGGGAGCAGGTCGCCCGGATCGCCGGCGACGGCTCCGTGGGCCGCCCGCACGTGGCCGAGGCCCTGGTCGAGCTCGGCGTCGTGCCCGACGTCTCCGGCGCCTTCACGCCCGAGTGGATCGCCGACGGCGGCCGGGCCCACGTGCAGAAGCACGAGCTCGACCCGATCGACGCGATCCGGCTGGTCAAGGCGGCCGGCGGCGTCACCGTCTTCGCCCACCCGCTGGCCGTCAAGCGCGGCGAGTGCGTGCCCGAGTCCGCCATCGCCGAGCTCGCCGAGGCCGGTCTCGACGGCATCGAGGTGGACCACATGGACCACGACGAGCCGACCCGCGCCCGGCTGCGCGGCCTCGCCAAGGAGCTGGGCCTGCTGACCACCGGCTCCAGCGACTACCACGGCAGCCGCAAGACCGTCGGCCTCGGCGAGTTCACCACCGACCCGGAGATCTACGGCGAGATCACCCGCCGCGCCGCCGGTGCCTTCCCGGTGCCGGGCGCGGGCGGACGCCCGTAACCCCTCCGCCACCGCCACACCCCTCCGACCGCTCGCCGGCCGGCCGCCCCGCGCGGCCCGGCCGCCGTGCCGTGGCGTCCGCGCGCTTCTCCCTCCGGGCGGGCCGAGGCCTGCCCACGCGCCGGAATCCCCTGTTCCGGCCCTTCGTGTACACCCCTTTCCACGCAAGGCACCACCGTGTTCGACGTCGCCGTCTTCGGCTCGCTGTTCCTGACCCTCTTCGTGATCATGGACCCCCCGGGGATCACCCCGATCTTCCTCGCGCTCACCTCCGGCCGCGCCGCCAAGGTGCAGCGCCGCATGGCCTGGCAGGCCGTGGCCGTGGCCTTCAGTGTCATCGCCGTCTTCGGCGTGCTCGGCCAGCAGATCCTCGACTACCTGCACGTCTCCGTCCCCGCGCTGATGATCGCCGGCGGACTGCTCCTGCTGCTCATCGCGCTCAGCCTGCTCACCGGCAAGAACGACGAACCCCAGCAGACCAAGGACGTCAACGTCGCCCTCGTCCCGCTCGGCATGCCGCTGCTCGCCGGGCCCGGCGCGATCGTCTCGGTCATCCTCGCCGTGCAGCACGCCGACGGCGCCGGCGCCCAGGTCTCCGTCTGGGCCGCCATCGTCGCCATGCACGTCGTGCTCTGGCTGACCATGCGCTACTCGCTGCTGATCATCCGCGTCATCAAGGACGGCGGCGTCGTCCTGGTGACCCGGCTGGCCGGCATGATGCTCGCCGCCATCGCCGTGCAGCAGATCATCAACGGCGTCACCCAGGTCGTCCAGGGCGTCTGACGCCCGGCGCGCACACCACTGCGCCCCCGTACGGATTCCGTTGCGACGGAGTCCGTGCGGGGGCGCGGTGCGTGAGTGGAGTGACCGTTACGACGCCGTGGCGTCGGCCGGACGGATCCAGATGCGCTGACCGATCGCGGCGGCCTGCTGCACGATCCCGTTGACGGAGGCGGCGTCCACGACCGTGGAGTCGACGGGCGTGCCGTCGATGTCGTCGAGGCGCAGGATTTCGAAGCGCATGGGCTTCTCCCTTCGTCTGAGTTGATCCTCCTGGGCGGAGAACTGCGTTACGTAGGGGTACAACGACATGCATCCGGCAAACATTCCCTACGCTAAGGAAATTTTTCGGATGACTAACTAGTCCCAGGAGGATCCTCGCAGAGCGGGGTTACGAGGACGCTTCCGCCGCGTTGCGACCGGCGCCCGACCGCACCGTGCCCGGAACCGGGTCGGCGCCCGCCCAGAACGCGGTCAGCCGCTCCGCCAGCTCCCGCGGGTGCGACACGTTGGGGGAGT
Source organism: Streptomyces sp. NPDC053541 (assembly GCF_044544705.1). Taxonomy (NCBI): domain Bacteria; kingdom Bacillati; phylum Actinomycetota; class Actinomycetes; order Kitasatosporales; family Streptomycetaceae; genus Streptomyces; species Streptomyces sp. NPDC053541. Next base: position 75,248 of record NZ_JBITXM010000002.1, read on the forward strand.
GGCCGGCCCCCACGACCACCGAGTGGTGCGCGCCGGTCAGCGCGGCCACCGCGGCCAGGTCCGGCACGGGCCAGACCGTCTCCTCGTCCCCGTACGCCAGGTGCAGCGGCATCGGCAGGGCCCGCAGCGCCGCCGTGCCGTCCGGGTCGCTCAGCAGCAGCCGGCCCGCGCCGGAGAGCTGGGCGATCCGGGTCAGCATCCAGCGCCGGCGCAGGAAGTCCACGATCTCCTGCGGATCCCCGGCGCCCGGCTCCTCGCCGCGGCTGTCCAGCCAGCGGGTCGCCCGCCACACCCGCTCCTTCGGCAGCAGCGCGAACGCGCCGCGCAGGGCCCGGACCCGGATCCGCTGCGGCCGGGCCACCCGGCCCGGTCCCGAGGAGAGCAGGGTCAGCGAGCGGAAGGCGTCCGGCGCGAGCGCCGCCGCCGCGCGGGCCACCAGGCCGCCGAAGGAGTGCCCGAGCAGATGCACCGGCCCGTCGCCGAGCGCCGACGCCTGGGCCACCACGTCGAGCGCCAGCGCCTTCCGCCGGTACGCGGCCCGGCCGCGCGGCCCCGGCGTCTCGTGCTGCCCGCGCCCGTCGACGGCCACCGCGCGGTAACCGGCCTCGGCGATCGGCCCGAGCAGCTCGATGAAGTCCTCCTTGCTGCCGGTGTACCCGGGCAGCAGCAACACCGTCCCGTGCCGGGCCCCCTCGGGCACGCTGTCGAGAACGGCGAAGGAGCCGCGCGCGGTCGTCAGCCGGTAACGACGGGTGCGGGGCGGCAGCGCCAGGGACCGGGGCTTGCTCATACAGGGACTGTAACCGGAACCGGAGCAGGGGCTCCCGCCGCGAACGCGCCGAGGAGGGCGGGCCGGCGCGACCCCTGCCCCGGGGGCGGGCGGAGGAGCCGCCGGCTCCTGCCGCGACGCCGGCTGTGGGGCCGGCCGAAGGCGTGGCCCCGGCGTCCCCGGGGGACGCGGGCGGGATCGGTCGTGGAGCCGCCCGGTCCCGCGCGGCTCCCGCCGGGGATCGGCGGGGCCGACGTATCGGGCTCGGGTGCGGTGGTGGAGTCGTCGGCTGTTGCCGCGACGCCGGCTGTGGGGCCGGCCGAAGGCGCGGGCCCGGCGGTCCCGGGGGACGCGGGCGGGATCGGTCGTGGAGCCGCCCGGTCCCGCGCGGCTCCCGCCGGGGATCGGCGGGGCCGACGTATCGGGCTCGGGTGCGGTGGTGGAGTCGTCGGCTGTTGCCGCGACGCCGGCTGTGGGGCCGGCCGAAGGCGCGGGCCCGGCGGTCCCGGGGGACGCGGGCGGGATCGGTCGTGGAGCCGTCCGGCTCCCGCCTGCGGGACCCGTACCACGCACCGCGGCCCGGCGCCCCGGAGAACCGGGGGCCGGGCCGTGGAGGCGCTGTGGCGGATCAGGCCTCCGGCTGGGCGGCGGCCTTCTTGGCGACGCGCTTGCGCGGGGCCGCCTTCTTGGGAGCCTCGGCCTCGACCGGGGTCTCGGCAGCGGCCTTCTTCGTCGTACGACGACGGGCCGGCGTCTTCGGCTCCGAGGCGTCCGGCGCCTCGGCGGCGACGGCCTTCTTGACGGTCCGCTTGCGCGGGGCGGCCTTCTTCGGCTCCTCGGTCACCGTGTCGACCGCCTCGGCCACGGCCTCGGCGACCTTCTTGGCGACCCGCTTGCGAGGCGCCGCCTTCTTCGGGGCCTCGACCGGGGCCTCGGCGGCCTCGACCGGAGCGGCCTCGGTGGCCACCGCCTTCTTGACCGTGCGCTTGCGCGGGGCGGCCTTCTTCGGCTCCTCGGCCACGGTCTCGACCGTCTCGGCCGTCTCGACCGGGGCCTCGGCGGCGACGGCCTTCTTGGCGACCCGCTTGCGCGGGGCCGCGGCCTTCTTCGGCTCCTCGACGACCGGCTCGGCGACCGGTGCCGCCTCGACGATCACCACGGCACCGGTGGCCGGGGTGGACGTCACCGGGCTGGAGGCCCGACGCGTGGCGCGGCGGCGCGGCCGGGGCTCCTGGGCGACCGGCGCGGGGGCCGGCTCCGGGGCGGCCACCGGGGCCGGGGCGTCCGCGGTCGTGCTGGTCACCGGGCGGGTGGCGCGGCGGCGCGGCCGGGACCCGGACGGGGCCGACTCGGCGGCCTGCGCCGGGACGGTGGCCTTGGGCTCCGCGGCCTTGACCTCGACGGCCTTCGGCTCGACGGCCTTCGGCTCGACGGCCTTCGGCTCGACGGCCTTCGGCTCGGCGACGGCCTGGGCCGGCACCGTACGGGCGGAGGCGGCGGCCAGCGCGGCGGCGGCCGTCTCGACCGTCTGGAAAGTCACGGTCTCCTCGGCCGGACGCGGCCGGACCCGGCGCTTGCGCGGGGCCGGAGCGGCGGCCGGGGCCGGGGCGGCCACGGGAGCGGCGGTCACCGGCTCGGCGCCCTCCGGACGCGCACCGCGGGAACGGCGGCGACGCGGACGGGACTCCTCGGCAGGGGCCTCGGCCACCGGGGCCGCCTCGGCCGGAGCCTCAGCGGTCTCCGCGGCCTCGGCCGCCGGGGTCACCTCGGCCGGGGCCTCGGTGGTCTCCGCGGCGCGGGTCCGGGTGCGGGTACGGCGGCGGCGGGGCTCCTCGGCCGGGGCCTCGGCGGCCGGGGCTTCCGCGACGGCGGTGGTCACGGCCGCGCCGGCGACCGGGATGCCCGGGGTCGACGGGCCCGTGCCGCGGGTGCGGCGGCGGCGCGGGCGGCGCGGACCGGCGGGCGCCTCGGCGGCGTCCGCCGCCTCGGGCGCGGGGGTGCCGGCGTGCTGCTCGGCCGGGGCGGCGTCACCGAGCTCGGCACCGCCACGGGTGCGGCGGCGCTGGCGCGGCGTACGCGTGCGGGCCGGGCGCTCCTCGGTCTTCTCCTGGCGCGGGCCGCGGCCACGGCGGCCGCCGGGCTCGCCCAGGTCCTCCAGCTCCTCCGCGTCGAGACCGGCGCGGGTGCGCTCGGCGCGCGGCAGGATGCCCTTGGTGCCCTCGGGGATGTCCAGCTGCTCGTAGAGGTGCGGCGAGCTGGAGTAGGTCTCGACCGGGTCGTTGAAGTCCAGTTCGAGCGCCTTGTTGATGAGCTGCCAGCGCGGGATGTCGTCCCAGTCGACCAGCGTGATCGCGGTGCCGCTCGCGCCCGCGCGGCCGGTGCGGCCGATGCGGTGCAGATAGGTCTTCTCGTCCTCGGGGGACTGGTAGTTGATGACGTGCGTGACGCCCTCGACGTCGATGCCGCGGGCGGCGACGTCGGTGCAGACGAGCACGTCCACCTTGCCGTTGCGGAAGGCGCGCAGCGCCTGCTCGCGGGCGCCCTGGCCGAGGTCGCCGTGGACCGCGCCGGAGGCGAAGCCGCGGCGCTGCAGCTGCTCGGCGATGTCGGCGGCGGTGCGCTTGGTGCGGCAGAAGATCATCGCGAGGCCGCGGCCGCGCGCCTGCAGGATGCGGGCGACCATCTCGGGCTTGTCCATCGAGTGCGCGCGGAAGACGTGCTGCTTGATGTTGGCGACGGTCACGCCCTCGCCGTCGGGCGAGGTGGCCCGGATGTGGGTGGGCTGCGACATGTAGCGGCGGGCCAGGCCGATGACGGCGCCCGGCATGGTCGCCGAGAACAGCATGCTCTGGCGCTTCGCCGGCAGCATGCTCATGATCTTCTCGACGTCGGGCAGGAAGCCCAGGTCGAGCATCTCGTCGGCCTCGTCCAGGACGAGCGCCTTGACGTGCGACAGGTCGAGCTTGCGCTGGCCGGCCAGGTCGAGCAGGCGGCCGGGGGTGCCGACGACGATGTCGACGCCCTTCTTCAGGGCCTCGACCTGCGGCTCGTAGGCGCGGCCGCCGTAGATGGCGAGGACGCGCACGTTGCGCACCTTGCCGGCGGTGAGCAGGTCGTTGGTGACCTGCTGGCACAGCTCGCGGGTGGGCACGACGACGAGCGCCTGCGGGGCGTCGGTCAGCTGCTCGGGCTGGGCGCGGCCGGCCTCGACGTCGGCCGGGACGATGACGCGCTCCAGGAGGGGGAGGCCGAAGCCGAGGGTCTTGCCCGTACCGGTCTTGGCCTGGCCGATGACGTCGGTGCCGGAAAGGGCGACCGGAAGGGTCATCTCCTGGATGGGGAAGGGGGTGACGATGCCGACGGCCTCCAGGGCCTCGGCCGTCTCGGGAAGGATCCCGAGGTCTCGGAACGTAGTCAGGGTGCTGCCTCTTCTGTGAGACGCGGCGCGAGGCGAACGAAGGGGGTCTCACCGTGCCGGGGACCACTGGGGGGATCGGGAGATCACCGTCTGGTCGGGCGCGGGACCACTGCCGTCGCTCGAGCGTCGTGCCGCTGAGGGACCCTTCGGCGGGTCCGCCGGAAGGGCTGTCGGGCCGGAGCCGATCGGGCCACCGACCGGGCATCCTCATTCATCAGTCGGCCCACCGGATACGTCCGTACGTGCGAAAGCACGTCCGCATACTCGGCAGGCGCATTACCACTGTACCCCGGAATCGCGCATGTGTGTCGGGAGAATTCCCGGCGAGGCCACGGTCACAGCGGTCGACCGGGCCCCCGGGCGGCGTGGCGAGCGGGCTATTGTGCGCTTCATGGAGACGCCTGACAACGCCACACCCACCGGAATCGCCGCCCAGGACTGGGCCACCGCTTCCGCCGTGCCGCAGTACCGCGCCGCCGTGATCGACCTGCTGGGCGCGCTGGCCTACGGCGAGCTCGCGGCCTTCGAGCGGCTCGCGGAGGACGCCAAGCTGGCGCCGAGCCTCGCGGACAAGGCGGAGCTGGCGAAGATGGCCTCCGCCGAGTTCCACCACTTCGAGCAGTTGCGCGACCGGCTCGCCGCCGTGGACGCCGAGCCGACCGAGGCGATGGAGCCCTTCGCCAAGGCGCTGGACGACTTCCACAAGCAGACCGCGCCGTCCGACTGGCTGGAGGGCCTGGTCAAGGCGTACGTGGGCGACTCGATCGCCAGTGACTTCTACCGCGAGGTCGCGGCCCGGCTCGACTCCGACACCCGCGCGCTGGTGCTGTCCGTGCTCGACGACACCGGGCACGGCAACTTCGCCGTGGAGAAGGTGCGCGCCGCGATCGACACCGACCCGAGGGTCGGCGGCCGGCTCGCGCTGTGGGCCCGCCGGCTGATGGGCGAGGCCCTGTCGCAGGCCCAGCGGGTGGTCGCCGAGCGCGACGCGCTCTCGACGATGCTGGTGGGCGGCGTGGACGGGATGGCGGCGGGCTTCGACCTCGCGGAGGTCGGCCGGATGTTCTCCCGGATCACCGAGGCGCACACCAAGCGGATGGCGGCGCTGGGCCTGGCCGCCTGAGCAACCGCGCCGCACCTCCCGCGTCACTCTCCCGGGGCGCCCGCACGGGGCGCCCGTACGGGACGGTCAGCCCGCGGCGGCTGATCGGCGCAGGCGCCGCGAGGCCGGGCGGACCAGCAGCGACAGCAGCACGGCGGCGATCGCGACGGCACCGACCAGGGTCGCCAGGAAGTGGCCCGGGCCGAGCGCGCCGTGGGTCACCAGGGCGCCGAAGACGCCGCCGAGCGCACCCGTCAGGAGGACGGCGGCCCGCCCGGGGAGGCGATCGGGGAGCCGGTGCGCGGCGGCCCAGGCCAGGGCGAATCCGAGCAGGGCGGAACCGAGGGCTTCCAGGAACACGGCGGATCACCTCGCGTGCGGTGCGGGGCGGGCAGTTCGGTCACACCCGTCCTACCCGGTCACTCCGGATGACAATCCTCCCGATACCCCCTGACGTGCGAAGACGAAGGGCCCGGCGGACAGTGCGTCCGCCGGGCCCTTCCCCGTCTCGTACGTCTCAGAGGGCGCCGAAGCCCACCCGGCGCACGGCCTGCTCGCCGATCTCGATGTACGCGATCTTGTCCGACGGGACCAGGACCTTGCGGCCCTTCTCGTCCGTCAGGCTGAGCAGCTGCGACGTGCCGGCCAGCGCGTCGGCCACCGCGCGCTCGACCTCCTCGGCGGACTGCCCGCTCTCCAGAACGATCTCCCGGGGCGCGTACTGCACGCCGATCTTGACCTCCACGGCTATGTCCCTCCGAACGGTCAGCCTTGCGCGTGGATCCCGCGCCCTACCTGCCACACATTAGCCCGGTGAGGGGACGGACACGGTGCGCACGGGGCACGCCAAGAGCGAACAGCGGAGGGGAACAAGCGGCCGGGGACGTCCCCGGCGGACCGGGGCCCGCCCGGGCTCAGTGGCCCTCGGCGGCGAGCTGGCCCTCCGTGCCGTGCAGCGGGAAGCCCGCGATGCCCCGCCAGGCGAGCGAGGTCAGCAGCGCCACCGCCTTGTCGCGGGGGATCGGCGACTCGCTGGACAGCCAGTAGCGGGCCACCACCTGCGACACGCCGCCGAGGCCCACGGCGAGCAGCATCGACTCGTCCTTCGACAGACCGGTGTCCTCCGCGATGACCTCGGAGATCGCCTCGGCGCACTGCAGCGAGACCCGGTCGACCCGCTCGCGCACGGCCGGCTCGTTGGTGAGGTCCGACTCGAAGACCAGGCGGAAGGCGCCGCCCTCGTCCTCCACGTACGCGAAGTAGGCGTCCATGGTCGCCGCGACCCGCAGCTTGTTGTCGGTGGTGGAGCCCAGCGCCGTGCGCACCGACTGGAGCAGCGCCTCGCAGTGCTGGTCCAGGAGCGCCAGGTAGAGCTCCAGCTTCCCGGGGAAGTGCTGGTAGAGCACCGGCTTGCTGACGCCGGCCCGCTCGGCGATGTCGTCCATGGCGGCCGAGTGGTAACCCTGGGCGACGAACACCTCCTGGGCCGCGCCGAGCAGCTGGTTCCTTCGGGCACGGCGCGGCAGGCGCGTGCCCCGGGGGCGTGCTGCCTCTGTCTGCTCGATGGCGCTCACGCCGCCTCCAAAGTTCGATCCATGCGCGCATTGGCGTCGCGCCGCCATCGTACTTTTGGGTAACGCGGCTGTGCGCGGTGCGAACGCAGAATTTCACGGACCGGACGCCCGGGGCGAGAGGCGGCGGACAACAAGATGGTCATGCCGGTGAGCGCGCCCACCGGCGACCATGCGGCTACTCAGCGGTAGTCGTCCTCGTCCAGCGCCACCACGCGCGCCTGTTCGACGGCGTCCGCGTCGTTCGCGGCGTCGTGCGGGAGCCGGCTGATCGGATCGTCCTCGCGCTGCTGCAGTTCGGTGTGCTGCTCGGCCGCGTCGGCCTCGGGGATCTCCTCGTCGAGCACGACGTCCTCTTCCTCGGCGAATGTGTCCGGCTCGTTCGGGTCGGCAGTCATGCGGCTCCTTCCCGGTGACGGTCGCACGGGTCCTGTCCGGCGGCCCTTGTCGGGCACCTACCCTTCGAGCGTAGGAGCAGGCGTTCCGCGCCGCACCCGATCCTGTGACGCCACCCACACGCGCCCGGGCGTGATCGTCTCGTAATATCGCTGCCATGTCCTCGACCGAGCTGCCGGAAACCCGGACCGCCGCACCGCCCGCGACCCGGCCGCGCGCCGTGCGGGTCGCCGAGGGCGAGCGACTGCGCTCCGTCGCGCTGCCCGGGCTCACCCTGACGGTGCGCTCCCGGCCCGGCGACCGGCCCGGTCTGCCGCCCGCGCTGTACGTGCACGGGCTCGGCGGCTCCTCGCAGAACTGGTCGGACCTGATGCCCCGGCTCGCCGACGTGGTCGACGGCGAGGCGGTCGACCTCCCCGGCTTCGGCGACTCGCCGCCGCCGGACGACGGCAACTACTCGGTGACCGGGCACGCCCGCGCCGTCATCCGGCTGCTCGACGCCTCCGGCCGCGGCCCGGTGCACCTCTTCGGCAACTCGATGGGCGGCGCCGTCGCCACCCGGGTCGCCGCCGTGCGCCCCGACCTGGTGCGCACCCTCACCCTGATCTCCCCGGCCCTGCCCGAGCTGCGCGCCCAGCGGTCCGCCTGGCCGACCGCGCTGCTCGCGCTGCCCGGCGTCGCGCCGCTGTTCGCACGGCTCAGCCGGGACTGGACGCCCGAGCAGCGGGTCCGCGGAGTGCTGGCGCTCTGCTACGGCGACCCCGCCCGGGTCAGCGAGGAGGGCTTCCGGCACGCCGTCGAGGAGATGGAACGGCGCCTGGAGCTGCCCTACTTCTGGGACGCCATGGCCCGCTCCTCCCGTGGCATCGTCGACGCCTACACCCTGGGCGGGCAGCACGGGCTGTGGCGGCAGGCGGAGCGGGTGCTCGCGCCGACGCTGCTGATCTACGGCGGACGCGACCGCCTGGTGGGCTTCCGGATGGCGCGCCGGGCCGCCGCGGCCTTCCGCGGCTCGCGGCTGCTCACCCTCCCGGAGGCGGGACACGTGGCCATGATGGAGTATCCGGAGGCCGTCGCCGCCGCGGTCCGGGAGCTGATCACCGATGCCGCGCGGCACGCGGCCGAGGGCGGGAGCTGAGCCGGACCGTGGGACGACATAGTCGCAAGGGGCCCGCGACGCCGGTGGCCGACACCGGACAGCGGGAGGCCGCGAGGCCGGGGCCGGGCACGGGGCGACGCCGCCGCGGCGAGACACCGGCACCCCAGCAGCAGCCCCCGGCCGCCGGCCCCCGGCAGGCCGACCGGGCCCCGGCCCCCCAGCGGCCGCCCTACCCGGGCGGCGCCCGGCCGCAGGGCGCGCCGCAGTACCCGCAGCCCCCGCGCCCCCAGGGCGCCCGCCCCGCGAACCCCGGACCCGGCACCCCGCCGCGGGGCGTCCCCGCCTACGGCGCGCCGGGCCGCGGCCCCGCGCCCCTCTTCGACACGCCGGTGCACGGCACCCCGCGCCCCCAGGGGCCGCACGACCCGTACGCCGCCGACCCCTTCGTACGCGGCGGGCATCCCGTCCACGAGGAGCCCGGGCGCCCCGCGGCCCCCTATGTGCCGGGACCGCGCCGCGAGGGCACGGCCCGGCCCGCCGCCGGGCGGCCGGACCCGACCGGCCCCGAGACCGGCACCGGTCCCGAGCCGGAGGCCGACGCGCGGCGCCCCGGGCGGTCCGGCGGACTCGGCCGCACCCTGACCGGTGTCGCCGCCGCCGCGATCACCACCGTGCTCGCCGTGGTCGTGGCCGGACAGGTCGCGGAGCGGGGGAGCGGCGACGCGCCCCAGTCCCGGGCGGCCGACCGGCCCGCCGACCGGGCCGGCGCCGAGAACCCGGCCTCCCGCTCGGACGACCGCCCGGCCAGGACGCCCACCGCGCCCGTCACCCCGCCCTCGTACGAGGAACTGATGGCGCGGCAGTTCCCGGTCGACCCCAAGCTGCACGGCTCCGGGAAGTTCGACGCCGTGCCCGGCTTCGACAAGGCGCCCGGCAAGGGCCGCAAGATCCGCTACCGGATCGACGTGGAGCAGGGCCTCGGGCTCGACGGCGCCCTGTTCGCGCAGGCCGTGCAGAAGACCCTCAACGACCCGCGCAGCTGGGCCGGCCGGGGCGAGATGACCTTCGAGCGGATCTCCAGCGGGGACCCGGACTTCGTCATCACCCTCGCCAGCCCCGGCACCACCGGCGACTGGTGCCGCAAGTCCGGCCTGGACACCACCGTCGACAACGTGTCCTGCGACTCCGCCTCCACCGAGCGCGTGATGATCAACGCCTTCCGCTGGGCGCAGGGTTCGGAGACCTTCGGCCCGCAGGCCATGCACGCCTACCGGCAGATGCTCATCAACCACGAGGTCGGGCACCGGCTCGGCCACAACCACGTGAGCTGCCGCACGCCCGGCGCGCTCGCCCCGGTGATGCAGCAGCAGACCAAGTCGCTCGACATCGACGGCGTCAAGTGCCGCCCCAACCCCTGGGTGCATCCCGGGAGTTGATCCCGCGGGCCCGACCCGGGACCGCTGCCCCGGCCCGTTCCCGGCCCGCCCCCGGGCCTGACGGAGCGTGACCGAACCGATCCGTAGCGCCACGGAACGCGACCGGTCCGGGAAAGTTACGTGCATTCACCCCTTCCGGTGGTGCGACGGACAACCGTCCATCATCCCCCCGTGATGTCCGCTTACGTTCTTCCCGCTGCGGGTCGCCGGACGAACGGCGGCCGCCGTCACGGGAGAACGGGGGTGTGCTCATGCGGATCGGACTGCTCACGGAGGGCGGCTATCCGTTCGCCGCCGGCGAGTCCGGACTCTGGTGCGACCGGCTGGTGCGTGGGCTCGCCCCGCACGAGTTCGACCTCTACGCGCTGAGCCGCGACGCCGCCCAGGAAGCGGCCGGCCGGGTGCCGCTGCCGCCCAACGTGCGCGGTGTGCACACCGCCCCGCTGTGGACGCCCGAGGACGACACCCGCGGCCCCGGCCGGGCCCGCGGCCGCGGCTACGGACGACGCGACCGGCGCCGCTTCGAGGACGCCGTCCGCGAGCTCGCCGCCGGCATCTGCGCCGCCGACGCCCCCGAGGCCGGGGACGAGGGCACCGCCCGCCCCGGCACCGAGGGCGCCGAGCGCTTCGCCGCCGGGCTCTACGCCCTCGCCGAACTCGCCCGCGAGAGCGCCGGACTGGCCACCGCACTGCGCTCCGAGTCCGTCGTGCGGATCCTGGAGGCCGCCTGCCGCGCCCCCGGCGCCCGCCGCAGCCTCGCCGCCGCCACCGTCCCCGACCAGCTCGCCTTCGCCGAACAGCTGGAGCGCGCCCTGCGTCCGCTCTCGCTCGGCTGGTACGGCGAGGACGACGGTCCCGGCGGCACGGCCGGCGGCCTCGGGCTCGTCGACCTCTGCCACGCCGCCTCCGCCGGCGCCGCCGCCCTCCCGGGCCTGCTGGCCAAACGCTTCTTCGGCACCCCGCTGCTCGTCACCGAGTACGGCGTCCAGCTGCGCGCCCACTACCTCGCCGCCACCGGCGCCCCCCTCGCCACCCCCGTCCGCGCCCTGCTCGCCGCCTTCCACGGGCGGCTCGCCGGCGAGGTCTACCGGCAGGCCGCGCTGCTCACCCCCGGCAACGCGCACGCCCGCCGCTGGCAGGAGAAGTGCGGCGCCGACCGGTCCCGGCTGCGCACCGTCCACCCCGGCATGGACGCCGAGCGCTTCGCCGAGGTCGGCGAGGACGAGGAGAGCGGCGACCCCACCACCCTCGCCTGGATCGGCCGGGTCGAACCCGCCAAGGACCTCGTCGCCCTGCTGCACGCCTTCGCCGAGGTGCGCCGGCAGCAGCCCGACGCCCGGCTGCGGATCATCGCGGCGCCCGTCCACGAGGCCGGGGCCGCCGCGTACCTCGCGCACTGCCGGGGCCTGGCCGAGCAGCTGTTCCCCGACGAGGCGGCCGGCGCGCACGCCATCGGCGAGAACCCGGTCTCCTTCGAGGAGCTCGGCGGACCCGAGGCCCCCAGCCTGGAGGAGGCCTACGCGGCCAGCGCCGTCGTCGTCCTCTCCAGCGTCGTCGAGGGCTTCCCGGTCGGCCTCGTCGAGGCCATGTTCTGCGCCCGCGCCACCGTCTCCACGGACGTCGGCGCCGTCGTCGAGGTCATCGGCGGCACCGGACTCGTGGTCCCGCCGCGCAACCCCAAGGCCCTCGCCGACGCCTGCCTCGCGCTGCTGCGCGACCCGGACCGGCGGCACCGGCTCGGCGCCGCCGCCCGCGCCCGCGCCCTGGAGCTGTTCACCGTGGAACAGAACCTGGCGGCGTTCCGCGGCATCTACCTCGAACTCCTCTCCCACTCGCCGGTCCGCCGCCGCACCACCAGCGGCGTGCCCTTCGCCCACCCGGCCGAGGCCCACGTGCCGGGCAGCTGGGCGGACCAGCCGGTCACCGCGGCGGCCGGCGCGGGAGACCCCGATGCATGAAGGAGGCACACCCATGCGCGGCCCCGCCGCACCGACCAGCCCCGGCCCCTGGGACTCCCGCTCCGAGGCGCTCCTCAGCAGCGCGGCGCTCACCACCGGGACCGCCCGGAGCGCCGTCCCGGCGCCGCCGCACGCCGGACTCGACCTGTCGGCCGCGCCCGCCCCGGCCACCGCCCCCGTCCCGGCACCTGCCGCCGCGCCCGCCGTCACGACCCCGGCCGTCGAGCCGAAGCCGCTCCCGGCCGGGACTGCCGAAGCGATTCAGCGGGCCGGCACCGCCGCACCGCGGACCCCAGCGACCCCGAGGGCCCCCCAGAGTCCCCAGGCCCCGCAGCCGGCCGCGCGGCCCCGGCGCGGCCCCGCCGACCCGGTCAAGGCGCTGATGCACCGCCACCGCGAGCTGTGCGAACGGGCCGTCGACCCGCTGGAGATCGCCGCCGGCCTGGAGGCGCACGGCGTCACCGACCGCACCGCCGCACGCTTCCGCCACCGGGACGTCTTCTCGCTCGCCGAGGAGCTGTACGCCCGCGTCCCGCGCGGGGAGGCCGCCGTGCCCCGTACCGACACCGGCCGCACGCCCGGACCCGGCCCCGCGAGCTGGGCGCTCACCGTCTGCGCGCCCGGCGCCGTCGCCGGACTCGCCACCCTCGGACTGGCCCTCGGCACCGGCGGGCTCCGGCTCGCCGCCGGAGCGCTCGGCGCCCTCGGCCTCTTCGCCGCCCTCCTCCTCGCCGTGCGCCGCGGCCCCCTGCGGGTCACCGCCGGCCCGCCGACCGCCGCACCGCTGTGGATCCTCGGCCTGCTCGCCTACGCGGCGGCCGGCGACGGACTGCTCGACCAGCTGCTGCGCGGCGGGCCCGACACCGGACCGGTCGTCACCACCGTCCTGGACGGCACGGCAGGACGCCCGGACGACTGGACCCTCGACACCGCGCCGCTGCTCGCCCTCGCCCTGTCCGTCGCCCCCGCCGCCTGGTGCGCCCACCTCTTCGCCGTACGGGCCCGCCGCCGGCTCGCCGCCAGCCGCGGCCTCGCCGACTTCGCGGCCGGCGCCCGCCCCCTCCTCCTCGGCACCGTCGCCCTGCACCTCGCCGGGCTCGCCGGACTCCTCGTCCTCACCGGCTTCCACCCCGGTGCCCTCGCGCTCGGCGCGCTGCTCCTGACCGCCCGGCTGCTCGCCGTCCACGGCTTCGCCGAGAGCGCCGCCCGCGGCCTCGGCGCCGCCTGCGCCGCCGAGGCCCTCGCCCTGGCGAGCGTCCTCGCCGCCCGGCTCCCCGGACTCGACGTCCTCGGCGCCCCGGTCCGCGCGCTCGTCGCGCACGGCGGCCCCGCCGCCCTGCCCGCCCTGGTCTGCGGCTGCGCCGCACTCGTCCTGCTCACCCATGCCACCGAGGCCCTCTCGCGCGCCTCGGCCCACGCGTGAACCGCGCGCACACCCCACCCCCCCACTCCCGCCCGTGCACCCGCGGAGCCGACGCCGCGGGCGCACCCCCTCCCCGTGACACCTCCGAAGGAGAAGCAAGAGACATGACACCCCGATCCCGCACCACGGCCGGTCGGCACGAAGGGGCCGCACGATGAGGGTGCTGCTGCTCGGAGCCAACGGATTCATCGGACGGTTCGTCGCCGACCGGCTGCTCGCCGACCCGGCGGTGCACCTCACCGCCCTGGGCCGCGGCGACGACGCCGACGTCCGGTTCGACCTCGCGACCGGCAGCCCCGGCGCGCTCACCCGCTTCCTCGACGCCGTCCACCCCGGAGTCGTCGTGAACTGCGCGGGCGCCACCCGCGGCGGCGCCCGCGACCTCACCCGGCACAACACCGTCGCCGTCGCCACCGTCTGCGAGGCCCTGCGCCGCAGCGGCTGCGGCGCCCGCCTGGTCCAGGTCGGCTGCGCCTCCGAGTACGGGCCCAGCCAGCCCGGCTCCTCGACCGCCGAGGACGCGGTGCCGCGGCCCGGCGGCCCGTACGGCGTGTCCAAGCTCGCCGCCACCGAACTCGTCCTCGGCTCCGGCCTGGACGCGGTCGTGCTGCGGGTCTTCTCGCCGGTCGGCCCCGGCACCCCGGCCGGCTCCCCGCTGGGCCGGCTCGCCGAGGCGATGCGCCGGGCGATCCAGGCCGGGGACGGCGAGCTCAAGCTCAGCGGCCTCGGCGTGCAGCGCGACTTCGTGGACGTGCGCGACGTGGCCCGGGCCGTGCACGCGGCCTCGCTCTCCGCCGCCCAGGGCGTGGTCAACATCGGCACCGGCCGCGCGGTCAAGCTGCGCGACGCCGCCGCCGTGCTCGCCCGGGTCGCCGGCTACGCGGGCCAGCTGCACGAGGTCGACGGACCGCCGCCGCGCCCGGTGATCGGCGCCCCCCGCACCGAGGCGACCATCGCCGAGCAGCTCGCCGCCGCCCCCTACCCGTACCCCGACGGCTGCGGGCCCTGGCAGCAGGCGGACGTGCGCACCGCCCGCGACCGGCTCGGCTGGCGGCCCCGGATCAATCTGGAGGAGTCGCTCGCCGACATCTGGATGGAGGCGGCATGTCGCATCTGACCGCCCCCGGCACCGGGACGGTCACCGAGATGGGGGTGGGCGTCCCCGGCTACGCCCACCCCCTCCTCGCGCCCGTCGAGTGGGCCGAGCTGACCCGCCCCGGCACCCCCGTCCACTGGGCCGTGCTCAACGTCGCGGAGGGGCCCGGCGAGCGGCCCGACCCGCACTGCCTGGAGGCCGCCGGGAAGCTGCGCAACGCCGGGGTCCGGGTGCTCGGGCACCTGGACCTGGCGCACGGCTCGCGGCCCTTCGGCGACCTGGTCGCGGACGCGCAGCGGTTCCTCGACTGGTACAAGGCGGACGGCTTCTACCTGGACCGGGCGCCCGCCGACCGGGCCGACCTGCCGGGCGTGCGCCGGATCTCGGCCACCCTGGAGGCGCTGCGGGACGGCGAGGCGCACCTCGTCCTGGGGCACGGCACCCATCCGTACCCGGGCTACGCGGAGGCCGCCGACCAGCTGGTCACCTTCTCCGGTGCCTGGACCGACTACCGCTGGTCGCAGGTGGCGGAGTGGACCGCCGACTATCCGGCGGGGAAGTTCGTCCACCTGGTGCACGGGGTGCCCCGCACCCATCTGGACGAGGCGCTGCGGATCGCCCGCTGGCAGGGGGCGGGCACGGTCTTCATGACCGACCGCCGGGGCGGCCCCGGACAAACCGGTCCATTCCACTCCCTGCCCGGCTACTGGGACGAAATCGTCTCGCGTATCGGACGGGGTGTCTCGGAATGAGAAGGGGCGTGGCAGTGTTGTGCGGAGAAGAAAAGTCGTACTGACATCCCGACCAGCTGTATTGATGAGGTCTCCGTGTCGCTGCCACCCCTGGTCGAGCCGGCTGCCGAGCTCACCGTTGACGAGGTCCGCAGGTACTCCCGTCACCTGATCATCCCGGATGTCGGGATGGACGGACAGAAGCGGCTGAAGAACGCCAAGGTGCTCTGTGTGGGCGCCGGCGGTCTAGGCTCCCCCGCGCTCATGTACCTGGCCGCGGCCGGTGTCGGCACCCTCGGCATCGTGGAGTTCGACGAGGTCGACGAGTCGAACCTGCAGCGCCAGATCATCCACAGCCAGGCCGACATCGGCCGCTCCAAGGCCGAGTCGGCGCGCGACAGCGTCCTCGGCATCAACCCGTACGTGAACGTGGTCCTGCACGAGGAGCGGCTCGAGGCCGACAACGTGATGGACATCTTCGGTCAGTACGACCTGATCGTCGACGGCACGGACAACTTCGCCACCCGCTACCTGGTCAACGACGCCTGCGTGCTGCTGAACAAGCCGTACGTGTGGGGCTCGATCTACCGCTTCGACGGCCAGGCCTCGGTCTTCTGGTCCGAGCACGGTCCCTGCTACCGCTGCCTCTACCCGGAGCCGCCGCCGCCGGGCATGGTCCCGTCCTGCGCCGAGGGCGGCGTCCTGGGCGTGCTCTGCGCGTCCATCGGCTCCATCCAGGTCAACGAGGCCATCAAGCTCCTCGCGGGCATCGGCGAGCCGCTGGTCGGCCGTCTGATGATCTACGACGCCCTGGAGATGCAGTACCGCCAGGTGAAGGTCCGCAAGGACCCGAACTGCGCGGTCTGCGGCGAGAACCCGACCGTCACCGAGCTCATCGACTACGAGGCCTTCTGCGGCGTCGTGTCCGAGGAGGCCCAGGAGGCGGCGCTCGGCTCCACGATCACTCCGAAGCAGCTCAAGGAGTGGATCGACGACGGCGAGAACATCGACATCATCGACGTCCGCGAGCCGAACGAGTACGAGATCGTCTCCATCCCGGGCGCCCGTCTGATCCCGAAGAACGAGTTCCTGATGGGCAACGCCCTCCAGGACCTCCCGCAGGACAAGAAGATCGTCTTGCATTGCAAGACGGGTGTCCGCAGTGCGGAAGTCCTCGCCGTGCTCAAGTCCGCGGGCTTCGCGGACGCGGTGCACGTCGGCGGCGGCGTGATCGGCTGGGTCAACCAGATCGAGCCGGAGAAGCCCGTCTACTAGGCCGTCGGCACACGCGCCGCGCGGCCGGCGCACACGCGTGAGGGCCCCCGGACCTGCCCGTCAGGTCCGGGGGCCCTCGTGCGTGCCGGGCCGGCCCCCGCTATCCGCAGGTCTTGCCGTACGCCGGCACCGTGCCCTGGAGCAGATACGCGTCGATCGTCCTGGTCGCGCAGGCCGCCGAGCCGTAGGCGCCGTGGCCCTCGCCCTTGTTGGTGACCAGCACGCCCACGCCCGGGCCGAGCGCCTTCGCCATCCGCTCGGCGCCCTCGTACGGGGTGGCCGGGTCGCCCGTGGTGCCGACGACCAGCACCGGGGCCGCGCCCGGGGCGCTCACCGAGGGCCGGTCGGCCTCGCCCTCGACCGGCCAGTCGGCGCACCAGCCGGCCGTGTCCCAGGCCAGGAAGGGGCCGAACACGGGGGAGAGGCGTCGGAATTCGGGCAGCAGCGCCCGCGCCTGGTCGAGGGTGGGCCGCTCGGCGGAGTCGGCGCAGGAGATCGCCCGCTGCGCGTGGGACTGCGTCGCGTAGTGGCCGTTCGCGTCCCGGTCGTTGTACCAGTCGGCGAGCGAGAGGAGCTCGGCGCCGGAGCCGTTCTCCGCCTTGGCGAGCGCCGAGGTGAGCAGCGGCCAGTTCTGCTGCGAGTAGAGCGGCATGACCACGCCGGTGAGCGCGAGCGAGTCGTTGAGCCTGCGGTCGCCGACGGCGAGGGGCTTGCGGTCGAGCCGCTCCAGGAGCCGGACGATCCGCCGCGTGCCCTCCTTGGGGTCCTGCCCGGTGGAGGTCAGATAGTTGTCGAGCGCGCGCTGGAAGCCGACGGTCTGGTTGCGGGCGTGGCCCACGGAGTCCGCGGTCGGGTCGACGACCGCGTCGAGCACCATCCGGCCCACGTTCTTCGGGAACAGGTGCGCGTAGGCGGCGCCCAGCTGGGTGCCGTACGAGATGCCGAAGTAGTTCAGCTTCCGGTCGCCGAGGACCTGCCGGATGAGGTCCATGTCCCGGGCGGTGTTGCTGGTCGTGGTGTACGGCAGGACGGTGCCGGAGCGGCGCTCGCAGCCCTCCCCGAAGGCGACCGCGTCGGCGCGGAAGGCCTTCTCCTCGGCCGCCGTCTCGGGCGTGTAGTCGACGGTCCGCTCGGCCTTCGCCTGCTCCTCGTCGTCCCGGCACACGACGCCGGAACTGCGCTGGACCCCGCGCGGGTCGAAGGAGACCAGGTCGTAGCGGGTGCCGAGGGCGGTGTACTCGGCGGCGCCGCGCGGCAGGATGTCGACGCCCGATCCGCCGGGGCCGCCGAAGTTGAAGAGCAGCGAGCCGAGCCGGGCGTCCTTGGCGCCGGCCTCCTTGCGGATGAGTGCGATCGGCAGGGTGGGCCCGTCCGGCTTCGCGTAGTCGAGCGGCACCTTCACCGTGGCGCAGCGCCAGGCGGAGCCCGGGGCCTCGCCGCCCTCCGGGGCGGTGCAGCGCCGCCAGTCGGGGCGCTGCCCGGTGAGCGCCGCCGGCAGCCGCGGCCCGTCGGGCGAGGCGGTGGCGGTCGGCGCGGAAGCGGAGGGCTTGGCGTCACCGGCCGCCGGGGCGGAGCTCGGCGCGCCGCCCGGCCCGGTCCCGCCCGGGGCCGTACACCCCGTGGCGAGCACTGCGGCGAGGCCGACGGCGGCCCCCGTACGTATCACTGAGCGCACCGGGCGCCTCCCCCTGATCCGGACCGGACCGCCATCCTATGGCGGACGGTCGGGGGCGAGGGGGCAGGTGCCGATGGGCAGGTGCCGTGTGGTCGGGCGCCGTGTGGTCAGGGGCAGACGGTTCCGGAGGCGGGGACCTTGCCGTTCAGGAGGTACGCGTCGGTCGCGGCCTTCACGCACCGGTCGCCGCTGCTGTAGGCGCCGTGTCCCTGCCCCCGGTACGTGAGTTCCACGCCGACGCCCTTGCCGAGGGCGTCCACCATGGCGCGGGCGCCCTCGTACGGGGTCGCCGGGTCGCCGGTGTTGCCGATGACCAGGATGGGCGCGGAGCCGGGAGCCGAGACGTCGGGGTGCTCCCAGCCGCCGGGCACCGGCCACTGGCCGCAACTGGCCAGCGCCCAGCCCATGAAGTCGCCGAAGACAGGGGAGGCCTTGCGGAACTCCGGGAGGTGCTCCTTGGCCTGGCCCAGGGTGTAGCGCTCCTTGAAGTCCACGCAGTTGATGGCGGCGTTCGCGGACTGGATGTTGCTGTAACTGCCGTTCTGGTTCCGCCCGTTCATGGAGTCCGACAGGGCGAGGAGCAGGGCGCCGTTGCCGCCGTCGGCCTCGTCGAGGCCCTGTTCGAGATAGGGCCAGAACTCCTTGGAGTACAGCGCCTGCGCGATGCCGTTGGTGGCCTGGGTCTGGGTGAGCTTGCGGTCCCCGATGCCCGCGATGGGCTCGGCGTCCAGCTCGGCCAGCAGATCGGTGATGAAGCCCTCGATCCCGGCGACGCTCGACCCGGGCAGCCGGCACGCGTCGCCCCGCTTCACGCAGTCCTGGGCGAAGTTGTCCAGGGCGAGCTGGAAGCCCTTGGTCTGCCCGAGTGCGCCGGCGACCACGCCCGCGCTCGGGTCGACGACGGCGTCGAAGACCGCCCGGCCCACGTTCTTCGGGAACAAGTGGGCGTAGACCCCGCCGAGTTCGGTGCCGTACGAGATGCCGAAGTAGTGCAGCTTGTCGTCGCCGAGGACCCGGCGCATCAGGTCCATGTCGCGGGCCGCGTTCTCGGTGCCGACGTGCGGGAGCCGGCTGCCGGCGTTCTGCTCGCAGCCGTCCGCGTAGCCCTGCTGCGCCTCGGAGAGGGTCTTCTCCTCGGCGGCGTCGTCGGGCGTGAAGTCGAGGGCGTAGTAGGCGTCGAGCTCCTTGTCGTCCTCGCACTCGACGGGCACGCTGCGACCGACCCCGCGCGGGTCGAAGGAGACCAGGTCGTAGCGGGAGCGCAGGGACTCGAAGTCGCCGGCGAAGCCGGGCAGTCCGGTGACGCCGGAGCCGCCGGGGCCGCCGAAGTTGAAGATCAGGGAGCCGATGCGCTTGTCGGGGGCGGCGGCCTTGGCGCGGATCAGGGCCAGGTCGACGGTCTCGCCGTCGGGCTTGGCGTAGTCGAGCGGCGCCGTCATGAAGGCGCACTCCCAGGGCGTCCCGCCGGGCAGCGGAGTCGGCGCGGGACCGCCGCCCTCGGCCGGGGACGGCGGCAGGCACGCGGACCACTCCAGCTTCTGCGCCGCGAGCCCGTCGAGCCCGGTGGCCCTGGCCCCGCTCGACTCGGGGGCCGAGGCCTTCCCCCCGTCGTCGGAGCACCCGGCGGTCGCGGTGAGCAGGGCGGTCGCGGTCAGCAGGGCGGCGCGCCGGGCGGTGCGCTGGGCGACGGAGATCGGCATGATCCCATCGTGTGCCGCCCGCCGTGGGCCCGCGCGGGAGGTGGGCCAAGCGGGTGGCGGGGCGGTGGCGTTACGGGCCCGGGGTGGGGCCGGGCCTTGGGGTTCGATGACCCCGGGGGCTCGGCGTACGACGGACGGCCGGGGCCCGGTGGCGGCGCCCCCGCCCCGTACCGCGGGAGCGCATCCCGCTCCCGCTCCCGCTTACAGCGCTTCCCGTTTCGTCAGCCAGTTGAAGCAGATCCAGCCCGGCAGCACCGGCAGCCACAGCGTCAGCAGACGGAACAGCAGCACCGCCGGCGTGGCCACCTCGATCGGCAGGCCGACCGCCACCAGACCGAAGGTCAGCGCGCCCTCCACCGCCCCGACACCGCCCGGCGTCGGCGCCGCCGACCCCAGCGCGTTGCCCGCGAGGAAGACCACGGCCACGCTCGCGTAGCTGATGGTGACGTCCCCGTGCCCGAAGGCGCGCACCGACGCGTCCAGGCAGAAGACGAAGGCGCCGGTGAGCAGCAGCATGCCGCCGATGCCGGTGAGCAGCTTCAGCGGGCGCTGGAGCACGTCCAGCATGCGCGGCACCACGCCCGCGAACAGCGAGCGCAGCCGGGTCGAGACGAACTTGCGCATGAACGGGATGGCCGTGACCACCAGGACCAGCACCGCGACCGTCAGGAGCCCCGCGATCACCGTCCTGGACGGGGTGAAGGACTGCGACTTCTCCGTCCCCGTCAGATAGCCGAAGGCCAGCAGGAGCAGGATGTGCGCGCCGAGACCGAAGAGCTGCGAGGCGCCGACGCTCGCCACCGCGAGCCCCGGGCGCACGCCCGAGCGCTGGAGGAAGCGCGTGTTCAGGGCGACGCCGCCGACCGCCGCCGGGGCGACGATCTTCACGAACGAACCGGCGACCTGCGCCACCACCGTCCGCCAGAACCCGACCCGCTCCGGCACGAAGCCGAGCAGGCTCATCGCCGCCGCCACGTAGCTGAGCGCGGAGAAGAACACCGCCGCCGCCACCCAGCGCCAGTCCGCCTCGCTGATCGTGGACAGCGGGGTCCGGGCGATCTGAGAGAGCAGGAAGTACGCGGCGACCGCGCCCGCGATCAGCGAGACCAGGGTGCGCGGCTTGATGCGCTCCAGACGGACCGGCTCCACCGGCGCCTGCGGCCGGATCAGCAGCACCTGCTGGCGGATCTGCGCCAGCAGGTCCTCCTCGCGGGCCTCGTCCAGGGCCTCGTCGAGCGCCCGCTTCTCCGCCTTCTTGTCGGCCTGCTTCTCGGCCCGGGCCGCCTTCCGGTCGGTCTCCAGATTGGCCTGGGCCCGCGCCTCCGCCCGGGCCTGCTTGGCCGCCTCGGAGGCCGCGAGCACCGCCTCGCGCTCCCGCTTGGAGCGCTCGCGGGCCAGCCGGCGCAGCTCGGCGCGGGTCGAGCGGCTCAGCGCGATCGGCTGGAGCAGCGGCAGACAGTCGGCGATCGCGTCCGGCCCGAGCACCTCCACGGCCGCCGCGACCGCCCGCTCCGCGCCGACCCGCAGACCGAGGGTGGTGAGCAGCTGGGCGATGTCCATCCGCAGCACGAGATCGCCCGCGGCGATCTCGCCGCCGCGCAGATCGGTGAGGATCACCCTGCCGGAACGATCCACCAGAATCGCGTCCCCCGCCAGCCTCCGGTGCGCGATCCGGCGCGACTGGAGCGCCTTCACCTGGCGCCACGCGCTGCGCACCAGCTCGTCGGTGATCTCGTCGTCGTCCAGCGAGTCCAGGGTCCGGCCGCCCAGGTGCTCGTACACGAGCATCACCGCGTCCGGCCCGAGCTCGGAGGTGGCGATCAGCTTCGGCGCGTTCGCGCCCGCCGCGATCGCCGCGTAGGCGAGCAGCGCCTCCTGCTCCAGGGCCTGGCGCAGCGAGACGATCGAACGGCGGGTGGTGATCGTGCGCAGGGTGAGCCGGCGCCAGGCGCGGTAGAAGAAGCCGTGCGCCTGCTGCTCGCGGTCGACGACGGTGACGTCGAGCGGCGGCCCGTCCTCCAGGGTCACGATGTAGCGCCGGCCCCGGTCCCCGCTGTCGGCCGACTCCGGCACGCCCTCGGCGCGCAGCGCCGTGACCGGCCGGAAGCCGACCCGGCGCAGGCCGGCGAGCAGGGTCTGCCCGGTCGGCCGGACGTTCGGCGAGCCGACCGCGTACAGCGTGCCGTAGGCCACGGTCCAGCCGATCAGCACGGTGAGGATGATCGAGAAGGCGGTGGTGTAGCCCGCGACGAGCATGGTGAAGGCGTCGAGCAGCAGCACCACCCACAGCACCACCCGCCAACGCGGGCGCCGGGCCATGCCGACGGCGGTCATGTACGCGATGACGGGCGCGAGGTAGTTGTGCACCGGGTCGGTGAGCCCGCCGCCGGACTGCGGCTGGGTCAGCGCGTCCTGGATGGTGCCGGGCGCGGCCTGCGCCACCCACAGGTCCGTGGCCAGCGTCACGCCGTGCGCGAGCACGGCCGCGAGCACGCCGTCGGCGATGCGCAGCCCGTCCCGCTTCACCAGGCGCTCGATGGCGAAGGCGACGGGGACGAGGAGGACGGCGATCGAGGACACCAGGCCGGCGATCTTGACGAAGACGTCGGGGGCGCCGCCGGCGCCCTTGTTGATGTCCTGTTCGAGACCGGAGGTGGTGCCGTGGGCGAAGGCGGCGATGCCGAGGACGAGGGCGATGGCGAGCACGCCGATGAGCAGCCGCATCAGGTCGGACGGCCGGTGCACGCGCGCGGCGAGCAGCGGCTCGTCGCCGGACACGCGCTCGGGAGCGTGCTCGGGAGCACGCTCCGGTGGCCTGTCGTGCGCCATCACCATGTCCGTCTCTGCATGCCGGGTCGCCGTCGGATCCGTGGTCGGGTCTGTCGTCGCGTGGGTCGCGTGGGTCGCGGGGTCTGTCGCCGGGTTTGTCGCCGGGTCCGTCGTCGGGTCTGTCGTCGTCGTTTGTTCTTGATCTCGTATCACCAGTCACCGCCCGCACGATGGTGGCACGAAGAGGGCCCGTTCGGAGGCATCAGGGGGTTGTCGGTGGGGTGAGGCAGGATGGGCCGAATGGAGACGCAGGAGCTGCCCGAGCTGCCGGAGTACGCGGAACGGGTCCTTCAGGTCGCCGAGGAGATCCCGCCCGGCCGGGTGATGACCTACGGCGACGTCGCCGAGTGGCTGGGCGAGGGAGGCCCCCGTCAGGTGGGCCGCGCGATGGCGCTGTACGGCAGCGCGGTGCCGTGGTGGCGCGTGGTGCGGGCGGACGGGGTGCCGCTGCCGGGTCACGAGCGGCGTGCGCTCGGTCACTACCGCGCGGAGGGCACGCCGCTGCGCAGCCCGGCGGGCGGCGGCCCGCCACGCCTCGACATGCGGCGCGCCCGCTGGGACGGCGGGGCGGAGGGCGGGCCGGCGGAGGAATGAGGGTGCGGCGAGGCGCGGGTTCCGCGCCGCCCATCGCGTAACGTCGAGGGTCGCACTCCTCACGCGAGCACTCCTCGCTCGGTACGGGCTCCGGGGCGGGCCCCCCGGCGGAACCCGGCGCGAGGCAGTGCGCGCACACGCACCCGACAGACCGAGCAGCAGCAGGACCGGCGACCCACGTGACTTCCTCCTCCACCCTTCGGCACACGCGGGGCCCCGGTGCGTACCGGCTGGTGCGGGCCGTGCCGGCACCGGTGCGGCCCCCTGTGCTTGACGCAAGCCAGCGGGCGGTGGTTGAGCACACGGACGGAGCACTTCTGGTCCTCGCCGGGCCGGGCACCGGCAAGACGACGACGCTGGTCGAGGCGGTCGCGGCGCGGGTGGAGGCCGGGGCGGACCCGGAGCGGCTGCTCGTGCTCACCTTCAGCCGCAAGGCGGCGGTGGAACTCCGCGACCGGATGGCGGCCCGGCTGGGCGGGCGGCGCCCGCCGCAGGCCACCACCTTCCACTCGTACTGCTACGCGCTGGTCCGCGCCCACCAGGACGCCGACCTGTTCGCGGAACCGCTGCGGCTGCTGTCCGGTCCCGAGCAGGACCTGGCGGTACGGGAGCTGCTGGCCGGCCAGATCGACCTGGCGAAACTGGGGCTCGGGCACGTCCGCTGGCCCGACGAGCTGCGGGCCTGCCTGACGACGCGCGGGTTCGCCGACGAGGTCCGCGCGGTCATCGCGCGCTCCCGCGAGCTGGGCCTGGGGCCCGAGGCGCTCGGTGCCTTCGCCCGCAGGGTCGGCCGGCCCGACTGGGGCGCGGCGGCGGGCTTCCTCGCCGAGTACCTCGACGTGATGGACCTCCAGGGCGTCCTGGACTACACCGAGCTGGTCCACCGGGCCGTGCTGCTCACGGAGTCCGCCGCGCCCGGGACCCTGCCCGGGTACGACGCGGTCTTCGTCGACGAGTACCAGGACACCGACCCGGCGCAGGTCCGGCTGCTGCGCGGGCTCACGGCCGGCACCGCCGCGACGGTGGTCGCCTTCGGCGACCCGGACCAGTCCATCTACGCCTTCCGCGGCGCCGACGTGAACGGCATCCTCGACTTCCCGGCGACCTTCGGCGCCGCGGTGCGCGTCCTGGACACCTCCCGCCGCTCCGGCGCCGCGCTCCTCGCCTCCACCCGCCTGCTCACCCAGCGCATGCCCCTGCCGCGCCTCCCCGCGGACCGCGTCCGCGCCCACCGCGCCCTGGCCCCGGTCCGGGAGGGCGGCCGCGTCGAGGTCCACACGTACCCGACGCCCTCCACGGAGACCGACAACATCGCCGACCTCCTCCGCCGCGCCCACCTCGAAGACGGCGTCCCCTGGCACGACATGGCCGTCCTCACCCGCTCCGCCGCCCCCCTCCCCGCCCTCCGCCGCGCCCTCACCTCCGCCGGCGTCCCGGTCGAAACCGACGCCGCCGACACCCCCCTCCGCCACGAACCCGCCGTCGCCCCCCTCCTCCTCGCCCTCCGCGCGGCAGCGACCGCGGCGGGCGAGGGGACGTCCGGCGCGGCGCCGGCCGCGGGCGAGGACCCCGCGGGCCCGCTGCCGGACGCGGGCGAGGGCCCGGGGGCCGAGCGTGCGGCGCATGGCGGGGCTGCGCCCGCCGGAGGCGTGGCGGGTGCGGCGGACGGCAGCGTCTTCGACGCACCGACCAGCCAGGACGAGGGCCCCACGCCCGGTGTCTCCCAGGCGCTCGCTGACGCGGCGCCGGGCGCGGGGCAGGGCCTGGAGGCCCCTGCCCTCGGCGGGGCTGCGTCCGCCCATGGTGGCGTTGAGGGTGACGTCGGCGTCACCTCCCCCGCCGGGGCCGGGACCGTCGCCGCGGGGGACGGCGGCGGCGAGGGCGACGCAGGTGTCGCCGCGCCTGCCGACGGAGAGGCGGGCCCGGGCCAGGGGCCCGGAACTGCCCCCGCTGGGGACGGTCGCGTCCCCGACGCGTCTTCCGCCGCCGACGCGGGCCGCGGGCCCGACGTCCCCGCCGGCGACGTGCCGCAGACAGGCCCCGCGCCCGACGCCCCCGCCGCCGGCGGGCCCGGCACCGACCCCGACTTCAGTGCGCCCGGCACCGCCCCCGCCGCCGCGCCCGGCACCGACCTCGCCGCTGACCCCACCCCCTGGCTCGACACCGAGACCGCCGTCGCGCTGCTCGCCTCGCCGCTCGGGGGGATGGACCCGGCCGATCTGCGGCGGCTCGGGCGGGCCCTGCGGGATGAGGAGCGGGCCGGGGGGAACCGGGTGCCGGCGCCGTCGGACGTGTTGCTGGCGCGGGCGGTGGCGGAGCCGGAGCGGTTGGTCGCGCATGATCAGACGTACGCGCGGGGGGCGCGGCGGCTCGGGGAGTTGCTGCGGGCGGCGCGGAACAAGCTGGCCGCCGGGGGGACCGCGGAAGAGGCGCTGTGGCTGCTGTGGACCGGGACGCCGTGGCCCGGGCGGCTGGAGCGGGCCTCGCTCCGGGGCGGCCCCGCCGGGCGGAACGCGGACCGGGACCTGGACGCGGTGTGCGCGCTGTTCGAGACGGCGGCGCGCGCCGAGGACCGGGTCGGCGGGCGCGGCGCGCTGAACTTCCTGGAGGAACTCGACGCGCAGGACATCGCCGCCGACACCCTCACCCGCCGCCACACCCGCCCCGACGCCGTACGCCTGATGACCGCGCACCGCTCCAAGGGACTGGAGTGGGGCCTCGTCGTCGTCGCCGGCGTGCAGGAGGGCCTCTGGCCCGACCTGCGCCGGCGCGGTTCCCTTCTGGAGGCGGACCGGATCGGCCGGGACGGCCTCGCCGAGCCGCTCACCCCCGGCGCGCTGCTCGCCGAGGAGCGCCGGCTCTTCTACGTCGCCGCCACCCGCGCCCGCGACCGCCTCGTCGTCACCGCCGTCAAGGCCCCCGCCGAGGACGGCGACCAGCCCTCCCGCTTCCTCACCGAGCTCGGCGTCGAGCCGAAGGAGGTGACCGGCCGCCCCCGCCGCCCCCTCGCCGTCGCCGCGCTCGTCGCCGAGCTGCGCGCCACCACCGTCGACCCGGCCGCCTCGCCCGAGCTGCGCGCCGCCGCCGCCGAACGCCTCGCGACCCTCGCCGCCCTCACCGACGAGGACGGCAACCCGCTCGTCCCGGCCGCCCACCCCGACCGCTGGTGGGGCCTGGCCGAGCCGACCCGCAGCGAGGTGCCGCTGCGCGACCGGGACCGCCCCGTCGCGCTCTCCGGCTCCGCCCTCGACCAGCTCGCCCACACCTGCGCCCTGCAGTGGTTCCTGGGCCGCGAGGTCAAGGCGGACGCCCCGGCGACCGCCGCCCAGGGCTTCGGCAACGTCGTGCACGTCCTCGCCGACGAGGTCGCCTCCGGCCGCACCCCGGCCGACCTCGACGTCCTCATGGCCCGGCTCGACTCCGTCTGGGACGCGCTCGCCTTCGACGCGCCCTGGAAGTCGGCGCAGGAGAAGCGGAACGCCCGGATCGCCCTGGAGCGCTTCCTGCGCTGGCACGTGATGGACCGGGGCGCGGGCCGCACGCCCGCCGCGACCGAGCACGAGTTCGACGTGACCCTGGGCGCCGGCCCGTACCAGGTGCGCATCCGCGGCTCCATGGACCGCGTCGAGGCCGACGAGCAGGGCCGCGCCTACGTCGTCGACTTCAAGACCGGCAAGTCCGCGCCCACCAGGGACGAGGTCGCCCACCACCCGCAGCTCGCCGTCTACCAGCTCGCCGTCCGCGAGGGCGCGGTCGACGAGGTCTTCGGGGGGCGCACTCCCGAACCCGGCGGCGCCGAGCTCGTCCACCTGCGCCAGGCCGCGCCCAAGAAGGAGGGCGGTGACGCCCTGCCGAAGGTGCAGGCGCAGGAGCCGCCGGACGGCGAGTGGATCGGCGACCTCCTCGCCACCGCGGCCGGCCGCGTCCTCGACGAGCGCTTCACGCCCACCGCCGGGCAGCACTGCACGACCTGCTCCTTCCGCGCCTCGTGCAGCGCCCGCCCGGAGGGCCGCCAGGTCGTGGAGTAGCGGGGCCCCGGCCCCTCCGGCACGCTGGAACTTCGGGGAGAAGCCCGCGAGGAGGCCCGCATGGCGTCCCAGACCACCCGGCTCCGCACCGCCACCGCCGTCCTGTGCACCGCGCTGGTCGGTGCCGCGCCCGTCGCCCTGGCCCCCGCCGCCCACGCGAGCCCGGCCGCCCCCGCGTTCGCCGCCGCGCCCCCACCCGCCTCCGTACGGGCTCCGAGCCCCTCGCCGACCCCGACCCCGCCCACGCCCGACCCCTTCAAGGGCCTGTCCGCCGACGAGATCGCCGAGAAGGCCGTCGCCGCCACACGGTCCGCGCACTCGCTGCGCATGACCGGCCGGGTCTCCTCGGGCGGGCAGCCGCTGGACGTGGACTTCCGGGTCAGCGACAAGAGCGAGTGCACCGGCACGATCAAGCTCCGGCACGGCGCCGCCGAACTCCGCCGGACCGGCGACCTCACCTACATGAAGGGCGACGAGGCCTTCTGGCGCGCCTCGATGACCTCCCAGGGCATGCCGCCCGCGCAGATCGACGCGACGATCGAGCTCCTCAAGGGCCGCTGGCTGAAGATCGCCCAGGGGCAGCCCGGCACCGAGGACCTCGGCAGCGTCTGCGACCTGAAGTCCCTCCTCGCCGACCTCGGCCGGAACAAGGAACAGCGCACCGGCCTGGTCCGCGGCCCGGACGGCGAGGTGCGGGGCACCCCCGTCGCCACCCTGGTGAAGCGGAAGACGACCGGCGCCGGCGCGGAGCAGACCACCGTCTCCGTCTCCGAGCGCGGCAAGCCCTACATCCTGAGGACGGTGAGGACGGGCGGCGCCGACCCCGGCAACGTGGTCCTCTCCGAGTACGACAAGCCCGTGAGGGTCGTCACTCCGCCGCCCGACCAGACCGTGGACCTCACCAAGCTCGACCAGGGCACCCCCGCCTGACCAGGCACGTACCGGGGGCGTAACCTCCCCGCGCCCCACCCGGGCCCCCGCCCGGCGGTCACCGCACCCGGCCCGGACTGTCGGTGCGCCCCGTTAGCCTCTTCCGGGTGACCGCACGCATCACCGACCCCGAGCAGCTCAAGGAGCTGCTCGGCATCCCGTTCACCCCGGAGCAGACGGCCTGCATCACCGCGCCGCCCGCCCCGCAGGTCATCGTGGCCGGAGCCGGTTCCGGCAAGACCACGGTGATGGCCGCCCGGGTGGTCTGGCTGGTCGGCACGGGTCAGGTCGCCCCCGAGCAGGTCCTCGGCCTCACCTTCACCAACAAGGCCGCCGGCGAGCTCGCCGAGCGCGTCCGCACCGCCCTCGTCCGCGCCGGCGTCACCGACCCGGACGTCCTCGACCCCGACGAGCCGCCGGGCGAGCCCCGCATCTCCACGTACCACGCCTTCGCCGGGCAGCTCCTGACCGACCACGGCCTGCGCATCGGCCTGGAGCCCACCTCCCGGCTGCTCGCCGACGCCACCCGCTACCAGCTCGCCGCGCGCGTGCTGCGCGAGGCCCCCGGCCCGTACCCGGCGCTCACCCGTTCCTTCCCCACCCTCGTCGGCGACCTCCTCGCGCTCGACGCCGAGCTCGCCGAGCACCTCGTCCCGCCCGAGCGCCTCCTCGGCTACGACACCGAGCTGCTCGCCGAGCTGGCCGGCGCCAAGCTCACCAACGCCGACCTGCGCAAACTCCCCGAGGCGGCGAGCGCGCGGCGCGAGCTCCTCGACCTTGTCGTGCGCTACCGCGCAGCCAAGCGCTCCCGCGACCTGCTCGACTTCGGCGACCAGATCGCGCTCTCCGCCGAGCTCGCCACCACCCGGCCCGAGGTCGGCGCGATCCTGCGCGAGGAGTTCCGGGTGGTGCTCCTCGACGAGTACCAGGACACCTCCGTCGCCCAGCGGCTGCTGCTCTCCTGCCTCTTCGGGCAGGGCACCGGGCACGCCGTCACCGCCGTCGGCGACCCCTGCCAGGCCATCTACGGCTGGCGCGGCGCGTCCGTCGCCAACCTGGACGACTTCCCCGAGCACTTCCCGCACGCCGACGGCACCCCCGCCACCCGCTTCGCGCTCTCCGAGAACCGGCGCAGCGGCGGGCGCCTGCTCGACCTCGCCAACGGCCTCGCCGCCCCGCTGCGCGCGATGCACGCGGGCGTGGAGGCGCTGCGGCCCGCGCCCGGCGCCGAGCGGGACGGCGGCGTGCGGATCGCGCTGCTGCCGACCCACGCCGAGGAGATCGACTGGATCGCCGACTCCCTCGCCCACCTCGTCCGCACCGGCACCCCGCCCGGCGAGATCGCCGTCCTGTGCCGCACCGCCACCGACTTCCCCGCCCTCCAGGCCGCCCTGGTCGCCCGTGACGTGCCGGTCGAGGTCGTCGGCCTGTCCGGGCTGCTCCACCTGCCCGAGGTCGCCGACCTGGTCGCCGTCTGCGAGGTCCTCCAGGACCCCGGGGCCAACGCCTCGCTCGTCCGGCTCCTCACCGGCCCCCGCTGGCGGATCGGCCCCCGCGACCTGGCCCTGCTCGGCCGCCGCGCCCGGCTGCTCGTGCACCGCCCGGGGGAGGAGAGCGCGGACGCCGACCAGCGGCTCGCCGCCGCCGTCGAGGGCGTCGACCCGGCCGAGGTGATCTCGCTGGCCGACGCCCTCGACACCTTCCTCGACCCCGGCGGCACCGGCGCCGAGGACGACGGGCTGCCCTTCTCCGCCGAGGCCCGGGTCCGCTTCGCCCGCCTCGCCGCCGAGCTGCGCGCGCTGCGCACCTCGCTCGCCGACCCGCTGATGGACGTGCTGCACCGGGTGCTCGCCGCCACCGGCCTGGAGGTCGAGCTCTCGGCCTCCCCGCACGCCCTGGCCGCCCGCCGCCGCGAGACCCTCGGCAACTTCCTGGACATCGCCGCCGGTTTCGCCGCCCTCGACGGCGAGGCCACGCTGCTCGCCTTCCTCGGCTTCCTGCGCACGGCCGCGCAGTACGAGAAGGGCCTGGACAACGCGCTGCCGGGCGGCGAGAACACGGTCAAGGTGATGACCGCGCACAAGTCCAAGGGCCTGGAGTGGGACGTCGTCGCGGTGCCCGGCCTGGTCACCGGCCAGTTCCCGTCCGCCCGCGCCCGCGAGTCCTGGACCGCGCAGCCGCAGGTCCTGCCGCACGCGCTGCGCGGCGACGCGGCCACCCTGCCCGCGCTCGACACCTGGGACGCCAAGGCGCTCACCGCCTTCAAGAACGCGATGCGCGAGCACCAGCACACCGAGGAGCTGCGCCTCGGCTACGTGACCTTCACCCGCCCGCGCTCCCTGCTGCTCGGCTCCGCCCACTGGTGGGGCCCGGCGCAGAAGAAGCCGCGCGGCCCCTCGGACTTCCTCCTCGCGCTGTACGAGCACTGCGCCGCCGGCCACGGCGAGATCGAGGCCTGGGCGGACCCGCCGGAGGAGGGCGCGGAGAACCCGGTCCTCGCCGCCGAGCTCCGCGACCAGGCCTGGCCGCTGCCGCTGGACAAGGAGGGCCTGGCCCGGCGCCGCGAGGCGGCCCAGGCGGTCCTGAACCGCCTGTGGGCCCGGGAGGTGCCCACCTCCGCGCCCGCCGCCCCGCCCACCCCCGCCCCCGCCTCCGCCGGGGACGAGCCGGACGACCTCTGGCTCCCGGAGGACCTGGAAGAGCCTTCGGACGCGCCGGAGGACGCGCCGGAGGACGCGCCTCCGTACGCGCCCGGGGACGAGCCCCCGTACGCCCCCGGGGACGACCCTGCGTACGCGCCGGAGTGGCACGAGCCCCACGTGCCCGCGCCCCGCGAGGAGCCGAGCCCGCTCACCCCCGAGGAGCGCCGCACCATCGCCTCCTGGGACCGCGACCTGACCGCCCTCACCGACGAGCTGCGGCGGGCCCGCGCCACCACACGGGACGTCCTGCTGCCCGCGTACCTGTCCGCCTCCCAGGTGCTGCGGCTCGCCGCCGACCCCGAGGGCTTCGCCAAGGAGCTGGCCCGGCCGATGCCCAAGCCGCCGCAGCCCGCCGCCCGGCGCGGCACCCGCTTCCACGCCTGGGTGGAGTCCCGCTTCGACGAGCTGCCGCTGCCCTTCCTCGGGCCCGACGAGCTGCCCGGCGGCGAGGAGTTCGCGGGCGAGCCGGAGATCCGGGACGAGCGGGACCTGGAGGCCCTCAAGGAGGCCTTCGACCGCACCCCGTACGCCCGCCGCACCCCGTACCGGGTCGAGGTCCCCGTCCACCTCTCCCTCGCGGGCCGGGTGGTCCGGGGCAGGATCGACGCCGTCTACCGGGACCCGGACACCGGCGCGTACGAGATCGTCGACTGGAAGACCAGCCACCTGCGCAACGCCGATCCGCTCCAGCTGGCGATCTACCGCCTCGCCTGGGCCGAGCAGCACGGCCTCGACCCGGAGGAGGTGGCGGCGGCCTTCGTGTACGTGCGGACCGGCGAGGTCGTCCGGCCCCGGCGGCTGCCGGGACGGGCCGAGCTGGAAACTGTGCTGCTCGGCACTCCCACCGGGGACGGGGCGGCTTCCGGCGCCGGATAGGCTCGGTGGCATGAGCGAGACCCCGGACAACGCCGTCCACGCCGGACAGACCGCTGCCGTACGCGCGTACGTCGAGCAGCACCGCACCGCCTTCCTCGACGACCTCGCCGAGTGGCTGCGGATCCCCTCGGTGTCGGCGCAGCCCGAGCGGGCCGGGGACGTGCGACGCAGCGCCGACTGGCTCGCCGCCAAGCTCCGCGAGACCGGCTTCCCGGTCGTGGAGGTCTGGGAGACCGACGGCGCGCCCGCCGTCTTCGCCGAGTGGCCGTCCGACGCGCCGGACGCGCCGACCGCGCTCGTCTACGGGCACCACGACGTGCAGCCCGCCGCCCGCGAGGACGGCTGGCACACCGACCCGTTCGAGCCGGTCGTGACCGACGGCCGGATGTACGCGCGGGGCGCCGCCGACGACAAGGGCCAGGTCTTCTTCCACACCCTCGGCGTCCGCGCGCACCTCGCCGCGACCGGCCGCACCGCGCCCGCCGTCCATCTGAAGTTGCTGGTGGAGGGCGAGGAGGAGTCGGGCTCGCCGCACTTCCGCGCCCTGGTGGAGAAGCACGCCGACCGGCTCGCCGCCGACGTGGTGATCGTGTCCGACACCGGCATGTGGTCCGAGACCACCCCGACCGTGTGCACCGGCATGCGCGGGGTCGCCGACTGCGAGATCGACCTGTACGGGCCGGACCAGGACATCCACTCCGGTTCCTTCGGCGGCGCCGTGCCCAACCCGGCCACCGTCGCCGGCCGGATCGTCGCCGCCCTGCACGACGCCGACGAGCGGGTCGCGATCCCCGGCTTCTACGAGGGCGTCACCGAGCTCACCGAGGCCGAGCGCGCGCTCATCGCCGAGCTGCCCTTCGACGAGGCCGGCTGGCTGGCCACGGCCCGGTCGCACGGCACCCTCGGCGAGGCCGGCCACTCCACCCTGGAGCGGGTCTGGGCCCGCCCGACCGCCGAGGTCAACGGCATCGGCGGCGGCTACCAGGGCCCCGGCGGCAAGACGATCGTGCCCGCCACCGCCCATCTGAAGCTGTCCTTCCGGCTGGTCGCGGGCCAGGACCCGGCGCGGATCGAGACCGCCGTACGGGACTGGCTGGCCGGCCTGGTCCCGGCGGGCGTCCGCCACGAGGTCGTCTTCGGCGCCCCGACCCGGCCCTGCCTCACCCCGCTCGACCACCCCGCCCTCAAGGCCGTGGCCGGCGCGATGAGCCGCGCCTTCGACGGCGCCAAGGTGCGCTACACCCGCGAGGGCGGCTCGGGCCCGGCGGCCGACCTCCAGGACGTGCTCGGCGCGCCCGTGCTCTTCCTCGGCGTCTCGGTGCCCTCGGACGGCTGGCACGCGCCGAACGAGAAGATCGAGCTCGACCTCCTCATGAAGGGTGTCGAGGCCTCCGCCCACCTGTGGGGCGAGCTGCCCGCCGCCGTCCGCTGACCTTCGCATTCACTGACACCGATCCGGGGGAGTTGGAAGCACCTGTGAGCACCCTGAACAACGCGTTCGCGGACCGCCCGATCTCGCTGACCGCCCCGAGCGGGATCGACCGGGCCGCGCACCACCGCCTGGACGAGGCGTGGCTGGCGGCCGCCTGGAGCCACCCGACGACCCGGGTCTTCGTGGTCTCGGGCGGCCAGGTGCTGATCGACGACACGCCCGACGGCCGGACCGAGCTGGTCATGACCCCGGCCTTCGAGGCCCCGGTCACCGAGACCCACCGCTACTTCCTGGGCACCGACGAGGACGGCGTGTCCTACTTCGCGCTGCAGAAGGACAGCCTGCCGGGCCGGATGGACCAGTCGGCCCGCCCGGCCGGGCTGCGCGAGGCGGGGCTGCTGCTCTCGCCGCGGGACGCCGGGCTGATGACGCACGCGGTGGCCCTGGAGAACTGGCAGCGGCTGCACCGCTTCTGCTCGCGCTGCGGCGAGCGCACGGTCATCGCGGCGGCCGGGCACATCCGCCGCTGCCAGGCCTGCGGCGCCGAGCACTACCCGCGCACCGACCCCGCCGTGATCATGCTGGTCACCGACGACCGGGACCGGGCGCTGCTGGGCCGCCAGGTGCACTGGCCGGAGGGCCGCTTCTCGACCCTCGCGGGCTTCGTGGAGCCGGGCGAGTCGATCGAGCAGGCGGTGGTCCGCGAGGTCTTCGAGGAGGCCGGCGTCACCATCGGCGAGGTCGAGTACGTGGCCAGCCAGCCGTGGCCCTTCCCGTCCAGCCTGATGCTGGGCTTCATGGCCCGGGCGACCTCCGCCGAGATCCACGTGGACGGCGAGGAGATCCACGAGGCCCGCTGGTTCTCCCGCGACGAGCTGGCCGCCGCCTTCGAGTGCGGCGAGGTGCTCCCGCCGTACGGGATCTCGATCGCCTCGCGCCTGATCGAGCTCTGGTACGGCAAGCCGCTGCCGAAGCCCGGCGAGGCGCAGCCGGCCGCCCCGCGCGCCTGAGCCGTCCGGCGCGCCTGAGCCGCCCCGCGCACAAGCGGAAGCGGAACAGCCCCCTCCCGGTCTGCCGGGAGGGGGCTGCTTTCAGCCACGGTGCGGGCGGGTCAGGCGGCGAGGGCCTGCTTGACCTGGGCCAGGCTCGGGTTGGTCATGACGACCTCGGAGCCGCCGGCCTCGGGAACCACGCGGACGGTGGGAACGGTCTGGTTGCCCCCGTTGGCCTGCTCGACGAACTTCGCCGACTCGGGGTCCTGCTCGATGTTGATCTCCGTGTACGCGATGCCCTCGCGGTCCAGCTGGCTCTTCAGCCGGCGGCAGTAGCCGCACCACGTCGTGCTGTACATCGTCACAGTGCCCTGCATGGCCTGGCTCTCCTTCGGTGCTTCGGACGGCCCGGGGTCGGTGCCGAGAGGTAAGAACGTACGCGGTCACCCGGCCATTCCCGGAAATCGCACGGCGTGACGAGGGCGACCCCGGCGGTGATACGAGGGCGACCCCGGCGGTGATTCGTATGACCGCGGCCGCCCGCCTGTGGACAACCCGCCGCACCGACCCCGCCGGACCTGGCAGCATGGCGGGGTGACAGCAGCAACGCACTCCACTCTCTTCCCGCAGGTCCCCGAGTCGGCCGACGCGGTGCTCGACGGGCTCGACCCCGAGCAGCGCGAGGTCGCCCTCGCCCTGCACGGCCCGGTGTGCGTGCTCGCCGGTGCCGGCACGGGCAAGACGCGGGCCATCACCCACCGCATCGCCTACGGGGTGCGCGCGGGCATACTCCCGCCCGCGAGCGTGCTCGCCGTCACCTTCACCAACCGGGCCGCCGGCGAGATGCGCGGCCGGCTGCGCCAGCTCGGCGCGGGCGGCGTCCAGGCCCGCACCTTCCACTCCGCGGCCCTCCGCCAGCTCCAGTACTTCTGGCCGAAAGCCGTCGGTGGCGAGCTGCCCCGGCTGCTTGAGCGGAAGATCCAGCTGGTCGCCGAAGCCGCCGCGCGCTGCCGGGTCCGGCTCGACCGCAACGAGCTGCGGGACGTCACCGGCGAGATCGAGTGGGCCAAGGTCACCCAGACCGTGCCCGCCGACTATCCGGCGGCCGTCGCCAAGTCGGTCCGCGAGGCCCCCCGCGACCCGGCGGAGATCGGCCAGATCTACGCGATGTACGAGCAGCTGAAGCGCGACCGCGACGTGATCGACTTCGAGGACGTGCTGCTGCTCACCGTCGGCATCCTCCAGGACCGGCACGACATCGCCGACCAGATCCGCCGGCAGTACCAGCACTTCGTGGTCGACGAGTACCAGGACGTCTCGCCGCTCCAGCAGCGCCTGCTCGACCTGTGGCTCGGCGACCGGGACAACCTGTGCGTGGTCGGCGACGCCAGCCAGACGATCTACTCCTTCACCGGCGCCACCCCCGACCACCTGCTGAACTTCCGCACCCGCCACCCGAACGCGACGGTGGTCAAGCTGGTCCGGGACTACCGCTCCACCCCCCAGGTGGTCCACCTGGCCAACGGGCTGCTCAGCCAGGCCCGCGGCCGGGCCGCCGAGCACCGCCTGGAGCTGGTCTCCCAGCGCGACCCCGGCCCCGAGCCCGCCTACACCGAGTACGCGGACGAACCCTCCGAGGCCGAGGGCACCGCCCGCCGCATCCGCGACCTGATCGCCGCCGGCGTCCCGGCCGGCGAGATCGCCGTGCTCTACCGGATCAACGCCCAGTCGGAGGTCTACGAGCAGGCACTCGCCGACGCCGGAGTGCCCTACCAGCTGCGCGGCGCCGAGCGCTTCTTCGAGCGCCAGGAGGTCCGCGAGGCGGGCGTCGCCCTGCGCGGCGCCGCCCGCGCCGGGGGGAACGACGCCCTGCTCGACGACGCCGGGGACCTGCCGTCGCAGGTGCGGGCCGTGCTCTCCACCAAGGGCTGGACGAGCGAGCCGCCGGCCGGCTCCGGCGCGGTCCGGGACCGCTGGGAGTCGCTGGCCGCCCTGGTCCGGCTCGCCGAGGACTTCACCCGGGCCAAGCCCGGCGCCACCCTCTCCGACCTGGTCGCCGAGCTCGACGAGCGGGCCGCCGCCCAGCACGCCCCCACCGTCCAGGGCGTCACCCTGGCCTCGCTGCACGCGGCGAAGGGCCTGGAGTGGGACGCCGTGTTCCTGGTCGGCCTCACCGAGGGCATGATGCCGATCACCTACGCCAAGACCGACGAGCAGGTCGAGGAGGAGCGCCGGCTGCTCTACGTGGGCGTCACCCGGGCCCGGCTCCACCTGTCGCTGTCCTGGGCGCTCTCGCGCTCCCCGGGCGGCCGGGCCTCCCGGCGCCCCACCCGCTTCCTCAAGGGCCTGCGGCCCGGCTCCGGACCGCTCGGCGGGACCGGCGCGGGCGGCGGCGGGGGCATCGAGCGGGGCGCCGGCTCCGGCGGCCGCCGCAAGCGGCGCGGACCGGTGCTCTGCCGGGTCTGCGGCGCCACCCTCACCGAGGCCGGCGCGATGAAGCTGATGCGCTGCGAGGACTGCCCCTCCGACATGGACGAGGGGCTGTACGAGCGCCTGCGCGAGTGGCGCTCGGTCCAGGCCCGCGAGCTCGGCCAGCCCGCCTACTGCGTCTTCACCGACAAGACCCTGATGGCGATCGCCGAGCGCGTCCCGTCCTCCGACGGGGAGCTCTCCTCGATCTCCGGGGTGGGCGCCCGCAAGCTCGACCGCTTCGGCGCCGATGTTCTCGCCATCTGCGCAGGTGAGGAGCCCGGAGGAAGCGACGAGGAGGTCTGATGAAAACTCGTGGGAAAAATAGTTTGCGCCCGCCCCGTCAAGCCCCATAGGTTCTTAACCACGAGCCAGCGGCTTCTTTGAAGCCCTGTCTTCGTGCTGTACTTGTCCAAATGAACATGAGGGTCCGGCTCACACCGAACCCTCCGAGACGCCGAGAGGAGGCGATTGAAGTGATCAGCATCAAGAACGTCAAGACCAGCACCGCCAAAATGACCGATCTCTCGGTCGTCGCCTCCGCCTGCCCGCTCGGCCTCGTCGCCTTTGCGTCCGCTCCCTCCTTCGGCACCGGTCTGTCCGGAGCCGGTCTGTCCCTCGGCATGCCCGCCAGCCTGCTGATGGATCGCCTTGAGGAGAACGCGGAGCGACCGACCAAGGCACTGGAAGCAGGAGTGGTGGGCAAGGCCGAGGCCGCTGCCTATGGCTTCGTGGCGACCGGTGCCGGCATTCAGCGGACGACGACGCAGCACCACCACACGATGTGGGCCTTCCGTGGGCTCGAACCCTGGAGCGATCCAGCCTGATCGACGATCAGGCCGGCGCCTTCAGGGCCGCGGAACCCCATCAGGGATCCGCGGCCCTTCTGTTTGTCCCCGAACGGGGACGACGGAGCGAGGGGGCCTCGGGACCAGCAGTGACCGGTACCAGCCGAAACCCCGGCCCACCAGGCCGGAACGACCAGACGAGGAAACAAGACCCGTGCAACTCGAAGCGCACGCCCCGTCCGTACCGCCTTCCGAAACGATCCCCCCGCCCGGCCTCACGAAGGACTCCGCCTTGACCCCCCTCACCGCGCTCACCGCGCTCGACGACGCCATCGAGAACCTCGGGGTGCCCGTCCCCTGCCGCTCCTACGACCCCGAGGTCTTCTTCGCCGAGTCCCCGGCCGACGTCGAGTACGCCAAGTCCCTGTGCCGGACCTGCCCGCTCATGGAGGCCTGCCTGGCGGGTGCCAAGGAGCGCCGTGAGCCCTGGGGCGTCTGGGGTGGCGAGCTCTTCGTCCAGGGTGTGGTCGTCGCCCGCAAGCGGCCCCGTGGCCGCCCGCGCAAGAACCCGGTCGCGGCATGAACGTCTCCGGAACCATCGACCGACCCCTCACGCACGATCCCCAGAAGCAGGCCCCGATGACCTCGTCCGCCCACGAGCCCTCCGGCTCCGCGACCCCAGACGTTTCGATCAGCGGCGCGAACCGCTCGCGCCAGAACAGGACCCGTGAGATGCAACTCATCCCAGAAGCCCTGGCCCGTGCCCATATGCACGACAGGCGGCGTGAAGCCGAGGCGGAACGCCAGGCCGCGCGCCTGGTCGCCGCCCGGCGGATGCAGCGGCGCGCCGAGCGCGTCTCGCTGCGCGCCCGCCGCGCGCTCGCCATGGCCGTCATGCACTGAGCCAGGCAGACCCTGACCACGCGGGGGCCGGTCCGAACGGACCGGCCCCCGCGGTGCGTTGCCCGGTCGGCGGGGCCGCTTCGGGTTATCGTCACCAAGGTGAACGACGCCCCCGCCGCCGAACCCCCCATCGTCTGCGCCCGCTGCGGCAAGACCGCCCCGCGGCTGCCCGTCACCTGGACCTGCTCGGTGGAGAACGGCACCCGCCACTACTTCTGCGAGGACTGCGCCCGCGCCAACATCAGGGCCATCGAGGGCCGCCTCGACTCCTCCTGGTGGTGAGCCGCCGGCTGACCGACGGGGGCTACGCCTCCGGGTCGACGAAGCCCGGCAGCCACGCGGCGAGTTCGTCCCGCAGCCGCACCGTCGCGCCCAGCTGGCACAGCACCCCGATGGTGCTCAGGGTCACCCGGTGTATCAGCAGGTACGAGGGCGGCAGGTTCAGCTGCTTGCCCAACTGGTGGGCGGGGGAGCGCGGGTCGGCGATCCGGGCGGCCTGCGCGCGCATCCAGCCGCGGGTGAAGCCGAAGGCCTCCACCTCGGCCGGCTCGATGATCGGCAGCAGGTACTCCAGGACCGCGTCCGGGTCCAGGACCACCGACTCCTTCACGAAGCCCTCCGCCCGCAGCAGCTCGTAGACCCCGTCCGCCTCGCCCGCCAGCGCCATCCGCAGACAGGTGCCGATGGTCTTTGGCAGTCCGCCCGGCAGCCGGTCCACCGTGCCGAAGTCGAGCACCCCGAGCCGCCAGGACCCGGCGTCCCCGCCCGGCTCACCGTCCGCGTCCGGGTCCGCGCCGGCCGGGCCGGGCAGCAGCCGGAAGTTCCCCGGGTGCGGGTCCGCGTGCAGCAGCCCGGTGCGCGCCGGGCCGGAGAACAGGAACCGGGCGAGCAGCTGACCGGCCCGGTCCCGCTGCTCCGGCGTGCCGTCCGCGATCACCTCCGACAGCGGCACCCCGTCCATCCACTCGGTGACCAGCACCTGCTCCGACTGGTGCACCACCGCCGGCACCACCACGTCCGGGTCGCCGGCGAACTCCTCGGCGTGCGCCCGCTGGGCCTCCGCCTCCAGCCCGTAGTCCAGCTCCTCCGAGACCCGGTCCCGCAACTCCGTGATCAGCGGCTTGACGTCCATGCCCGGGATCAACGGGCCGAGCAGGCGGGCGAACCGGCTCAGCTGGGTGAGGTCCGAGAGCAGCGCTTCCCCGGCGCCCGGGTACTGCACCTTCACCGCGACCTCGCGGCCGTCGTGCCACACCGCCCGGTGCACCTGCCCGATCGACGCGGCCGCCGCCGGCTTGTCCTCGAACTCCTCGAACAGCTCCCGCCAGTCCGCGCCGAGCCGCTCGGCGAGCACCGTGTGCACGGTCCGGGTCGGCATCGGCGGTGCCGCGTCCTGAAGCCGCGTCAGCGCCGCCCGGTAGGGCCCGGCGATCTCCTCGGGAAGGGCCGACTCGAAGACGGACAGCGCCTGCCCGAACTTCATCGCCCCGCCCTTCAACTCGCCCAAAACCCTGAACAACTGATCGGCCGTGCGCTGCTGGAGCTCGCGCGCCACGATCTCCGCGGACCGCCCGCCGATCCGCTTGCCCAGGCCCCAGGTGGCCCGGCCCGCGAAGCCCAGCGGCAACGCGGCCAACTTGGCGGTCCGGGTGACCGCCTTCCGGGGAAGATCAGACATGCGCCCTCCAGGTCCCAGACTGCCGTGCCGTGCGGGACGTCCGCCCCGCCATTGTGTCCTGCACCGCTCCGGCCGCGGTCGCATGCTCCCCCTCGGGGCCGCGGCGCGCCCCGCACGGACACGCCGGATGTGCCCGGACCGGGGCCGAGCGCCACTCCAGCAGCGGCAGCGACGCCTCCCAGCGCGCCCCGGTGCTGGCCGGCAGGTCCCCGTCCAGGAAGGCCAGGGCGTGCGCGGCGGCCAGCCCCGCGACCGCCGCCGCCAGCGTCACGTCGCACGCGGGCAGCGCGTGCGGCGGCCCCGAGCGCCACTGCGCCGGCAGCCGCGGCCACACCGGCTCCCGGTCGGTCCGCTCCCGCTGCATGCAGCCCGCGCAGGCCGTGCCGCCCGGCAGCACCAACGGCCCCACCACACCGGTGGCTTCGAGCACCCCCGCGTACAGATGCGGCGTCCCCGTGGCGAGCCAGGCCTCCGCCGGCAGCGGGTCCGGCACATAGGCACCGAGCCCGTCCCGCGGGGTCACCACCACCAGCGCGAGCCCCGGCTCCCCGCCCCCGTCGTCCCGCCCGCCGGAGGCGGCCCGCGGCGGGCGTCCGCCCGGCGCCGAGCGGCCCACGAGGCGCCGCGCCGCCACCGTCCGGCGCTCGCCGACCGCCTCGGCCGGCAGGCCGCCGGGCGTCACCTCCCACGGCGGGACCGTGCCCCGGTCGAGCACCTCGACCCGCCCCACCCCGGCCGCCGAGAGCAGTGCCGCGACCGCCGCGCCCACCCGTCCCGCGCCGCGCACCTGCACCCGCGCCGCCCGCCGCGCGGCCAGCGTGCGCGCCGCGCCGTCCGGCTCCCGGTGCACCACCGACAGCGAGGCCAGATCCGCCCGCACCGGGTCGAGCTCCTCCGCCGCGCCCGGAGGCCCGCCCGGAGGCCGGGCCTCCGCGTCGGCGATCAGCCCGGCGGCGGCGAGCCGGTCGAGCAGCGCGTCGAGCCGCCCCTCCGGCAGCCCCAGCGCCGCCGCCTCGGCCCGCAGCAGCTCCAGACCCCGCGTCCCGTCGAGCAGCCCCAGGAGGCTGCCGGTCGTCAGGTCCAGCGGACCCAGGACCACCGCGTGCGCGGGCGTCACCCCGAACTGCACGGACTGCATGTCGCGCCAGGCGCGCCGCAGCGCCGGCTTCACCATCGGATGCATCAGCCACCCCCGTCGTGCCCCGTCATCGCTTGCACGGTCAGGTTGCCCGCTCCGCGGGATCCGTGCGCCGGGTTGTCCACAGGGCTGAGGCATTAATCATTCGAATGCGGCGGTGCGCGACGTCCGCCGCCGCCTCCGGGTAACGTCGGGGCCGTGCCGGACGACCCACACCGCAGCGTGACCAGCGAACCGCCCCGCTCCCCGGGGACGAGCGCGGTCGAGGTGCGCCGGAGTTCCCGCCGGCGCAGAACGGTCTCCGCCTACCGCGAGGGCGACCGGACCGTCGTGCTGATCCCCGCCCGCATGTCGGCGGCCGAGGAGAAGCGCTGGGTCACCGTGATGCTGGACAAGCTGGCCGCGCAGGAGAGCAAGCGGCTCCTCGGCGACCGCGAGCTGACCGAGCGCGCCGCCCGCCTGTCCGAGCAGTACTTCGGCGGCCGGGCCCGCCCCCGCTCGGTGCGCTGGGTCACCAACCAGAACACCCGCTGGGGCTCCTGCACCCCTTCCGAGGGCAGCATCCGGCTGTCCCACCGGCTCCAGGGCATGCCCGAGTACGTGATCGACTACGTGCTCTGCCACGAGCTGGCCCATCTCCTCGTGCCCGGCCACGGCCCGCGCTTCTGGGGCCTCCTGGAGGCCTACCCGCGCACCGAGCGGGCCCGCGGCTATCTGGAGGGCGTGGCCGCGGCCGCACGGCTGCCGCACCTGCCGCGACCGGACGGCGCCGCGGGCGACGAGGACGCGGTGCAGGACGAGGGCGCCGTGCAGGAGGAGGACTCCGCGTCGGGGCGGGGCTCCGCTCCGTAGCGGACCGTTCCGCTCCGTAGCCGAGTGCTCCGGTTCTGTACCGAAGAGCCACGGCCCTGCCGCGATGTCCGGATCAACCGTTAGCCTGGCGCGACGCAATCGTCGTTATCGGATGGGGGACGGTCGTCACTCATGGCCAGGGAATTCCAACGCGGCCACAAGG
The DNA here is from genome assembly GCF_044544705.1 of Streptomyces sp. NPDC053541. NCBI lineage: Bacteria > Bacillati > Actinomycetota > Actinomycetes > Kitasatosporales > Streptomycetaceae > Streptomyces > Streptomyces sp. NPDC053541. The sequence goes on from NZ_JBITXM010000002.1 coordinate 117,271, forward strand.
CCAAGATCAGCGATCTCACGGCGGGCACCGATCTGTACGTGGGCGTGCAGATCGCGGCGCCCGGCCTGACCTTCGACATCAGCTGCTTCGGGCTGGACGCCGACGAGCGGCTCTCCGACGACCGCTACTTCGTCTTCTTCAACCAGCCCAAGTCGCCCGAGGAGTCCATCCAGCTGCTGGGCGCGCAGGCCGGTGACACGGAATCCTTCCGGGTGACACTCGACCGGATCCCCGCCCACATCCACAAGCTGTCGTTCACCGCGACCATCGACGGCGCCGGCCAGATGTCCCAGATCGGGCCCGGCTGGATCCGGATCGTCGCGGGCGGCGAGGAGGTGGCCCGCTACGCCTTCGACGGCGCGGAGTTCTCCACCGAGCGCGCCGTCATGCTCGGCGACTTCTACCTCAAGGACGTGTGGCGCTTCGCCGCCGTCGGCCAGGGCTTCGACGGCGGACTGGAAGCGCTCCTGAAGAACTTCGGCGGCGAGGTCGCCGAGGAGGAGCCCGCCGCGCCGCAGCCGCCGCAGGGCGCCGCCCCCGGCTTCGCGCCGCCGGCCCAGGCCGCCGCGCCGCCCGCCTTCGCCGCCCCGGCCGCTCCCGCCCCGGCGCCGGCCCCCGCGCCCGCCCCGTCCTTCGGCGCGCCGGCCGCTCCGACGCCGCCGCCGGCGCCCGCTCCGGTGCACTCGGCGCCGACGATGGTCGGCCCCGTGACGCCCCAGGCGCCCACCCCGCCGCCCGCGCCGGCCCCGGCCCCGGCCCCCTACGGGCAGCCGCCGCAGCCCCCGCAGTACGGCCAGGTCCCGGGCCAGACGCCGCCGCACGGCGCGCCCGCCCCCTACGGGCAGCCGGCCCCCGGCCCGTACGGGCAGCCCGCGCCCGCCGCCCCCTACGGGCAGCAGCCGCAGTTCGGCCAGGTCCCGGGACAGGTCCCCGGCCAGCTGCCGCCGCAGGGCGTGCCCCAGGGCGCCCCGGCCGCCGGCGCCGGGCTCGCCGCCGCGCTCGCGCCGTTCAAGGAGACCGCGACCGGCGTCCGCTGGACCCCGCAGAACCAGCAGCTCATGCGGGTCGACCTCGCCATGGGCGGCGTCCCGGTCCTGGCCCGCCAGGGCTCCATGGTCATGTACCAGGGCAAGGTCGACTTCTCCTACAAGGGCGCCGGCTTCGCCGGCCGGATCGTCGGCAACGCCACCGGCCAGGAGATGCAGCTGATGCGCTGCACCGGCCGCGGCCAGGTCTTCCTCGCCGAGAACGGCGCCCACCTGCACCCGATCGAGCTCCAGGGCGACGGCATCTGCGTCTCCGCCGAGAACGTGCTCGCCTTCGACGAGTCGCTCCAGTACGAGGTGCGGCGCATCGAGGGCCACGGCATCCCCGGCGGCGCGCTGTTCACCATGCAGTTCCAGGGCACCGGCACCGTCGTCGTGAAGACCCACGGCACCCCGGTGGTGCTGCCGGTCACGCCGACCACCTTCGCCGACAGCAACGCCGTCGTCGCCTGGTCGTCGGCCTCCCAGGTCATCCTGTCCAGCCAGGTCCGGCTGCGCCGCAACGCGTACCCCGGCCACAGCGGGGAGACCGTGAACCTCCAGTTCCGGGGAGCCCCCGGCAACTTCATCGTCGTCCAGCCCTACGAGGTCTAAGGGGAGCCCGGAACCATGAACCAGCAACTCGCGGGCTACGCCCCGACCCCGATCGCGGCCCGGATGGAGAACCACGGCCGCTCCATGCTCAAGGTCGCCATGGCCACCGGCCAGGACCTGTACGCGCGCACCGGCTCGATGGTCGCCTACGAGGGCTTCATCAGCTACGAGCCCAACCCGCCGGCCGTCCGGCAGGTGGCCCAGCAGTGGATCACCGGCGAGGGCGCGCCGATCATGAAGTGCACCGGCGACGGCCTGCTCTACCTCGCCGACTACGGCGCCGACGTCGTCGTCATCAACCTCAACAACGACTCCCTCTCCGTCAACGGCAGCAACCTGCTCGCCTTCGACGCGCACCTCCAGTGGGGCGTCGAGCGGGTCAAGGGCCTGGCCAAGTTCGCCGGCCAGGGCCTGTTCAACGTCGAGATCTCCGGCACCGGCTGGGTCGCCATCACCTCGCGCGGCACCCCGGTGGTCGTCGACTGCGGCCGCGGCGAGGACGAGACCTATGTCGACCCGGACGCCCTGGTCGCCTGGTCGCCCGCGCTGAAGGTGAAGGGCAAGCGCAGCTTCAAGGCCTCCTCCCTGATCGGCCGGGGCAGTGGCGAGGCGTTCCAGATGGCCTTCTCGGGCCAGGGCATCGTCGTCGTACAGCCGAGCGAGGACAGCAGCGACCGGCTCCGGATCCGGGGCTGAGGGGGAGCGAGAGACACATGCAGAGCCCGCTTTTCAACCACGCCGAGCAGCAGAGCCAGGAGCGCTACGTCGTGCAGAACCCGCAGATGCTGCGGGTCTCCCTGGTCGGCCAGGACGACGTCCTGGCCCGCAAGGGCGCGATGGTCGCCTACCAGGGCCTGATCGACTTCGACGGCGAGTACCAGACCTCCGGCCAGCGCCGGGCCCGCGCCCGCACCGGCGAGGGCCTCGACCTGATGCGCTGCTCCGGGCAGGGCACGGTCTACTTCGCCAACCTCGCGCAGTACATCCACGTCGTGGACGTGGACCACGAGGGCCTCACCGTCGACAGCGCCTACGTCCTCGCGCTGGACTCGACCCTGCACACCGAGGTCATCGCGGTGGACAGCCAGTACGGGGTCTCCGGCACCGGCAAGTACCAGCTGAACATCACCGGCCGCGGCAAGGTCGCCCTGATGACCTCGGGCCAGCCGCTGATGATGCAGGTCACGCCCGACAAGTACGTGAGCGCCGACGCCGACGCGATCGTCGCCTGGTCCACCGGGCTGCGGGTCCAGATGCAGGCCCAGACGCACAACTCCGGCGTCCGTCAGCGCCGCGGCAACACCGGTGAGGGCTGGGAGCTCAGCTTCCTCGGCCAGGGCTTCGCCCTGGTGCAGCCGAGCGAGGTCATGCCCCCGCAGAACGCCGCCATCGGGCAGGGCATCGCCGCCCAGTACGGCGTCGGCCAGCACGGCGCGCACGCGCAGAACCAGAACAACGCCTGGAACTGAGACGGGGCCCGCGGGCGCGCGGGCCAGGACACGGGTAAGGGGCGGTCGCCATGGCGACCGCCCCTTACCCGTGAGTCACAGGCGCTTGAGACCCATGTGTCACAGCCGCTTGAGCGTCTCCTCCAGGAGCCGCACCACCGAGGTGTCCGCCACCCCGGCCACCTCGTCGTACGCGAACCAGCGCAGGTCCAGCGACTCGTCGCTGATCTCCTCCGCCGCCCCGGCCGGGGCCAGCGCCGCGTACTGCACGTCCAGGTGCCAGTTGCAGGGCGCCGGGATCGGGTGCCGGTCGAGCCGCACCGGGCCGCCGGGCAGCAGCGTCAGACCCGGGATGCCGGACTCCTCCGTGGCCTCGCGCAGCGCCGCGCCCGCCACCGTGGTGTCCTCCGGCTCGCAGTGCCCGCCCATCTGCAGCCACATGTTCAGCTTCCGGTGCAGCGTGAGGAGCACCCGGCCCCGCTCGGGGTCGATCACCAGCGCGCTGGCCGTCACGTGCCCGGCCGAGCACGGCTTGTACATGCCGTCCTCGTGCGCCGCGAGGTGCTCCAGATAGACGTCACGCAGCTCCTGCTGGTCCTCGTACCCCTTCAGCACCAGGACCGCGTCGTCGTGCAGGCTCACTTGTCGGTGTCGTCCTTGTCGTCCTCGGAGGCGTCCTCGGCGCGCCCGCGCGCCGCCTCGCCCAGCATCTTGTCCAGCTCGGAGAAGTCCGGCTGCTCGCGGTGGACGAAGCCGTCCGGGTCGTCCAGGTCGGTCGCCGTCGGCAGCATGTCCGGGTGCTCCCACAGGGCGTCCCGGCCGTCCACGCCGCGCGCGTCGGTGAGCGAGGCCCACAGCCGCGAGGCGTCCCGCAGCCGGCGCGGACGCAGTTCGAGACCGATCAGGGTGGCGAAGGTCTGCTCGGCGGGGCCACCGGTCGCCCGGCGCCGGCGCAGCGTCTCGCGCAGCGCGTCCGCCGAGGTCAGCCGGGTCTTCGCGGCCTCGTGCACCACCGCGTCCACCCAGCCCTCGACCAGCGCGAGCGCCGTTTCGAGCCGGGCCAGCGCGGCCTTCTGCTCGGCGGTGTCCTCGGGCTGGAACATGCCCTGCTGGAGCGCCTCCTGCAGCTGCTCGGGATGCGTCGGGTCCAGCCGGCCCACCGCCTCCTCCAGCTTGGAGGTGTCGACCTTGATGCCGCGGGCATAGCCCTCGACCGCGCCGAACAGGTGCGAGCGCAGCCACGGCACGTGCGCGAAGAGCCGCTGGTGGGCGGCCTCGCGCAGGGCCAGGTAGAGCCGCACCTCGTCGGCGGGGACACCCAGGTCCTTGCCGAAGGCCGCCACGTTCAACGGGAGCAGCGCGGCCTTGCCGGCCGGGCCGAGCGGCAGGCCGACGTCGGTCGAGCCGACGACCTCGCCCGCGAGCACGCCCACGGCCTGGCCGATCTGCTGCCCGAACATGGCGCCGCCCATGGAGCGCATCATGCCGATCAGCGGGCCCGCCATGGCCTGCATCTCCTGCGGCAGGACGTCGCCCATCGCCGTGCCGACCCGCTCGGCGACCGGGTCCACGAGCTGCTTCCAGGCCGGCAGGGTCGCCTCGACCCACTCGGCGCGGCTCCACGCCACGGCCGTGCCCGCGCCCGAGGGCAGCGAGGTGGCCTGGTCGAGCCACAGGTCGGCGAGGCGCACCGCCTCCTCGACCGCCGCCTTCTCGGCGGGGCCGACGCTCGCGTCCTTCGTGCCGTCGGGGGTGCCCTGCGCCACGACCTGGCGCGCGATCTGCTTGGCCATGTCCCAGTTGACCGGCCCGCCCTCGTAACTGAGCATCTGGCCGAGCTGCTGGAAGGCGGCGCCCAGGTCCTGGGGGTTCATGTTCCCGAACATCGCGGCGAACGGGTTGTCCGCGCCGCCCGGTCCGCCCATGCCGGGCAGCCCGCCGAAGCCGAACGGGTTGGCCCCGAAGGGGTTGCCCCCGCCCTGGCCACCGGACCCCTGGCCACCTCCGGCGGGGTCCTTCTTCTTGCCCTCGTCGCCGTTGTCCGGCTCCTCCGGCGGAAGGCCGAATCCGAATGGGGTGTCGCTCACAGGTTTCCTCGGCTCGTCGGGCCGCCGGCTTCCTGCCGACGGCGGGCTCTCACCACCAGCGTAGGCGGTGGCCCGCCGGTCGGGCCGGGCCGACGGCAGGCGACCGCCCCGACATCCGCACCGGATCCGGGCTCGGTGCTCCGCCGGGCCGTGGCCTGGGGCAGGATGGACGCCACCTGGTACGTACGCGTCATTCGGGTACGTACTGAAGACAACCGCTGGAGACGCCCGGTGAGTTCCCCTGATCCTCAGGTTCGCGCAGCGCGAAACCACTCAACCCGGTCCGCCGCGCGCGGCCCCGTCGTCGCGGTCACCGGTGCCGCGGCCGGCGTCGGCGACCTGCTGACCCGGCGCCTCGCCGCGTCGGACGAGGTCAAGCAGGTCATCGCGATCGACGAGCGCCGGGGCGAGGTGTCCGAGGCGCAGTGGCACATCCTCGACGTGCGCGACCCGGCCATCGCCGAGAAGCTCCGCGGCGCGGACGTGGTGGTGCACCTCGCGGTCGACCTCGACCTGGAGACCGACCCGGCCGCGCGCACCGCGTACAACGTGCGCGGCACCCAGACCGTGCTGACCGCCGCCGCCGCGGCCGGCGTGCACCGGGTCGTGCTGTGCACCTCGGCCATGGTCTACGGCGCGCTGCCCGACAACGACATCCCGCTGTCCGAGGACGCCGAGCTGCGCGCCACCGCCGAGGCCACCGGCGTCGGCGACCTCCTGGAGATCGAGCGGCTCGCCCGGCGCGCCCCGCGCGCCCACCCCGGCCTCAACGTCACCGTGGTCCGCCCGGCGGTCCTGGTCGGCGGCACGGACACGGCGCTCACCCGCTACTTCGAGTCGCCCCGGCTGCTCGTCGTCGCCGGCTCCCGCCCCACCTGGCAGTTCTGCCACGTGGAGGACCTGGTCAGCGCGCTGGAGTACGCGGCCCTGGAGAAGGTCGACGGCGAGTTCGCGGTCGGCTGCGACGGCTGGCTGGAGCAGGAGGAGGTCGAGGAGCTGTCCGGCATCCGGCGCATGGAGCTGCCCTCGGCGGTCGCCCTGGGCGCCGCGGCCCGGCTGCACCGGATCGGCCTCACCCCGTCCCCGGCGGGCGACCTCGCCTACACCATGCACCCGTGGGTGGTCAGCGTCGGCCGCCTGCACGACGCCGGCTGGCGGCCGCAGTGGACCAACGAGGAGGTGCTCGCCGCGCTCCTGGAGGAGGTGCAGGGCCGGCACACGGTCGCCGGGCGCCGGCTCGGCCGCAAGGACGCGACGGCGGCGGGCGCGGCCGGCGCGACGGTGGCGCTGCTCGGCACGGCGGCCCTGGTGCGGCAGATGCGGAAGCGGCGCGGCCTGTAGGACCCTCCTACGGAGGGTCCGGCCCGCCGGTGGAAAACGCTATTCCGCGCCGTCGGCGGCGTACGGCACGATGGAGCCATGGCAGACACGCACGCCCACGCCAGTGACCACCCCGGTGAGCGGGTCGCGGACGACCCGATCAAGCTCCTCGCCATCCGTGACGTCCCGCTCTCCCTCGACGAGGTCTTCCGCGCCGTCGGCGACGACGCGGCGGGCGGCACGACCCTGTTCGTGGGCACGGTGCGCAACCACGACGGCGGCGCCGACGTCGACGCGCTCGGCTACTCCTGCCACCCGACCGCCGAGGCGGAGCTGCGCCGGGTCGCCGAGAAGGTGGTGGCGAACTACCCGGTCCGTGCCCTGGCCGCCGTCCACCGGGTGGGTGACCTCCGTGTGGGTGACATCGCGGTGGTCGTCGCGGTCTCCTGCCCGCACCGCGGCGAGGCCTTCGAGGCCTGCCGGATGCTGATCGACGACCTCAAGCACGAGGTCCCGATCTGGAAGCACCAGACCTTCTCGGACGGCACCGAGGAGTGGGTGGGCGCCTGCTGAGCCCTCGCTCCGAGTCTGGGGGTCCCCCCGGCCGGAGGCTGGGGGAGGGTGGGCGCCTGCTGAGCCCTCGCCCCGAGTCTGGGGGTCCCCCCGGCCGGAGGCTGGGGGAGGGGCGGGGCTTGCTGAGCCCTCGTCCGCATGCACGAACCGGCGCAAGGCGCCACGCCGACCACCCGTAGCCGAACGCCCCGATTTGCGTAACCGCCCCCCGCGCGTGAGCGTTGATTCCGCGGATGAATAATCTGCGATCAACCACTGATCATCTGCTGATCAACTCACTGCGGACCATTGGGGATGGGAGGTCGGGATGGCAGCGCTGGCTTGGTTGCTGATTCCGCTTTTCGCCGTCGTCGGCGCGGCGATATGGGGAAGCTGGGCTTCGAGGAACAAGACGATAGGCGACGTCGCCGAGCTCGCGGGCTACGCGCGCTTCCGGGACGCCATGGAGCGTTCCCACGCCGTCCCCGCCGGGCCCGCGCACGCCGCCGCCTCCGCTTCGCTGGTCGCCGAACGAGAGACCGCCCCGGCCACCACCACCGGCTGAGCACGGCTGATCACATACGGACCGCCCCGGGGGCGCACTCACAGACCGGTCCCGTACTGTCGTTCCATGCCACGCCGCACCGCGACGATGCTCGCCTCCACCCTGGTCCTGATCACGCTGCTCTGCGTCGGCGTCCTCATTCCGGTCCCGTACGCGGAGATGAGCCCCGGTCCGACCGTGAACACCCTCGGCGAGGCCCGCGGCGAACCGGTTCTGCAGATCTCCGGGCACCAGACCTACCCGACCTCCGGCAACCTCAACATGACGACGGTGCGCGTCACCGGGGCGGACTACCGGATGAACGCGGTCGAGGCCGTGTACGGCTGGCTGGCGCACGACAGCGTGGTCGTCCCGCACGACACCCTCTACCCGGACGGCAAGACCGAGGAGGAGTCGAGCCAGGAGAACGCCGAGGAGTTCAGCCAGTCCCAGGAGAGCGCCAAGGTCGCCGCCCTCAAGGAGCTGAACATCCCGGTGACCACCCGGGTCGTCGTCGCCACCGTGGTCAAGGGCACCCCCGCCGAGGGCAAGCTGCACGCGGGCGACGTGATCCGTGCCGTGGACGGCACGCCCGTCAAGGAGCCCGGCGACGTGGCCAAGCAGGTCACGAAGCGCAAGCCCGGCCAGGACGTGGTCTTCACGATCGTCCCGGCCAAGGCGGCCGCCGCCGCGGAGAAGGCGCACAAGGACGCCACCGAGACCGAGCGGGTCGTCATCCGGACGGTGAAGTCGGACGAGGGCGACCGGGCGATCGTCGGCATCCAGGCCGGCACCGACCACGTCTTCCCGTTCACCATCGACATCAAGCTGGCCGACGTCGGCGGCCCCAGCGCCGGCCTGATGTTCGCGCTCGGCATCGTCGACAAGCTCACCCCGGGACAGCTCACCGGCGGCAAGTTCATCGCCGGCACCGGCACCATCGACGACAAGGGCGAGGTCGGCCCGATCGGCGGCATCGAGATGAAGCTGGTCGGCGCGCGCCGGGCGGGCGCCCAGTACTTCCTGACGCCCGCCGACAACTGCGCCGCCGCGGCCTCCGACACGCCCGCCGGCCTCACGCTGATCAAGGTCGACACCATCGACGACGCGACGAAGTCCCTGGAGAAGCTGCGCAACGGCGACACCGCGTCGCTGCCCAGCTGCTCCCAGGGCTGAGCCCGGTCTCCCGGGCGGGGGGCCTACGACTCGAAGGTCGCCGCCAGCGCGTCCGCGAGCCCCGGCACCAGGTCGGGGCCGGTCAGCACCTCGGTCGGCGAGTCCTTCTCGCGCAGCCGGATCGCGGCCTCGCGGGCCCCGTCCCGCAGCACGGCGACCGTCATCCGGACCTCCTGGCGGTCCGGGTGCCGGGCCACCCACTTGGCGAGCTGCGCCTCGCTCAGGTCCTTCGGCACACTGGCCTCGGCCGACGGCGGCAGCATCAGCCGCTCGACGGTGAGCGCGCAGCCGGCCACGCCCTCGGGCCAGGCGATGGTGCCGAGGAACTCGTCGAGCGCCTTGCCCTTCGGCAGCTCGTCCTGCTCGATCGGCGTGTAGGTGGTGGTCTCGTCGGCGGCGCCGCCGAGCTGGGAGGCGAGCGAGGGCGCCTGGGCGCGCAGGCGCGCGGTGTCGACCAGGGCGAACAGCCGGGCCGGCCGGTCCCAGCCGAGACCCGAGGCGTACTCGTCGATCTCGAGCACCGCGCGGGTGAGGGGGCTCGCGGCCATCGGAGGGCCGGAGGGGGAAACGTTGGACATGAGCAATATCCTGCCTGGTCTTCTCCCGAAGACGGGAACTAGGTAAAGCCTCAGTAAGTTGCATCAGTGGGCTCTACGATCGCGGAGCCTGCTTATCGACGCATTCGACGCATCAACCTCGAGGGGCGCACGTTGGCTTTCCAGATGCCGGACCGCGGCGGCGGCACAGGTCCTTCCGGACCGAGGATCAGAGTCGGCCGGCCGTCCCGGCGCGCCCGTACGCTGCTGATGACGCTGGGCGTCCTGGCGGTCCTCGCCATGGTGTTCGTGATGTTCGCCGGGTTCTGGACGGACTGGCTGTGGTTCCGCTCGGTCCACTACTCGTCGGTGTTCACCACCACCCTGTGGACCAAGATCGGGCTGTTCCTGGTGTTCGGCCTGCTGATGGCGCTGGCCGTCGGGCTGAACGTCTGGCTGGCCTACCGGCTGCGGCCGCCGCTGAGCGCGATGTCGCTGGAGCAGCAGAGCCTCGACCGGTACCGGATGGGCGTGGCGCCGTTCAAGAAGTGGGTGCTGCTCGCGGTCACCGCGCTGGTCGGCCTGATCGCCGGCGCCTCGGCCTCCGGCCAGTGGCGCACCTGGCTGATGTGGGTGAACGGGGTGCCCTTCGGCGAGAAGGACCCGCAGTTCCAGCTCGACGTGGCGTTCTACGCCTTCGACCTGCCCTGGTACCGCTTCCTGCTGGCCTTCGGCTTCGCCGCCACCGTGCTCTCGCTGATCGCCGCCGCCCTCACCCACTACCTGTACGGCGGGCTGCGGATCACCAGCCCGGGCGCCCGCGCCACCGCCGCCGCGACCGGCCACCTGTCGGTGCTGCTCGGCGTGTTCGTGTCGCTGAAGGCCGTGGCGTACTGGCTGGACCGGTACGGCCTGGCGGTGAAGTCCAGTGACTTCAAGGCCACCGGCAACTGGACCGGCCTGCGCTACGTGGACGCCAACGCGTACCTGCCGGCGAAGACCATCCTGTTCTGCATCGCCGTGATCTGCGCGGCGCTGTTCTTCGCGACGCTGTGGCGGCGCACCTGGCAGCTGCCGGTGATCGGCTTCGGCCTGATGGTGCTCTCGGCGATCCTGATCGGCGGTCTGTACCCGGCCATCGTGCAGAAGTTCCAGGTCCAGCCGAACGAGCAGGCCAAGGAAGCGCCGTACATCCAGAAGAACATCGACGCGACCCGCAAGGCCTACGCGATCGACGCCACCAAGCCCGAGGAGTACTCGGGCAAGTCGACGGTGAAGGCCAAGGACCAGCTGCGGGCCGACGCGGACACCGCGGCCAGCTACCGCCTGGTCGACCCGAACGTGGTGTCGCCGACCTTCCAGCAGCTGGAGCAGAAGCGGAAGTACTACCAGTTCCCGCTCACCCTGGACGTCGACCGCTACCAGGGCAAGGACACCGTGGTCGGTCTGCGGGAGCTCAACATCAAGGGCATCCCGAAGCGGAACTGGATCAACGACCACTTCACCTACACCCACGGCTACGGCGCCATCATGGCGACCGGCACCCAGACCGACAGCAACGGCTCCCCGGTCTTCACCGAGCAGGGCCTGCCGACCACGGGCATGCTCCCGAAGTACGAGCAGCGGGTCTACTACGGCGAGAAGACCGACCAGTACTCCATCGTCGGCGGGCCCCAGAAGGAGCTCGACTACGAGGAGAACGGCGAGAAGACCACCAGCTACCAGGGCAACAGCGGGGTCAGCCTCTCCAACACCTTCAACCGGGCGGCGTACGCGGTCGCGTTCAGCGAGCCGCAGATCCTCTACTCGGGGGCCATCGGCGAGGGTTCGCGGATCCTCTACAACCGCACGCCCAAGGAGCGGGTCGAGGCCGTCGCGCCGTGGCTGACCATCGACGGCGACGCCTACCCGGCGGTCGTCGACGGACGGATCCAGTGGATCGTCGACGCCTACACCACCACCAACGGCTACCCGTACGCCTCGCGCACCACCCTCGGCGAGAGCACCGCGGACGCCCTGACGGTCGGCAACCAGCAGCGCGCGGTCGTCGCCCAGCAGAACCAGGTCAACTACATCCGCAACTCGGTGAAGGCCACCGTCGACGCCTACGACGGCACGGTGACCCTCTACCAGTGGGACACCAAGGACCCGGTCCTGAAGACCTGGATGAAGGCCTTCCCCGGCACGGTCAAGGAGCGCTCCGCGATCAAGCCGGAGCTGCTGGCCCACCTGCGCTACCCGCAGGACATGTTCAAGGTCCAGCGCGAGCTGCTGACCCGCTACCACGTGCAGGACCCGGCGCAGTTCTACAGCGGCTCGGACGCCTGGCAGGTGCCGGACGACCCGACCAGCAAGGACGGCAACGCGGTCCCGCCGTACTACCTGAGCCTGAAGATGCCCGGGGACACGGCGCAGACCTTCTCGCTGACGACGACGTTCACGCCGAACGGACGTCCCAACCTGGGCGGCTTCATGGCGGTGGACGCGGACGCCAACAGCAAGGACTACGGCCGGATAAGGCTGTTGAGGGTCGGCGAGAACGTGCCGGGACCCCAGCAGGTGCAGAACAAGCTGAACAGCCTCCCGTCGGTCGCGACCTTCGTGCGGGACATGAAGGGCGCGGACTCCGACATCATCTACGGCAACCTGCTGACCGTCCCGCTCGACGGCGGCTTCCTGTACGTGGAGCCGGTGTACGCGCAGGGCCGCACCGGTCAATACCCGCTCCTGAAGAAGGTGGCGGTGTCCCACGTGGACGCCGACCAGCCGAAGGGCGACACCACCACGGACACCACGGTGTTCGCGGACAACCTGACGGGCGCCCTGAACGCGGTGTTCGGGGTCGAGGGCACCCAGCCGCCGGCCACCCAGCCGCCCGGCACCAAGCCCCCGACGACGCCGACGACCGACGAGGCCGCGCTGAAGCAGGCCATCGCGGACGCGCAGAAGGCGTACGACGACGGCGAGGCGGCGCTCCAGAAGGGGGACTGGGCGGCTTACGGCAAGGCCCAGGACGCCCTGCAGGAGGCCCTGCGGAAGGCGGCGGACGCCGGAGCGAGGATCCAGCCCGCCAATCCCGGCGCCAAGCCCTCCGCGCAGCCGTCGGCCACACCGTCCGCCCCGCCGGCCGGAGGTTAGGCCGGCGGACCATCGGTCAGGGCTTCACTCCGCGTCGTGATACGGTTGCGTTACCGACGCGGGGTGGAGCAGCTCGGTAGCTCGCTGGGCTCATAACCCAGAGGTCGCAGGTTCAAATCCTGTCCCCGCTACTGACACGAAGAGGGCCCGAATCCATAAGGATTCGGGCCCTCGACGTGTGTCCGGAGCGACCTCGGGCACGAAGGGCGGTATGGATGGGGCGAGTTGGCGTGAGTCGTGTTTGACTTGTCTCTCTGTGGGCATGTCGACAAAACGCTGAAGTGACCTCACTGGCTGCGATATACCAGGTGTACGCGGGTTGCGGGTGGTGCGACGATGGTATTTATGGGGGACAGGGCAACTCTGTTGGAGACAGGGCGGTTTGTGCAGCGGCATGCCGGAAACGCCGCAGACGAGATCATCGAGGCCGCGGGGGCCGTCGATGCGGCCGTCGACACCACCACCGACCAGGAGACCGAGGCCGAGACCGAGGCCCGCCACCGCCTCGCGGCCGAGAAGGGCGACACCGCCGCCATGAGCGTGCTCGGCGCGCTGCTGCTGCGCCGAGGGGACCTGGACGGCGCCGAACCCTATCTGCGCGGCGCCACCGCCCAGGGCGACCGCGCCGCCGCCAACAACCTCGGCGTCCTGCTGCACCAGCGCGGCTACCCGGACGAGGCCGCCGGCTGGTGGCGGGTCGCCGCCGTCGCCGGCTCCGCCCCGGCCGCCCACGCCCTCGGCCGGCACCACCGCGAGCGCGGCGACGAGCCCGCCGCCGAGTACTGGCTGCGCCAGGCCGCCGAACAGGGCCACGCCCTCGGCGCGTACGCCCTCGCCGACCTCCTGGAGCACCGCAGCGACGTCGGCGCCGAGCGCTGGCTGCGCGCCGCCGCCGAGCAGGGCCACCGCGAGGCCGCCTACCGGCTCGCCCTCGCCCTGGAGCGCCGGGCCACCGGCCCGGCCGCCCGCGGCCCGCACGCCCACCACACCGGCACCGGCCGCCCGGCGCCCGCCGGCGAGACCGCTCCCGCAGCCCAGGACGCGCTCGCCGAGGCCGAGCAGTGGTTCCGGCAGGCCGCCGCGCGCGGCCACCGGCGGGCCGCGCTGCACCTCGGCGCCCTCCTGGAGAAGCGCGGCGAGCTGAAGGAGGCCGGCCGCTGGTACCTGACCTCCGCCAAGGACGGCGAGGCCAGGGCCGCCCGCGCGCTGGGCTTCCTGCTGCGCGACGCCGGCGACGAGGAGAGCGCCGCCGTGTGGTGGCTGCGCGCCGCCCAGGACGGCGACGGCAACGCCGCCAACGCGCTCGGCGCGCTGCACGCCGCCCGCGGCGAGCAGCAGACCGCCGAGCGCTGGTACCGCGCCGCCATGGACGCCGGCGACGTCAACGGCGCCTACAACCTCGGGCTGCTCTGCGCCGCCCAGGACCGCACCCAGCAGGCCGAGCAGTGGTACCGCCGGGCCGCCTACGCGGGCCACCGCGAGGCAGCCAACGCGCTGGCCGTGCTGCTGCTCCAGGCCGGGGACGCGGGCGGCGCCGAGCCGTGGTTCTCCAAGGCCGCCGAGGCCGGCAGCGTCGACGCCGCCTTCAACCTGGGCATCCTGTACGCCGGCCGGGACGACGACCGCACCGCGCTGGTCTGGTACGAGCGGGCCGCCGCCGCCGGTCACACCGAGGCCGCGCTCCAGGTCGGCATCGCGCACCTGCGCGACGGCGACGAGCAGGGCGCCGAGCGGCACCTGCGCTGCGCCGCCGGCGGCGGCAGCGCCGAGGCCGCCTACCGGCTCGCCACCGTCCTCGACGCGCGCCGCCCGGCGCCCGGGCCGCCCGCCCTCGGCGCCCCGCGCGAGGAGAAGAGCGAGTGCGAGGAGTGGTACGAGCGGGCCGCCCAGCAGGGCCACCGCCGGGCCCAGGTCCGGGTCGGCATGCTGGCCGCCGCCCGCGGCGACGTCGAGGAGGCCGCCCGCTGGTACCGGGAGGCGGCCGAGGCCGGCTCGCGCAACGGCGCCTTCAACCTCGGGCTGCTGCTCGCCCGCGAGGGCGCCGAGCGGGAGGCCGCCCTGTGGTGGACCCGGGCCGCGCACGCCGGGCACGGCCGGGCCGCGCTGCGGCTCGCGCTGCTCGCGGCCCGGCGCGGCGAGCTCACCGAGGGGCGCCGCTGGTGCGACCGTGCGGTGGAGCTCGGCCCGGCCGAGGTCGCGGAGCGGGCGGCCCGGCTGAGCGAGGCGCTGCACCAGGAGCTCACGGCGTAACGGATTTGCGCTGGTCCGAGGGGTCCCGTAAGGTTGTGTTCACCGACGCGGGGTGGAGCAGCTCGGTAGCTCGCTGGGCTCATAACCCAGAGGTCGCAGGTTCAAATCCTGTCCCCGCTACTCAGTAGCACGAAGGCCCGGATCGTCTCGACGATCCGGGCCTTCGTCGTCTGCGCGGTGAGCGTACGCGGAAAGCCCCGCCGGGAGGCGGGGCTTTCGTGTGCCGTCAGGCGGACGCGCAGTTCGGGCAGATGCCCCGGTAGGTGACCTCGACGTCCGAGATCGTGAAGCCGAAGCGCTCCGAGGCGGGCAGGTCGGCCAGCGGGTCGCCGGCCGGGTGCACGTCCCGGATCGCGCCGCAGCGGGCGCAGACCAGGTGCTGGTGCGGACGGTGGGCGTTCGGGTCGTAGCGCTTGGCGCGCCCGTCCGTGGCCACCTCCAGCACCTCGCCGAGCGTCACCATCTCGCCCAGCGTGTTGTAGACGGTCGCGCGGGAGATCTCGGGCAGGCGCTCGACGGCCCGGGCGTGGACCTCGTCGGCGGTCAGGTGCACGTGGTCTCCGTCGAGCACCTCGGCCACGACACGGCGCTGCGCGGTCATCCGCCAGCCACGGCCGCGCAGTCGTTCCAACAGGTCACTCATGGGGGTCAGGGTAACAGTCGCCGCCCGGGAGCCCCGAAGCCGTGTGACTTCGGACACGATCCTTCTTTAGACCAGGTCCACCATGGCCCCGGCGTCTGCCCCGGCCCCCGCCCCCGCTCCCGCCCGGTGGGCCGGCAGCCAGCAGCGGATGATGTCGCGGACGGAGACGATGCCCACCGGTCCGTGCTCGTCGAGCACCACCAGATGGCGGAAGCCGCCGCGGGTCATGGCCTCCGCGGCCTCCTCCAGGGTCCAGGTCGGGGCCGCGAAGACCACGTCCCGGGTGGTGTGGGCGTCGCAGGTCTCGTGGTCGGGGTTCCGGTCGGTGCCGATGGCGTTGAGGACGTCGCGTTCGGTGAGGATGCCGAACCCGCCGGCGTCGCCGTCCTGGACGACGGCCGCGCCGACGCGGCGCGCCGACATCAGCCGGGCGGCCTGGCGCAGTGTGTGGGCCGGTCCGATGGTGAGGATCAGGGTCGTCATGGCGTCACGGACGAGCATGGAGGGAACCACCTCCGGTTCGGTGACTTGAGAACTTTTTCACAAGTTCACAAAGGGGGGATTCTCAGAGTGACACCGGGGGAGGGGGCCGACAAGGGGGCGCGCGCAGCGCCCCCGGGCGCACACCGGGGGCGGATGACGGAACGTCAGGCGTGACCGGGGGTCAGCCCTGCCGCGGCGGCTCCGTGTTGAGGTAGCTCAGCAGCTCGCCGTGGAGCAGCCCGTTCGACGCCGCCGCGTTGCCGCTGTGCGGGCCGTGCCGGCCGTCCAGGCCGGTGAAGGTGCCGCCGGCCTCCTGCACCACGATCGCCGTGGCCGCCATGTCCCACAGCGACAGCTCCGGCTCGGCGCACAGGTCGACCGAGCCCTCGGCCACCATCATGTACGGCCAGAAGTCGCCGTACGCCCGGGTCCGCCAGCACGCGCGCGTGAGGTCCAGGAAGCCGTCGAGCCGGCCCCGCTCCTCCCAGCCGCTCAGGCTGGAGTACGCGAAGGAGGCGTCCTCCAGGCGGCCGACCTTGGAGACCCCGATCCGGGTCGCCGAGGCCAGGCTGCGGCCGGTGTACGCGCCGAGGCCCTTCGCCGCCCACCAGCGGCGGCCGAGCGCCGGGGCCGAGACCACGCCCACCACCGGCTGGAAACCGGTCTCGCCGGCCTCCATCAGCGCGATCAGGGTCGCCCACACGGGCACCCCGCGCACGTAGTTCTTCGTGCCGTCGATCGGGTCGATCACCCAGCGGCGCGGGCCCGAGCCCTCCACGCCGTACTCCTCGCCGAGGATCGCGTCCCGCGGCCTGGCCCGCTGCAACTGGCCGCGGATCAGCTCCTCGGCGGCCTTGTCCGCCTCGCTGACCGGGGTCATGTCGGGCTTCGTCTCGACCTTCAGGTCGAGTGCCTGGAACCGGTCCATCGTGGCCGCGTCCGCGGCATCCGCGAGGACATGGGCGAGACGCAGATCGTCGTGGTAATCGGCCATGGTCGAAACTCTATCCCCCGAAGACGCGTCGCCCCGCGCCGACCCTTGACACTGCGTGGCCGCCCGTCAACGCTGAGCGCAGAACCGATCCGGCTGGGAGGCGACGATGCCGACTGCCCGAGAGTCCCTGCTCGACACGGCCCTCGAGGCCCTCGGCGCCCTGCCCTGGTCCGCCGTGCGGATGGTCGACGTGGCCGCCCGCGCCCGGGTGTCCCGGCAGACCCTCTACAACGAGTTCGGCAGCAAGGAGGGGCTCGCCCGCGCCCTCGTCCGGCGCGAGGCCGACACCTATCTCCACGGGGTGCGCCGGGTGCTCGCGTCCCCCGCGCCGCCCGCGCGCAACCTGGTCGCCGTCGCCGAGTGGACCGTGGCCCGCGCCGCCGAGCGCCCCCTCCTGCGGGCCCTGCTCACCGACGCCTGGACCGAAGGCCTGCCCCGGCCGCGCCCCGCCCGGCCGGGCGCCCGGCCCGCCCCCGTACCCGCCCAGCGGCGCGCCGACGCCGGGCCGCCCGCGCCCGGCGAACTGGTCGCCGAGACGGCCGCCTGCGCGGGGGAGCGGTGGGCGGCCGGCTGCGAGCTCGCCGTGCGGCTCGCGCTCAGCCATGTGGTGGCGCCGCCGGTCACCGCGCCGGGCGCTCAGTGCGCGGAGCCGGACAGCTGGAGGCCGACCACCCCGACGATCACCAGCGTGATCGAGACGATCTTGAGCGTGGACACCACGTCACCGAGGAAGACCATTCCGTAGATCGCGGTGCCGGCCGCCCCGATCCCGGTCCACACCGCGTACGCCGGACCCACGTCCAGCTTGCGCAGCGCCAGCGTCAGCAGGCCGAAGCTGCCGAGGGCGAAGGCGGCGAACGCGATCGTCGGCCAGAGCCGGGTGAAGCCGTGCGACAGCTTCAGGCACACCGCGAAGCCCGTCTCCAGGAGCCCGGCGACCACCACCAGCAGCCACGCCATCGTCAGTGCCTCCCACGCCCCATATGGATCACTTGGTGCGATTATGCACTTACCAGGCGGGTCCGCCCGCAAACGTGCGCGGTCAGTCGCCCTCGCGGCGCTCCCGGGTCGCCAGCAGCCGGCGCAGCGAGTACAGCCGGGCCGGATCCGCGTGCCCCTCGGCCACCCAGGCGTCCAGCGCGCAGTCCGGCTCGTCGTGGCTGCACGCGCGCGGGCAGTTCTCGGTGCCCGGCTCCAGGTCCGGGAAGGCGTGGATGACCCGGGACGGATCGACGTGGTGCAGGCCGAAGGACCGCACGCCCGGCGTGTCGATCACCCAGCCGTCGACCTTGTCCAGCGGCAGCGCGAGCGCCGAGGTCGTGGTGTGCCGGCCGCGGCCGGTCACCGCGTTCACATGTCCGGTGAGCCGCCGCCGCTCCTCCGGCACCAGCGCGTTCACCAGGGTCGTCTTGCCCACGCCGGAGTGCCCGACGAAGGCGGTCACCCGGTCGCCCAGGTGCTCGCGCACCCGGTCCGCCGCGGCGCCGTCGTACAGCTCCTCGCGGTTGACCACCACGTACGGGATGTCCAGGGCGCCGTACAGCTCGAGGAGCATCGAAGGCGGGGCCAGGTCCGACTTGGTCAGCACCAGGAAGGGGTCCAGCCCGCCGTCGTAGGCCGCCACCAGACAGCGGTCGATCAGCCGCGGGCGCGGCTCGGGGTCGGCGAGCGCCGTCACGATGGCCAGCTGGTCGGCGTTGGCGACGACCACCCGCTCGTACGGGTCGTCGTCGTCGGCCGTGCGGCGCAGCACCGAGCTGCGCTCGCCGATCCGCACGATCCTGGCCAGGGTGTCCTTCTCGCCGGACAGATCGCCGACCAGGGAGACCCGGTCGCCCACCACGGCGGCCTTGCGGCCCAGCTCGCGGGCCTTCATCGCCATCACGGTCCGGCCCTCGACCAGACAGGTCAGCCGCCCGCGGTCCACGGTGAGGACCATGCCCTCGACGGCGTCCTCGTGCTTGGGGCGGATGTTGGTCCGGGGGCGGCTGCCCTTGCGGTTGGGGCGCTGGCGGATGTCGTCCGCGTCGGTGTGCTTGCCGTAACGCCGCATGGCTCAGACTCCGAGCATTTCGGTCCACATCCTGGGGAAGTCGGGCAAGGTCTTCTCGGTCGTCTTCACGTTCTCGATCTCCACGCCCTTCACGGCCAGGCCGATGAGCGCGCCCGCGGTCGCCATCCGGTGGTCGTGGTACGTGTGGAAGAGGCCGCCGTGCAGCGGGCGCGGGCGGATGTGCAGGCCGTCCTCGGTCTCCGTGACGTCGCCGCCCAGCGCGTTGATCTCCCGGGTGAGCGCGGCGAGCCGGTCGGTCTCGTGCAGCCGCAGGTGCGCCACCCCGCGCAGGGTGGACGGGGAGTCGGCGAGCGCGGCGACCGCCGCGATGCCCGGGGTCAGCTCGCCGACCTCGCCGAGGTCGACGTCGATGCCGTGGATCCGGCCGGTTCCGGTGAAGGTGAGACCCCGGTCGGTGAGCTCGCAGGAGCCACCCATCTCGGTGAAGATCTGCCGCAGCGCGTCACCGGGCTGGGTGGTCCTGGCCGGCCAGTCCGGCACGGTGACCCGGCCGCCGGTGACCAGCGCCGCCGCCAGGAACGGCTGGGCGTTCGACAGGTCCGGCTCCACCACCAGGTCCCGGCCGAGCAGCGCGGACGGGGTGACCCGCCACACGTCGGGACGCCCGCCGTGCTCCGGCTCGTCGACCTGGGCGCCGACCGCGCGCAGCATGTCGACCGTCATCCGGATGTGCGGCAGCGAGGGCAGCCGGGTGCCGACGTGCCGCACCTCCACGCCCTGGTTGAAGCGGGCGCCGGAGAGCAGCAGCGCGCTGACGAACTGGGAGGACGAGGAGGCGTCGATCTCCACGACCCCGCCCTCCAGGCCGCCGGCGCCGTGCACGGTCATCGGCAGCGCGCCGCGCCCGTCGTCGTCGATCCGGGCGCCCAGCGCGCGCAGCGCGTCGATCACCCCGTGCAGCGGGCGCTCGTGGGAGCGCGGGTCGCCGTCGAAGCGCACCGCGCCGTTCGCGAGCGCCGCCACCGGCGGCAGGAAGCGCATGACCGTGCCCGCGTTGCCGACGTCGACGGTCGCCGGGCCGCGCAGCCCGGCCGGGATGATCCGCCAGGCCTCGCCGGTGCCGTCCGGGCCCACGCCCTCGTCGATCTTCACGCCCAGGGTGCGCAGCGCCTCCGCCATCAGCAGGGTGTCGCGCGAGCGCAGCGGGCGGCGCACCCAGCCCGGCTCGGCGGCCAGCGCGGCGAGCACCAGGGCGCGGTTGGTGACCGACTTCGATCCGGGCACGGTGACGGTGGCGTCGACGGCGCCGGCCGCGTACGGGGCGGGCCAGCGGCCGGTGAGCGGGTCGGTGGACGGGGTGCTGTCGGTCATGCCCTCACTTTACGGGGGCGAAGGGGGCCCGCTACACGGCGAGCAGCCACCGCCCGCCGCCGATCAGACAGCAGATCGAGACCGCGTGGAAGAACAGCAGCCACAGCGTGGGCGGCACGTGGGTGAGCCGGCCCAGCTGGTCCGCGTCCGAGTCGCCGGCGCCGCCGTGCCGCCGCTTGGCCTGGAGCTCGAAGGCCGGACGCACCCCGCCGAGCAGCAGGAACCACACCACCGCGTACGCGAACACCGCCTGCACGTCCGGGCCGGTGAGCCAGGACACCAGGAGGAAGAGGCCGCCGGTGAGCAGCACCGTGAAGATCCCGTACGCGTTGCGCACCATCGGCAGCATCGCCAGCAGCAGCGCCGTCGCCAGCCACAGCAGCAGCGTGACCCGGTGCGCGGAGAGCAGCGTGGCGCCGCCGAGACCGAGCAGCGGGGCCGCGGTGTAGCCGGCGGCGGCCGTGAGGATCATGCCGAGGCCGGTGGGGCGCCCGCGCGAGACGGTCAGGCCGCTGGTGTCGGAGTGCAGCCGGATGGCCTGGAGGCGGCGGCCGGTGACCAGCGCGACCAGGGCGTGGCCGCCCTCGTGCGCGATGGTGACCGCGTTCCGGGACAGGCGCCACAGGGGGCGCGGCACCACCGCGGCGAGGGCGGCGACCGCCGTGGCGATCACGATCCACTGCTCGGGCGCGGTCTGGGTGCCGAGCACGTCGAGGTCGGGACTCATGGTGCGGACGGCTCCTTGGTGGGGTGACGGGTCGGCGTGGCAGTGTGGCACGCATGTGCGGACGGTATGCGGCGAGCAGGAGCCCCGAGGAGCTGGCGGCGGCCTTCGGGGTCGAGAAGTGGGAGCCGGAGGAGACCCTGGCACCCGACTGGAACGTGGCTCCCACCAAGGAGGTCCACGTCATCCTGGACCGTCCTCTCAAAGACGCGGAATCGCGCCGCCCGGTTCGCCAGATGCGGGTCCTGAAATGGGGCCTCGTACCGTCCTGGGCCCCGGGCCCCGAGAACGCCGCCCGGATGATCAACGCCCGCGCCGAGACCCTGCACGAGAAGCCGTCCTTCAAGGAGGCCTTCGCCCGGCGCCGCTGCATCGTGCCGGCCGACGGGTATTACGAGTGGGTGACCGGCTCCGAGGAGCGCGAGCTGGAGGTCGAGGGCAAGCGGAAGCGGGCCCGCAAGCAGCCGTATTTCGTGACCCCCGCCGACGGCTCGGTCTTCGCGATGGCCGGGATCTACGAGTTCTGGCGCGACCGGACCCTGCCCGACGGCCACCCGCTGGCCTGGTGGGTGACCTGCTCGGTGGTCACCACCGAGGCCGAGACCGCGCCGCTGGGCGTCGCCCCGGCCGAGGGCCCGCGCGCGCTCGCCGACATCCACCCCCGGATGCCGCTGATGCTCACCCCTGACCGCTGGGACGCCTGGCTGGACCCGGCCCGCACCGGGCCGGACGCGCTGCGCCCGCTGCTCGACCCGCCGCCCGCCGGCCTGATGCGGGCCTATCCGGTGCCGACCGCCGTCAGCAACGTGCGCAACAACGGACCCGAACTGCTGAAGGAACTGGACGGCCCGGAGGAGGCGACCCTCTTCTGACCCTCCGCGGCTCGACCCCGCGGGGTCGACCCTCCGCGGTCGATCCGCGGCCGGCCCTCCGCCGCTCCGGCCGCCGGGCGCGGCAGGATGGGCACGTGACGAAGAGCGAGACCGTTCCGACCGCAGCCGGGGACGCCCGGATCACCTGGCACCCCGCCCGCAGGCCCTGGACCGTGCTCGCGGTGAGCCACGGCGCCGGCGGCGGCATCGAGGCCCGCGACCTGGTGGCGCTGGCCGCCGCGCTGCCCGCCGAGGGCGTCAGCGTCGCCCTGGTCGAGCAGCCCTGGCGGGTGGCCGGCAAGAAGGTCGCCCCCGCGCCGAAGACCCTCGACACCGGCTGGCGCGGACTGTGGCCCGCGCTCGCCGCCCCCGGCCTGCCGGTGATCGCCGGCGGCCGCAGCGCCGGCGCCCGGGTCGCCTGCCGCACCGCCGCCGAGCTCGGCGCGAGCGCCGTCCTCGCCCTCAGCTTCCCGCTGCACCCGCCGGGCCGGCCGGAGCGCTCCCGAGCTGACGAACTACGCGCCCCCGGCGTGCCGGTCCTCGTCGTGCAGGGCGGCAACGACCCCTTCGGGAAGCCGGACGAGTTCCCGGCCGGGCCGCACACCCTCGCCGAGGTGCCGCACGCCGACCACGGCTTCGCCGTCCCCAAGCGCGCCCCGATCACCCAGGACGAGGCCCTCGACGCCGTCGTGGCCGCCGTCACCGGGTGGCTCCCGTCACTGCGCTGACCACCCCGCGGGGGCCGGGAATGCCGGGCGGGGGAGTGCTGTTGTGACGGACATCGGTGCTTGGAGCAAAGGAAGAGGGAGTCCGTCGCATGGGTTCTGCCATCTGCCGTGAGCGCCCGCAGGCCACGGAGCTCGACTGGACCGTGCTGCCCGCGGCGCGGGTCGCCCCTGTCCGGGCGGCGGGCGGGGCCGTTCCTCGTCTATCCTCCGAAGCGAGCGGGTCCGCGTTCGGGTTCGCCGCAGCGCTGGAGGAGGTGGGTCCGGTCACTGGGACCGACACAGGGACCGACGACGGCCCCGAGGAGACGACCGAGGAGCGCAACGCGCGCTTCGAGCGGGACGCCCTCGGCTACCTCGACCAGATGTACTCGGCCGCGCTCCGCATGACGCGCAACCCCGCGGACGCCGAGGACCTGGTGCAGGAGACCTACGCGAAGGCGTACGGCTCCTTCCACCAGTTCCGCGAGGGCACGAACCTGAAGGCGTGGCTGTACCGCATCCTCACCAACACCTTCATCAACTCGTACCGCAAGAAGCAGCGCGAGCCCCAGCGCTCGGCCGCCGAGGAGATCGAGGACTGGCAGCTCGCCCGCGCCGAGTCGCACATGTCGACCGGACTGCGCTCCGCCGAGTCGCAGGCCCTCGACCACCTCCCCGACTCCGACGTGAAGGAAGCGCTGCAGGCGATCCCCGAGGAGTTCCGCATCGCCGTCTATCTGGCGGACGTCGAGGGCTTTGCGTACAAGGAGATCGCCGACATCATGGGGACACCCATCGGTACGGTGATGTCCCGACTGCACCGGGGCCGCCGCCAGCTGCGCGGCATGCTCGAGGACTACGCCCGCGACCGCGGGCTGGTACCCGCGGGCGCCGGAGAGTCGTCGCACGATCTGAAAGGCTCGGGCTCATGAGCTGCGGAGAGCCGCACGAGACGGACTGCTCGGAGATCCTGGACCATCTCTACGAGTTCCTCGACCGCGAGATGCCGGACAACGACTGCACCAAGTTCGAGGTGCACTTCGAGGAGTGCTCCCCGTGCCTGGAGAAGTACGGGCTCGAGCAGGCCGTGAAGAAGCTGGTCAAGCGCTGCTGCGGCAGTGACGACGTGCCGATCGACCTGCGCGCCAAGGTGATGGGCCGGATCGAGCTGATCCGCGAGGGCCATCTGCTCCCCGAGCAGGACGCCGCCGCACCCGCTCCGGCCACCCCGCAGGAGCAGTAGGCCGCACGGGCACACGGGAGGCCGGGCGAGGACGCGCCCGGCCTCCGCCGTACCCGCCCGCGGCGCGTCCGTCGGCCGCGCGGCCGTATCGGCTGATCGGCTTGTATCACCCGATGGTGCGAATCGCCCCCGGCCGCCGGTCGGCGCCCCGCCGACTCGCTAGCGTGGCGGGCGTGATGGGCGTGAAGGTCAATCCGCGGGGCAGGACCGTCCCGCTCGCGGCGCACGGCTTCGTCGGCTGCGCCGCGCTCGCCGCCGCCGCGGTCACCCTCCCCGCGTTACGCCCCGCCGCCGGCACCCCCTGGCCGACCGTGCTGCTGCTCGCCGCGCTCTACCCGCTGTGCGAACTGCCCGCCCGCTGCCGGCTCACCGGCGGCGCCCCGGGCGGCCGGGACGGCGGACCCGCTCCGCTCGGCACCGGCTCCTTCTTCCCCGTCCTCATCGCCGCCGCGCTGCTCCTGCCGCCCTCCGCCGCGGCGCTCACCGCGCTGCCCGGGGCCCTGCTCAGCCGGGTCGACCGCCCGCCCGTCGCCCTGCGCCGGGTCTGGCGGGCCGCCCAGCTCGCCCTCACCGTGGCGGCCGCGGCCGCCGTCGGCCGCACCCTGCGCTGCCCCGACTCCCTCGGACTCGGCCCGCAGACCCCCGACTTCCCCTACGTGCTGCTGCCGGCCGGGGCGACCGCCCTCACCTTCTGCCTGGTCCTGACCGCCCTCGACGGCGCCGTCCGGGCCGTCGCCGAACAGCTCCCCGGGCGCACCGCCTGGCACGGACTGCTCGGCCGGGCCCTCGCCCCGCACGCCGTCCACGGACTCGCCGGACTGATGATGGCGGTGCTGTGGCGCAGCGCGTACGGGCCGGTGGCCGCCCTGTTCGCGCTGCTGCCCGTGTACCTGTCCGGCTGGGGCTTCGCCCAGTACCACCGGGAACGCGCCGCCCACCAGGCCACCATCCGCGCCCTCGTCCAGGCCGTCGACATCAAGGACCGCTACACCCGCGGCCACAGCGAACGCGTCGGCCGCGCCTCCGTCCTCATCGCGCGGGAGCTCGGCATGGACGAACCCCGCCTGGAGGTCGTGCGCTTCGCCGGCATCCTGCACGACGTCGGCAAGCTCGGCGTGCCCACCCGGGTGCTCCGCAAGGACGGCCCGCTCACCCCCGAGGAACGCCGGATCATCGAACTCCACCCCGAGTACGGGCACGAGATGGTCCGCGGCATCGGGTTCCTCGGCGAGGCCCGCACGGCGATCCTGCACCACCACGAGCGCATGGACGGCTCCGGCTACCCGTACGGCCTCAAGGGGAACGAGATCCCCGAGTACGCGCGCGTGGTCGCCGTCGCCGACGCCTTCGACGCCATGACCTCCACCCGCTCCTACAGCCGCGCCCGGCCGGTCGGGACCGCGCTCGAAGAGCTGGAGCGGTGCGCCGGCAGCCACTTCGACCCGCGGATGGTCGCGGCCCTCGTCCGCGCCCTCGACCGGCACGGCTGGCAGACCGGCGTCACCGCCGACGAACCGGCCGTCCCGACCCCGCGCGGCCCCACGCCCGCCGCCGACCCCGTGCCCGCAGCCGACCCCGTGCCCGCCCCGCTCCAGGAGCCCGCGTGAGCGGCGGCCGGCGCCTCGTCGGCCTGGTCCACGGCGGCGCCCTGCTGCTCGCCCTCACCGCCCTCGCCGGCACCCTCTGGCACGGCCTCGACGAACCCGGCCACGCCCTCGCCTTCGGCGCCCTCATCGCCCTCGGGGAACTCACCCGCTGGGGCGCCCGGCCCGGCGAGAAGGAACCCGCCCCGCTGGCCGCAGCCGGCGCCCTCGCCTACGCGCTGCTCGGGCAGAGCGCCGGCCGGCCCACCACCCACGGCGTGCTCCAGACCGTCACCGTGGTCGTCGCCGCCGGCCTCGCAGGGACCGTCCCGCACATCGCCCGCGGCCACGGCCCCGACCGCGACCAGCTCGCCCGGCGGATCCTCACCGTCGGCTTCGCCGCCCTCTGCTTCCAGCCCCTCTACAACTCCGGAACCCTCACCGCCCTGATCGGCGACGGCCCCGGACACGCCCTCTTCCTGGTCCTCCTGCTGCTCCTCACCGCCCTCTGCGACGCCGTCCTCGCCGCCCTGCTGCGCCGTGCCCGTCACGGACACCCCTACGGGCCGCTGCTCCGCGACGAGCTGCGGGCCCTGCTCGGCATCGGCTCCGCCGTGTGCGCCACCGGGGCCGTGATGGCCCTCGGAGTGGCCGTCGCGGGACTGTGGGCGCTGCCCGTCTTCGCCGTACCGCTGCTGATCACCCAGGTCTCGCTGCGCCGCTGGGCCGCCGTGCGCACCACCAACCGGCAGACCATCGCCTCCCTCGCCCGCGCCACCGAGATCGCCGGCTGCACCCCGCCCGGGCACGCCCACCGGGTCGCCGCGCTCAGCCGGGCGGTCGGCCTGGAGCTCGGCCTGTCCGGGCCCGCGCTGACCGTCCTCGAACACGCGGCGCTCATGCACGACATCGGACAGCTCTCGCTGGTCGACCCGGTCGACGGCGGCGCCACCGCCCCGCTGCCGCCGGCCGAACAGCGCCGGATCGCCCTGCTCGGCGCCGCCGTGGTGCGCCAGACCGGGGTCCCCGAGGCCGTCGCCCGGATCGTCGAGCGGCAGGCCGACCCGTACCGCGAGCAGCCGCTGCCCGCCCGGATCGTGCGGGTCGTGAACGCCTACGACGACCTGGCCGGAGGCCGGACGGGCGGCGGTCTCGGCGCCCTGGAACGGCTCCGGCTCGGCACCGCCCGCGACTACCACCCCGAGGTCGTCGAGTCCCTCGCACGCGTTCTCGCCCGGGGCGGCGTCGCCCCAGCTCCTCCGGGGTAACCCATGGGTAATGAGCGCGCGTCCGACCGGGCATGGTTGGATGCGAACAAGAGGGTGTAGCGACCGGCAGGCGGGAATCGTGAGGATCTTCGGGAAGGTACGGCATCGGCCCTCCGCCTCGTGGCGGCAGGCCACCGACCGCGCGTTCACGCTGATCGGCGACGGCCGGTACGAGGACGCGGGCGCGCTGCTCACCCGCGCGGCGGACCTGGAGCCCTGGCTCTCCGAGTCCTGGTTCAACCTGGCCCTGCTGCACAAGTTCCGGCACGACTGGGAGCAGGCCCGGGCCGCCGGGCTGCGCGCCGTCGCCCTGCTCGACAAGGAGACCGGCGCCCCCGACTGGTGGAACGTGGGCATCGCCGCCACCGCCCTGCAGGACTGGCCGCTGGCCCGCCGCGCCTGGCAGGCCTACGGGCTCCGGGTGCCCGGGGCCGCCTCCGGCACCGGCGAGCCGGCCGGCATGGAGCTGGGCAGCGCGGCCGTGCGGCTCTCGCCGGAGGGCGAGGCCGAGGTCGTGTGGGGCCGCCGGCTCGACCCGGCCCGGATCGAGGTGCTGTCCATCCCGCTGCCGTCCTCGGGCCGCCGCTGGGGCGAGGTCGTGCTGCACGACGGCGTGCCCAACGGCGAGCGCACCACCAGCGCCGGCCCCTCCTACCCGGTCTTCGACGAGATCGAGCTGTGGGCGCCCTCCCCGGTGCCCACCTGGGTGGTCCTCCTGGAGGCCGCCACCGAGGCCGACCGGGACGCCCTGGAGCAGCTGGCCGCCGACGCGGGCTTCGCCGCCGAGGACTGGTCGTCCTCCGTGCGGCTGCTGTGCCGGGCCTGCTCCGAGTCGACCATGCCCAGCGCCGAGGGCGAGGGCGAGCACCTGGACCCGCACGACCACAGCGAGCCCGGCCACCCCGGCCCGCTGGGCCACCGCTCGCCCGGCGAGCTGTGGGTGCCGGAGCGCGAGTGCGGCATCGCCGCGCCCGCGGGCCTGGTCCGCGGACTGCTCGACGGCTGGGTCGCGGACAGCCCGGACAGCCGGGAATGGCGTGATCTGGAAGAAGTCTGCTGACCGCTGTTTGTAGGCTGTACCCCACAGTCACGACGGATCCCTCGGATCTCAGGAAGAAGGCGTACGGCGGACATGTCGCAGCAGGGCACTGAGCAGGAGCAGACGGGCGTGTACGCCGTGGACGACGAGGGCTACATCGTCGACACGGAGGACACCGAGGCCCGCGAGACCGCCCACCGCGAGCGCGGCACCTCGCGCCCCATCACGGTCGTGGGCAACCCCGTCCTGCACCGCGAGTGCAAGGACGTCACCTCGTTCGACGCCGAGCTGGCGTCGCTCATCGACGACATGTTCGCCAGCCAGCGCACCGCCGAGGGCGTCGGCCTCGCCGCCAACCAGATCGGCGTGGACCTGAAGGTCTTCGTGTACGACTGCATGGACGACGAGGGCAAGCGCCACGTCGGCCACGTGGTCAACCCGGTCCTGGTGGACCTGCCGGCCGAGCAGCGGCACCTGGACGACGGCAGCGAGGGCTGCCTGTCCGTGCCGACCGCCTACGCCGAGCTGCCCCGCCCGGACTACGCGGAGGTCACCGGCCAGGACATGCTCGGCAACCCGATCAAGGTCCGCGGCACCGGCTACTTCGCGCGCTGCCTCCAGCACGAGACCGACCACCTCTACGGCTTCCTCTACATCGACAAGCTGTCGAAGCGGGACCGCAAGGACGCCCTGCGCCAGATGGCCGAGGGCACCCCGCGCTACCCGGTGGTCCCGAACGAGTGACCTCGTCGCCGATGCGCGAAAGGGCCCCGCACCGTCACCGGTGCGGGGCCCTTCCTCGTGGGCGTACGGACTAGAAGTCCTCGTCCAGGTCCACCGAGCCCTCGACCGCCACCTGGTAGGCGGACGGGCGGCGCTCGAAGAAGTTGGTCAGCTCCTGGACGCCCTGGAGCTCCATGAAGGAGAACGGGTTCTCCGAGCCGTAGACCGGGGCGAAGCCGAGGCGGGTGAGGCGCTGGTCGGCGACGCACTGGAGGTACTCGCGCATCGACTCGGTGTTCATGCCCGGCAGGCCGTCACCGCACAGGTCGCGGCCGAACTGCAGCTCCGCCTCGACGGCCTCCTTCAGCATGTCGGTGACCTGCTGCCGGAGTTCGTCGTCGAAGAGCTCGGGCTCCTCCTTGCGGACGGTGTCCACGACCTCGAAGGCGAAGTTCATGTGCATCGTCTCGTCGCGGAACACCCAGTTGGTGCCGGTCGCCAGGCCGTGCAGCAGACCGCGGGACCGGAACCAGTAGACGTAGGCGAAGGCTCCGTAGAAGAACAGGCCCTCGATGCACGCGGCGAAGCAGATCAGGTTGAGCAGGAAGCGGCGGCGGTCGGCCTGCGTCTCCAGCCGGTCGATCTTCTCCACCGAGTCCATCCAGCGGAAGCAGAACTGCGCCTTCTCGCGGATGGAGGGGATGTTCTCGACGGCCGCGAAGGCCGCCGCCCGGTCGTCCGGGTCGGGCAGGTAGGTGTCGAGCAGCGTCAGATAGAACTGGACGTGCACGGCCTCCTCGAAGAGCTGGCGGCTCAGGTAGAGCCGCGCCTCCGGGGAGTTGATGTGCTTGTAGAGCGTCAGCACCAGGTTGTTGGCCACGATCGAGTCGCCGGTCGCGAAGAACGCGACGAGGCGGCCGATCATGTGCTGCTCGCCCGGGGTGAGCTTGGCGAGGTCGGCGACGTCCGAGTGGAGGTCGACCTCCTCGACGGTCCAGGTGTTCTTGATGGCGTCGCGGTAGCGCTCGTAGAAGTCCGGGTAGCGCATCGGACGCAGGGTCAGTTCGAAGCCCGGGTCGAGCAGGTTGTTCTTACGGCTGGTCACTGGCAGGCCTCGCAGGACTCGGGGTTTTCCAGGGAGCAGGCGACGGCGTCCGCGTCGGGGGCCGCCTGCTGGACGGGGAGGGTGGTCGCCTGGGCGGCGCGGGCGATCCGGGTCGCCGGGCGCGAGCGCAGGTAGTACGTGGTCTTCAGGCCCTGCTTCCAGGCGTACGCGTACATCGACGACAGCTTGCCGATGGTCGGCGTCTCCATGAACAGGTTCAGGGACTGCGACTGGTCGAGGAAGGGGGTGCGGGCGGCGGCCATGTCGATCAGGCCACGCTGCGGGATCTCCCAGGCGGTCCGGTACAGCTCGCGCACCTCGGCCGGGACCCAGCTGAAGCCGGCCACCGAGCCGTTGGACTCGCGCAGCGCCTCGCGGGTCTGCGCGTCCCACACGCCGAGCCGCTTGAGCTCGGCCACCAGGTAGGAGTTGACCTGGAGGAACTCGCCGGACAGCGTCTCGCGCTTGAAGAGGTTGGAGACCTGCGGCTCGATGCACTCGTAGACGCCGGCGATCGAGGCGATGGTGGCGGTCGGGGCGATGGCGAGGAGCAGGCTGTTGCGCATGCCGACGGCGGCGATCCGCTCGCGCAGCGCGGCCCAGCGCTCCGGCCAGGTCAGCTCGACGTCGTAGTGGTCGGGGTGCAGCACGCCCCGCGCGGTGCGGGTCCGGTCCCAGGCGGGGAGCGGTCCGTTGCGCTCGGCGAGGTCGGCGGAGGCCTCGTAGGCGGCCAGCATGATCCGCTCGGCGATCCGGGTGGAGAGCGCGCGGGCCTCGGCGGAGTCGAAGGGCAGCTTCAGCTGGAAGAAGACGTCCTGGAGGCCCATCGCGCCCAGGCCCACCGGGCGCCACTTGGCGTTGGAGCGGCCGGCCTGCTCGGTCGGGTAGAAGTTGATGTCGACGACCCGGTCGAGGAAGGTCACGGCGGTGCGGACGGTCGCGTCCAGCCGGTCCCAGTCGAGCTCGCCGGTCTCCGGGAGCACGAAGGCGCCGAGGTTGACCGAGCCGAGGTTGCAGACGGCGGTCTCGCCGTCGTCGGTGACCTCGATGATCTCGGTGCAGAGGTTCGAGGAGTGCACGACGGTGCCGGGCTCGGCGGTCTGGTTGGCGGTGCGGTTGGAGGCGTCCTTGAAGGTCATCCAGCCGTTGCCGGTCTGCGCGAGGGTGCGCATCATGCGCCCGTAGAGGTCCCGGGCCGGCATGGTCTTGCGGGCCAGGCCCGCCGCCTCGGCCTTGCGGTAGGCGGCGTCGAACTCCTCGCCGTACAGGTCGACCAGCTCGGGCACGTCGGCCGGGGAGAACAGCGACCACTCGGCGTCCGCGTTGACCCGGCGCATGAACTCGTCCGGGATCCAGTGCGCCAGGTTGAGGTTGTGGGTGCGGCGGGCGTCCTCGCCGGTGTTGTCGCGGAGCTCCAGGAACTCCTCGATGTCGGCGTGCCAGGTCTCCAGGTAGACGGCGGCGGCGCCCTTGCGGCGGCCGCCCTGGTTCACGGCGGCGACGGAGGCGTCGAGGGTCTTCAGGAACGGCACGATGCCGTTGGAGTGCCCGTTGGTGCCGCGGATCAGCGAACCGCGGGCGCGGATCCGGGAGTAGGAGAGGCCGATGCCGCCGGCGTGCTTGGAGAGGCGGGCGACCTGGTGGTAGCGGTCGTAGATGGAGTCCAGCTCGTCCAGCGGGGAGTCGAGCAGGTAGCAGGACGACATCTGCGGGTGGCGGGTGCCGGAGTTGAAGAGCGTGGGGGAGGACGGCAGGTAGTCGAGCCGGCTCATCAGCCCGTACAGCGCGGTGACCTCGTCGAGCGCGCGGACCGACTCGTCCTCGGCGAGGCCGCAGGCGACCCGGAGCATGAAGTGCTGCGGGGTCTCGACGACCTGGCGGGTGATCGGGTGGCGCAGCAGGTAGCGCGAGTAGAGCGTCCGCAGGCCGAAGTAGCCGAAGCGGTCGTCGGCGGCCGGGTCGATCGTCGCGTCGAGGCGCTCCGCGTGCCGCGCGACGAACTCGGCGGTGCGGTCGGCGATGAGGCCCTCGCGGTGGCCGACGGCGACGGAGGCGGAGAAGGAGACGGCGCCCTGGCCGGCCGCCTCCTCGGCGATCGTGAGCGTCAGGAGCCGGGCGGCGAGCCGGGAGTACGCCGGGTCCTCGGCGATCAGGCCGGCGGCGGCCTCCGTGGCGAGCCCGCGCAGTTCCGCCTCGTCCGAGCCGGGGTGCCGGCCGCGCAGCGCGGCGGCGGCGACCTTGCCCGGGTCGGTGTCCGGGAGGTCGGCGGTCAGCTCGGTCAGGGTCCGCAGGAGTACGGTCCCGGGGCCGTCGTTCTCGATCGCTGCGGCCGGATCGGCGGGCGCGATGGTCACGTGGGGGCTCTCCCTCGCTCGGCTCGGGGCCAGGGCGGGGAGGCGGGAACGGGCGGCCACGGGCAGGGCGGCGCCGCGTCCACCGGCCCATTCCGCGAGGCCCGGACGTCTGTGGCACCCGGACCGGACGGACCGGGCGCGCTGTCGGCAGGTCTTCGGACTCACCCGGACGCGAAACACGCGAAAGCACACCGTTGCGGGACAGTTCCGGATTTCCACCGGATTCCCCTGCGGCGACAGCGAGGAAGAGCATACATGTGGGGGGCGCCGCCGAATGCGCCCCCCACATGTTGTGTCGCTCAGAGTTCGAGGGCGTAGGCGAGGAGCGTGAAGTCGTGGTCGGGGAGCGGCTTCCAGTCCCGTTCGGGGGCGCGGACGAAGCCGAGCCGTCCGTAGACGCGGTGCGCGGTGCCCATGGTCGGCTGGGTGGAGAGCACGAGCCGGCGGATGCCGTCGAGGGCCCGCGCCCGCTCGACGCAGGCCCGCACCAGGGCCTCGCCGACGCCCCGGCCGCGCGCCGCGTGGGCGACCGCCAGCATCCGGAACTCGGCCTCGTCCGGCTCCGCGATGTCGGCCCACGCGCCGCTGCCGGTGGTGAAGGTCACGCCGCCGAGCACCGTGCCGTCGGTGTCCACCGCGACCAGCACCTCGGCCTCGGCGGCCCGGCGCGCCACGTCCCGCAGCAGGTGCGCGTAGTCGTCGTCCTCGCCGAAGGCCAGGAAGCCGTCGGCGAGATAGGCGTGTGCGGTGAGCTCGCCGAGGGCCTCGTACTCCTCGGGGCGCACTGCTCTGATCGTGAAGTCCATGGCAGGCAGTCTGCCCCGGACACGGCTCCGCCCGCCTCCGGGAATCCCGGGGGCGGGCGGAGCCGGTGCACGACGGTGCCGGGGCCGGTCCGGGGTCAGTGACCGGCGGCGCCGACCTTCGGCAGCTCGGTGACGACGCCCGCGTCACCGGCGTCGGCGGTGTAGTCCTCCGGCGAGGTCTCGTCGACGCCCTCGGGGGCCTTGACGGCCTTCAGGACGAAGGTGAGGACCACGGTGACGAGCACGTTGAGCACGAAGGCGGTGAGGCCGATGTAGCCGATCTCGCCGATGCCCGGGATCTCGGCGGAGGAGCCGCCGAAGTGCTTCTGGGTGGGGCTCGCGACGCCGTACGCGGCGGCCGTGCCGTACACCATGCCGACCGCCCAGCCGGCGAGCAGCGCCCAGCGGTGCATCCACCGGGTGAACAGACCGCCGACCAGGGCCGGGAAGGTCTGCAGGATCCAGATGCCGCCGAGCAGCTGGAAGTTGATGGCGACGGTCTTGTCCATGGTGAGGACGAAGACCAGCGCGCCGACCTTCACCAGCAGCGAGACCAGCTTGGAGACCTTGGTCTCCTGCGCGGCGGTCGCGTCGGGCTTGATGAAGTCCTTGTAGATGTTGCGGGTGAAGAGGTTGGCCGCGGCGATCGACATGATCGCGGCCGGCACGAGCGCGCCGATGCCGATGGCGGCGAAGGCCACGCCCGCGAACCAGTCCGGGAACATGTTCTCGAAGAGCTGCGGGATGGCGAGCTGTCCGTTGGTCACCTTCACACCGGCGGCGATCGCCATGAAGCCGAGCAGCGCGAGCAGGCCCAGCATCAGCGAGTACAGCGGCAGGATGGTGGTGTTGCGGCGGATCACCTCACGGCTCTTGGAGGACAGCGTCGCGGTGATCGAGTGCGGGTACATGAACAGCGCGAGCGCCGAGCCGAGCGCCAGCGTCGCGTACGTCCACTGGCCCGCCTCGCCGGGCACCAGGGCGCCCTTGGGCTTGCCGGTCGCGGGGTTGACCGTCTGGTAGGCCTCGGCAGCCTTGCCGAAGATCTCGTCGAAGCCGCCCAGCTTGATCGGGATGTAGATGATCGCCACCGCGATGACGAGGTAGATCAGGGTGTCCTTGACGAAGGCGATGAGCGCCGGGGCGCGCAGACCCGAGGAGTAGGTGTACGCGGCGAGCACGCCGAAGGCGATGAGCAGCGGCAGGTCCTTGACGAACCAGTTGGTGTTCTCGCCGCCGCCGACGCCCATCACGTCCAGGACGGCCTGGATGCCGACCAGCTGGAGCGCGATGTACGGCATGGTGGCGAGGATGCCGGTGACCGCGACCGCGAGCGACAGGCCCTTGGAGCCGAAGCGCCCGCGGACGAAGTCGGAGGTGGTCACGTAGCCGTGCTTGTGCGAGACCGACCACAGGCGCGGCAGGAAGGTGAAGATCAGAGGGTAGACCAGGATGGTGTACGGCACGGCGAAGAAGCCGGCCGCCCCCGCCGCGTAGATCGCCGCCGGGACGGCGACGAAGGTGTACGCGGTGTAGAGGTCGCCACCGAGCAGGAACCAGGTGATCCAGGTGCCGAACGATCTGCCGCCCAGGCCCCATTCGTCGAGGCTGTGCTCGTTCTCGGCCTTGCGCCAGCGCGCGGCCAGGAAGCCCATGACCGTGACGGCCAGGAAGAAGAAGACGAAGACGCCGAGCGCGACGCCGTTCACGCCGTCCTTCACTGCGACGCACCCCCCTTGCGGGCGCGCTGGTCACGCTGCCACAGCTTGTAGGCGACCATGGTGAGCCCGGTCGAGATCACGACCCAGAGCATCTGGTACCAGTAGAAGAACGGGACGCCGACGAAGGTGGGCTCCACCTTCGCGTACGAGCTCACCCAGAGCATCGCGACGAACGGCGCGAAGAGACAGAGCGCGATCACCACTCTCATCGGGGTGATGACCGATTGTTTCCCTTGTGTCGCTTGTGACATGGCGATCCCGTCCCACGAGCCGATGACCTGGTAATGCCGAGGAAATCTAGGGGACCGTTCGCATTCTCGGAACCCCTGTCCGTATCACGGATCTGTTCCTGTTCGGGTTCACAGCCAGCCCTCCTTCACCGCGCGGACCCCCGCCTCGAAGCGGCTGCGGGCGCCGAGCCGGGACATCAGCTCCGAACTCATCCGGCGCACGGTGCGCAGCGAGACCCCGAGCCGTCGGGCCGCGATGTCGTCGGTGCAGCCGATGCCGAGCAGCATCAGCAACTCCCGCTCCTGCGGCGAGAGGTCGTGCTCGTCGCGGCGCGGGGCCTCGCCGAAGGGGGTGCCGGCCTCCCAGATGCGGTCGAAGAGGACCACCAGGGCGTGCACCAGGCCGGGGCTGCGCACCTCCAGGGCGCCGGCCCGGCCGTCCTGCGGGTCGAGCGGGACGAGCGCGGCCTCCCGGTCCACGACCACCATGAGCATCGGCACCACGGGCACGGTGCGGGCCTCGCCGCCGAGGCCGCAGTACCAGCGCACGTACTCGACGGTCGGCGGGTCGTTGCGGAAGCTGTCCTGGTAGATCGAGCGGATCCGCACCCCGCGCTCCAGGGCGAGCTGGTCCAGCGGCTTGCTGGCGTCCATGGTGTCGGGCAGCTGCGCGCCGCCCGGCAGCAGCGACAGGCACTCGGTGCGGGCGCCGGCGGCCAGGTCCTCCAGGCGCTCGCGCACCGCGTCGAGCCCGCTGATCCGGTCGACGGGGTCGCGGTGGGCGGTGTGCGCGGCGTGCCCGGGACGCTCGGCGTAGCCGGCGAGGATGCCGGCGACGGCGCGCCCCGCCTGCTCCACCTGGCGTCTGCGCCGGCCGAGTTCGGCCTCGGCGCGGGACAGCAGGAAGGAGAAGCCGACGTCGGGGGAGTAGGGCTCCACCTCGCCGGAGGACTCGTCCATGAGGACGAGCTTGAGGTCCGCCAGGCACAGCAGCGCCTCGCGGACCTCGCTCTCGCTGCGGCCCAGTTGGGCCGCCATCTCCGCCACCCCGTACTCGGGCCGTTCCAGGAGCAGACGGTAGACGTGCTCCGTCGACTCCTTGATGCCGAGTGCCTCCAGCATTCCGATCTCCCCCTTGTCACGGCGGTCGTCGATGCTAGAGGGGTGCACCCTTCTAGGTCTAGACCAATCGGGGTGAACTCCGAGGGGTGAGACGGTGATCCGGTTCCGGTACGGGCAGGGCCCGGGCCGCCGCCGCGCCGAGCAGGGTCGTGAGGGCGAACCCCGAGGCCAACAGGGCGAGTTCGACCTGAGGGCCGATGCCGGTCGCGAGGACCGCGAGGGCGGCCGCGGCCGCCGCGGGGAGGGCGGGCCGTTCCAGGGTGACGCAGAAGGCGCAGGCGCCCACCACCAGCGGCACCCAGCCCGTCACCGCGCCCGTGGCCGCCGGGCCGTACTGCCACAGCAGCACCGGGACGCCCGCCGCCGCGCCCGCCGCGAGCAGGGCGGCGAGCAGGGAGCGGGCGGCGCGCGGGGCGCCCTCCCGGCGGGCCAGGACCGCGAAGGCGGCCAGCGCCGCCGCCGGCACCGCGTACGGCAGCAGCCGGTAGTCGCCCGCGACCAGGTCCCGGTCCACCACGCCCGAGCCGCCGACCCGTGCGCCCGTCCCGGCGAGCGCCGCCCGCACCGCCTCGACCGTCCGGGCGCCGCCGGCCGTCATCGGCTCCTCCTGCGGCACCACCACCACGAGCGCCGTGCCGTCCCGCCGCCACCCGGGCCCGTCCGGGGCCACCGCGAACCGCACGCCCGGCACCGCCCCGGCCGCCCGCACGGCCGCGTCCGCCGCGCCCGCCGAGCCCGAAGGGACCAGGACCTCCAGGGGGTTGAGCACCCCCGGCGCCACCCCGGCCGCCGCGAGCCGGTCGAGCCCCGCGCGGGCCGGACCCGCCGCCACCAGGGCGCGCGCCTCCGGGTTGCCGACCCGGAGGAAGGACGCCGCGCCCGCGCAGAGCACCAGGAGCACGAGGGCGACGCGCGGCAGGGCCCGGGACGCGGACGGGCGCCGGCCGGCCCGCCGGGGCGCGCGCTCGGCCCGCGGCAGCAGCGGGTCCAGCCACCGGGCCACCGCGAGCCCGGTCAGGCACACGGCCGCGCCCGCGATCCCGGCCGAGCGCAGGAACGTCCCCGGGAACAGGGCCAGCACGCCGCACGCCGCCGCCCCCGCCGCGCCGAAGGCGCGGGCCGAGCGGGCCGCGGCTCCGGGCGGGAGCGCCCGCCGGTGCACCGCGAGCACCAGGGACGCCACCGGCACCAGGTAGACCACCACGAAGCTCACCGGTGTCACCGAGGCCACCGCCTCCGTCACGAGCAGCGCGCCCACCGCGGTCGTCGCCGCGAGCAGCAGCGGGACGAGCACCCCGAGCGGCGAGCGGAAGGTCACGACGAGGAGGACCAGGAGGCCCAGCGCACAGGCCGCCCGCGCGGCCAGGGCGAGCGGACCGGGCCCGCCGGCCGCGCTGTCCGCCGTCAGCGGCAGCACGCCCGTCACCTCCGCCCCGGCCGCCCGCAGCGCCCGCGCCGTCTCCTCGATCGCGGCCAGCCCCGCCAGGTCCGCCCGCCCGGCGCCCGGGTACACCAGCGTGTACGTCAGGCCCCGCTCGGTCCGGGTCAGCGTCCGCGCCCCCGGACCGGCCGCCCGGGCCACCGCGCCCGGGTCCTCCGGCGGCGCCACGGCCACCAGCGGCGGGACCGCCGCCCCGTTCCCGTACCGCTCGTGGACCTCCTGGTTGGCCCGGTGCCCGGGCCCGCCGACCGTCGTGAACGACTGGTCGAACCGCCCGAGCCCCGCCACCGCGAGAGCCCCGCCGACCGCCAGCAGGAACAGCCACCCGGCGAGCGGCCACCCCGGTCCACCGGGCCTTCCGAGCCGCCTGGGCCGTCTCTTCCGGATCCTGCCGGGCTCTCGACTCCCCCAGAGCTCCGCCCGGGTGGTGCCCCCGGCGAAGCCTGGGGGAGTGCCCCCACCACATCGCTTCCGCCCCCTCGGCCCGGCGGCCGGGGAGGTGCCGCCACCTCCGCCTTGCGATCCTTCCCCTGGGCCCTGGCGGGCCTGGGGAGGCTCCAGCCCTGTGCTCTGGCGGGCCTGGGGAGGCTCCAGCCCTGTGCTCTGGCGGGTCTGGGGAGGCCCCGACCCTGGGCCTTGGTGGGTCTGGGGAGGCCCCGACCCTGGGCCTTGGTGGGTCTGGGGAGGCTCCGCCCTTGGGCCTTGGTGGGTCTGGGGAGGCTCCGCCCTTGGGCCTTGGCGGGTCTGGGGAGGCCCCGCCCCTGGGCCTTGGCGGGTCTGGGGAGGCTCCGCCCTTGGGCCTTGGTGGGTCTGGGGAGGCCCCGACCCTGGGCCTTGGCGGGTCTGGGGAGACCCCGTGCACCGGACGCCGCTCTCCCCCGTAGCCCTTCGGGCACGGGAGGTGCCCCCTGATCCGGCCTGATCCGAAAGAAACGACCTAGTCGGCATCGTCGAGTCGCTTCCGCAGCTCCTCGTCGAGCGTCAGCCCCACCGCGCCCAGCGCCTCGTCGAGCTGGGCCGGCGAGCTCGCGCCGATCACCGGGAGGACCGGGAGCCGGCCGCCCATGGCCCAGGCGAGGACCACCTGGTTCGCCGTCGCACCCGTCTCCGCCGCGACCTCCGCGAGCACCTTCAGGCGCCGCTCCGAGCCCGCGTGCCGGTACTGCTCCGGCACCTCCTTGGTGGGGTCGGTGTAGGCGCCGGTCAGCTGGGTGGTGTACGCCGTGAAGGTCAGCTCCGGGCGGGTGGCCAGATAGTCGAGCAGCTCCTCGGAGGCGTGCGGGTTCACCCCGAAGTCGGCGCCGGGGCGCGGCCGCAGATAGGTGAACCGCTGCTGCACCGCCGCGTAGTCCGGCACCCCGGCGGCCCGCGCCGCGCCCCGGGACTCCTCGATCCGCCAGGCCGCGAAGTTGGAGCAGCCGGCCCGGCCGATCTTCCCGGCCGCCACCAGCTCGCCGAAGGCGCCCATGGTCTCGGCGACCGGGGTCGCCCGGTCGTCGATGTGCGCGTAGTACAGGTCGATCCGGTCCGTGCCGAGGTTGCGCAGGCTCTCCTCCACCTGGCGGCGGATCACCGGCGCCGACAGGCCCTCCGCGCACTCCGGCCACGCCGAGCCCGGCGGGTCCGGAAGCGCGCCCACCTTGGTGGCGAGCACCATCTCGTCCCGCACGCCCCGGCTGCGCAGCCAGCGCCCGATGACCCGTTCGCTCTCCGCGCCGGTGGCCCCCGGCTCCCAGAAGGCATAGGTGTTGGCGGTGTCGAGGAAGGTGCCGCCGGCCTCGTGGAAGCGGTCGAGCACCGCGAAGGCGGTGGCCTCGTCGATCCGGGTGCCGAAGGGCAGGGTGCCCAGGCACAGCGTGCTCACGCGCGGCCCGTCGGGGCCGCCCAGCGTGGTGTGCTCCATCAGTCGATTCCCTTCTCGGGGTGGACGAGGGTGAGTTCCTGGACCAGGTGGTCCGACAGGCCCCGCGCCTCGCGGAAGCGGTAGCCGCCGACCCGGGCGCCGCCGCCGGTGAACGTCCAGTCGATCCGCCACAGCCGCAGCCGCGCCCGGGCGTTCCAGCTGGCCGGCAGGACCGAGCGGCAGGCGCCGATCGCGTCGCGCAGGGTGCCCGGCATCCGGCGGATGTCGCCGATCGCCGCGCTGGTGTTGAAGTCCCCGGTGACCAGCACCGGATGCGGGTTGTCCCGGAGGTCGGCGACGAGCGCCGCGTACTCCGCGTCCCGGGCCCGGGCCCGCCGCCGCATGTCCCGGAAGAAGGCCGGCCGCAGCGGGTTCATGACGGTCAGCTGCACCGGGATGTGCACGTTGTACGTGGAGAGCACCCCGCCGGGGGTGCGCAGGTCCGCCCGGAGCGAGCAGGCGCCCACCGGCACCGGCGGCCCGGCGAGCGGGAACCGGGACAGCGTCACCGCGTTGTTGCCGATCGCCCGGTGGTGGCCAGGGAACGCGGCCCGCAGCCGCTCCTCGTCGTCGATGTCCCAGACCTCGCCGCCCTCGAAGCCGTTCAGGTACTCCTGGAGCACGTACACGTCCGCGTCGAGCCCGCGCAGGAAGGCGTAGAAGCGGTCCGGGTCGCCGTCCTGGTTCCAGTGCTGGGTGTTCCAGGACACCAGCCGCGGGCCCTCCCGGCCCGGGGCCTCGGCTCGCCGCCGGCGCAGCAGCGCCCGCGCGTTGATCCCGTTCTGCGGCCAGGCCACCAGCAGACAGCCGGCCGCGAGCGCGGCGGCGCCCCACGCCCGTCCGGCCAGGGCAGCGGCCAGCAGCGCCAGCGGGACGGCGGCCAGCGCGACCGGCGGCAGCAGCGAGACCGCGAGCCAGGGCCACCAGCGCCCGTTGAGCGCGAGGTGCAGGGCGAGGAAGCCCGCCCAGCCGAGGGAGCACAGGAGGACCACGTCAGTCACTCCCCGGCAGCCCGACCCACAGCTCCTGCGGGGCGTGGTCGGACAGCTTCTCCGGATCGCCGAAGGCGTAGCGCTCGGCCCGCGCCCCGTTCCCGGTGAACGCCCAGTCGGTGCGCCAGAAGGGCTTCCAGCCGCCCTCCTCCCAGCTCGTGGGGTACGGGTCGGTGCTCACCTCCGCCGCGTCGGCCAGGCGCTCCCGCAGCGGGTCCAGGTCCGCCATGGCGGCCGTCGCGTTGAAGTCGCCGGCCACCACCACCGGGTTGCGGTTGGCGGCCACGTCGGCCGCCAGGCCCGCGTACTGGGCCCGGCGCGGGGCGAAGCGCTCCCGCATGTGCCGGTAGAAGGCGGGCGAGAGCAGCCCGTCCGGCATGCTGTTCCACACCGGCATGTGCACGTTGTAGAACGACACCACCCGGCCCCTGACCCGCACGTCCGTGCGCAGCACCTTGGTCTCGCGGTACTCGGTCGCCCAGTCGGCGCCCGCCGGGACCGCGCGGGCCGGGCCGACCGGCGGCCTGCCCACCACGGGGAAGCGGGACAGCGTCACCAGCTCGCCGCGCACCACCACCTCGTACCCGGGGAACTCCCGGCGCAGCCGCGCCAGGTCGTCGATCGGGAGCTTCCCCTTCCGGTCGGCGGTGACGTGCTGGTACTCGTGCAGCAGGTACACGTCCGCCCGCTTGGCCTTGAGGAAGGCGTAGAAGTGGTCCTGGGTGCCGAGCAACTGGTTCCACGAGTTGGTGTTCCAGGCGAAGACCCGGACCGCGTCCGCGCCCGGCCGCGGCTCCGCGCGCCAGGGCGCCACCGGGTCGATGCCCGACTGCCCGAGGCCGAGGAGCAGGGCGAGGCCCGCCGCGCCGAGCGTCCGCCACCGGGCGGCGCCCCGGGCCAGCGGCGCCAGGGCCGCGAGCAGCAGCGGGACCAGGGCGAAGGCGGCGGGCGGCACGATCCCGACCAGGTTCCCCAGCCAGAACCGCCCGTCGGCCGCCCACTCGACCAGCAGCAGCACCAGCCAGGCCGCCGCCGCGCCCGCCACCAGGCGGTTCCGGCGCCGCCCCCGGGGCCGTACGACCGGGGCCGGGGCGGCCTCGTCCCGTACGGCCTGCGGCGCGAGGGTGTCAGCCACGGCCCGCACCCGCCGGGGAGGGCACCGCGTCCGGGCGCGGCTGGGGGTCGTACAGGTGCCGGAAGCGCGCCGAGCACAGCCACTGCACCCCGGCGACCGCGATGGCCGCGAACACGGTGAGGTTCACCAGGAAGTTGACGGCCACGAAGTAGCCGAGGAAGAGCCGGCCCCGGTGCCGCCGCACCTCCCGGTACATGTCCAGGTCGCCGAGCACGCCCAGGACGAACAGCGCGAGCGGAAGCAGCGCCCACGGCCAGCCCCACAGCGGCGGCGCGGCGAGCGCGGCGACCGCGAGCGGGGCGGCCAGGCTGGCGCCGGCCCGGGGTCCGGTGACGAAGCCGCCCTGGAGGTGGCGGCGGCCCAGGATGAGCGGCACGGCGAGCCGAGCGCGGGCGAAGACCTTGTCGAGGACGATCCTCAGGGTGTCGTCGTGGTCGTGCCGCCCCCGCACCTCCAGGGAGCTCAGCACGGTGTACCGCTCGGAGATGCGGCGCCCGTAGTCCTGGTCCTCGGTGTGCCGCAGGATCGGGTTGAAGGGGCCGACCTCCTCGAAGACCCGCCGGCGCATGGCCAGGATCGCGGTGTGGACCGTGGTGATCACCCCCTCCGACCGCAGCAGCAGGTGGTACTGCTGGAGCGAGCGGTACTCCTCGATCAGGCTGTCCCGGATCAGCGGCTCGGGCTCGTAGGTGCCGCAGATCGCGCCGTACTCCTCGCCGTCGCCGAGCAGCCGGACCGCGTTCGCCACGGCGTCCGGGTGCATGGCGACGTCGGAGTCGAGGAAGACCAGGATCTCGCCCGAGGTGACCTCGGCGCCGAGGTTGCGGGCCACCGCGACCCCGCTGTTGACGCCGGTGGACACCACGCGGGCCCCGGCCTCGGCCGCGATCCGCGCGGAGTCGTCGGTGGAGCAGTCGTCGACCACGACGACCTCGATGTTCGGATAGCTCTGGCCGAGCGCGGCCTCGACGCACAGGCCGATCGAGCGCCCGTAGTTGTAGTTGGGGACGATGACGGAGACCAGGGGGAGGGAGGACATGGGCGGGTG
This sequence comes from Streptomyces sp. NPDC053541, assembly GCF_044544705.1. Classification (NCBI taxonomy): domain Bacteria; kingdom Bacillati; phylum Actinomycetota; class Actinomycetes; order Kitasatosporales; family Streptomycetaceae; genus Streptomyces; species Streptomyces sp. NPDC053541. The sequence goes on from NZ_JBITXM010000002.1 coordinate 159,483, forward strand.
CTCCTAGAAGAGGACCTTGGCGAGGGACAGGGCCCCCTGCCGCCAGGGTTCGACGCTGGTGACGCCCTCGCTCCGGCGCGCCGGACGGGCGGTGGTCTGCCGGGCGCGCGCGGCCTGCTCCGCGCGCCACCAGGCGAAGGTGCGCAGGATCGCGTCCCGGTTGGAGTGCCGGGGCCGGAAGCCGAGCGCCTCGCGGGCCTTGTCGGTGGCGACGAAGCTGTCGTCGAGCAGCTTGTGCAGCAGCCGCCCGTAGACCGGGGAGAGCCCGGAGCGCTGGAGCAGGCTGAGCGCGGCGAGGGCCGGCCGGGCGGGCAGCGAGCGCACCTTCCCGCCGTGGCCCGCCGCGTCCAGGACGGCCTGGAAGTCCTCGCGGAGCGTGCCGAACTCGGTCGCCCCCAGGTTGAAGGTGTCGTCGGCCCGCTCGGCCGGCGCCTCCATGGCGGTGACGACCGCGTCCACCAGGTCGGCCACGTCGAACATCTGGATGCGCACGTCGCCGCGGCCGAGGACCGGGAAGTTCCGGCCCTCCTCGGCCCACTCGAAGAGCATCGCGAACAGGCCCATCCGGCCCGGCCCGAGGAAGGTCTTGGGCCGCAGGATCGGCAGGCACATCTCCCGGCCCCGGAAGCGCTCGGCGACCTCCTCGGCCTCGGCCTTGGCCGCGCTGTACGTGTCGACCGGCTCGCGCGGGTGGTCCTCCGGGGTCGGCACGGTCTTCGGCAGCCCGTACACGGCGGTCGAGGAGATGTGCACGACCCGCGGCACCGCGTTCGCCTCGGCCGCGCCGAGCACCGTCTCCGTGCCGCCGACGATCACCGACCGTATGGTCTCGGCCGGATAGCTGGGCAGGGCGGCGGCGCAGTGCACCACCACGTCCGCGTCCGCCGTCACCCGCTTCATCACGGGCGCGTCCCGTACGTCCGAGACGGTGTGGACCAGCTGCTCGTGCGTGGTGCGCGGGGCCCGCAGGTCCACGCAGTGCACGTGGTGCCCGTCGGCGAGCAGCCGGTCGATCAAGGTCGCGCCGAGCATGCCGGCGCCGCCGGTGACCACGACTCGGTTTCCTTCGGGGCGGGTTACCACAGCGAGGACACCTTCTCCTTGACGAAACGGGTGAGCAGTCGGGGCAGGCCCTGGGCGAGGGTCCGGTCGAGGGCGTCGAGGAAGAACTCGACCTCGTGCTCCTCGGCGACCAGGGAGGGTGCGACCATCAGCGGGTTGTCGCCGTTGAGCGTGTAGTACGTGTAGACGCCGTGGTCCCGGTAGAGCGCGTTGACCACCGACGAGGTGACGAGCTTGGTGCGGAAGCGCGGGTCCTTCGTCATCGCGCCCGGCACCAGCTTGGTGACCAGCTCCAGGAGCCTGGGGCCCTTGTGCAGGAAGACGCCGTGCAGCGCGCCGTGCCCGCGGACCTCGGCCACCACGTCCGGGTGCTCCTTGGCGATCCGCTCCAGACCGGGGGCGAGGATCCGCTCGATGGCCCGGGCGCGGGCCGGATAGTCGTCCTCCACGGCCACGTTGACCGCCTCGATCGCGGTGACCGCCTCCTCGCCGAAGCCGTAGTAGGTGGTCGAGGTCGACTGGAGCAGCGCGTCCGTGAGGTTGTCGTAGGCCTTGCGGAAGACCGGTTCGCGGGCCACGAAGGCGGAGATGGACGACTTGCCGCCGCCGAAGGACTTCGAGGTGGTGAGGACGTCGGGGACCAGGCCCTCGTAGCGCATGAAGTGGAAGAGGGTGCCGGTCTTGCCCCAGCCGGTGTAGATCTCGTCGAAGAGCAGCACGATGTCCTCGGCCGTGCACAGCTCCCGCAGCCCGCGCAGGAACTCCTCCGAGCACTCGTTCATGGTGGACGCCGACAGCGGCTCGATGAGGATCGCGTACACGTCCGACTCGCCCTTGGCGGTGCGCAGTTCGGCCACCAGCTGCCGTACGGAGTCCAGGTCGCCGTAGCGGAAGACGCCCACGCCCGGGATGCCGGGGAACTGGAAGGTCGACTGGTTCTGCCCGGTCAGCGCGCCCGAGCCGAGCAGCTTGCCGTGGAAGGAGATGTCGGCCCGCAGCACCCGGGAGCGCCGGCCGCCGTGGTACTTGTACGCCAGCTTGACCGCGCCCTCGACCGCCTCCGCCCCGGAGTTGGGGAAGAAGGACATGTTCAGGTCGCCGGGAAGGAGCTGCGCGAGGTTGTGCCCGAGCGCGGCCACGTACGGCGAGAAGTAGGTCTTGTGGACCTCCATGCTCCGGCGCTCCTGGAAGCGCTGCCGGGCGGCGAGGATCCGCGGGTGGTTGTGGCCGTGGTTGAGGACGCCGACGCCGCCGGTGAAGTCGAGCACCCGCCGGCCGTCGCGCTGGGTGATCCAGACGCCCTCGGCGCTGGCGACGAGCTCCTGGCCGAAGCCGAAGGAGGTCATCAGGGAGACCTGGGACTTGTTGACGTGGTCCTTGTAGAGGTCGTGGACCTGGCGGGTGGTCAGCGACTCGCAGTCGTCGACGGTGTAGAGCTGTCCGGACACGGGGTTCCTTCGGGTCGGTGGGGAGCGGGGGAGGAGGGCAGGGGCGTGCGGGGCACGGGATCCCGGGGCAGGGGTCTTCGGGGCACGGGTCTTCGGGGCAGGGTGAGGAGCAGGGCGGTGCCGCCGACCAGGACCTCGCTGAGCGTGCAGACCACCCGGCTGGCCACCGCGACGGCGGTCGCCTGCGGCCAGGGCAGGACCGCGGTCAGCGAGAGCAGCAGCAGGGCCTCGCGGGCGCCCCAGCCGTCCGGCAGGACGACCACGAGGCTCGCGGCGGCGGTGGCCAGGGCGAAGCCGCCCACGCAGACCGGCAGCGCGGTCAGCGGCGGGGCGCCGAGCATCACGGCGAGCGCCCACAGGTGCAGCCCGGACACCGCCCAGGAGGCGGTGGCGGCGGCCAGCGCCCGGCGCACGCCCCGGGCGCTCGCGCGGGCCTCGGGCGCCGGCCGGCGGGCGAGCCGGGCGGCGGCAGCGGCGAGCCGGTTCAGCAGCCGCGGTCTCGCCACGAGGACGAGGGTCAGCGCGCCGGGCAGCACCAGCCACCAGGCCCCCGTGCCGAGCGTCCAGGGCGCGGCGAGCGGGCCGACCGCCAGGCCGGTGAGGACGGCGACGAGCAGGTTGAGCAGGAAGACGGCGAGCACGACCGGCGCGGGCACTCCGGCGGCGCCGGCCATCCGCAGCTGGGCGAGCACGCCCCAGACGGCGCCCGGCACGTACTTGCCGAGGTAGGAGGTGAAGTAGATCCGGGTGGTGGTGCGGCCGGGCAGCCGCGGCCCGAGGTCGGCGAGCAGGCTGCGCCAGGTGGCCATGGTGAACAGGACGGCGACGGCGTTGGCGGCGAGGGCGAGCAGCAGGTACGGCACGGAGCCGGGCCGCAGTACGAGCGCGGCGAGTTCACCGGCCCGCTCGTAGAGCGCGAGGCCGATGCCGGTGGCGACGGCGAGCGGGAACAGGATCCGCAGCAGCCGCCGGATCCGCACGGCGCCGGGGCGGGCGACGGTGGCCGTGGCCATCAGCCGAGCCGGCCGAGCAGCCAGGCGGCGGCCAGCAGGGCCGCCCACAGCAGCGCGTTGGTGACCGTGGTGCGGTCGGCGAACAGCGCCCGGGTGGGGTTGCCGCCGCCCGCGTCGACCACGACCAGCTGGAGGTAGCGGGCCAGGCCGAAGAGCGCGCAGGGCGCGGTGAGCACGGCGACCAGCGGCCCGTGCGGGCCGAAGACCGCGCTGGACTGCACGTGCAGCACGTAACTGACCGCCGCGAGCACCGCGGTGAGGCCGAGCAGCTGGTCGAGGAAGCCGACCGTGTAGCCGCGCAGCGCGGGCCGGTGCAGCACTCCGCCGACGGCCATCTCGTGCCGCCGCTTGCCGAGCACGAGCAGCAGGCAGAGGGTGAACACGCCGAGCGCGAGCCAGCTGGGCACCGGGTTGCCGGAGGCCAGACAGCCCTGGGCGAGCCGCAGCACGAAGCCGAGCGCCACGACGAACACGTCGAGCAGCGGCACGTGCTTGAGCCCCTTGCTGTACGCGGCGTTCAGGGCCACGTACGCGGCGACCGGCCACCAGTCGGCGGGCGCGGCGACGCCGGTGGTGACGGTCGCTCCGACGGTCGCCGCGAGCAGCAGCGCGAGGGCGGCGGCGAAGGCCACGGCGGCGCCGACGCCGATCCGGCCGGCGGCGATCGGACGGTGCCGCTTCTCCGGGTGGCGCCGGTCGCGGTCCCGGTCGCCGAGGTCGTTGACCAGGTAGACCAGCGCGGACGCCAGGGTGAAGACGACGAGCGCGGCGAGCGCGCCGGCCAGGGCGGGGCCGTCGAGCCGGGGCGCGCCGAGCAGCCCGAGCGGGACGACGACCAGGTTCTTGGTCCACTGCCCGGGGCGGACCAGGGCGGTGAGGTCGGCGAGCAGGCCGGGTGGCCGGGGCGAGGGCGGCCGGGCCGTGGGGCGGGTCTGCCGGCCGGTGAGCGTGGGCGTAGCCATGTGCGGACTCCTGGGGCGGATCAGACGGAACGGGCGGATCGGACCGGCGGGCGCTCAGACGGACGTGCCGGCGGCCGGGGGGTTGGCGGGGGCGGGCGGGGCGGCGCGGCGGCGGACGCTCGGCCCGAAGTCCGGTTCGGTCAGCCAGCGGACGAGGCCGCGGGCGGCGCCGAGCACGATCGCCTGGTGGAGCAGGAAGTGGACCGCGGTGAAGTACAGGAGGAAGCCCGGGCCGCGCCGGCGCAGCGCGAACCGGCTGAGCCCCGGGTCGGCGCAGGCGAAGAGCAGCACGAGGGCGGCCGGCACGAGCAGCAGCCAGGGGGAGAGCAGCCCGAGCAGCAGGGCGGGGCCGGTGAGCGCGGCGGCGAGCACCCCGAGCGGCCGGTTGGCGGTGAGCCCGCCCGCGCGCATCTGGCCGAGCGCCGCGACGAGCAGCTGGGAGCGCCGGTACTGCTCCGAGAGCATCGCGCCGAGCCGGTCCACGTCGTCGTGCCGGCCGCGGATCGCCTCCGTCATGACGATCCGGTGGGAGCGGATCAGCCGGCCGCTGTACTCGACGTCCTCGGAGTCGCGCAGGTTCTCGTCGAAGGGGCCGACCCGCTCGAAGACCTCCTTGCGAAGGGCGCCGAGCGCGAAGAACGCGGTGCGCACCTCGCCGGCGGCCCGGCGGCGCCAGAAGTGCGCGTGCAGGGCGTGGTAGCGCTCGACCGGCCCGTCGTCGAAGAGCGGCTCGGGGTCCAGGACGCCGTGCACACAGCCGAGTCCGGGGTCGGCCTCCAGCAGGTCGACGGCGTTGGCCAGCGCCTCGGGGTGCAGCGCGGTGTCGGAGTCGAGGAAGAACAGGATCTCGCCGCGGGCGGCGGCGGCCCCGAGGTTCCGGGCGGCGGACACCCCGCGGTTGCGCGGGTTGGCGATCAGCACGACCCCGAACTCCCGGGCGATGTCCCGGGACCGGTCGGTGCTGGCGTCGTCGACCACGATGACGTCGAGCGGGGCGTGGGTCTGGGCGAAGACCGAGGCGAGGCAGGCGCGCAGGGTCTTCTCGTAGTTGTAGTTGGGGATGATGACGGAGACGCTGGGACGGGCCCTGGGCATGGTCGTTCCTCGAAGGGTGCGGGGCGGGGGCTTCACAGGAGCCGGAAGTCCGCGATGCGGTGGTTGCGGAGTTCGGGCGAGTGTCCGAGGAGGCGCCGGCAGAGCTGCAGCGCGTGGCCGACGGCCTCGATCTCGTCGGGTGCCCGGACGTACAGGGCGAGCCGGACCGACCGGTCGAGGACCAGCGCCCGGGCGGACTCGAAGCGGTCCTGCGGCCGGGCGACGCGGTGCAGCGTCTCGACGAGTCGGGTCGCGGACGGGAGGGGTGGGGGGGCGTCGTCCGGGGCGGGTTCGTCGTCCGGTGCCCTCATCGCGATGCCGATGAGGTAGATGGCCGATCAGCCCCAGGAGAATCCGTCGCCGCTGTCACCGGGCTGCGCGGGGGCGGTGACGGGGGCCGGTGCCACGGTGTCCCCGGCGGTGACCGCGGCCGGCGCCGGACCCGTCCCCGCGGCGCCGAGCACGAGGGCGAACGCCGCGGCGGCGGGGACGAGAAGGGTGAACGGGGCGAAACGGGCGAGCGTGCGCATGGCGGAGCAGCCTTCCGGGTGAGTGGGGATCAGGGCCGTGGCGGGTCCGGCCCGGTGCCGCTCCCGGTGTCCCCGGGGCGGCCTCGACGGGTCCAAGACTGGCCCGCCCCAGGGCCCGTGTCACCGGAGAACGGCTGGCGCCAAGCCGCCTGGTCACTTGGGGACAGCGCCCCGTGCGGGCCCCGGCACACCGCTGACCAGGCGCTTCCGGGCCGGCGTCACGTTGCTGCCAGGCGGAAGCTGCCGGGCGGCGCGCCCGGCCGCGGGGCGCCCGCGCGGGTGCTCCGCCCGCCCCGTACGAGAAGGCGGGGGAGGGAGAGACCGGGAGGGGGAGACGCCGAACGGCCGCACCCCGTGGTGGGGGTGCGGCCGTTCCGGGGGCCTGGTGTCGCGCGCGGTCAGCCGTTGGGGCGCTGGAGGCGGGCGACGAACTTGTAGCGGTCGCCGCGGTAGACCGAGCGCACCCATTCGACCGGTTCGCCGTTGGCGTCCAGCGAGTGGCGGGAGAGCATCAGCATCGGCAGGCCCACGTCCGTGCCGAGCAGGCCGGCCTCGCGCGGGGTGGCCAGCGAGGTCTCGATGGTCTCCTCGGCCTCGGCGAGGTGTACGTCGTACACCTCGGCCAGTGCGGTGTAGAGCGAGGTGTACTTCACCAGCGAACGCCGCAGCGCGGGGAAGCGCTTGGCGGACAGGTGGGTGGTCTCGATGGCCATCGGCTCGCCGCTGGCCAGCCGCAGGCGCTCGATGCGCAGCACCCGGCCGCCGGTGGTGATGTCGAGCAGCCCGGCCAGGGTGTCGTCGGCCGTCACGTATCCGATGTCGAGCAGCTGCGAGGTGGGCTCCAGGCCCTGCGCCCGCATGTCCTCGGTGTACGAGGTGAGCTGGAGGGCCTGGGAGACCTTGGGCTTGGCCACGAAGGTGCCCTTGCCCTGGATCCGCTCCAGGCGCCCCTCGACGACCAGCTCCTGCAGGGCCTGGCGGACCGTCGTGCGCGAGGTGTCGAACTCCGCGGCGAGGGTCCGCTCGGGCGGCACCGGGGTGCCGGGCGGAAGGGTCTCCGTCATGTCCAGCAAGTGCCGCTTGAGGCGGTAGTACTTGGGCACGCGCGCGGTACGGGTGGCGACCCCGCTGTCTGTCTCGGTGTTACCCGCGTCCGTGGCCATGGCCTGCCTCTCCGACTCCTGTGCTGCTGCCGTCACCGGCTCCTCCGTCTGTCGCGGCTCACATGGTGGCACGGACCGGTCACGGGTCGTCGCCCTCCCTCAGGTGTCGGTCCGATAACGGACGCGACTGCCCTTCTTATACACCCTTGACACCCCTAAAGGTCTAGGCCAAGCTCCGGGTACTGGTCTAAACCATTAAAGACCAGGTCCCAGCCCCACAGCATCACTCGACGTATGTCTCCGCGCGGTGGGAGGGGGGAGCAGGCATCCCTGAGGAGGGTGGCGTGAAGCGCAAGCTCATCGCGGCGATCGGTGTCGCGGGCATGATGGTCAGCATTGCCGCGTGTGGTTCCGACAGCGGCGACAAGGGTGACAAGGGCAAGGCCGGGGGCGGCGACAAGACGATCACCGTCTGGGTCATGGACGGTTCCGCGCCCGACGCCTGGATGGCCGAGGTGAACAAGGCCTTCGAGGCCAAGCACCCGGGCGTCAAGGTCAAGGTCGAGAAGCAGCAGTGGAACGGCATCCAGGAGAAGGTCACCACGGCCCTCTCCGAGGACACCCCGCCGGACGTGCTGGAGCTCGGCAACACCCAGACCGCCGGCTACGCGGTCACCGGCGGCCTCGCCGACCTCTCCGGCGACAAGGCCAAGCTCGGCTACGACGGCTGGAACAAGGGCATGCTCGCCTCCGCCGAGGTCGACGGCAAGCTCTACTCCGCCCCCTGGTACGCCGCCAACCGCGTGGTCGTCTACGACAAGGCCGCCTTCAAGAAGGCCGGCGTCACCCCGCCGAAGACCCGCGCCGAGTGGATCGACGGCCTGAAGAAGCTCAAGGCCTCCGACCCGAAGTCCCAGGCCATCTACCTGCCGGGCCAGAGCTGGTACGTGCTCGCCGGCTTCATCTGGGACGAGGGCAGCGACCTCGCCGTCAAGGACGGCGACAAGTGGAAGGGCAACCTGTCCTCCCCCGAGGCCGTCAGTGCCATGAACTTCTACAAGGAGCTGGCGTCCTACTCCACCGCTCCGAAGGACAAGGACGAGGCGACCCCGCAGCAGTCCACCGACGTCATCCCCAAGGGCGGCGTGGCGTCCTGGATCGGCCTCGGCTGGGAGGCCGGCGGCGCGATCGACGCCATGAAGAAGGCCGGCAAGACCGCCGACTTCGGCTACTTCCCGATCCCGGGCAAGACCGCCGACAAGCCGGGCTCCGTCTTCTTCGGCGGCTCCAACCTCGCCGTGGCCGAGCGGTCCCAGAACAAGGACCTCGCCAAGGAGTGGCTGGCCCTGGCCGCCGGCAAGGAGTACATGACCAAGTACGCCGCCGCCACCGAGGGCGCCCTGCTCCCGAACAACGACGCCGCGCAGTTCAAGCCGGCCGCCGGCTCCTTCGCCGAGGCCATGGCGCTGGCCGCGCCCGTCGGCAAGATCACCCCGGTGACCCCGGGCTGGGCGAACGTCGAGACCGCCCCGAACCCGATCAAGGACTACATGACCAAGGTCCTGAAGGGCGAGGACGCCAAGGCCGCCGGCGAGGCCGCCGACAAGGTCATCGCCGAGCGCATCAACCAGCAGTGATCCCCGCCCGGCGGTGCGGTCCGGCGACCCGGACCGCACCGCCGGTGCTCCGCAGTTTGCGAGCGGCCCGCTCCCCCGGGCCGCGTCCCGGTGGGCCGGGAGCCCCAGAACCGCGAGGAAGAAGATCATGACCGTGGACTCCCCGGGGACGGCGACCGCCGGCCCCCAGGACGCGCCCGGGAGGGCGGCAGGGACGTCACCGACCCCGCCGGCCGCGACCGGCCCCAAGGAAGTTCCTCAGCGCGCGCGGGGGAAACGCTCCCTGCCCGGCGGGCTGCTGCCGTACCTGCTCGTCGCCCCGGCCCTGCTGTCGATGGCGGCGCTGCTGCTCTATCCGCTCGTCCGCAACGTGATGCTCTCCTTCCAGCAGCTCGGCCGGAAGGAATTCATCACCCGCGAGACGGTGTGGGTCGGCTTCGACAACTACACCGCACTCCTCGGTGACTCCGAGTTCTGGACCGTCGTCGTCCGCTCGGTCGTCTTCACCGCCGCCAACGTGCTGCTGATCATGGCCATCGGCACCGGCATCGGCCTGCTCCTCAACCGCCTCGGCAAGAAGATGCGGCTGGTGCTCTCGCTCGCCCTGGTCTTCGCCTGGGCCATGCCGATCGTCGCCTCCGTCACCGTCTTCCAGTGGCTCTTCGACGAGCAGTTCGGCGTCATGAACTGGGTCATGCGCACGCTCGGCTTCTCCGGCTACGAGCAGCACAACTGGCTGGAGACCGGCTTCTCGACCCTGGTCGTCTCGCTGCTCCTGCTGGTCTGGGGCTCCGTCCCCTTCGTCGCCCTCAACATGTACGCCGGCCTGACCACCATCGGCACCGAGCTGTACGAGGCCGCCAAGATGGACGGCGCCAACGGCTGGCGCACCTTCTGGGCCGTGGTCTTCCCGAACCTCAAGCCCTTCTTCCTGGTCACGACCTTCCTGGAGATCATCTGGATCTTCAAGGCGTTCACCCAGGTCTACGCGCTGAACAAGGGCGGCCCCGACCGCGCCTCCGAGACCCTGCCGGTCTTCGCCTACGTCGAGGGGCAGGGCCAGTTCCACTACGGCGTCGCCGCGGCCATCTCCGTCCTGACGATCGTGATGCTCGTCGCGATCATGTCCTTCTACTTCCGCCTGATCCTGAAGCAGGAGGAGCAGCTGTGAGCACCACCACCCCGGCCGCGCCGGCCGCCCAGGCCCCGCCGGCACCGTCGGCCCCGAAGAAGTACCGCCACCGCAAGCGGCTCACCGTCGGCGCCGTCGTCAAGAACCTCTCCGCGCTCGTCATCGCGGTCGTGTTCGTCTTCCCGGTCTACTGGATGGTCTCGTCCTCGCTGAAGCCGCAGCACGAGATCATGACCAAGGACCCGATCTTCCTCTTCACGCCGACCCTCGACAACTACTCGACGGCCTCCGGCGTGGACCTCTTCTGGACCTACGTCACCAACAGCCTGCTCGTCACCGTCGGCGCGGTCCTGCTCGCCCTGCTCGTGGCCCTGCTCGCGAGCTTCGCGCTGGCCCGGATGAAGTTCCGCGGCCGCAAGGGCATCGTGCTCGTCGTGATGATGGCCCAGATGGCCCCCTGGGAGGTCATGGTCATCGCGATGTACATGATCTCGCGCGAGAACGACCTGCTGAACAGCATCCCGGTCCTCACGCTCATCTACTTCGTGATGGTCCTGCCCTTCACCATCTGGACCCTGCGCGGCTTCATCGCCGCCGTCCCGGTCGAGCTGGAGGAGGCCGCCCAGATCGACGGCTGCACCCGCGGCCAGGCCTTCCGCAAGGTCATCTTCCCGCTGCTCGCCCCCGGCCTGATGTCGACCTCGATCTTCGGCTTCATCACCGCCTGGAACGAGTTCGCCATGATCCTCATGCTCAACAAGGACAAGGAGTCGCAGACCCTGACGCTCTGGCTGACCCAGTTCCAGACCGCGTTCGGCAACGACTGGGGCGCCACCATGGCCGCCTCGACCCTCTTCGCGCTCCCCGTCCTGATCGTCTTCCTCTTCCTCCAGCGCAAGGCCGTCGGCGGCATGACCGCCGGCGCGGTGAAGGGATAACGGCGCCCCATGACCACGCTCGCAACCGGCTCGGACACCCTGACCCGGGACGCGCTCACCGTCCTCCAGCCGGGCTTCGTCGGCACCACCGCCCCCGACTGGCTGCTCCGCCGGATCGGCGAGGGACTGTCCTCGGTCGGTCTCTTCGGCCGGAACGTCGTCGCCCCCGACCAGCTCGCGGCGCTCACCGCCCGGCTGCGCGCCGAGCGCGAGGACGTCCTGGTCGCCATCGACGAGGAGGGCGGCGACGTCACCCGCCTGGAGGTCCGGGAGGGCTCCTCCTTCCCCGGCAACTACGCCCTCGGCAGCGTCGACGACGTCGAGCTCACCCGGGCCGTGGCCCGCGAGCTCGGCCGCCGGCTCGCCGAGTGCGGGATCGACCTGAACTGGGCGCCGTCCGCCGACGTCAACTCCAACGCCGACAACCCGGTCATCGGGGTGCGCTCCTTCGGCGCCGACCCCGAGCTGGTCGCCCGGCACACCGTGGCCTATGTCGACGGCCTCCAGGCCGTGGGCGTCGCCGCCTGCACCAAGCACTTCCCGGGGCACGGCGACACCAACGTCGACTCGCACCACGCGCTGCCCCGCATCGATGTGGACCTCGCCACACTGCACGCCCGTGAGCTGGTACCTTTCCGCGCGGCCGTCGCCGCGGGTACCAAAGCCGTCATGAGCGCGCATATCCTGCTGTCCGCGCTCGACCCCGAGCGGCCGGCCACCCTGAGCCCGCAGATCCTCACCGGACTGCTGCGCCGGGAGCTGGGCTTCGAGGGGCTGATCGTCACGGACGGGATGGAGATGCAGGCCATCGCGTCGACGTACGGCATCGAGCGCGGATCCGTCCTCGCGATCGCTGCGGGCGCCGACGCCATCTGCGTCGGCGGCGGGCTGGCCGACGAGGACACCGTACTGCGGCTGCGCGACGCGCTGGTGACGGCGGTACGGACCGGTGAACTGCCCGAGGAGCGGCTGGCCGACGCCGCGGCGCGCGTGCGCGCCCTGGCGGCCTGGACCCAGGCGTACCGGGCCAGGGGGGCTGTATCGGGGCCGGGCGCGGCGTCACAGGAGGGGACCGCGCCCGGCACCGAGGTCGGACTCGTCGCGGCCCGCCGGGCCCTGCGGGTGACCGAGGGGGAGCGGCCCTTCACCCCGCTGACCGAGCCGCCCTACGTGGCCTCCTTCACCCCGGTCGCGAACTTCGCGGTCGGTGACGAGACCCCCTGGGGCCTCGCCGCCGAGCTGGAGCGCCTGCTGCCGGGCACCACGACCGGTTCGTACGGGGTCGAGGCCTCGGCCGACGCCGTGCTTGCCGCCGCCGGGAAGCGGCGCGTGGTCGCCGTGGTCCGCGACGCCCACCGGCACCCGTGGATGGCCGGCGCCCTGGACGCCCTGCTCGCGGCCCGCCCCGACACCGTGGTGGTGGAGATGGGCCTCGACGAGTCCTCCCCGCGCGGCGCCCTCCACGTCGCCACCCACGGCGCCGCCCGCGTCTGCGGCCGCGCCGCCGCGGAGCTCATCGCCGGCCGCTAGGACCGGCCCGCACGAACGAAGGGGCCCGGCACCTGATCCAGGTGCCGGGCCCCTGGGGCGTGGACGTGGTTCAGATGCCCTGCCAGGAGGGCTTGTTCGCGTAGGTGTGGCGGAAGTAGTCCGCGAGCTTCAGCTTGGAGGCGGCGGCCTCGTCCACGACCACGGTCGCGTGCGGGTGCAGCTGGAGCGCGGAGGCCGGCACGAGCGCGGCGACCGGGCCCTCGACGGTCTGCGCCACGGCCTCGGCCTTGCCCTCGCCGGTGGCGAGCAGCACCAGGTGGCGGGCCTCCAGGATGGTGCCGATGCCCTGGGTGATGACGTGGTGCGGCACCTGCTCGATGTCGTTGTCGAAGAAGCGCGCGTTGTCGATCCGGGTCTGCTCGGTGAGCGTCTTGATCCGGGTGCGGGAGGCCAGCGAGGAGCAGGGCTCGTTGAAGCCGATGTGCCCGTCGGTGCCGATGCCGAGGATCTGCAGGTCGACGCCGCCGGCCTCGACGAGCGCCCGGTCGTAGGCCTCGCAGGCCGCCTGGACGTCCTCGGCCGAGCCGTCCGGCCCCATGAAGGAGTCGGGGGAGAGGCCGAGCGGTTCGACGACCTGGCGCAGCACCGTCGCGCGGTACGACTCGGGGTGCCCGGCGGGCAGGCCCACGTACTCGTCCAGCTGGGCGATCCGCGCCCGGGAGACGTCCACCGCGCCGGCCCGGACCTTGGCCGTCAGGGCGTCGTAGATGGGCAGCGGGGTCGAGCCGGTGGCCACGCCGAGCAGCGCGTCGGGCTTGCGGCGCAGGAGGTCGGCGATGCCGTCCGCGATGAGCTCGCCGCCCGCCTTGGCGTCCTTGACGATGACAACTTCCACGCTGTGCCTGCCGATCTGGTGAGGGGCTGGGGAGGAGCCGGTGGTATAGACCAATCTGGCTCCAAATCTAGCAGAGCCGACCCCGTCTCCTCATGTCGTTCCGGCTGTCGGACGCGGCTCTTTCATCGTCGGCCGCACCCGCCCCACCGGCCACTCGTGCCCCCGGCCGCAGACCCCGCCCCGCGCCCGCCGGCGCCCCGGCTCAGGCCAGCGAACCCCCCGTGGCGTCGATCCAGTGGCCCGTCACCCAGCGCCCCTCGTGCGAGACCAGGAAGGCCACCACGTCGGCTATGTCCTCCGGGGCCCCGACCCGTCCCAGCGCCGACAGCGCGGCGGCGTTGTCCCAGGCCTCCGGGCTCTCCCGCAGCCGGGCGGAGGTGTTGTCCGTGTCGACGATCCCGGGCGCCACCGCGTTGACCGTGATCCCGCGCGGGCCGAGCAGCTTCGACAGATTGCGGGTGAAGACGTCGAGGGCGCCCTTGGTCATCGCGTACGCCATCAGCTCCGGCATCACCGCCGCGCGGGAGAGCCCGGTCGACACGTTCACGATCCGGCCGCCGTCCCGGAGCCGCTCCGCCCCCAGTCGCGCCAGGAAGAACGGCGCCTTGGTGTTGACCGCGAACAGGCGGTCGTACTCCTCCTCGCCGATCTCCGCGAAGGAGGTCGAGGCGCCGATCCCCGCGTTGTTCACCAGGATGTCCAGGCCTCCGGACCCGCCCACGGCCGCGTCGAAGGAGGCCCACAGTGCCTCGGCGTCCCCCGGCACCCCCAGCTCCTGCCCGAGCGCGAACGCCTCGCCGCCCGCCGCCTCGATCGCGGAGACCGTCTCCTTGGCCGCCGCCTCGTTCGTCCCGTAGTGCACCGCGACCCGGGCGCCGTCCCGCCCCAGCCGCTCCGCGATGGCCCGTCCGATGCCCCGGCTGCCGCCCGTGACCAGTGCCGTCTTTCCCGCGAGCACGCCCATGAGGACGCCCCCCTCACTTCCGTAGTGGTCGTTACAGAAATACCGTACCCCACCTTCCGTAGTGCTCGCTATAGAATTTCCCCATGACCACCAAACAGCGCGGCCGCCCCCGCTCCTTCGACCGCCCGACGGCGCTGGAGCAGGCGACGATGGCCTTCTGGGAGCACGGGTACGAGACGACCTCCGTCTCCGACCTGACCCGCGTCATGGGGATCAGCGCGCCGAGCCTGTACGCGGCCTTCGGCGACAAGAAGACCCTGTTCGAGGAGGTCGTCGAGGCCTACGGGCAGTCGCACGGGGCCTTCTCGGCGCGCGCCTTCGAGGAGGAGCGGACCGTCCGGGACGCCGTCGGGCGCATGTTGCGCGAGGCCGCCGTCCGCTTCACCGAGCCCGGCCACCCGCACGGCTGCCTGGTCATCTCCGCCACGGCCGGCTGCACCACCCCCGAGGTCGCCGAGCCCCTGCGCGCCCGCCGGAACGCCAACATCGAGGCCATCGAGGAGTGGATCCGCCGGGACGTCGAGAGCGGTCTGCTGCCGCCCGGCACGGACGCCCGGGCCCTCGCCCGGTTCAGCGGCGCCGTCCTCCAGGGCATGTCCCAGCAGGCCCGCGACGGGGCGACGGAGGCGGAGCTGACGGCGCTCGCGGAGACGGCCATGCGCGCCTGGCCAGAGGCGACGGACGGAGCGGCGGCCGAAGCGGCGGGGAGCGCGGCGCCCTGAAGAACCCGCGGGCCGCGGCGCCGGGACGGGACCCTCAACCCGTCCGGCACCGCAGCCCGGAGCTGCCCGGCCGGGGGTGTGCGGTCCCTCGGCCGTTACGGGAGGTCTCGGCGCAGTCAGGGCAGAGAGCGCCGGGTACCTCGTCCGCCCTCCTGTGCGGGGAGGGCGGAGGCTTTCATGAAATGCATTGTGGACTAGACCATTCTTGTCTGTCCATCCATGGGAACGCGGTCGTCCCAGGCCCATCCTCCAACACGGACGCCGGGAACTCCAGGTTCACCGCCTGGTAATTCCACGGGTACGCTCGCACACGTGCCCTCCATGAACGACCTCGTACGCCAGCACACCGCGCTGAGCGAGTCCGACCTCGACTGGCTCCACCTGCTGGTCTCGGAGTGGCAGCTGCTCTCCGACCTGTCCTTCGCCGACCTGGTGCTGTGGGTCCCCACCCTGGACGGCACCCGCTACGTCTCCGTCGCCCAGATGCGGCCCAACACCGGGCCCACCTCCTACCAGGACGACATGGTCGGCCACCTGGTCCCGCGCGGCCGCCGCCCGCTCCTCGACGCCGCCCTCGACGAGGGCCGGATCGTGCGCGAGGGCGACCCCGAGTGGCGCGAGGAGGTGCCGGTCCGGGTCGAGTCCATCCCCGTACGGCGCGAGGGCCGGGTGCTCGGCGTGATCGCCCGCAACACCAATCTGCTCACCGTGCGGACCCCGTCCCGGCTGGAGCTCACCTACCTCCAGTCCGCCTCCGACCTGGCCCAGATGATCGCCGCCGGCTCCTTCCCCTTCGCCGGCGAGCAGGTGGACATGGACTCCTCGCCGCGGGCCGGTGACGGTCTGATGCGGCTCGACGCCGACGGCGTCGTCCAGTACGCCTCGCCCAACGCGCTCTCCGCCTACCACCGGCTCGGCCTCGCCGCCGACCTCGTCGGCCAGGACCTCGGCCAGGTCACCGCCGAGCTCGCCCCCTCCCGCGGCCCGGTGGACGAGGCCCTGGTCAAGATGGCCTCCGGCTACGCCCCGCGCGAGTTCGAGATCGAGGGCAACGGCGGGGTGATCCAGCTCCGGGCGATCCCGCTCAAGCCCAAGGGAACCCGGATCGGCTCCCTGGTGCTGCTCCGGGACGTCACCGAACTGCGCCGCCGCGAGCGCGAGTTGATCACCAAGGACGCCACCATCCGGGAGATCCACCACCGGGTGAAGAACAACCTCCAGACGGTGGCCGCCCTGTTGCGCCTCCAGGCCCGCCGGATGGACTCCGACCGGGGCCGCGAGGCGCTCAACGAGGCGGTGCGCCGGGTCGGTTCGATCGCCATCGTGCACGAGACGCTGTCCCAGAACCTGGACGAGCGGGTCGAGTTCGACGAGATCGCCGACCGGGTGATCGCCATGGTCGCCGAGATCTCCCCGGGCAAGGTGACCTGCCGGCGCAACGGGCGCTTCGGCATCCTCGACGCCGAGGTCGCCACTCCGCTCTCCATGGTGCTCACCGAGATCCTGCAGAACGCCCTGGAGCACGCCTTCGCGCCGGGGGAGCACGGCACGGTCGAGGTCACCGCCGTCCGCGGCGAGCCCCGCGCCGACGCCCGGCTGCTGATCACCGTCAAGGACGACGGCCGCGGCCTGCCCGAGGGATTCGACCCGCAGCGGGCCGGAAACCTCGGGCTGCAGATCGTCCGGACCCTGGTCGAGGGCGAACTCGGCGGCACCTTCGACATGCAGCCGGGCGCGGAACGCGGCACCCGGGTGGTCCTCGACATTCCCGTCCAGCCGCAGAAGTAATACGCGGCCGGAATTCTTATGCGGTGAACTGCCCTCCGGGGGAGGGCAGTTCCGGGATCCGTTCCGCGGGCCGCTCCCCGGGAGGCTTCCCGGAAGCTTCCCCTGAAGAGCAGCGAGCCCCGGACCGAAGTGAATCGGTCCGGGGCTCGAATGCTGTGGGTTACTGCGCGCGCTGCGGCTCGGGGGCGGTGATTGCGTACACGGTGTACGCGCCGCTTGCCTCGGTCCGTGCAGGTGGCTCAGGCGCTGGCGTTGCGCGCCCGGTTGCGGGCGGCGCGGCGCTTCATCGCGCGGCGCTCGTCCTCGCTGAGGCCACCCCAGACGCCGGAGTCCTGGCCGGACTCGAGCGCCCACTGCAGGCACTGCTCCATGACGGGGCAGCGGCGGCAGACGGCCTTGGCTTCCTCGATCTGCAGCAGCGCAGGACCGGTGTTGCCGATGGGGAAGAACAGCTCGGGGTCTTCCTCACGACAAACGGCGTTGTGACGCCAGTCCATGGCTGCTACCTCTCTCAGGTGTTACGTGCGAGTTGCTTGTGAATGTGAACGCTTTCACGAATCCCCCCGCAAGGGAAGGGCCGACTGCCAGGCGAACTGGTGTGGTCCTTGTTACAGAGGAGGGGTTCTGGCTCTCAGTGGAGGCCGGTCTTGCGGGCCGTCCCGATCGCCAAGAAGAGACTCCCAAACCCCAGCAACGGATACAACCCCTTCTGGAAAGTTTTTTTTGATTCCTCGGTGTCGGCTCCGTCACAGCCGTACTTCTAGGGGGTGGAGGGCAGCCTAAACGTTCGAGTGGAAGGACTTTCGGTCCTTCTGGTCACACAATCACACGCAGTGCACGGCGTACGCCTGTGAACGTCACGCTCGTACGCAGCCCGAGGTGGTCGCCGTCCATCTGGAGCGGCAGTGGCACCTTCGAATGCAAGGTGAAGTCGGTCAGATCGTGGAGGCTCACCGCGTGCTTGCCGTGGGGGCCCCGCTCGGGGCTCGAAGTGAGCAGCTGAGTGGCGTAGCGGGCGATGGAGGGGGTCGAGAGCCGGCTCAGTCCGAGCACGTCCAGGGCCGTCTCGAAGGAGGCCTCCGGAGACGCGTACACCGGACGATTGCCCAGGTAGGTCCAGGGAGAGGTGTTGCAGATTATGGAGAGCACGAGGTCCCGCACCGGCTCCTCGCCGGGCCGCTCCAGGGTGATCGTGCCGTGCCGCCGGTTCTGCTCGCCCAGGAACTGGCGCACCACCTGACGCAGATAGAGCGCGTGGGTCGAACGCTTGCCGCGCTCGCGCTGCTGTTCGACCCGGCCGATGACGCCGGCGTCGAAGCCGAAGCCGGCGCAGAAGGTGAACCAGCGTTCGGGCACCGCTTCGTCGTCCGTGCCCGGCGTCCCGGAGGCGAGACCCAGGCTGACCGTCCGCGTCCGGCGCTCGCGCAGCGCGTCGAGCAGCGCGCCGGTCGCCTCGACCGCGTCGTTCGGCAGTCCGAGCGCCCGTGCGAACACATTGGTCGAGCCGCCCGGCACCACCGCGAGCCCCGGCAGCCGGTCCGGATCGGGCCCCGCGTGCAGCAGCCCGTTCACCACCTCGTTGACCGTGCCGTCCCCGCCGAGCGCCACCACCAGGTCGATGTCGTCCGCCTCGGCGGCCCTGCGCCCCAGGTCACGGGCGTGCCCCCGGTACTCGGTGGTCACCGCCTCCAGCTTCATCTCGCTGGCCAGCGCGTGGATCAGCACGTCCCGTGTGCGGGCACTGGTGGTGGTGGCTGCCGGGTTGACCACGAGAAGCGCGCGCATGCCCGCCAGCGTACCTACCCGGCGGTACCTCTCCCAGCCCAGGCCTCCCGGACGGATCCCGGACCGGACCCGGCTACCCTGCCTTGCATGAGCAGTACGAGCAGCGCCGACACCAGCAGTCCCGAGCAGCCGACGGAGCCGGGCACCCGTCCCGGGCGCCTCACGGCCGCCGCCGCGGTGGCCGCGACCGAGGGCGTCGCCCTCGTCGCCGGCGGCCTCGTCCTGCTGGTCACCAGCCTCGGCGACCGGCCCGACGACCTCACCTCGGCCCTGATGGGCGCGGTCACCCTGGTCGCCCTCGGCCTGATCCCGCTGGTCGCCGCCCGCGGCCTGTGGCTGCGCCGCTCCTGGAGCCGCGGCCCCGCCGTGATCACCCAGATCCTGGCGCTGCCCGTGGCCTGGCAGCTGCTCCAGGCGAACAGCGTGATGATCCCGGCCGGCATCGCCCTCGCCGTCCTCGCCGTGACGGGCCTGGTCCTCCTGGTCAGCCCGTCCACCACCGCCGCGCTCGGCATCCGGCGCCCGGGCGAGGACGCCTCGTAACGCGGCCCGCACACCGGGCACGTACACACCGGACACAACGGAGGGGCCGGGGGATCACCCCCGGCCCCTCCGTCGTGTCCGGTGTCCGCGTCCGGGGAACCGCTCAGCTCACTCCTCCACGAGGAGCTTGTCCCGCAGCTGTGCCAGGGTCCGCGCCAGCAGCCGGGAGACGTGCATCTGCGAGATGCCGACCTCCTGCGCGATCTGCGACTGGGTCATGTTCCCGAAGAAGCGAAGCAGCAGGATCCGCTTCTCCCGGGGCGGCAGGTCCTCCAGGAGCGGCTTGAGCGACTCCCGGTACTCGACGCCCTCCAGCGCCTCGTCCTCCGCGCCCAGCGTGTCCGCCACCGCCGGCGACTCGTCGTCCGTGTCCGGCACGTCGAGCGACAGCGTCGAATACGCGTTCGCCGACTCCAGGCCCTCCAGGACCTCCTCCTCGGAGATCCCCAGCCGCTCCGCCAGCTCGTGCACGGTCGGCGAGCGCCCGTGCTGCTGGGACAGCTCGGCCGTCGCCGTCGTCAGGGACAGCCGCAGCTCCTGGAGCCGGCGCGGCACCCGGACCGCCCAGCCCTTGTCCCGGAAGTGGCGCTTGATCTCGCCGACCACGGTCGGCGTCGCGTACGTGGAGAACTCCACCCCGCGGTCCGGGTCGAACCGGTCCACCGACTTGATCAGGCCGATCGTCGCCACCTGCGTCAGGTCGTCCAGCGGCTCCCCGCGGTTGCGGAAGCGCCGGGCCAGGTGCTCCACCAGCGGCAGGTGCATCCGCACCAGCCGGTCGCGCAGCGCCGCCTTCTCCGGCGAGCCCTCCGGCAGGCTCCGCAGCTCGACGAAGAGGGCCCGCGCACCGCTGCGGTCGTGCGGGTCGACGGCCTGTCCGGAAGCCTGTCCGGAAGCCTGTCCGGACCCCTCGCCGGGCCCCTCGCCGTCGACCTGCCGGCCCGGCACCGCGCCCCGCTCCCGCGCCCGGCCGTGGACCTGGCCGGGGTCCTCGTCGCGGACCTGGCCGGGCCCCGGGGCATGGGCCTGCCGCGGCCCGCCCGCGTCCGGGGCAACCTCGTGCTGCTCGTGCTCGCTCATCTGGTCCGCCTGCTCCGTAGCGACCTCGACCTCGACCTCGACACCGGCCGCCCCCTGCGACCGGGCGGCCCGCTGCTGCTCAGGGATGCCGGCCGTCGCGTCCCCGCTCCTCACGCCGGGCCTGGCCCCGCGCCGCGCTGTTTGTACAGGCTGATGGAGACCGTCCGGTCCTCGGCGACCGACGACTCCACCTTGCCGGCCAGCGCCGACAGCACCGTCCACGCGAAGGTGTCCCGCTCCGGCGCCCGGCCGTCCGTGGTCGGGGCGGACACCGTCACGTCGAGCGAGTCGTCGATCAGGCGGAACACACAACTCAGCACCGAGCCCGGCACCGCCTGCTGGAGCAGGATCGCGCAGGCCTCGTCGACCGCGATCCGCAGGTCCTCGATCTCGTCGAGGGTGAAGTCCAAGCGCGCCGCGAGACCGGCCGTGGCCGTACGCAGCACGGACAGGTAGGCACCCGCAGCGGGCAGCCGGACTTCCACGAAGTCCTGGGTCCCGGGCTCGCCTGCGATCTGGGACACCCTCACCTCCAAGGTGGCACAAGCTCTTTCGGGATCCGGGGCGGAAAAGCCCCGGACCTGGCGGTACGCAGTCGGTTCTGCAGTCCGCCGAGACGCTATCGCGATCCGTCCCGCCGTGTCGCCGGGGGCCCGGCAGGACCGTCCCCGCGGGGTCCGGTCCTCAAGGGCCCGCCGTGCGCGCCGGCGGCCGCGGAGAACCCGCGGAGGGGTGACGTACCCAGCCGTCAGACGATCGAACCGTCCACGAAGCACCAGCGCCAGCGCTCGTTCGGCTCGAAGGTCCGCATCACCGGGTGCCCCGAGGAGTGGAAGTGCGCCGTCGCGTGCCGGCCCACCGACGAGTCGCAGCAGCCCACGTGCCCGCAGCTCAGACAGAGCCGCAGCTGGACGGGGTGCGTACCGTCGGCCAGGCACTCCGGGCAGGTGTCGTGCTGCGGCGCCGGTTCGGGGCGCGGCATTTCGGCAACGTGCGGGCACTCGCTCATGATGGCCAGGTTACGTCGTGGCACGAGACAGGGACCGGGCATGGACGCACTGCAGCTGGTGGCGCTGGTCGCGGCGAGCGCCGCGGTGGCGGGCTTCGCCCGTCGGACCCCGGTGCCGGCCCCGCTCCTCCTGGTCGCCGTGGGCCTCGGCGCCTCCTACGTGCCCGGCGTGCCCGACTACACCCTCGACCCGCACATCGTGCTGCCGCTGGTCCTGCCGCCGCTGCTCTACACCGCCGCCGTCGACTCCTCGTACCTCGACCTGCGCGCGAACATCCGGCCGGTCGCGCTGCTGTCCGTCGGGTACGTGCTCTTCGCGACCGTCGCCGTCGGCTGGCTCGCCTTCGTCCTGGTGCCCGACCTGCCGCTGACCGCCGCCCTCGTCCTCGGCGCCGTCATCGCCCCGCCGGACGCGGTCGCCGCCACCGCCATCGCCCGCAAGCTGGGGCTGCCGAACCGCATCACCACCATCCTCCAGGGCGAGTCCCTGGTGAACGACGCCACCGCGATCACCGCCTACAAGGTCGCGCTCGCCGCCGCCGTGGGGGAGGGCATCAGCTGGGCCGGCGGCCTGGGCGAGTTCGCCCTCGCCGCCGTCGGCGGCGTCGGCGTCGGCCTGGTCCTCATGGTCCCCATCCACTGGCTGCGCACCCACCTGCGCGAGGCCCTGCTCCAGAACACGCTCTCCCTGCTCATCCCGTTCATCGCCTACGCCGCCGCCGAGGAGGTGCACGCCTCCGGGGTGCTCGCCGTCGTCGTGGTCGGCCTCTTCCTCGGCCACAAGAACTGGAAGGTCGACTTCGCCACCCGTCTCCAGGAGGAGGCGGTCTGGAAGATGGTCGCCTTCGTCCTGGAGTCCGCCGTCTTCGCGCTGATCGGCCTCCAGCTGCCCTTCGTGGTCCAGGGCCTCGGCCCGTACGGGATCGGCGAGGCCGCCTGGTACGCGATCGGGGTCTTCGTCTTCGTGGTGGTCGTGCGCTTCGTCTGGGTCTTCCCCGCCACCTTCCTGCCCCGCTGGCTGTCCACCCGGGTCCGCACCCGCGAGCCCGGGGTGGACTGGCGGGCGCCGGTGATCGTCGGCTGGGCCGGCATGCGCGGCGTGGTCTCCCTCGCGATCGCCTTCTCCATCCCGGTCGCCACCGACGGCGTCCCCTTCCCCGCCCGCAACCTGGTCCTCTTCCTCACCTTCACCACGGTCATCGGCACCCTCGTCGTCCAGGGCCTCACCCTGCCGCCGCTCATCCGCGCCCTGCGGCTGCCCGGCCGCGACCGCGTCCAGGAGACCCTCGCCGAGGCCCAGGCCCAGAACGAGGCCTCACAGGCCGCCGAAGCCCGGCTCGACGCCCTCCTCGCCGACGAGCGCAACGCCCTGCCCGGGCCGCTCGCCGACCGGCTGCGCACGGTCATGGAGCGCCGCCGCAACGCGGTCTGGGAGCGGCTCGGCACCGTCAACGAGCTCACCGGCGAGACCGCCGACGACACCTATCGGCGGCTCGCCCGCGAGATGATCGACGCCGAGCGCGAGGTCTTCGTGCGCCTGCGCGACGAGCGCCGCATCGACGACGAGATGATGCGCACCCTGCTGCGCCGCCTCGACCTGGAGGAGGCCGCGGCCTACCGCGAGGAGACGGCCTGAGCCCGCGGCCCCGCACCGGGACCCGGTTCCGGCGACCCGGTGATCACGGCCGCGACGCGGGTGCCGGGCGCGAAGGCGCCCTCCGACGCGAGGGTCACCAGTCCGTCGAGCATTTTGGCGACATACAGTCGCTCGATGGCGAGTCCACGCCAGACCCCGTGCCGCACCTCGAAATCCTGTGCGAACGCCTCCAGGGCGGCCGGCACGCGCGCGTAGCCGCCGCCGTGGAAGCGCTCGTCCAGGGACCAGTCCCCGCGCGGACCGCCGAAGGCCGCCTCCTGGAGCGCCCGCACCTCCGCGCCGAGGAAGCCGCCCTTGACCACCGGGACACCCAGCGCGCGCCCCTCGAAACCGGCCGCCAGACCGGCCAGGGTGCCGCCCGTGCCGCAGGCCACGGCCGCCACGTCGGCCCGGCCGCTGAGCTCGCGGCCCAGCTCCACGCACCCGCGGACGGCGAGCGCGTTGCTGCCGCCCTCCGGCACCACGTACGTCCCCTCCGGCGCCCCGGCCAGCGCGAGGATCCGGTCCAGGGCCTCTGGTTCGCCCTTCGCGCGGTACGTGGCGCGGTCCACGAACACCAGCCGCATGCCGTCCGCCGCGCACCGCGCCAGCGAGGGGTTCGGCGGCCGGCCGGCCAGCTCATCGCCGCGCACCACGCCGATCGTCGGGAAGCCCAGCAGCCGGCCGGCGGCGGCCGTGGCCCGGAGGTGATTGGAGTAGGCACCGCCGAAGGTGAGCACCGGCCGCCCGGCCGCCTCCGCCAGGTTGAGCGCCAGCTTGCGCCACTTGTTGCCGGGCAGCGCGGGATGGATCAGGTCGTCCCGCTTGAGCAGCAGGCGCAGCCCGTACCGGGTGAAGCGCTCGTCCTCCACCGGCTCCAGGGGCGAGGGGAGCCGGGGCCGCAGACGGGAGAGGTCGAACGCGTTCACCCGGCCATTCTCGCCGGGCCCGCGGGCCGGCCCTACCGCAGCCGGTCGGCGATCCGCTCCCGCATCGACGCCATGGTGAAGCCGCGCGGGTCGACCTTGCCGGGCTGCCACTCCAGGTGGCCGATGACCGAGCGCTGGGTCCAGCCGTGCACCCGGCAGACCGCGGCCGCGGCCTTGGCGATGGCCTCCAGCTGGACCTTGGGCCACGGGTCGGTGCCGTCGCCGAGGTTCTCGCACTCGAAGCCGTAGAAGTGCCGGTTGCCGTCCGTGGTGGCCTCGTCGTCCGGCGGCAGCCGATGCTCCGCGATCACCGCCCGCAGCACCTCGTCGTCGCCGAGGCCGGCGTGGTTGGCCCGGCCGTAGCCGACCAGGTGGACGGTGCCGTCCTTGGCGATCACGCCGTGGCAGAGCGGACCGGGCAGCGAGGCGTACCCGTCCCGGCAGATGCGGACGGTGCCGGCGGTGCCCCGGGTGACGGTGTGGTGGATCATCACGCCGTGCACGGGTCCCCAGGGGCCCTTGTGGTTGCGGTTGTGGGTGCGCCAGTCGCCGACCTCGACGACCGTCAGACCTTCGTCGCGCAGCGCGCCGAGGAAACGGCTCGCGGACATGGGTGTGGCCATGACCGGCTCCTTTCGGACGGGGGTTCCGGTTCTTCCGGGTTCCTCCTGTCCCACCGGGGTACCGGAGTCGTCCGCTCCGCTGCCATCCGTTCGGTTCGTGTGCGAGCCGATCCGGACGCGCGGCGAGCCGCACCGGACCGGCGGAAATCCTGCTCCATGCCCAGCCCGGTGGCCGGCGACTCCCACTCTTTTGTGTAATGGCGCGGACACGCAGCGTGCTGAAAGGCTCTCCTTCGCAGGTTTGTCGCATCGAGAGGGAGTTCCATGTCCGTTGGTTCGGTTGACGGCGAGGTGCGCGAGGGCGGGGCGCCCCCGCAGCGGAGTCTCGGCACCGCCGCCGCGCGGAACCTGGCGAGCACGACCAAGTCCGCCCCGCAGATGCAGGAGATCACCTCCCGCTGGCTGCTGCGCGCGCTCCCGTGGGTGGACGTCCAGGGCGGTTCCTACCGGGTGAACCGGCGGCTCAGCTACGCGGTGGGCGACGGCCGGGTCACCTTCGTGCAGACCGGCGGCCAAGTCTCCGTGATCCCCGCCGAGCTCGGCGAACTCCCCGCGCTGCGCGGCTTCGAGGAGCCGGACGTCCTGGCCGAGCTGGCCGCCCGCTGCGTCCAGCGGGAGTACGCGGCGGGCGAGGTGATCGCCGCGCGCGGCACGGGCACGGACCGGGTGCACCTGCTCGCGCACGGCCGGGTCGAGCAGCTCGGCGAGGGGCCCTACGGGGACGAGACCGTCCTCGGCGTGCTCGCCGACGGCGCCTACTTCGGCGAGGACGCCCTGGCCGCCGACGACGCGACCTGGGACTGGACCGCCCGCGCCGCCACCGCGTGCACGGTCCTGGAGCTGACCCGGGCCGACGTGCTCGCCCTCGCCGAGCGGGCCGGCGCGCTCGCCGGACACCTCGCCGAATTCGCGGTCCTGCCGCCGCACGCCACCAACCGGCTCGGGGAGGCGGCCATCGAGGTCGCCGCGGGCCACGTCGGCGAGCCGGTCGTCCCGCACACCTTCGTGGACTACGAACTCTCCCCGCGCGAGTACGAGCTGAGCATCGCCCAGACCGTGCTCCGGGTGCACACCCGCGTGGCCGACCTCTACAACCACCCGATGGACCAGACCGAGCACCAGCTGCGGCTGACCGTCGAGGCGCTGCGCGAGCGCCAGGAGCACGAGCTGGTCAACCACCGGGAGTTCGGCCTGCTCGCCAACTGCGACTACGGGCAGCGGATCCAGCCGCGGGACGGCGCGCCCGGCCCGGACGACCTGGACGAGCTGCTGTCCCGGCGGCGCGGCTCCAAGCTCTTCCTGGCCCACCCGCAGGCCATCGCCGCCTTCGGGCGCGAGCTCAACCGGCGCGGCCTCGTGCCGGACACGATCGACGTGGACGGCACGCGGATCACGACCTGGCGCGGGGTCCCGCTGTACCCCTGCGACAAGATCCCGGTCACCGACGCCCGTACGAGCTCGATCATCTGCATGCGCACCGGCGAGTCCGAGCAGGGCGTGATCGGGCTGCGCCAGACCGGCCTGCCGGACGAGGTCGAACCGGGCCTGTCCTGCCGCTTCATGGGCATCGACGTCCAGGCGATCACCTCCTACCTGGTCACCGCCTACTACTCGGCGGCGGTGCTCGTTCCCGACGCGCTCGGCGTCCTGGAGAACGTGGAGGTCGGACGCAGGAGCTGAGCCACAGCCGTACCGGGGACGGGGGCCAGGCCGACGGGTCCCCGCCCCCGGTGCCCTCCCCGGCGCCCCGCCACCGGGCACCGGGGCACACCCTCCACGAGCCCATGAGGAAAGTGACCCACACGATGACCACGACCAGCGCGGACACCGCGACCGGGGGACGCAGCGCCGCGCTGCTGCTGGACCGGACGCGCAGCGTCGTCGACCCCCAGCTCCGCACCACCGTCCAGTCCCTGCCCGGTTCCATACGGCGCATCGCCGCCTATCACTTCGGCTGGGAGGAGGCCGACGGCTCCCCGGCCGAGGAGAGCCGCGGCGGCAAGGCCATCCGGCCCGCCCTGGTGCTCGCCGCCGCCCGCGCGCTCGGCGCGGACCCCGCCCCGGCGGTCAAGGCCGCCGCGGCGGTCGAGCTCGCGCACAACTTCACGCTGCTCCACGACGACATCGTCGACGAGGACCCGACCCGCCGTCACCGGCCCACCGCCTGGACGGTGTTCGGCATCCCGGACGCGCTGCTGGCCGGCGACGCCATGAACGCGCTCGCGCTCCGGCTGCTCGCCGAGGACCCGCACCCGGCCGCCGTGCCGGCCGCGGCCCGGCTCGCCGCCTGCGTGATCGAGCTGTGCGCGGGCCAGCAGGCGGATTGCGCCTTCGAGCAGCGCGACCCCCGCGCGGTGTCCCTGGACGAGGTGCTGGCGATGGCCACCGCCAAGACCGGTGCGCTGCTCGGCTGTTCCTGCGCCCTGGGCGCGCTGTACGCGGGGGCGGACGAGGAGACGGTCGCGGCCCTGGACGCGTTCGGCCGGGAGGCGGGCCTCGCCTTCCAGCTGATCGACGACCTGATCGGGATCTGGGGCGACCCGGGGCGCACGGGCAAGCCGGCCGGTGCCGATCTGGTCGCCCACAAGAAGTCGCTGCCCGTGGTCGCCGCGCTCACCTCGGGGACGGCGGCGGGGGAGGAGCTGGCCGAGCTCTACGCCCGCCCGGTGCTCGACGCCGCGGCGGTGCGCGCGGCGGCGGACGCGGTCGAGCGGGCCGGCGGCCGGGACTGGGCGCAGGGCCAGGCGGCCGAGCGGATGGCCCGCGCGGTGGAGCACCTCTCCCGGGCGGTCCCGGACCTGTCGGCCGCGGGGGACCTGCTGGCGCTCGCGGAGTTCGTGACACGACGCAATCGCTGAGCTCTTCCGCACGGATCTCTTCACGAAGGGGCTTGCGTAACCACTACATCCGAAGCACTATGGATGAAGTGGTCATCAGCCACGCCCCCTACGGAAAGAGATTCCGGCTTGCGCAAGCTCACGTACTACGTCGCCTGCTCTCTCGACGGCTTCATCGGCGACCCGCACGGCGACGCCTCGTCCATGTACGCCTTCATGGACGAGGAGTACGCCGCCTGGATGAACGCGGAGTTCCCGGAGACCGTCCCCACCGCCTTCCGGGAGGCCTCCGGTCTCACCGGCGTGCCCAACAAGCGGTTCGACACGGTGATCCAGGGCATGGGTTCGTACCGCCTCGGCCTGGAGGCCGGGATGCCCAGCCCGTACGCCCACCTCCGCGAGATCGTCGCCACCCGCTCCCTGACCGAGTCGCCCGACCCCAACGTCGAGCTCTTCGCCGGCGACCTCGCCGCCCGGGTCCGCGCGCTCAAGGCCGAGGACGGTGACCTGGGCATCTGGCTCTGCGGCGGCGGCCAGGTCGCCGGCCAGCTCGTGGACGAGGTCGACGAGCTGGTCATCAAGTCCTACCCGCAGGTCTACGGCTCCGGCATGCCGCTCTTCGGCGCCGGCTTCGCCGTCCACGACTACGCGCTCCAGGACCTGCGCTCCTTCGGCAACGGCGTCGTCGTGCGCACGTACACCAGGAAGCGGTGACGCCCGGGCCGACCTAGGCTGGAGCCATGGCGGAAGAGACGCCGCACACCACGCGGGACCCGCGCGCCGAGCACCTCTGCCCGGCCTGCGGGGAGCCCCGCCAGGTGCTGGCCGAGCGGCACAAGGTCCTCGGGGCCTGGGTGCCGGAATGGGTCGTGCAGCCCTGTCGCAACCCGCGGTGCGCGCTGTACGAGCCGGAGGGCGAGCCCGGATCGGAGCCGGGATCGCCGGAGGACGGCGGAGCGCCGTCCGACACCGCGCCGGAAGCCGGCGCGGAAGCCACTACCACGCACGTGACCGGCAAGAACGGCGAGACCGGGAGAAGTCCGGCCCCGGGGTGACCGGCCGCGCGCCGGAGCCGGTCATACCGCTACAGTCCGCGCATGTCATCGGAGTCGACAGAAGTCTGGACCGGCTGGTACCGGGACCGCAGCGGTGCGGAAGCGATCGTCATCACCGCCACCGGGGGCCACGTGGCCACCCGCATCAGGGGCATCGAGTACACGGGCGCGAGCTTCGCCGCCCTCAGCGCCGCGGACGAGGGCGGGCAGGCCCTCACCGGGTGCGTCCTGGAGTGGGACCTGCCGCTCCCCGTCGTCGTGGACGGCACCGCCCAGCAGGCCACGCTCAGCTGCCTGTTGACCCTCGGCGAGCGCGCCGACCTCAGCCTCACGCTGCACTACGGAGGCGCCGCCTTCGAGTCCGGCATCGCCGGCGCGGACTTCGAGGAGGCCCTCGACCGGGTCCGCCGCCAGCTGCCGCCCGGCACGGCGTTCGGCCGGGAGCTGCTCCAGGCGGCCTGACCCGTCACGCACCCGGGGGCGGGGAGGGGCGCCGGCCCCTCCCCGCCCCCGTGCCCGTACCGGTCAGCCGGCCTTGAGGGCGGTGGCGAGGCCGTACTGCCACAGCTGGTTCACCCGGGCCCGCTCCTGGGAGTTGGGGTAGGCGTTCGTGCAGGACGTGCCGGGCCCGCCACCGGACATCAGCTCGCTGCACGGGCCGCTGTAGTGGTCGGGGAGGCCGAGCACGTGCCCGGTCTCGTGGGCGGTGACGCGGGTGGAGTTGTACTGCTGGTTCTGCCGGTAGTCGAGGAAGATGTAGCCGCTGCCGTGCCCGTCCGTGCTCGCGTACGAACCGCGGGAGTCGTTCCCCTCGTAGTACGCGAAGTCGGGGTTGGAGCCCTCGACCAGCCGGACGTTGGTGACCGAGCTGTTCCAGATCTGCGCCGAACGGGATATCTGGGTGCGGAAGGTGGGCGCGTTGGCGGCGCTGTAGACCACGGTGACGGCGGTGGCACCAGGCGTGGCGGCCCGCTTCTTCGCGACCGACTTCAGGACGGCTTCGAAGAACGCCTGGTTCGCCCGCGCCTCCTCGGCCGACCCGGCGTAGCGCGCGTACCCGGCGGGCTCGGCGACGGGTGCGGCGGAGGCGGGGGCGGCGCCGAGGGAGAGGGTGAGACCGGCACCGAGGGCGGCGGTGAGCAAGGACGTGAGGACCTTCGGGTGTCGCATGGGGGGCTCCTCCTGTGGGGTTGAGGAGAGTGTGGGGGAGCCCGGGGCAGGCGGGGAATGATGCCATCCGCCGATAACTCCAGCGCATCACCGCGGAGTTGGGTCCTCATCGGCGGTGCGGGGAGGGCGGAGTCAGGGGCGCGGGGCGGTCTGGTGCGCGCCCCCGGAGCCGCCCTAGTCTCGGCATCATGGAGCTGGAGGTGAGGCACCTGCGGGCGCTGTGCGCCATCGCGGACACCGGCAGCCTGCACAAGGCGGCCCGCCGGCTCGGCGTCAGCCAGCCCTCGCTGACCACCCAGCTGCGCCGCATCGAGAACGCCCTCGGCGCCGAGCTCTTCACCCGCGGCCGCACCGGCTGCCTGCCCACCCCGCTGGGCCGCTCCGTCCTCAGCCGGGCCCGCCCGCTGGTCGACGGCATGACGGCCCTGGTCACCGAGACCCGCGCGGCCGCCGCCCGCGCCGCCGACGGCCCCGTGCTGCGCGTCGGCTCCACCGCCAGCCGCGCCCTGCCCGGCTGGCTGCGCCGGCTCCGCCAGGGCCGCCCCGGCACCGACATCGCGCTCCGGGTCGACGTCTCGGCCCACCGGCTGCTGCGCACGGTCGCCGAGGGCCGGCTCGACCTGGCCTTCGTGCACGAGGTGGAGGGCTGCCCGCTGCGGATCCCGGAGGGGCTGACGGGACGGGTCCTGGTCGAGCGCGAGCCGCAGTTCGTGTCGATGGCCGGCGACCATCCGGCGGCCGTCCACGAGGTCGTCGACCTCGCCGACCTCGCCCACGACCGCTGGACCGTCGACCCGGCCGTGGACGGGGAGTGGGACGGACTGCGCCGGGTCCTCGGCGCGGCCGGCCTCGACCCGCCGCTGCTGCACGCCGACTACCACACCGCCGCCTCGCTGATCGCCCTCGGCGAGGCCGTCGCCCCCTGCCAGCCCACCTCCCACCCGCGCGAGGACATGGCGATCCGCCCCCTCCGCGGCGACCCCCTCGCCGTCCGCCTGCTCCTCTTCGCCGCCCCGGGCGTCCCCCTGGACCTCCCGTACGCCGACCTCACCGCCGCCTACCGCGAGGCCGCCCTCCGCGCCGCCCCGTACCGCCGCTGGCTGCGCGCGGGGGGCACGGCGGGGCCGTGCATGATGTCCGCATGAGCGATCACGAGTGGGGCGCCGTCATGGCGCTCGCGGAGGGCCACCACGCCCGGACGGTCAGGGCGTTGGGCGCCAGGGAGGTCGCCGGGCACCTGCTGAAGGTGTACGGGATCGAGGCGCCCGGCCGGGCGGTCGGTGAGGCGGAGGCGGCACCGGCGCTCGCGCTCGCCGCGGACCACCTGGCGCTCGGACGGCACCGCGGGTCGCTGGGCCTCGCGGTGCTGCTCGTCCACGTGGGCGGGGACGGGGACTACGTGCTCGTGCACAGCTGGATCGAGGGGCACATGTCCGACCTGGCCGTCTGGACCGGCCCGGCGGGCCGCCCGGCCGAGCTGCGGCCGGGCCGTGCCGGGCTCGCCCCGTGCGTCTGGGAGGCCGCCGTCCTCGCCCATGAGCGCGAGGCGTTCGTGCGTCACCTCCTCGACGGCACCGGCCCGGGCGCGGTCCGCGTTTCCGCCTGGGCCGCCGACACCCTCGAGGGAGAGGTCCGATGACGGTCCGCCCCGCCCGCCCCGAGGACCTGCCCCGGGTCGCCGAACTGGCCGCCGAGCACGCCGCGTACGAGAAGGCCGCCCCGCCCCGCCCGGACCTGGCCGAGGCCCTCGGGCGGCTGCTCTTCGGGACCCCGGAGCCCCGCCTGCGCTGTCTGGTCGCCGAACTCCCCGACGGCAGCCTCGCCGGCTACGCCACCTGCGCCCCGGAGGTCTCCACCTGGGCCGCCGCCGAGTACCTCCACATGGACTGCCTCTACCTCACCGAGTCCGCCCGCGGCCACGGCCTCGGCGCCCTCCTGATGTCCGCCGTCCGCGCCGAGGCCCGCGCCCTGGGCCTCGCCCACGTCGAATGGCAGACCCCCGACTGGAACACCTCGGCGATGCGCTTCTACGCCCGCCTGGGCGCGACGCCGAAGCCGAAGGCCCGCTACACGTGGCGGGCGGCGGACTGACCGGGAAGGAACGGCACCCGGCCCGGACACGACCGCACCCGGCCCCCATGGGCGCCGAGTTCGGCGCCCCGTGGGCCGGGTGCGGGCGGGCCCCCGGGTGGGAGCGGGTCCGGAAGGAGGAAGGTCAGGCCTTCTTCGTCTCCTAGTAATGGGCCGGGTCGGTGACCTGCGGCGATGGTGGCCGCAGGTCGCTGACCTGGCCTTTTGTTGTTGGCTGGCGATGGGGTGCGACGGTCTTGATCGGGTGTCTTGCGGACTGTGTGCGGACTGGCCGAGGGCCGGCGTGAGCGACACTGCGTTCAAGCTGGCCTGGTGGGTGCAGCGTGGTGGCGGCAAATGTGGATGCCGCGCCAGGTGCCCGTCAGGCACGATCCCGGTATGTCTACCGAAGTCAGCGGGATGATCGAGTGCCGACCGGGCGCCCGCCTCTGGGGCCCCGACGATGAGGACTCCGTATGGCAGGCCGCCATCGACCTCTTCCTTCTCAATAACGGCAACGCGTACGACGCTCTCGCCTGCCTCTTCGGCATCCGCAACTCCTTCGGCTTCCGTCCGCTGGCCGAAGGCCGCGGCTTTCCCGCTGACGCGTCCGAGGCGCTGCGAACCGAGTACGCCAATTACGGCGGCCCTCCTGACGTACACGGCGCAACGTGGATCACCTGGTCCGAGCTCGCCGCCGCTGACTGGAGCGAGACGGACAGTTCCGGTACGCGCAGTCGCGGCGGTGCTGCGGGGAACGAGACCAACTGGGGACCGGTCTGGAGCGTGATGCGAACGCTCGGCGGACTCCACGGAGCGGACCAGGTGCGGCTCGTCGTCTGGTTCCACTGATCACAAGATTGGCAGCCGGGCGGCCCGGGGGCAAGGCTGTGGCACCCTCGCCGCTACTTGGTGGGAACTGTCCATTCCACAGGAGCGTCGAGGCTCTCGGGGTCTACGCAACGGTCGCAGGTCTGCTGTTCCCGCCTGTAGGGGCACCGGCCAGTCAGCGCTTGGGGAACTGGTGGCCAAACAGCAGGTTCAGGTAGTCGAAAGCCTGCGGCATGTTGTAGGCATTCTCGGCGGTGACGGCCTTGCGGGCGCGAGTCGCGGCGGTGCGGAGGTTGGACAAGGCCGTTGTCTTCGTTGCCGTGCTGGAGCACGCGGAGAACCGGCTTGCCTTCCCCAGGGGGTCGTTCATGTCTGCTAGCGCGATCTTGTCGAGCCACTCCAGATAGCCGCATAGATGTAGGGCGGCACTGAAGTGTGTCTGGACCGCCATGTACTGGGCTGCACGCATCTCCAGGTAGAAGGAGGAGATTGGCACCTGGTTGTAGTACTTCCACGCCTTGGCAAGACGGGCCAACTTCTTCGCGCCGCCGACGATGCCAGCCTGCTGATTGACCCCGTTGACGTAGTCCAGGTGCACTGTCGGGGCCGAACTCATCCACCCGTTGGCTGGTCCGGGGATGTCGTAGACGGGTGCTGCGCCTTTGGGGGACGTGCGGAACCCCGGGAGGATCTCCCACTGCTCCGCTCCACCGGCGAACCTGACGACGACGGTGGGCCGGCGGATCTCGACAGTGGTCGCCGGAAAGCTGGCTTTCAGGGCTTCCTTCACCCATTGCAGAGCGGTGTCGGAAGTGGGCTTGCTGCCGGTCATGCTGACCAGCAGATCAACGTCGCAGTGGTTCCGAACGCCGGTTCCGTGACCAAATGATCCGGTCTCGCGGAAGAGGTACACGCCAAAACGAGTGGAACCCTTAAGCGAGGTTTCGACGCTGGACCGATGCCGGGCTTTGGCGTCTCGATCGCTCTGGAGGGGTGTGAGGCGTTCCAAGAAGACGCCGAAAGCTTGGGAAACCGTGAGTGTCATCGCTGCTCTACCGCCCCGTCGGCATGGTCGTTTCGTCGACGGCATAGGTCTGCCCGCCGCCGTCTATGTTGCGCTGGGCCCGTCTGTAGGCCCGCTTGTTCGGGGGCTCGGCGGTCTTGTTCTGCTCATCCCGCCGAGCCGTGAGCTCGGCCAGGGCCTGGCGTGCCTCATCGATGGACGAGTAAGGCAGGTCGATCTCCCTGGCCTGACGGGCTGCGGTCTGGATCTCCAAGTAGGCATTGCCTGCCGCTGCAGCTTGGTTCATCCGATGCGAGGCGTTGATGGTGGTGAGGATGGCGCCGCAACCAGACGCGACGAGCGCGAGGATGCCAGCAGGGACCCGCCCGGCTGTGGAAACGAGCGCGGCAGCGCCAGAGATGCCTGCCAGCACGCTTGCTGGCAGACCGAGCCCAAGATTGACACCGCGCCACTGCTTGGTCAGCTCGAACTGCATTTGCCCGCTGTACTTCGCGCTCTCTTCTAGCCGCTTCAGTTCGGTCTCTATCGCGCTTCGGCGCGTGGCCTCGGTTGGGCCATCAGGTTCCGTCATGCCGACCAAGGTACGGGCAGACAGTGACAGCTAGTCCGCGGTTTTCACCATCCGGCGACCCTCCCGCCGTCGTGCACTTCCTGCCCGCCACCTTCGCCAGGTTCATCGGGACAAGAGAGCCTAAAGTTCGCCAGCTTGAGCGGTCGTTCGCCAGGTGTGCAGAGACCAGACAGCCGCCGCGCTGGCGCCGTGACCGCTGGGCGTCAACGCCGCAAGGGCCTGTTAATGCCAAGCGGCAGGACAACCCGTTGATCGAGTTGACCGTCACCGATTCCCGTCGCCTGATTGCCGATGGGGAGACCAGGGACCCAGAGCGAACGACCCGGATGGGACTGTCACGCCTGGCGTGCTCGCGAAAGGGTGATCTCGATGGCGAGGGCTCCGAGGGCTTCCTTCTCAGGGCCGTAGATGGTGCGGATGTTGGCCAGCTGCTGGTCGCGGGTGGCGGTCGGGTTGACGTTGGACGGGCCCTCACCGTCGAGGAGGGCCTCGAAGTCGGGGTACTCGGCGACCCGGAGGACCTGGACATCGCAGGTCTCGTCCGTGTTCTTGATGCGGAAGCGGATGGTGTCGCCGGCGGCGAGGTCCGCGAGGTGCGGGTACTTGACCCGCACCTCGATGGTCTTGGTGCCCGCGGCGACGAGCTCGAAGTACTGGCGGTAGAGGTTGAGCTCGCGGACGCGGGCGGTGCGGTCGGTCATCGGGAGGGAACGCTCCTGGGGGACGGTGCAGTGATCAGGCGGCCGATCTCGGCGGCCGAGTACGAGCGGAAGAAGTGGCGGGGGTCGGAGAGCAGGGTCTCGGCCATGGCGAGCAGCTGGTCGGCGTACTCGGTGGCGGTGCCGGGCCACTGCCGGGTGTCGAGCATCCAAGGGGCGGCGCCTTCGGGCAAGGGGGCACGGCCTTCTCGTATGAGGGATTTCGACAGCTTGGCGCCGGTGTCGGTGACGACCTGGGGGCAGAACAGCCGGGCCGGGAGCTGGGCGCGGGTGAGGCCCACGGCCTGGAGGGCCTCGTCGACGAGGTGGGAGCCGAAGACCCAGTCGCCGCCCTTGATCATGACGTGCAGCGTGCCCTGGGGACTGGCCAGGGCGAGCTCCTTCACCAGGTTGCGGTAGAGGGTGGCCAGGTCGAGGTAGCCGCCGGCGGTGGGCGTGATCGTGACCTCGTACGGGCCGTGGTGGAGGCACGTCGCGGAGACTTCCGCCGACTCGGGGCCGGCGAGGTGGACCCGGGTGCGTTCGGCGTGCTTCTCCGTCCAGCCGCAGCCGGGGTGCGGGCAGGGGACGCGGAGGTGCGGGGTGCCGGTGGAGGGAGCGAGCCACCAGCGGGCTGCGTCGATGCGGGGCAGGAGCCGGAGCCAGGTGCGGCGGTAGTGCTCGCCGGCCTGCTGCTGGGTGTACGTCTCGATGCGGTGAGGGATGCCCAGGCGCCTGGACAGGGCGGTGAAGAGGGGCTGGTAGAGGGCGGCGACGAGGTCCAGCAGGACATGCTCGCCGAGGGCCTGGGCGTAGGCGCGCTGGTAGCGGTGGCCACTGGCCGGGTCGGTGGCGAGCTCGTACGGGGCGTTGTCGAGGGCGCTGAAGAGCACCTCGGTGGGGAGACCGAAGCGGTCGCGCAGTCGGGCGGCCATCGCGAAGGCCAGGGACTGCACGAGCGAGGTGCCGATGTGCGGGGCGCCGTTGATCTGGGTGCCGACGACCAGCACGATCCGCTCGGGCGGGGCAGCCAGGATGCGCGGGGTCAGGACGTCCTCGGCGTGGTGGAGGGCGTTGGCGAGGACGGTGTTCGGCGAGACGGGGTGGGTGGTCACGTGATGTCTCCCCGGGGGCCGGTGGTGTGGGGCGGCATGGGTGCGGCCCCGTTCTTGGCGCGGTCGAATGCGGCCCAGACGCACTTTCCGGGGCCGGTCCGCTCCTTCACGCCCCAGCTGTCGGCGGTCGCAGCGACGATCAGCAGACCGCGGCCGTCGACGGCGGACTCCTCGGGAATGCGCTTCGTGGGCCTGTTCTCGCCGCTGTCGTGGACCTCGATCCGCAGCTCCTCGTCGAGAGACTCGACGCGTACGAGGACCAGCCGGCCCACGGGCACCCCGTGAAGCACGGCGTTGGTGACGAGCTCCGAGGTGCACAGCCGCATATCGTCGAGGCGAGTGGTCTCGCCCCATTCGGTCAGCGTGGCGGCGACGAAGTCGCGAGCGGTACGCGGTGTGGTCCGGCGGCGAGGGAAGAGCATGGTGCGGTGCCGGCCCGTGGCCGGAAGGAGATCCGGTGTGGCGTCGGTCGCCTCGTTGGTGAGTCTGCTTGCCATGGTCAACAGCAAAGCGACTTAACTCATTTGGGTCGGGAGCCAGCACGGGGGCCAAGGCGGGGGCCACTATGGGGGCCAGAGGTCACGTGTTCCTGGGGGACGGCATGGGCGACACCGGGATCGGCGCCTTGCTCGTCCGGCTGCGTACCGCGCGCGGCTGGAGCCAGCAGAGGGTTGCCGACGAGTACAACGCCCTGGAGGGGCGTTCTGCGAAGACCGGCAAGGAGATCGGGCGGTACGAGCGCGAAGCGCGAGTTCCCGTTCCCTACGCCCGGAAGTACCTGGCGCAGGTCTTCAATGTCGATGTCGCCGTGCTCGACCAAGCCGTGGCCGCCAGCAAGGGGCAGCGGGAGGGGGCTGGCGCCTCCGGGGTCGAGATCGTGCCGTCGGTGCTGCCGTCCGAAGTCACTCACGTTCGTGGAGACCCACTCTCCGAGGACGCGGTGCGATCGGCCGAGTTCGCCCGGTTCATCGCGCAGCGCAACGCCGACGAGTTCGTCGTCGAGCAACTGGAGGCGGATGTCGGCCGACTCGCCCGTACGTACGTCAGCCACCCGCTGATGGAGCAGTACGTCGAGATCAAGCGGTTACGGGACGGGGCGTTCGAGCTGCTGCGCGGGCGCCAGCACCCCCGGCAGACCACTGACCTCTACCTCTCCGCTTCTCGCCTCTGCGGCCTGTCCGCGCACGTCTGCCTAGACCTCGGCGACTACGACTCCGCCGCCACCCATGCCCGTACCGCACGCGCCTGTGCCGAAGCGGCTGGGCACGAGGGGATGCTGGCCTGGGTACGGGCCGTGGAGTCGTTGATCGCGTACTGGACAGGGCGGTACGAGCAGGCGGCCCGGCTGGCGCAGGCCGGCCGGCGGCACCGGGCAAGCGGCAGTATCGGTGCACGACTGGCGAGTCTGGAGGCGCGGGCGTTGGCGATAGTCGGCGACTCGGCAGGTGCGCTCGCTGCCCTGTCGGATGCCGAACGATCACGCGGGGCGATCTCGGGCGAGGACGAGGTGCTGGGAGTCTTTGACTTCCCCGCGGCCAAGCAGTTCGCGTACGCCGGAACGACTCTCCTGGCCGTGGGCGGGCAGGAACATGTCCACCGGGCCATCGTCAGCGCGGAGACGGCGATCCGCCTCTATCGCAGCGCGGACGGAGATGATCAGTCGGTCGGTGACCTGTTCGCCGCGCACCTCGACCTCGCCAGCGGGCACCTGCTCCTGGGCGACCTGGAGGGCACGGAGGAGATGCTCGGCTTTGTTCTTCAGTCCTCGCCCGAGCGCATGTCGGCCAGTATCGTGCGCCGGCTCACCGTTCTCGGGCGTGAGCTGGAAGGGCCGCAGTACGGTGGAGCCGCGCAGGCAGTGCACCTGCGCGAACGACTCCAGCACACGGCCGTCCGTGCGTCCCTGCCCGCCGCCCACCCACCGGAGTTGCCGACGTGACCGACCTGTCCGCCGCCCACGACGCCGCCGTCACCGACCGGGCCCGCCTGGCGGGCAGCGCCTACAACGGAGACCGGGACCTGGCTGCCCGGCAGTCGCTCTACCAATGGCAGACGCCCCGGTACGACCTGCCGGGTCTCGTCGCCGAGCAGTTGGGCGACGTACGCGGGAGCGTCGTCGACATCGGCTGCGGCAATGGCAAGTTCATCCAGCGACTCCGTCAGGACCGTGGGGACCTGTTCTTGCTCGGCCTCGACATCGCCCCCGGCATCCTCGCCGACGTTCCCGGCCCCGTTGCCGTGGCGGATGCCACGAGGCTTCCGCTTGCGGCGGGCAGCGTCGACGCCGCCCTTGCGCTCCACATGCTCTATCACGTGCCCGACATCCCCCAGGCGGTCAGGGAACTGGCAAGAATCGTGGCCGGTGACGGGCTGGTGATCGCCTCTACCAACAGCGACCGCGACAAGGCCGAACTCGACGAGCTCTGGCAGCGGGCTGCCGGCGACGTTCTCGGCATCGACCGGGGCCCGGCTCGCATCTCGCTCAGCGCTCGCTTCTCTCTGGAGAAGGCTCCGGCCTTCCTCGGCGAGGAGTTCAGCCGCGTGGAGGTCGTCGAACTGCCGGGGACCATCACGGTCCATGACCCTGACCCCGTCATCGCCCACATGGCCTCCTACCGCGCCTGGGCGGACCAGCACGACGTTCCCTTCGAGGCGACCATCGACCGGGCACGTGTCCTCGTCGCCGACGACATCACCCGCAACGGCGCGTACGAGATCACCTGCCTGGGCGGCATCCTCGTCTGCCGCCGGTGAGGTCAGCCCCGTGGTGACCAGGGCCCGGCGAGCAGGTGTCCTGCCTGGCCGAGCTGGCAGGCGGTCACGCGGACCACACCTGGGAAAACCGGATGAGTGAACTGATTCGCCCGGACGTCCTGATCCTGGACGACTTCGCGATTTACGCGGGGGCAACGAGGGGGTGTCCAGTTTCCGGAACAGGCGTGGGTGGTCGGGGTGGGATCAGCGCTTGATGCGCCCTCGGATGGCGAGGACTGCGAGGGCGAGGAGGGTGGGCTCGAGGATGCGGGAGGTCATCTCGATGTAGGCGCCGGCAGTGGTGAGGTCTTGTCCGCTGGAGCGGAACACCACGGAGTTGAGCGTGATGCTCAGGGCCTTGTCGAAGCGTTTGCTGGTGAACCTGTCTTTTGTGGGGTTCTTCGGGTCCTGTTTGTCGATAGTGAAGGTGACGCTACCTCCGCCAGGCGGGACAACGCCGGTGACTTCTTGTTTCGGGGAGGAGGCTGGCAGGCCGAAGGCCATCAGCAGCACGATCGTGACGAGCATGGCAGCGGCGAGCCAGCCCAGGGCGCGGGCGGCGCGCAAGCCGTAGCCGGACAACAGCCAGTAGGCCCACAGCAGGCCGCGTTCCGTCTTTGGGGTGCCCGTCCTGTCGTGGCGGCGCATCTCGCACTCGCCGTAGTAGAAGTCCGCGGCGCCGGGCTCGTTCTTGCCGTCCTCGAACGACTTGCGGATCTGGCGGTACAGGGCGACGACATCGTCGGGGTCAGGGGTGTGTGTGGGGTCCGGGTGGTGCGGGCCGGTCCGCCACCGGTCGGCGGGCGGCTCGGCGCCCGCAGGCAGGGCAGGTTGGCCGACGGTCTGCGCGCGCCAGTGGTGTTCCTCGGCCAGGGCGCGCCGACGTGTCCACCTCAGGGGAATTATGCCCCGGCGGTGCCAGCCGATGGGTGTGGGTGCGATGGTGGTGCGGCCTTCCAGGCGGAGCTGGTCGAGGTGGAAGGCCCCGGAGAACAGGCAGTCGGAAAGGTCCGTGTCGGTCAGGACCAAGTGCGCGGCGTCCACTCCCTGCACCGAGGTCACCCGTACCCCTTCAAGGCTGGTCAGCAGGCTCTCGTCCACAGCCGTGCCGCTGGTGGTGAAGGGGGCGGGGTGGGCGGTGACCGCTACGGGAGCCGCCAGCACCGCGTAGCCGAGATCTACCGAGGCCCGCCGCACCCTCACTGTGGCCGTCGACTCCCACCGTGTCCGAACAAAGGACACGTGACGCGCCGCGATCTCCAGCGTCAGGGGCACTCCGAACAAGGCCCCCGACAGGTCCACTGTTCCCGCACATGCGACCGGCCCCAACCACGAAGCCACCAAGAACTGTGCGCCGTCGAACTGGGCGTCGCCAGTGAACGCGGCCCCGTCGAATCGGACGTCGCCAGTGAACTCGGTCCCGTTGAACAGGGCATTCCCTGTGAACTCGGCCTCGTCGAAGGCGGCGGTTCCGGTGAACTGAGCCTTGCTGAACTTGGCAGTCTCGGAAAACTGGACTTCCGCGAACAGCGCGGTGCCTGCGAACTGAGCCAAGGCGAAATGGGCACTGCTGGTGAAGTGCGCCCAGGGGAATCGGGCACTTCCGGTGAACTGCGCCCTGTTGAACCGGGTCTCGCCCATGAACTGGACCCCGTCGAACCAGGCGACGCCGGTGAACTGCGCCTTCGCGAACCAGGCGGCATCGGAGAATCGCGCCCCGCCGAACCGTGCGGCTTGGGTGAACCTCGCCCCGTCGAAACGAGCGGCGTGGATGAACCTCGCCCCGGCAAACCAGGCGGTGCCGGTGAACTGCGCGTCGTTGAACGAGGCATCGCCGGTGAACTGCGCTGCGTCGAACCTGGCGTGGCCGAGGTGGGGGTGTGTGGTGGTTGGGTCGGAAAGGGCGGTCAGTAGCCGGTCCAGGAGGTCTTCGGTGAAGGGGGTGCCGCGGTGGTCGACGTCTGCGCCCGGGGTCAGCCTCGCCAGGTATGCAGTGCGGTCGGTGTCGGTCAGGTGGGCGAGGCAGGCGTTGTGGCCGGGGACGTGGATGCCGCGACAGCCAACGGGATCGGCGGCCGGGTCGGCCCCGTGGGCGCAGTACGGCCAGGACGGCGCCGCCGGCTCAGGCGGGGGTGTGCTCATGGTGGAACGGCTCCAGGAAGAAGGGTTGTGTTGGCGGTCAGTTCGCTCCGGACCGCCGCGCGTCAACAACGGCGATCATCGCGCAGGCCGCACAGGAGTTTCCTGACTTCGACGACGCCATCATGAAAGCTCTGCCGTTGAGCTGGACCAGATGCCCCGCCACGAGTGGTGGCGGGGCATCGGGCCGGGGTCAGCGGTGTCGACTGCGCTCTTCGGGCCTCATGGCCACTGGTGTGGCCGGAGGGTGTGGCGTGGCGGACATGGCCGAGGTGCTGCTGGTGGTGCTTCGGCTGTGAGCGGCTTGGGTCCGCCGGTTCGGTTGAGCGGTGATGCGCCAGTTGAGGACCTCGGCGGGGTGCTCGGCGCTGTCGAGTTCCCGCTGGGTGCCCACTTCGGCCAGGAGGCGTCGGGGGTTGTGGCCGGCGGTCTCGGCGTGGGCGAGGGTGGTGGTCAGGGCGGTCCAAGTGGGGTCGGCGAGGATCTGGTCGGCGTGGTCGGGGAGGGCCGCGCGCACGTCCTGCTCGAAGCGGCGGGCGGTCGGAGCTCGTGGTGCGCGGCGGGTCAGGTCAGCCAGGACGGGTGTGGCGGCCTGCTGGTAGCCCGCCTGGAGGTGGCGGAGGGCTTCTTCGGCTGCGGCTGCTTGCTGTTCGTGGCCGCGTTGGGCGTGCCAGTGGGCGGCGGCGCGGGCCAGGTGCACGGTGGCGAAGAGCAGGGCGATGGCGAGTCCGCCGGGCTCGTTGGAGGCGTAGGCGAGTTCCTTGGCGGCCTTGCGCAGGGCGGTGGCGGCCTGGTGGTCGGCGCGGGTGGCGGAGCGGCGGGCGCGGTTGAACGCCATCGCCGCCGCCTGTAGTTCCGCTCGGTGTGGGCCGGTCGTGGCGCCGGCGATGTTGTACAGGGCATCGCCGAAGGCGGCCAGGTGGCCCTGGGCGGCGGCATCGTCACCGGAGTCGAGGACGGCGCGTGCCGCGTGGATAGCGGTGGTGGTGTGGCGCCATGGGCCGGCGGGGTCCATCACGTACCGGTGGTGGTCGGCCACATCCTGGTCGGGGAGGCGTTCGCGTAGGCGATTGATGGAGAGGTCGGGGGCTAGTTTGGAGCCGCCGTACCAGACGGGTTCGCCGGCCGCGTTGGTGTCGCCGGGGGCGGCGAGGCTGTAGCCGATCACGTCGCCTGTCTCGGGGCCGAGGCGTGTCTTGACCTTGATGCCGAGGGACTGCAGCACGGTGAAGTAGTCGGCTTCGTTGTGTACGGCGGCGGCGACCGCGTACGCCTGCTCGCGCAGCCAGTGCCGTGCCGTGACCGTCTGGCCCTGGCGCTCGGCCTTGGCGCGTTCGGCGCCG
This sequence comes from Streptomyces sp. NPDC053541, assembly GCF_044544705.1. Classification (NCBI taxonomy): domain Bacteria; kingdom Bacillati; phylum Actinomycetota; class Actinomycetes; order Kitasatosporales; family Streptomycetaceae; genus Streptomyces; species Streptomyces sp. NPDC053541. The sequence goes on from NZ_JBITXM010000002.1 coordinate 201,454, forward strand.
GTGGGGGTGCGGGGCGCGGTGAGGTCGCCGGACTTCAGGCGGCGCAGGCCGAACTCGGCCTCGATCTTGCGGCACTCGGCTTGGGCCCGCTGTCCGTCGCGGTTGATGCGCGGGCGGCGCCCGTCGGCGCGGACGGTGGTGGCCATGATGTGAATGTGGTCGTCGGCGTGGCGCACCGCGATCCACCGGCATGCCTTCTCGTCGCCTTCGGGGGCGATGCCGGTGACGTGAACGATGCGGCGGGCGACCTCGGCCCACTCGGTGTCGGTGAGGTAGCGGTCGCCGGGCGCGGTGCGGACCGGGCAGTGCCAGACGTGCTGAGATGGTTTCTTGCCGCCCAGCTCGCGGGTGCGCAGGTCGACATGGTGGTCGAGGCGCTTGGCGAGCTGGGTGTAGGTGGCTGCCGCGTCGCGGCCGGGGTCGGGGGCGCCGGCCATGTCCCAGGCGGCGACGATGTGAGGGTCGGTGTGTTCGTCGCGGCGGCCGGGGCCGAAGAGGTAGACGATCAGTCCGCGGGTGTCGGAGCCGGTGGAGACGTCAGGAACCATGGGTGGTGCCTTCCGTCAGGAGCTGGTCGATCAGTCGGTGGCTGTTCTCGGCGGCTTGCTCGACGCGGTCCAGCACGGCCTCGGCACGCTCGGGCACTGTTCCTCGGTGGATTGCTGCGGTGATCTGGTTGAGGTTGCCGCCGATGCGCTTCAGCGCGACCGTCTGTGCCTCGACGGCCTCGATCAGGGGGCGGACCGGGTCGTCCTCCGGGCTGCCGACCAGCCCCGCCTTGCCGAGGGCGACGGCGAGGGCGGCGTCGCCGACGAACCCGGCGAACTTCTGGCCGCGCTGGTGAGCGGCGGCGCTGATCACGCCGACCGCTGTCCGCGTGAAGCGGATGGTCTTCTCCTGGTCGCGCTTCTCCACCGTGCGCTTGCGGTTCATCAGCGCAGGCAGGGCGGGGGCGTCGAGATCTCGCCAGGAGAGCTGCTCGACGGGCGGTTGGACGTCGGTCGGCGGCTCGGTGCGGAGGGCAGCGGCGTCGGCTATGCCCTCCTCCGACTCGGGCGCCCCCTGGCGCTCGGCCTCCTCCTCCGCCACCCCTGGGGCGGGGGCAAGCGCGGACGAAGCCTCGTTAGAGGCTCGTTCGCTCCAGCTTGCTGCTGATCGGCGGGTCAGGCCGAAGAATCCCTTGCGGCGGCGGGTGGGGGAGTTGTCGGTGCTTGTTTCGGGCATGGTGGTGCTCCGGTGGTCGTGTGGGCTGGGGCTTCGTCACGTCCGTTGCATCCGTCCCGTAGCTGGTCAGGACAGGTACGGAGGCGGTCGCAGGTACGGAGTGATCCGTATCGGCAAGGAACTCCGTCCCCGCGCTGACCTGCGCGGGGACGGATGCGACGGATTGATACGGAGCTGGTGTCAGCGCGTGGGCTTGGGGCCGGCAAGCCCGCCGGGCGGGCCGATGGGCAGCGTGCCGGTCGGAGGGGTCGGTGGCTTGCCCGGGACTCGACGTGCGAGCGCAGCATCGCTAGCTGCGGGGGCCGGTGGGGCAGGGTCGGGGCAGTAGCGGGCCCAGGCGTCGAGGAACTGGTTGCGGGCGTACGCCTTGGCCTGCCTGCCGTTCTCGAAGCGGTGGTTGGCCGGGCTGATGCCGAAGTCGCGCAGCAGGTTGGCCAGGTGGTAGGCGTTCAGGCCCTTCGTCCCGTACTCGGCCCACGGCGCCTCGGCGTCCTGGACGAGGGCGGCGAGCAGATCGTGGCTGCGCAGCGCCTCCGTGTCGCCCTGCTGCTCGAACACGCGGCGGATGTCGCGCAGCAGCCGGGTCTTCAGCGTCGTCTGCTCGTCCTGGACCACCTCGTTCCGGGTCATCGCCAGGCAGGCGGCACGGGCCCGCGAGGGCCAGTGCCCGCCGGCCAGGTCGGCGACGATGACCAGCGGTTCCCACGTGTCGGCGGCACGATCTTCGACCGGCATCTGCGGAACCAAGCCCTCTGCGGTGCTCCGCAGCGGGGCCAGCCAGGCGGTCAGACGGTCGCGCAGCGCGTTCAGTTCCGGGACGGAATACCGCGAGCGGAACGGGGCTATGTGCTCACCCGGCCTGCGCTTCTGCATGCGGAGCACGACCGCCCGGTCCATGATCGTGTCTGGCAGGTCGCCGATCCCGGCGAGCGCCGCCATGGCGAAGGTGGGAAACGCCGTCGCCTTGTGCTCCGGTCCGGAGATTCGCCAGGCGGGCCGGTTGCGCTGGTGCCCCGCGTTCAGCAGGCCGCGCAGGTCCTCCTTGTCGCCGGCTTTGGGGCCGAAGATGGTGTCGGCCTCGTCCACCAGCAGCGTCGGCGGGTCCTCGCCGATGACGCGGAAGACCACCGCCGGCGAGGTGTTCACCGTCATCATCGGCCGGGACACAGTCTCGTGGAGCACGTCCAGGACACGGGACTTGCCGCATCCCTTGGTCGGCCCCACCACCGCCAGACGCGGCGCGTGCTGGAGTGCGGGCTGAATGTGGGAGGCCGCCACCCACAGGGTGACCGCCGTCAGGGCCTCCTCGCTCGGCAGCACCACGTAGCGGCCGATCGCGGCGCGCAGCTCGTCCAGTACGACGGTCCCGGCCTCGTCCCGGTCCGCCTTGAGACCGGCGCGCTCGCGGTCCCCAGTTCCCGGTCCGGGTTCGGGGACCGTCCCCGGAGCACCGTGATCCACCGGGACCGACGGTCCGGGTTCGCTGGCCGACCGACCGGAACTCTCCGCCCGACCCTCGGCTTGCGGACCGGGTCCATGGTCCGGGTTCCCAGTCCGGTCCGATAGGCCGCTGAGCTGCGCGTTCTCCGTCGGTCCGGGTTCCTGGTCCGAGTTGACCGGAACTTCGGTCCGGGTTTCGGTAGCCGGTTGGTCCGGTTCCGGACCGACCGGACCAGCGGCACGGTCCGGTCGGTGGCCGGTCCCCGGAGAGGTGGACCGTCCGTCCGCTCGGTCCGGACGGTGCCACGGGATGCCCTGGCCGGGAACCGCAGGGGTGGGCCAGACGACCTTGGGGGACGTGTTCGAGGTGGCGGGGGACGTAGAGTCCTCCATTGGCGTTCCTCTCAGGTGAGGGGCGGGACGGGCAAGGCCCCGCCCTCTCACCGGTTCGTTCGTTCAGGGATGGGCGACAGGCAGGGGAATCTCCGGCCCTCGGCGTTGGCGCGCCGGGGGCCGTTGCTGTGTCCGGGGTTGCTGGCGGCTCATGAGGCCAGGCCCCACTCGTCTCGGCCGTCGATCAGCGTGCGCTCGTAGCGCAGCAGCTCCGCCTCGGGGTAGAGCACCCGCTTGCCGACCTTGATGCCGCGCGGTCCCTTCTTGATCTGGCGCCAGTACCGGACGGTGCTCTCGGCTGTGCGGTAGCGCTCGGCGACTTCGGCGGTGGTCAGGTATCGCATTCATTCCCATTCGGCTAGATGGCGATTCGATCTGCATAAAGTTGTACCCCAGGGTCGGCGGTTACCCAAATCGGGAAGCTCATGTTTCAATTGGGATAGCGACGGTGACGATGGAGGTTCGATGGCAGGCGACAGGCCCGAAGGCGGCGAGGTGCCGCTGCTCTACAGCGAAGGGAACGTGGCCGCGCGTGTGGCCCTGGAGCGTGAGGTCAGAGGGTGGAGCACGACCGAGCTGGCTGATCGAGTGACCAGAGCCGGCGTGAAGATGAACCAGACGGCGGTCTGGCGTATCGAGAACGGCACGCCGCGTCGGCGCATCAATCTCGATGAGGCCCTCGCCTTCAGCCGCGTCTTCGAGCTCCCTCTTGAAGAGCTGATGTCCCCGCCCCTGGAGGGGCTCGACATCGACAGCCGGCGCCTCGTCCAAGAGGCCGTCGAAGCGTTCTACGAGGCCCGAGACGCGCGCGACCGCCTCCACCGCGCCGTGGTCGCCATCGCCGACCACATCAAGGCCCACCCCGACAGCTCGCGGGCCATCCACGAGCAGTGCCTCCGCCTCATGGGCGACGAGCGGGACGCTCGCACGCTCAGCAGCGACATCGAGGACGGCGGCCACTACTGACAACCGACATGAAGGAGAGGCCACTTGGCCAACATCCAGAAGCGCCCCAACGGCAAATGGCGGGCCCGCTACCGTGATCTCGACGGCAAGGAGCACGCCCGCCACTTCGAGCGGAAGCTCGACGCTCAGCGCTGGCTCGACGAGGTCACGGCCAGCATGGTCACCGGCCAGTACGTTGATCCTCGTGCCGGTCGCGTGACGTTCGAGAAGTACGCCGAGAAGTGGGAAGGCTCGCTCATCGCCAGCGAGGCGGGTGAGCGCATCACCGACAACGCGCTCCGGCTGCACCTCGTACCGGCACTGGGTGCCCGCTCCATGGCAGCGATACGCCGCAACGACATACAGGTGCTCTTCAAGCACCTGTCCGACCAGCTCGGTCCCGGCAGCGTGCGCAACGTCTACGACGTCCTCGTGCGCGTCATGACCGCGGCCGTGGAGGACAAGGTCATCGCGTCCAGCCCATGCCGTCGGATCACCCTCCCGCCCACGTCGGACGAGGAGGTCACCCCGCCCACGGTCGCCCAGGTCGAGGCCATGGCCCGCGTGATGCCGCCGTACATCCGCGCGGCGATCGTCACGCTCGCCGGGTCAGGCTTGCGAATAGGCGAGTTGCTCGGCCTCAAGGTGTCGGACGTCGACTTCAAGGCCGGCACCATCCGCGTCGAGCGGCAGCGGCTCCAGTCGGGGAAGATCGGCCCGCCGAAGACCGCGAAGTCCCGGCGCACGGTCCCGGTCGGCGAGGTCGTCACCGACGCACTCCTCGCGCATCTCGCCGCACGCCCCTCCAAGGAGTGGCTGTTCACGATGGAGGAGGGGGAGCCGCTCAACTACCGGCGCTGGAAGACCGAGTGGAATTGCGCCCGCAGGGCGCTCCAGGCGGAGGAGAACGAGGCGGCCAAGAGTGAGGGCCGCAAGCCCGTCGAGCTGCCGCACATGGTCACCCACGACCTGCGGCACTTCTACGCCTCCGCGCTGATCGCCGGCGGTGCGAGCGTCAAGCAGGTGCAGTTGGTCCTCGGGCACGCGTCCGCCGTCATCACGCTGCGGATCTACGCGCACCTGTGGCCGGGGGAAGAAGACCGCACCCGGGCCGTCATGGACGCCGTGCTCGGCGGCCTGCGGACCGGGTGCGGACAGGTAGGCGACATGGCCCGCGAAACCGCAGGTCAGAACGCCTAACCAGAGATCAAGCCTTCTTCGTCTCCCAGAAGATGCGGTCGATCTCGGCGATGAGCTCCAGCGCCTTCTCGCCCGTCTTCGGGTCCGTCGAGGCCTTGGCCGCCGACAGGGCCTTCAGGGTGTCGTTCACGAGCTGGTTGAGCTCGGGGTACTTCTCGAAGTGCGGGGCCTTGAAGTAGTCGCTCCACAGCACCGAGACGTGGTGCTTGGCCAGCTCGGCGCGCTGCTCCTTGATGACCGTGGCGCGGGCGCGGAAGTGCGGGTCCTCGTTCGCCTGGTACTTCTCCTGGACGGCCTTGACGGACTCGGCCTCGATGCGGGCCTGGGCCGGGTCGTACACGCCGCAGGGGAGGTCGCAGTGGGCGCTGACCTTGACCTTGGGGGCAAACAGGCGGGAGAGCATGCTGCTGTCCTTCCTCGTGATCGTCTTCTCAGGTGGGACATTACTCGGTGAGAAGCGTGTTTTCGCGAGCGCCCCCTGGGGCTTAGGACAAAAGTCCAGGGTCACCATGGGACTCGTGGACGATCGGACCGGGAGGTGCCGGATGGTGGAATCGGGGCGCGAGCCGGGGCGGGAGCCCGGGGCCCCGTTCGGGATCGCCGAGGTGACGGGGGTGTCGATGGTGCCCACGCTGCTCCACGGCGATCAGCTGTTCGTGCATTACGGGGCGCGGCTGCGGCCCGGGAACGTGGCCGTGCTGCGGCATCCGCTCCAGCAGGACCTGCTCATCGTGAAGCGGCTGATCGAGCGGCGCGCGGGCGGCTGGTGGGTGCTGGGGGACAACCCGGACGCCGAGGGCGACAGCCGGGTGTTCGGGACCGTACCGGACCCGCTGGTGCTCGGGCGGGTGCGGGCGCGGTACCGGCCCGTCACCCCCGGGCGTCAGCGTTCGCTCGGTGTGGCGCTCTCCTGGCTGTTCTCCGCCGTCAGGCCGGTGCGCTCGGCGTCCAGGGCCTCCTGGCGCTTGCGGGCCCGGTAGGCGGCCACGTTGGCGCGGGTCGCGCAGCGGTCGGAGCAGTAGCGGCGGGAGCGGTTGGTGGAGGTGTCCAGGTAGGCGTTGCGGCAGGGCGCGGCCTGGCACAGGCCCAGGCGGTCGGCACCGAACTCGGTGAGGTGGAAGGCCAGCCCCATGGCGGCGATGGCGGCGTAGCCCGCGGTCGCGTTCGACGGGTGATCGGCGAGGTGCATGTGCCACCTGGGCCGGCCCTCCTCGTCGAGGTAGTCGTGGCCGGAGATCTGGGGGCTGACCGGGAACTCCAGGAGGAGCGAGTTCAGCAGGTCCACCGCCCCGGTGTGGTCCCCCTCGTCGGCCGCGGTGAAGACCGCCCGCAGCCGGGTGCGTACGGACCGGAAGCGGGTCACGTCGGCGTCGGTGGCCCGCCGGGCCATCTGGGACGCGGCGCCGAAGAGGTCGCGGACCGCCTCGACCGAGGTGAGGGAGTCCTTGTTGCGGGCCGGCTCCTCGGTGTTGACCAGACGTACGGCGTAGTCCGAGTAATAGGCCAGTTCCACTTGTAGTCCTTACTCCGGCGGGCTAGGGTCGGGACGGGGAAGGGTAAGCGACGCCTTCCCTTCGAGGGTATTACGAAGAGGGTGGAGGCAGAGCCATGACGGACGCCACGACCGGAACCGAAGCGGCCGGAACCGACGCGACCGGGACCGACTGGGCGGCCTGGCAGCGCAGCTGGGACCGTCAGCAGGAGTGGTACATGCCCGACCGCGAGGACCGGTTCCGGGTGATGCTCGACATGGTCGAGGCGCTCGTGGGACCGGAGCCCCGCGTGCTCGACCTCGCCTGTGGTACGGGAAGTATCACGGACCGGCTGCTCCGGCGGTTCCCGAACGCCACCAGCACCGGGGTCGACCTCGACCCGGCGCTCCTCGCCATCGCCGCCGGCACCTTCGCCGGCGACGCCCGGGTCACCCTCGTGACCGCCGACCTCAAGGACCCCGCCTGGACCGAGGCGCTGCCGTACGACACGTACGACGCCGTCCTCACCGCCACCGCACTCCACTGGCTGCACAGCGAGCCCCTGGCCGCCCTCTACGGGCAGCTCGCCGGGCTGGTCCGGGACGGCGGCGTCCTCATGAACGCCGACCACATGATCGACCCCGACACGCCCCGCATCAACGCCGCCGAGCGCGCCCGCCGGCACGCCCGGATGGACCGCGAGAAGGCCGCCGGGGTGCTCGACTGGGCCGACTGGTGGGCGCTCGCCGCCAAGGACCCGGTCCTCGCCGGGCCCACCGCCCGCCGCTTCGAGATCTACGGCGAGCACGCCGACGGCGACATGCCCGCGCCCCGCTGGCACGCCGAGGCCCTGCGCGCGGCCGGCTTCGGCGAGGCCCGCACCGTCTGGGCCTCGCCCTCGGACACGCTGCTGCTGGCCGTGAAGTAGGGCCGCCCCGGCCCCTGGGCCCCGGCGACCGGCTCCCCGGACGGCGGCCACCGGCCCCTGGGCCCCGGCGACCGGCTCCCCGGACGGTGGAAAGGGGCGGTACGGGCTCGCGCCCGTACCGCCCCTTTCCGTGCGCCCGTGTCCGCGCCTACAGCACCTTGGACAGGAACGCCTTCGTCCGGTCGTGCTGCGGGTTCGTCAGGACGTCGCGCGGGTTGCCGGACTCGACCACCACGCCGCCGTCCATGAAGACCAGCGAGTCGCCGACCTCCCGGGCGAAGCCCATCTCGTGCGTGACGACGACCATCGTCATGCCAGACTCGGCCAGGTCGCGCATGACGTCGAGGACGTCACCCACGAGCTCCGGGTCGAGCGCCGAGGTCGGCTCGTCGAAGAGCATCAGCTTCGGCTCCATCGCCAGCGCGCGGGCGATGGCCACGCGCTGCTGCTGGCCGCCGGAGAGCTGCGAGGGGTAGTTCCCCATCCGGTCCCGCAGGCCCACCCGGTCGAGCAGGCGCTCGGCGCGCTCGCGGGCCACCGCCTTGGACTCGCCCTTCACCTGGACCGGCGCCTCCATGACGTTGGCCAGGGCCGTCATGTGCGGGAACAGGTTGAAGCGCTGGAACACCATGCCGATGTCACGGCGCTGGACCGCGACCTCGCTGTCTTTGAGCTCGTAGAGCTTGTCGCCCTTCTGGCGGTAGCCCACCAGCTCGCCGTCGACCGAGAGCCGGCCGCCGTCGATGCGCTCCAGGTGGTTGATGCAGCGCAGGAAGGTGGACTTGCCGGAGCCGGACGGGCCGACCAGGCAGAAGACCTCTCCGTTGCGCACCTCCAAGTCGATGCCGCGCAGGATGTGGGCCGCGCCGTAGGACTTGTGGACGCCCTCCGCCTTGACCATGAGCTGACCGGTCATGCCGTTGCCTCCGGGGAACGCTTGAAGGTGGCGAGGTTCGTCTTGACGCGCTGCCACGGGGTGGGCGGCAGGTTACGGGTCGAACCGCGGGAGAAACGGCGCTCCAGGTAGTACTGGCCGACGCTGAACACGCTGGTCAGCGCCAGGTACCAGATCGAGGCCACGAAGAGCATCTCCATCACGGCGCCGGCCGTGTTGCCGATGTTCGAGGAGGCCCGCAGGAGCTCGGTGTACTGCACGGCCGAGACCAGCGACGAGGTCTTGAGCATGTTGATGAACTCGTTGCCCGTCGGCGGCACGATCACGCGCATGGCCTGCGGCAGCACGACCCGCCACATGGTCTTCGTCTGCGACATGCCCAGCGCGTGCGCCGCCTCGGTCTGGCCCTCGTCGACCGACTGGATGCCGGCCCGGACGATCTCCGCCATGTAGGCGCCCTCGTTGAGGCCGAGGCCGAGCAGCGCCACCATGAACGGCGTCATGACGTCGACGGTCTCGTTCTTGTAGATCGGCCCGAGGTTGATGTACTCGAAGATCAGCGACAGGTTGAACCACACCAGCAGCTGCACGTACACCGGCGTGCCGCGGAAGAACCAGATGTACAGCCACGCGACCGCGCCGGTGACCGGGTTCTTCGACAGGCGCATCACCGCGAAGAGGATGCCGAGGACGAGGCCCAGCGCCATGGAGGCGACGCTGATGATCACGGTGTTGACCAGGCCGTCGATGACGGACGAGTCGAACAGCTTGTCCCACACCGTGTCCCAGATGATGTTGCCCTGGGAGAACGCGTAGACCAGCCAGCCCAGCAGCGCGACGACCACGACGGCGCTGACCCAGCGCCCGTAGTGCCGCACCGGGATGGCCTTGATCGCCTCGTACGGGACGCCCGAGGGGCCGGAGCCGGCCGGACGGGCGTCCGACGGCTCCTTGGAGATCTTGTCAGTCACGACGACTGCCCTTCAGTGGAACGAGGAGGTCACTTGCCGGCGTTGATGGTGGCCGACTTCACGGCGCTGCCCTCGACGTTCCACTTCTTCAGGGCCTCGGCGTAGGACCCGTCCTTGATGATCGCGTCCAGGGCCTCCTTGACGGCGTCGCGCAGCTGCGTCTTGTCCTTGGACACGCCGATGCCGAAGAGGCCGACGTCGCTCTGGCTGCCGACGACCTCGAAGTCCTTGCCGCCGCCCGAGGTCTTCGCGATGTAGGCGGCGACCGGGTAGTCGTTGAGGTCGGCCACGGCGCCGCCGGCCTTGACGCGGGTCTGCGCCTCGGCGTCGGTGTCGAAGGCCTGGATGGTCAGCTTGTTGGCGCCGCACTTGGTCGCCTGCGCCTTGAAGGTGTCCTCGTAGATCGTGCCGCGCTGCACGGCCACGGTCTTGCCGCACAGGTCGTCGAGGGAGTTGACGCCCTGCGGGTTGCCCTTCTTGACCAGCAGGGAGACGCCGGAGCTGAAGTAGTCGACGAAGTCGATGCCCTTGCCGATCTTCTTGCCGTTGTCGTCCAGGCCCTCCTGACGCTTCTTGTTGTCCGTCATGGACGACATGATCAGGTCCTGGCGGCCGGTGTAGATCGAGGTGATGAGGCCGTCGAAGGTGCCCGAGGTGAACTCGAACTTCACGCCGAGCTGCTTGCTCAGGGCCTCGGCGATGTCGGGGTCGACGCCGACGATCTTGCCGCCCTCGGTGAACTCCATCGGCGCGTACGAGGCGTCGGTGCCGACCTTGATGACGCCGGCCTTCTGGATGTCGGCCGGGAGCTTCGAGAAGAGGGGGGCCTTGCTCGCGGCGGGGGCGCTGGAGCCGCCCGTCTGGGAGGCGCCGCCGTCATTGGTCTGGTCGCCGCAGGCGGTCAGCAGCATCGAGCCGGCGACCGCGATGGCGGCGACCGCGGCAAGACGGGACGTGCGGGTCTTGGCGGCGGTCGTACAGCGCGTGGAGCGTGCGGTCATGGTCGGGTTCCTCCGGCGTGTGAGGGAGTTGCCTTAGGCCGCGCACGCACCTTCGAGTGCCGCGACCTCGTGTGATTACGGCATCTTGCCATTCGGACTGCCTCAAACAGGCGGCCACGGATGTCAAAATCGGATAACGGGTCGTGGCCGAATCGCGCCGACCAGTCCTCGCAAGGCAAAACCTTCTGCGGGGAGGTGGGTCGCCCACCGTAAAATCTTCGGTTCATCTCGCCATTCGGACGACAGGAACGCCGCCATTCGGGTCCTGGGGCGATCTGTCCGGACATCGGGTGACGAGTCGTCGCCTGTCCCTGCTCCGTACGGGCCCGGTCGCGCTCGGTATGAGTCGCGTCACCGAGGCGGTATCGACTCGTCTCCGGACCCGTCCGTCCGGTAAGAAGGATCCTTACACCCCTCATCCGGGGCTCAGGGCGCGTTGTGCGGCGCGCCCGCGCGGCTGCCAGACACGGCGGCCGCGGGACCCGCCCACCCCTCCTCAACAAGGAGTGGCCACCCTCAAATGAAGAAGACTTAAGGGGTCAACCCAATGGCAGCGGAGATCGTCAATCCTCGCAGCGAGACCGGTACGGAAGGGGCTCCCGGCGAGCCCTTCGATCCGGCGTTCGCGCTGCACCGCGGCGGCAAGATGGCCATTTCGGCCACGGTGCCGCTGCGCGACAAGGACGACCTGTCCCTCGCGTACACGCCCGGCGTCGCCAAGGTGTGCACGGCAATCGCGGAGCAGCCCGAGCTGGTCAACGACTACACCTGGAAGTCCCAGGTCGTCGCGGTCGTGACCGACGGCACGGCGGTGCTCGGCCTCGGCGACATCGGCCCGGAGGCCTCCCTCCCGGTCATGGAGGGGAAGGCCATCCTCTTCAAGCAGTTCGGCGGCGTGGACGCGGTCCCGATCGCGCTCGCCACCACCGACACCGACGAGATCGTCGAGACCGTCGTCCGGCTCGCCCCGTCCTTCGGCGGCGTGAACCTGGAGGACATCTCGGCGCCCCGGTGCTTCGAGATCGAGCGCAAGCTCCAGGAGCGCCTGGACATCCCGGTCTTCCACGACGACCAGCACGGCACCGCCATCGTCACCCTGGCGGCCCTGCGGAACGCCGCCAAGCTGACCGGCCGGACCCTGGGCGACCTGCGCGCGGTCATCTCCGGCGCGGGCGCGGCCGGCGTGGCCATCGCGAAGTTCCTCCTGGAGGCCGGCATCGGCGACGTCTGCGTGACCGACCGCAAGGGCGTCGTGAGCTCCGACCGCGAGGACCTCACGGACGTCAAGCGCGAGATCGCCGGGCTGACCAACAAGGCGGGCCTCTCCGGCTCGCTGGAGTCCGCCCTGGCCGGCGCGGACGTCTTCATCGGCGTCTCCGGCGGCACGGTCCCGGAGGAGGCGGTCGCGGCCATGGCGCCGAACGCCTTCGTCTTCGCCATGGCCAACCCGAACCCCGAGGTGCACCCCGACGTCGCGCACAAGTACGCGGCGGTCGTGGCCACGGGCCGCTCGGACTACCCGAACCAGATCAACAACGTCCTCGCGTTCCCCGGCATCTTCGCCGGCGCGCTCCAGGTCCGGGCCTCCCGGATCACCGAGGGCATGAAGATCGCCGCCGCCGACGCCATCGCCGGCGTGGTCGGCGAGGACCTGTCCGCCGACTGCGTGATCCCCTCGCCGTTCGACGAGCGGGTCGCCCCGGCCGTCGCGGCCGCCGTCGCCGCCGCCGCGCGCGCGGAGGGCGTCGCCCGCCGCTGACGCCACACGGCGCAGCACACCCCCGCGTGCCACGCAAGCGCGCACGAAGCCCCGCCCGGGTTCGGCCGAACCGGGCGGGGCTTTCGCGTACTCGCGGGTAGGGGAGGGGGTCGGTGCCGCCGGCCGGTTCCGCCGGCCGGTGCCGCCCCGCGGGGCGGGGTGCGGACGGTACGAGGGGAGGTACGGGGGCGGCACGAGGACTGCGCGAGGACGGTACGGGGGCGGCGCGAGGACGGTACGAGGGACGTGCGTCACAGCGGGGTGTGGTTACGCGATCACCGGGTGCGCGCCTAGGGTCGGGGCCATGTTCGCTGCCTATGCCGCCCGAATCGACCGTGACCAGCCGCTGAACGGCCTCGAACTGGGCGAACGCCCCGAGCCCGAGGCGCGGCCCGGATGGACGACCGTGACCGTGAAGGCCGCCTCGCTCAACCACCACGACCTGTGGTCGCTGCGCGGGGTCGGACTGCCCGAGGAGAAGCTGCCGATGATCCTCGGCTGCGATGCCGCGGGCATCGACGAGCACGGCAACGAGGTCGTGCTGCACTCCGTCATCGGCCAGACCGGCCACGGCGTCGGTCCCGACGAGCCGCGCTCTATCCTGACCGAGCGCTACCAGGGAACCTTCGCCGAGCGGGTCACCGTGCCCAGCTGGAACGTGCTGCCCAAGCCCAAGGAGCTCTCCTTCGAGGAGGCCGCCTGCCTGCCGACCGCCTGGCTCACCGCGTACCGCATGCTCTTCACCAACGCCGGTGTGCGGCCCGGTGACTCGGTGCTCGTGCAGGGCGCGGGCGGCGGTGTCGCCACCGCGGCCATCGTCCTCGGCAAGGCCGCCGGCCTGCGCGTCTACGCCACCAGCCGTGACGAGGCCAAGCGGAAGCGGGCCGTCGAGCTCGGTGCCGTCGAGGCCTACGAGCCCGGCGCGCGGCTGCCGCGGCGGGTGGACGCCGTCATCGAGACCGTCGGCGCCGCCACCTGGTCCCACTCCGTCAAGTCGCTGCGCCCCGGCGGCACCCTGGTCATCTCCGGTGCCACCAGCGGCGACCGCCCCTCGCACGCCGAACTCACCCGGATCTTCTTCCTGGAGCTGAGGGTGGTCGGCTCCACCATGGGCTCCAAGGACGAGCTGGAGGACCTGCTGTCCTTCTGCGCGGCCACCGGTGTCCGTCCGGTGATCGACGAGGTGCTGCCGCTCGACCGGGCCCGCGAGGGCTTCGAGAAGATGGCCGCGGGCGAGCTCTTCGGAAAGATCGTCCTGACCACCTCCTGAGGGCACTTCCCGAGGACACCTCCTCGGAACCTCGCGAGGTTTTCCGGACCGGTCCTGACCGAGGCCTTGAACCAGGACGCCCGTCCTGATGGGATCTCCGGCACCGCGAAAAGGTGAACAACGCTCACATCGCCTGCCGGAGGTCCCCTTGTTGCGTACCACCCTCGTGGCGGGCGCCCTCGCCGCCGCGCTGCTCGCGCCCACCACCGCAACCGCCACCACCCCGACCGCCACCGCCCGGGCGGCGGACCAGGCCGCGGATCACGCCGCGGACCGGGCCGCGCCCGGCGCGGCGGACGGGGTCGTTCCCGCCTTGACCGACGCCCGCGGCCGCGTCCTCACCCTGCGCGGCTGGAACGTCGAGGACAAGGCCAACCGCGGCCCGGCCGCCCTCTCCGCCATCACCGAGAAGCACTTCCGCGACCTGCGCGCCCAGGGCTTCAACTTCGCCCGCCTGCTGGTCTTCTGGGACGACCTGGAGCCCCGGCCCGGCCAGTACAGCCAGGACTACCTGCACAAGATCGGGCGCATCCTGGACTGGGCCGAGAAGCACGACGTCAAGGTGCTGATCGACGCCCACCAGGACGTCTTCGGCCCCGCCTTCGGGCACCGCGGCATCCCCGAGTGGGCCACCCGGACCGACGGCCTGCCCTTCGAGCGCAACCCCGACGACTGGTTCTCCGAGTACTTCCAGCCCGCCGTCCAGCGCGCCTTCACCCACCTCTACGAGGACGCCGACCTGCGCCGCGCCCAGGCCCGCATGTGGCGGGTCCTCGCCGAACGCTTCGACGACCACCCGGCCGTCCTCGGCTACGACCCGATCAACGAGCCCATGGGCGAACTCGGCGAGGGAGAGGACCTGCCCACCGCGGCCCGCCGCATCGAGCGCGAGCAGCTCACCCCGATGTACAACCGGCTCGCGGACGCGATCCGTTCGGCCGACCCCGACGCCTGGGTCTTCGTCGAGCCCACCCCCATCGTGGGCGAGGGCGTGCCCACCGGCCTCGGCCGGATCGACGACCCCCAGGTCGTCTACGCCCCGCACTTCTACAACACCGGCATGGAGGCGGGCGCCGACTACGACCCGGCCGCCGGCTGGATCGAGAGCTACGAGCAGGCGGTCACCCGCTACCCCCGGGAGTACCGGGTCCCGGTGGTCGTCGGCGAGTGGGGACCGCTCAACAACTCCCTTCCGAACATGAACCGCTTCTACCGCGACGCCATGGCCTCGCTCGGCCGCTACAGCTCCGGCTGGGCGGGCTACGTCTGGTGCTACGGCGGCGGCTACTGCGCGGTGAACGCCGACGGCACCTTCCGCACGAACAAGGAGCTCACCGCCGAGCCCTACGCCGAGGCCGTCGCGGGCACCGTCCGCGGTTCCTCCTTCGACGCGGCGGCCCGGGTCTACCGCCTGGAGTACGAGGCCGCCGGCCCCCGCGGCTCCCGCGTCACCGAGCTGTCCCTGCCCCCGGGCGCGTGGCAGGTCGCGGCCCGGGGGCAGGCGGTCGTGCTCCGCCCCGCGCCGGGCAGGGCCCTGGTGATCGCCGCCCCGGGCAGCCGCGTCACGGTCACGGTGACCGCCACCGCCCGCGGCTGACCGGACCCTTCTGCTACGCCTTGCGGTGGTCCGGGGCGAGCAGGGACAGGATGCCGTCCGCCGCCGCCGCGAGGTGGCGGCGGGCCTCGGCCAGCTGGTCACGGCTCACGCCGTGGTCCCGGGCGGCGTCCCGGACGTCGTCGCGGAAGCGGTCGAGCAGCCGGTCCAGCTCACGGGCCGGCTCGGCCGCGTCGGTGATGTCCTTCGCCCAGTCGGAGACGGCCTGTTCGGGCGAGGCGGCCCGGCCGGCGGCCGGGCCGTGGGCGGTGCCCGTCACCAGATTGCCCAGCTGGGCGGTGATGTCCGAGATCCCCTCCCAGACGCCCTTGGGCCAGTCGCCGCCCTTCAACCGGTCCTGGAACTGCTCCTGGATCTGCTGGGCGATCCGCTGGTACTCCTTCGCCTGGCGCTTCGCCGACTGCGCCTCCGCCCGCGCCTGGCGGGCCTGCTCCTTGAACTCCTGCTTGGCCCGGCGCAGTTCCTCGCGGGCGTCGAAGGAGGCCGAGGCGCCCGCCGAGCGGGACGCGGAGGCCGCCGCCCGCATCTCGCTGCGCAGCTTCCCGGCCGCCCCGCGCACGTCGTCGCGTATCTCGGCGGCCAGCTCGGAGACGGACTCCCGGATCTCCTCCTCCAGATCGGCCAGTTCGCCGCCGCGCCCGGCCAGCTCGGCCCGGCCGGCGTCGGTGATCGAGTAGACCTTGCGTCCGCCCTCGGTGGCGTGGGTGACAAGGCCCTCCGCCTCCAGCTTGGCGAGCCGCGGGTAGACCGTGCCCGCCGAGGGCGCGTACAGCCCCTGGAAACGCTCCTCCAGGAGGCGGATCACCTCGTACCCGTGGCGGGGGGCTTCGTCGAGCAGCTTGAGCAGATAGAGCCGGAGCCGGCCGTGGGCGAAGACGGGCGCCATGTCAGAGGACCTTTCCGGACGCGGGGGAGGCGGCGGCCGTGCCGTCGCCGGGGCCGTCGGCGTCGGGCTCCGGCTCGGGGCGGCGCAGCACGGCGATGGAGCCGGAGACCGTGGTCGCCCTGAGCGTGCCCTGGCCGGCGCCCAGGGTGCCGGTGAGGGAGCGGGTGCCCCAGGTGCCGCCGACCCGCAGGTCATCGAAGGCGCTGGACACCGCACCGCTGGTGGTGGTCGCCTCGACCCGGGCGTCGGCCGGGTGCGGCAGCCGGATCGCGACCTCGCCGGAGACGCTGGTCAGCCGGATGTCGGCGGGCGGTCCGTCCTGGCCGGCCGGGTCGAGGTCGATGACCATGTCCCCGCTGACCGTCTCGGCCTTCACGGCGGAGCCGGCACCGTCGATCACGGTGACGTCCCCGGTCACCGAGTTGATCTGGAGCGCGCCGGTGACCGACTGGGCCTCCAGGTTCCCGGAGACGGTCTCGGCACGGACCGGGCCGGCCAGGCCGACGAGGGTGGTGTCGCCGGTGACGCCGCGCACCGCGGTGCGTCCCCGCACGCCGGAGATCACCGTCTCGGCGCCGATCGCGCCCACTTCGACGTCGGCGCCGGCGGGCACGGCCACGGAGACCACGACCCGGCGCCGGTGGCCCTTGGGGTCGAGCCACTTGAGGATGCCCTTCCAGTGCAGGTCCTCGTAGCTCACGACCAGCGTGGAGCCCTCCTGCGTGACGATCAGCGGCGGGCCCTCGATCTCCGAGATCTCCAGGCGTGCGGAACTCTCGTCGGTGCCCACCACGTTCACCGCTCCGTTGACGACACGGATCTGGAGCCGCCGGACGGGGTCGGTCAGCGGGATCCTGCGAGGCTCGGTGACGGACCACTCTGTCATGGTGCTGCCCTCCCGTGTGATGGTCACGACGTCGACGTCGACGTCGACGTCGACGATGCGACGCATGGCGATGACGCAACATATCGCGTCTTCCGATACACACGATATATCGCGGTGTGGCCAAGTCAACCCCGACTCTCCCCTGACGGGGTGGCGTCAGGGGAGAGTCGGTGAGGAATCCAGCCCGCAGTGGGGCATTCAGGGATGAAAGCGGATCATTGCCCTACGTTGGGGGGCATGACTGCGACACCGGGATCCCGCCCCGCCGGAGCGCTGCTGCTCTGCCGCGCCCAGCCCCCGGCGGTCCGCCCGCCGGCCCAGCTGCTCCGCGAACGGCTCCTGCTCGCGCCCGCGGGTCCCGACTGGAGCGTGCTCGTCCCGGAGGGAAAGCCCTGGCTCGACGACGGCGAGCCCGTCGACCGGGTCGTCACCGGATGGGCCACCGCGCTCGCCGTCGCGGCCGCCACCTGGCCGGTGGTCGCGCTCTGGTGGGACGCCGACCGGGCCGGGTTCACCCTGGCCGCCGGCTTCCGCCGCACCGTCGGCTACACCTGGCTCGCCGACGGCACCCCGGCCGGCGAGGACGAGGCCATGAGCACCTTCGCCGACCGGCTCGCACTCGACCCCGTGCTCGACGTCCAGGCCCTGGAGCCGCTCACCCGGCCCGACCCGGACGCCGACGCCCACGCCCGGCTGGTCGGCCTCGTCGCCGTCCTCGCCCGTACCGGACTCGCCCTGCCCGCCGGCCTCGTGCCCGGCCGGAACCCCGACCGGCTGCGCGCCGCCGCCCGCGACCGGGGCGCCGAACTCCTCGAAGGGTCCTGGCGGGAAGCCGTACGCGCCGAACTCGACGTCGTCGAGGACACCCGCGTCGGCCCGTACCTCCACGGCCCCCGGGCCCGGGTCCTCGGTGCCGCACAGCTCGCGGCCGGGCTGCCGCTGCTCGCCTGGGGAGCCGCCCGCCGCAGTGGCGGCTGGGCCACGGCCGGAGCGCTGCTCGTCGCCCACGGAGCCCTCGCCCTCGCCGGCGACCGCCTGCACGCGCGCGTGGCGCCGTGACGGGGCCGGACGGCGGCCCCGGCGGGGACTGGGGCCTGCCCGGCGGCTCATGACCGGCTCCGCAGCCTTCCCCAGAGCGTCGCCCTGGTGGGGGTGTCCCGGCGGAGCCTGGGGTGGGAGTGCCCCCGGCACGACACCTCGCCGCGTCGCCGAAACGCCCCGATGGCTCCGCTGTCGAGACGCTCCGGCGCCTCGCGACGCCTGTCCTCGGCCCTGACGGCCCTGACGGGCCTGACGGGCCTGACGGGCCTGGCGGGCCTGGCGGGCCTGACGGCCCTGACGGTCCTGGCGGGCCTGACGGCCCTGACGGTCCTGGCGGTCCTGACGGCCCTGGCGAGGCCCCACGTTCGGCCCCGGTGGGCTTGGGGGCGCCACCCCTCTGCCTTGACGGCCCGGGGACGCCTCAACCCCCCCCGCCCTGGCGGCCCCGGCGAGGCCCCATGCGCCAGACGCCGGGGCCTGTGGGCCTGTCCGACCCTGATCCGCCGGTCAGGCCCTAGTCGTCCTCGTCCTCGTCGTCGAGCCGGGCCAGCCAGGTCGCCAGGCGCTCGACCGGCACCTCGAAGTCGGGGTTGAGATCGACGAAGGTGCGCAGCTGCTCGGCGAGCCACTCGAAGGTGACCTCTTCCTCGCCGCGCCGCTTCTCCAGTTCCTCGATGCCACGGTCGGTGAAGTACATGCGATCAGAATAGGCCGTGGTGCACCGGAGCCGACCGCGTCCCCTGTTCCTCCTGAGCCCCACGGTCTAGCCTCTTCCATCATCGTTTCGGGGAGCGGGGGCCGCTGTGACGGATGGGATCGCCCGGATTCGGCTGGACGACGGCACGCCCGTGTGGGCCCGGGTCAGCGCGGCGGAGGAGCTGCGCCGGGGCGGCGGGTTCCAGGACACCGGCATCGGGGACCGGGTGGTCTCCATGGCCGGCGGACTGACGGACGTGGTGCGCGGGGTCGTCGGCTCGTTGCGGGCCGGGCTCGACCCGCAGGGCTCCGTCGAGGTCGCGGTCAGCTTCGGCATCGAGCTCTCCGCGCAGGCGGGCAAGGTGATCGGGGTGCTGGCCGACGGCGGCGGCAAGGCCTCCGTCAACGTCTCGCTGACCTGGACCGAGCCCGGCCGCGAGGCCACCGGCCCTGCCCCCGCCCCCGACCCGGCCGCCTCCGCCGCCGGACCCGGCGTCCCCGCACCCGCCGCCTCCCCGGAGAACGGCCCTCGCGCCGTATGAGCGCCCTCGACGCGCTCGTGCGCCCCGCCCTGGTGCGCATCGCCGCACCGGACGACGGGTATGACCCGCACGGCGACCCGTTCTGGGGCACGGGATTCTTCATCGCCCCCGGCTGGGTGCTGACCTGTGCCCACGTCGTGGCCAAGGGGGGAAGCGCGGTGTGGAGGGAGGAGCCCGCCGTCGGCATCACCTGGGAGGGCGGCCGGTCCACCGGCCGCGTGGTGCTCGCCAAGCCGCGCCCGGCCACGCCCGAGCAGGAGCTCGACTTCTGGGAGTTCCCCGACCTCGCGCTGGTCCGCGTGGAGGGCGCCGAGGACGCCGCCTGCGTGCGGCTCAGCGAGCGCCCGCCCACCACCCCCACCCAGGTCGCGCTGTACGGCTTCGCCCGGCAGACCGGGGTGGTCGGCGTCCGGGAGGTCCTCGGCACGGCGTACGGCTTCGAGGGCGGCGCCCTGCTCCTCAAGTGGGGCGTGCCCGTCGAGGGCTGCTCCGGCGGCCCGGTCGTCGACCTCGGCCGGGGCGCCGTCATCGGCGTCAACAAGGGCCGCGGGCAGGACGAGGGCGCCGCCGTGCCGCTCACCTCGCTGCGCGAGCTGCACGACGTGCCCGGCGGCCGGGTGCTGCACGAGGTGCTGCGCGCCCACGACCGCCACCACCTGGCCCGGCACCGCTCCTTGCGCCCCGGACGCACCTGGACCGACGCCCAGATGGCGCTGTGGCCGGCCACGGCCCGCGGGGTCAGCCCCGCCCGGCGCACCCATCTGTACGGGCGCTTCGCCGAACTCCCCCCACCCACCGGGCCCGGCGAGGTGATGGCCCTGGTCGACGCGGTGAAGCGGCGGGTCCTGCACCCCGACTACCAGGCCGTCCTGGAGACCGGCGCCCGCACCTGGCGCGACGGGGTGGGCCTGCTCCACGAACTGCACACCGGCGACCGCGAGGACGGCCGCGGCAGCACCGACCTCGGCCTCGACGCCGTGCTCCTGTACGCGGCGCACCTCGTCCGCCACCTCACCGAGCGCTACGGCGCCGGGGCCGCCCCCGGCGGCCCGACCGCGCCCGGACTGCGGAGCCTGGTCGACTGGATCACCGACGAGTCCGGCGACGCCCACGCCGCCGTGCGCGAGGAGATCGCCGCCCTGCTCGACCCCGCGCCGCCGGACCCCGCCGTCCCCGCACGGAAGCCGGGCGCGCGCGCCGACGTGCGGATCGAGATCGACCCCGTGCCCTGGACCACCGGAGCCCCGCGCTACACCTGGCGCGTGATGCTGCTCTTCGACGGGCGCACCATGAACCCGCTGGCCGGCCACGACGAGGGCCTGCCCCGGGACCGGCTCCAGGACAGCCTGCGCGGCCCGCTCGACGAGGCCCTCGGCCACGGCGACAGCGGCGACCACCTGGCCGCCGTCGAGTTCGTGGTGCCGCGCGAGCTGTTCGACGAGCCCTTCGACAGCTGGCGGCTGGCCCCCGATGACGAGCCCTTCGGCGAGCGGTCCCTGCCGCTCGGCCAGCGCCGCACCGTCGTCCTGCGCGACCGCCACCGCAGCCGCCAGCGCAAGGCCTCCCCGGAGTGGCACCGGCGCTGGCGGGGCAGCGAGGGCGGCCCGCTGCGGGCCGTGCCGCTGCGCGCCGAGGTGCCGGCCGCCGGCGCCGAGGCGCACGCCCCGCACCTGCGCAAGGAGAGCCGGGCCGCCTCCCTGGAGCGGCTGGACGCCGCCCCCGACGGCAGCGTGCCGGTCTACTGCGGACCGGTCGGCACCGGCGACGGCCGGCGCGCCCTGGACGCCGCGCTCGCCGCCGGACACCCGATCGCGCTGTGGCGGCGCTCGGCCCGCGAGCACGGCGACTGCCCCGAGTTCCACAAGGGCGCCGGGGTGCTGCTCGCCGGGGCCGGCAGCGCCGACGGACTGCACCGGCCCGTGCGCACCCTGCGCCGGCGCGCCGGGGACCCCGAGGCCGACGCCCGCGAGCGCGCCGAGCACGCCTGGGCCGAGGGTCTCGCCGTCCTCTGGGACCCGCCCGACCGCCCGCCCTTCGAGGCTCCCCTGGAGGGCCCGTCACTGCTCGGCGAGGACGAGCCGTGAGCCGTACCGGGGACGGGTGGACTGGGCCTGCCCCGCGCGGGGCAGGTTCGACGGGGGACGGCCCCGGCGCGCCCCACGCGCGCGTGCGGATCCGGACGGGCCCCGGGCGCCCGGGCCAACTCGCCCGAGACGGGGCCGGATTGGCCGGGGACGGACCGGGGGCCCGAGCGGTACGGTCGACGGGGGTCGGCGCAGGCATCACAGCCAGGAGGGGTCAGGCGTGAACGATTGGCGGATCTACCGTGGGGCCGGCCATCCGCACGACGAGATACGGCGGCTGCCCGCCCCGCCGCCCTGGCGGGACTTCTCCGCGGGCGGCGCCGACGACACCCTGGCCGGCTCCGACCGGCGGCTCGGCGTGCGCCGCCGGCTCGTGCAGAACCACCACCCCCGGCCCGCCGAGACCGACGCCGTCAACGCCGCGCTCTATCTGCGCCGTCCGCTGCTCGTCACCGGCAACCCCGGCACCGGCAAGTCCACCCTGGCGCACGCCGTCGCCCACGAGCTGGGCCTCGGCCGGGTGCTGCGGTGGCCGATCCTCAGCCGCTCGACGCTCCAGGACGGCCTCTACCGCTACGACGCCATCGGCCGCCTCCAGGACGTGCAGCTGGAACGCGCCCGCGCCGAGGCCCGTACCGCAGGCGCGGCCGGCGAGCAGCCGGAGCAGGGCGGCGCCGCGAGCGCGGCAGGCATCGGCTCGTACCTCAGGCTCGGCCCGCTCGGCACCGCCCTGCTGCCCTCCGAGCTGCCCCGGGTGCTGCTCATCGACGAGCTCGACAAGAGCGACCTCGACCTGCCCAACGACCTCCTGAACGCCCTGGAGGAGGGCGAGTTCACCATCCCCGAGCTGGAACGGCTCGCCGACCGCGAACCGGTCGTGGAGGTGCTCACCGACGACGGGCGCAAGGTGCCCGTGCGCGGCGGCCGGGTCCGCTGCACCACCTTCCCCTTCATCGTGCTCACCTCCAACGGCGAACGCGACTTCCCCGCCGCCCTGTTGCGCCGCTGCATCCGCCTGGAGCTGGAGGCGCCCGGCGAGGAGCAGCTCAACGCCATGATCGAGGCCCACCTCGGCGCGGACGCCGCCGCGGCCGAACCCGGCCTCGTGGCCCGCTTCCTCAACCGCGAGCCCGGCGAGGTCATCGCCACCGACCAACTGCTCAACGCGCTCTACCTGACCCAGCACGCCCCCCGCGCCGAGCGGGTGACCCGGGACCGCATCGCGGACATGCTCATGCAGCCGCTCGATCAGCCGAGGTGATGGCCGGATGCACCGGATGCATCTGGAAGAGCTCACCCGCAGACTCCGGGCCGGCGGGCAGGACCCGACGGCCGAGGAGATCGCGGACGCCGTCTGGCTCGCCCAGTGGCTGCCGCGCGCCGACCCCGCCGGCCGCACCGGGGACCCGCCGCCGGGCCCGCCACCCGCGCCCGGCGCCCCCGAGGACCGGCGGGATCCGGCCGACCTCACGGCCCCCGCGGCCGCCGCCCCGGACCCCGCCGGCGGCCCCGAGCCCGCCCCCGGCCGGCCCGGCGAGACCGTCGACCTGCTGATGCCGCTCGCCGAAGGCGGCACCCCGGGCCCCGCCACCGCCGCCGGCACCGCCGCCGCGCGCGCCCGCGGCGGAGGTGCCGCCCTGCCCGTCCGCGCCCCCGGCGCCAACGCCCTGCCCGGTCTCCTCGGCCTCCAGAAGGCGCTCCGGCCGCTGCGCCACTACGCCGCCGGATTACCCGCCCGCCCCGGCGGACTGCGGCTCGACGAGGAGGCCACCGCCGAGCGCAGCGCCGCCTCCGGGATCCTCACCCCCGTGCTGCGCCCCGCCTCGGGGCAGCGGCCCGACATCCAGCTCCTCATGGACACCGGGCCGGCCATGGTCGTGTGGACCCGGATGGTCGAGGAACTGCGCCAGGCCTGCCAGCAGTCCGGCGCCTTCCGCGACGTCCGGGTGCACCGGCTGCACGACACCGGCGAGGGCCCGCCGCTCGTCACCACCACCAGCGGGCCCGACGGCCGGCCCCGGCTCCGCCCCGGCGACCAGCTCCACGACCCCACCGGGCGCCGCCTCACCCTCGTGGTCTCCGACTGCGTCGGCCCGCTCTGGCAGCGCGGCGCCGCCCAGCGGCTGCTCCACCAGTGGCCCCGGCACTCCCCGCTCGCGGTCGTCCAGCCGCTGCCGCCCCGGCTCTGGTCGCGCACCGCGCTGCCCGTCGAACCCGGCACCCTGGAGCGGCCCGCGGGGCCCGGCGGACACGTCCGCTTCGAGCCCGACGAACCGGACTGGGAGCCGGTCACCGCCCAACTGCGGGCCGTGCCCGTGCTCACCCCCACCCCGGAGGCCTTCGCCTCCTGGGCGCGGCTGCTCACCGGCCACGGCGGGGGAGCGGTACGCGGCTGGGCCGCCCGCGTCGGGCCCGCGCCCGCCGGACCGCTGCCGCCCGGCGCCGGTGACGGCCGCATCGCAGCCCGGCGCGCCGACGACGAACTCCTGCGCGCCTTCCGGGCCGGGGCCTCGCCCGGGGCGGTCCGGCTCGCGGTGCACCTCGCCGCCGCCCCGCTCGCACTGCCCGTGATGCAGCTCGTGCAGCGCGCCATGCTGCCCGACACCGGGCCCATGGAGCTCGCCGAGGTGCTGCTCAGCGGGCTGCTGCGGCGACTGCCCGGCCCCACCCCGTACCCCTGCTACAGCTATCCGCCGGCCGTGCAGGACCACCTCCTCGGCTCGCTCGACCGAGGCGCCGCCGCGCTCGTCCTCAAGCACTGCTCCGAGTTCGTCGAGCGGCACTTCGGACAGGGCATGCGGAACTTCCCCGCCCTCGCCGCCGCCCGGCTCGCCGGGCACGGCACCGACGGCCACGGCACCGACGGGGAACCGGCCACGGCCGCCGGCGCCGACACCGTCCCGGCGGAGGCGGAGGACGACGAGCCGCGGCCGGGCGCCGCCACCGAGCTGTTCGCCCGCATCCCCGCGCGCGTGCTGCGCTTCTACCACCCCGACCTGGTCACCCCCGAACCGCTCGCCGCCGCCCGCCGGCTGCTCGACCAGTGGCGCGGCCAGTCCGACCCCTCGCTCCTCGCCTCCGCCCGCGACCTCGCCGAGACCGCGCTCGGCGCCGAGGGACCACCCGCCCGCCCCGAGGAGGCCGCCGGGGCCCGGCTCGTCCTCGGCCAGGTCCTCCACGCCCAGGCCGGCACCGCCGCCGCACGGGACCGCGGACAGCGCCGCGACCTGCTGGACCGGGCCCTCGCCGAGCTCGTACGGGCCGGGGAACTCGCCCCGGCGGGCGGCCCCGACTGGGCCGAGGCCCGGCTCGAACAGGCCGCCGTGCAGTACGCGCTGTGGCGGCACACCGGCGACACCGCCCGGCTCGACGCGGCCCTCGGCGCGCTCGCCGGCGACCCGGCCGACTGGCCCGAGAGCCACCGGCACGCCCTGCGGGTACGGCGCGGCCGGCTGCACCTGGCCCGCGCCGAGGGCGCCGAGGCCGCCGCCGAGTTCACCGCCGCCCTCGCCCTGCGCGCCACCGGCCCGGTCCTGCTCGACCTCGCGGACGCCCTGCACCTGGCCGCCGCCCCGCACGCGCGCGTGGCCGACGCCCTCGACCGCGCCGAACCGCTGCTCGGCGACTCCCTCGCGCTCCGGCTGCGCTGGACCACCGCGCTGGCCCGGCTGCACGAGACCACCGGCGACGGACCCGCCGCCGACGAGGCCTACGAGCGGGCCACCCTGCTCACCCCCGCCGAGGGCGAACAGCGCGGCCGGCTGCTGCTCACCTGGGGCGAGTCGCTGCTGCGCCGGGCCGCCGCCGGCACCGGCACGGGGCCCGTCGACCGCGCCGAGTCCGTGCTGCGCGAGGCCCTCACCTGTCTGCCCGCCACCTCCGGCGTGCGCGGCCGGACCGTCGTCCTCATCGGCAGCGTCCTCGCCCTGCGCTACGACCGCGCTGGCTTCCTGCCCGACCTCTTCGAGAGCCGCCACCTGCTCGACCAGGCGGCCCGCACCACCCAGGACCCGGCGGCCCGCGCGGAGGTGCGCCTCCAGCTCGGCTGGGTCCGCCTCCAGCTGAGCGAGGCCGCCCGGGACGGGCGCCTCGGCGACGCCCTCGCCGCCTACCAGGGCGCGGCCGACGACGCCCGCACGGCGCACGGCCCGGACCCCGGCACCGTCACCCTGGCCCGCGCCCTGCACGGCCAGGGCGCCGCCCTGACCCTGATGGACCGCCTGTCGGCCGCCGCCACGGCGCTGCGCGCGGCGACCGAGCAGTGGCGCCGCCTCGACGCGGCCCTGGTGCCGGTGGACTGGGCGGACGTGGAGCGGACCCGGGCGCTGCTCGCGGAGGTGACGGCGAGCCCCCGCCCACGACCGGGCCGCCTGTCGCGGGAGGAACGGAAGCGACTCGCCCCGCCCTGGTGGCCCTGGCGGGCGGTGGAGACGTAGGCCGGCGGAGCGCAATCGGAACGGCCGGATGACGGGGGCGCACGTGGGGGCAGTTGAGTCGAACGGGTTTCTGGGTTTGCGCGGTCGGGAAGAACCGCTCCGCCGCTACGACCGTGGGGGACAAGGGTCGGTGAGGAGGAGCCGAGGGTGTTGGAGCACACGCAGTGGCAGACCGGCGCCGCCCGGGATGCCGGACCGCCTCCGCCCCTGTCCGATCTCGCCGCCGTCGACCTGCACACCCTTCGGGTCGTGGACCATCCCGCTCTGGTGGCCGAGGCCGAGCGGGTGCTCGGCCGGGCGTTCGACCTCGGCGAGTCCTGGGTCAGTGAGGGCAACCCCTGACGACCCGCGCCCCCACCGGCGCTTTTCGGCCGGATTTTCGTGCCGGCCGCCCACCGGCGGAGGGGGCGCATGCTGACCGCCGGCCCCCTGGCCGAGGGCCAGTTCGCCGAACTGGCCAGGACGGGACCGGCCGTCCTCGGCATGTCGACGCTCCGCACCGGGCTGCGCGGACACCGGCTGCTGCTCCTCAAGGCCCTGCTGATCCGCGTCCGCCGCGAGCGGGACCTCGTCGCGCCCGCCGTGCGCCAGCGCTTCGAGGCCGCCTGGCGGCTGCTCGAACGGGCCGAGCGCGCCCGCCCGGTGGTGGCGCGGGAGGTCCTCGACTACCCCACCACCGGGGCGTGGCTCGCCGCCGCCCTCGCCGCCCCGGCGGGCGCCGAGCTGGAACACCGCCTCGACCGGCTGGAATCCATCGCCGTCACGGCCGCCCTCCGGGCCGGCTGTCCGCTCGACCTCAGCGCCGTCGCGCCCGGCGGCACCCTGTCCCTGACCGGCGTCGGGCGCTGTGACCTGGGGGCCGAGCGGTTACGGATCCGGGCCCGCGGCCGGATGGTGCGCATCGCCCCCGAGGGCGCCCGCGGGCCGCGGGGCGGTCTCCTCCTCGCCCGCCCGGGCCGCGGCCGGCTCACCGGAATCGGCCCCGGCTGGGCGGCCCTCCGGCCGCTGCCGGGCACCGCGGCCCTGCTGGACGACCTGGACCCGTACCGGGTGCCGCCGGGCGGGGTGGGCGCGCCGTCCCGGGTCGCGGCCGACCGGGCCGCCGTCGACGCCGGTGCCTGGTACGAGCGCTGGCGCGGCGCGCACCGCCTGCTGCACCGGATCGACCCGGTGCGGGCCGCCGAGGTGCGGCGCTCCGTGCGCGCCGTCGTCCCGCTCGGCGCCTCGGGGCCCGGCGCCGTACCGATGAGCGCCACCCTCCGGGCCGCGCCGGGCGCCGTCCTCGCCTCGCTTCCCGCCAGTCCGCGCGCGATGGCCGAGACCCTCGTGCACGAGGTCCACCACAGCAAGCTGGCCGCCCTGCACGAACTCGTCCCCCTGCACCGGCAGGGGCGGGCGTCGGTGCACCAGGTCGGCTGGCGCACCGACCCCCGGCCCATCGCCGGGGTCTACCAGGGCGTGTACGCGCACCTCGCCCTCAGCGACCTGTGGTGGCGCGCGGTCGCCGCCGACGGCGCGCCGAGGGAGTGGCGCACGCGCGCGGAACAGCGGTTCGAGCGCTTCCACCTTCAGGTGGGCGGAGCGCTGGAGATCCTGCTTGAATCCGATGAACTGACCATCGCAGGACGGGAGTTCGCGCGACACATGCAGAGGCATCATGCGAGCCTCGGCAGGCTGCGCGGACCCCTTGGGTGACACTGTGTCGCACAGTTGTGACACACCGTGGCGCGTGAGCGGATAGGGAGACACGATGGCGGAACAAGGGCGGGCCGGCGCCACGACCGGACCGGAACACGTCCTGGTGGTCTTTCCGGGCTATCACCGCCCCTGGGCCACCTGGATCGCACAGCGACTCGACCTCCAGGGCGTCCGGAACACCCTGCAGCGCTGGGACCCCCCGCGCGAGGTCCCCCTGGAGGACTCCCTCGGCGACCTCCTGCTCGCCCGCGGACAGGTCCTCCTCGTCCTCAACGACTGGTTCTTCGAACTCGGCCCCCGCCCGGCCGGCGAGTGGAACGACGTGCTCCGCGGCTTCGTCGCGGCGCAGGCCGACCGGTTCGCCGCCGTCAACCTCACCAACCGCCCCCTGCTGCCGGCCACCGCCGTCCTCGAACCCGTCAGCCTCTGGGGCGTCGGCGAGGACGAGGCCGAGGCCCGGCTGCTCAGCCGGCTCGGCATCGAGCAGCGCCGGCCCGCCCGCCGCGTCGCACCGGCCTCCCTCGTCCGCTACCCCGACACGCCCCCCGAGATCTGGGGCGAGGTGCCGCGCCGCAACCCCCGCTTCACCGGCCGCGACGACCTCCTCACCGACCTCCAGGAACGCCTCATGGACGCCGAGCGCGGCAACGCCGCGTGCACCCTGCTCGGCATGTCCGGCATCGGCAAGACCCAGATCGCCGCCGAGTACGCGCACCGCTTCAGCCCCGACTACGACGTCGTCTGGTGGGTCAGCTCCGACGACCGCAACGTGCAGCGCGACCGCTTCGGAGAGCTCGCCGCCGCCCTCGGCCTCGCCACCGGAAACGAACCCGGCGAACGCATCCGCGCCGTCCGCGAGGCCCTGCGCCGCGGCGACCCGCAGGGCAAGTGGCTGGTGATCTTCGACGGCTGGGACGACACCGACGGCGCCGAGGTCATGCTGCCGCACGGCCCCGGCCACGTCCTCATCACCTCGCGCAACCGGGCCTGGGCCGAACACACCGACATCCTCCAGGTGCCCAGCTTCGACCGGGCCGAGTCCACCGGCTACCTGATGCGCCGCGCCCCGCACATCTCCGCCCCCGAGGCCGACGAGGTCGCCGCCGAGTTCGGCGACGTGCCGCTGCCGCTCGTCCAGGCCGCCGCCTGGCTCGGCGAGTCCGGCATGGAGGTGCCCGAGTACCTGCGCATGGTGCGGGAGGGCCGGATCTCCACCGTCGACGAGGCCGCCGCCACCCATGGCTACCCGCACGCCTCCCTCACCTCCTGGGCCATACTGATCAACCGGCTCCGCCGCACCCAGCCCCAGGCCGTCGAGATCCTCAGCCTGTGCGCCTCCTTCGCCCCCGGCCGCATCCCGCTCGGGATCATCCGGGCCTACCCCCAGGCCGAACTCCCCGACGACCTGCGCTGGATGGCCACCGACCTGCCCACCTGGAGCAGGGCCCTGGACACCCTGGTCAACTACTCCGTCATCACCCGCGAGATGCGCGGCCCCACCACGGAGACCGGACCGCACCAGGAGTCCGTGCACATGCACCGGCTCGTCCACGACATCGTCAGCCAGCTCACCGACGGCCCCCACCGGGAGGCCCACCGCAAGGCCGTGCGCACCCTGCTCGCCGAGGCCGACCCCGGCAACCCCATGGACAGCCGCCACTGGCCCCGCTACGCCGAGCTGCTGCCCCACCTGGAACCCTCCGGCGCGCTCACCAGCCGCAACCCCCGCATCCAGAACGCCGTCCTCAACTGCCTGCGCTACTGCTACCGCAGCGGCGAGTTCAAGGCCGGGTCCCGGCTGGCCGAGAAGATCCGGGCCAGCTGGAGCGGCTTCATGGACCCGCTCGCCCAGCCGATGCTGGACCTCACCACCCAGGAGGGCAACGTCCTGCGCGCCAGCGGCCGCTTCCGCGAGGCGCACCAGCTGGACCACGCCCTGCGCCTGCGGCTCGGCGAGGCCACGCCCGTCAACGAGCTCGGCATCATGCTCTGCGACGGCGCCCTCGCCAGCGACCTGCGCCACCTCGGCCAGTACGCCGAGGCCGAGACCCTCCAGCGCGAGGTCCTGGAGGAGGCCCGGCGGCTGCTCGGCGAGACCGACTTCGTCAGCCTCGTCGCCCGCTTCAACCTCGGCCTCGGACTCCGGCTCCTCGGCCGCTACCAGGAGGCGTACGAACTCGACGTCGAGACCCTGGCGACCCGCGAGAACGTGCTGCGCCCCCGCCACGCCAACACCCTCAACTCCGGCATCGCCTGCGCCCAGGACCTGCGGCTCCTCGGCCGCTACCGGGACGCCCTCGCCCGCCAGGAGTCCAATCTGCGGATGCACGTCCAGGTCCTCGGAGCGCTCCACCCGCAGACCCTCAAGGCCCGCGCCCAGCTCGCCCTCTGCCGGCGGCGCGAGGGCGGCTTCCAGCAGGACATCGGCGCGATGATGGCGAGCACCCTCGACCAGCTGGAGCAGGTCCACGGCCGGGGCCACTACGTGACGCTGGCCTTCATCAACGACTACGGCAACTTCCTGCGGGAGCACGGTGACCTGAGCAAGGCCACCGAGCTGATCGCCGAGGCCGAGGCCGGCTACCGGGCCCTGCTCGGCCCCGCCCACCCCTTCGCCACCGGCATGCTGTGCAGCACCGGGCTCGTCATGCAGGCGGCCGGTGACCGCGCCGACGCCCTCGCCATGCTGGAGGCGGCGCTCGGCGGACTCACCGCCTCGCTCGGCCCGGACCACCCCTGGGTGCTCGGCGCCGCGCTCAACGCGAGCGCCGCGCGGAACTTCAACGGCCGGGTCACCGACGCCGCGGAACTCAGCCGGGACACCCTGCGCCGGGCCCGGCACACCCTGGGCAACGACCACCCGCTCACCCTGTCCTGCCAGATCGCCCTCGCCACCGACCTGCGGGGCCTCAGGGAGATCGAGGAGGCGGGCAAGCTGGAGGAGGACGCCCTGCTCACCCTCACCCGGACCCTGGGCGCCCAGCACCCGCACACCCTGTCGGCCCGTCAGCGCATCCGCCCCTACTGGGACTTCGAGGCCTACTTCTAGACCCTCGGGCCCGTACGCACGGCCCCGTGGCACGGCCCCGTACACACGCCGGAGGCCCGGCCCCCCTCTCGGGGAGCCGGGCCTCCGGTCGTACGGCCGTCGCGTGGAGCCGCTTCGTACGCCTGGATCAGGCGTCGAAGACCTCCGCGACCAGCGCCGCCTGCTCGGCCTGGTGGCGCTTGGCGGAGCCGACCGCCGGGGACGAGGAGTGCGGGCGGGAGATCCGGCGCAGGCGCTCGCCCGCCGGGATGTCCGCGCCGACCGCCAGGTCCAGGTGGTCGATCAGGTTGAGCGCGATGAACGGCCAGGCACCCTGGTTCGCCGGCTCCTCCTGGGCCCACAGGTACTTCTCGGCGTTCGGGTACTTGGCGATCTCGGCCTGCAGCTCGGCACCCGGCAGCGGGTACAGGCGCTCCAGACGGATGATCGCGGTGTCCGTGACGCCGCGCTTCTGACGCTCGGCCTCCAGGTCGTAGTAGACCTTGCCGGCGCAGAAGACGACCTTGCGGACGTCGGCCGGGTTCACCGTGTCGTCGCCGATCACCGGGCGGAAGCCGCCGGTGGTGAACTCCTCCACCTTCGAGGCCGCGGCCTTCAGGCGCAGCATCGACTTCGGGGTGAAGACGATGAGCGGCTTGTGGTGCGGGTTGTGGACCTGCCAGCGCAGCAGGTGGAAGTAGTTCGACGGCAGCGTCGGCATGGCGACCGTCATGTTGTCCTGGGCGCACATCTGGAGGAAGCGCTCCGGGCGCGCGGACGAGTGGTCCGGGCCCTGGCCCTCGTAGCCGTGCGGCAGGAGCAGCGTGACGCCGGAGGTCTGGCCCCACTTCTGCTCGGCCGAGGAGATGAACTCGTCGACGACGGTCTGCGCGCCGTTGACGAAGTCACCGAACTGGGCCTCCCAGATGACCAGGGAGTCCGGCCGCGCCAGCGAGTAGCCGTACTCGAAGCCCATCGCCGCGTACTCGCTGAGCAGCGAGTCGTAGACGTTGAAGTGGGCCTGGTCCTCGGCCAGGTAGAGCAGCGGGGTGTAGTCCTCGCCGGTCTCCTGGTCGACGAGCACCGCGTGGCGCTGGCCGAAGGTGCCGCGGCGGGAGTCCTGGCCGGACAGCCGGACCGGGGTGCCCTCCATCAGCAGGGAGCCGATGGCGAGGGTCTCGCCGAAGCCCCAGTCGATGGTGCCGTCGTCGATCGAGGCCGCGCGGCGCTGCAGCTGCGGCAGCAGGCGCGGGTGGACCGTGACCCGCTCCGGGATGTTGACCTGCGACTCGGCGATCCGCTTCACGACCTCCTGGGAGACCGCGGTGGTCACCGCGACCGGGAACTCCGGCTGCGGGTCCGGGACGTGCGCCGGAGCCGGCGCCGAGGTGGCCTCGCGGACCTCCGCGAAGACCTTCTCCAGCTGGCCCTGGAAGTCCTGGAGGGCCTGCTCGGCCTCTTCCAGGGTGATGTCGCCGCGACCGATCAGCGACTCGGTGTAGAGCTTGCGCACCGAACGCTTCTTGTCGATCAGGGTGTACATCTGCGGGTTGGTGAACTGCGGGTTGTCGCCCTCGTTGTGACCGCGGCGGCGGTAGCAGATGAGGTCGATCACGACGTCCTTGTTGAACGTCTGGCGGAACTCGAAGGCGAGCCGCGCCACGCGGACGCAGGCCTCCGGGTCGTCGCCGTTCACGTGGAAGATCGGCGCCTCGATCATGCGGGCCACGTCCGTGGCGTACATGGAGGAACGCGAGGACTCCGGGGCCGCGGTGAAGCCGACCTGGTTGTTGATGACGATGTGGACCGTGCCGCCGGTGCGGTAGCCGCGCAGCTGCGACATGTTCAGCGTCTCGGCCACGACGCCCTGGCCCGCGAAGGCCGCGTCGCCGTGCAGGGCGACCGGCAGGACGGTGAAGTCCGTGCCGCCCTTGTTGATGACGTCCTGCTTGGCGCGGGCGACGCCCTCCAGGACCGGGTCGACCGCCTCCAGGTGCGAGGGGTTGGCGACCAGGGAGACCTTGATCTGCTCGCCGTCCAGGCCGGTGAAGGTGCCCTCGGCGCCCAGGTGGTACTTCACGTCGCCGGAGCCGTGCATCGACTTCGGGTCGAGGTTGCCCTCGAACTCGCGGAAGATCTGCGCGTACGACTTGCCGACGATGTTCGCGAGGACGTTCAGGCGGCCGCGGTGGGCCATGCCGATGACGACCTCGTCGAGGCGGGACTCGGCCGCCGAGTCGATGACCGCGTCGAGCAGCGGGATGACGGACTCGCCGCCCTCCAGCGAGAAGCGCTTCTGGCCGACGTACTTGGTCTGCAGGAAGGTCTCGAAGGCCTCCGCCGCGTTCAGCCGGCGCAGGATGCGCAGCTGCTCCTCGCGCTCCACGCGCGCGTGGGGACGCTCGACGCGGTCCTGGATCCACTTGCGCTGCTTCGGGTCCTGGATGTGCATGAACTCGATGCCGGTGGTGCGGCAGTACGAGTCGCGGAGCACGCCGAGGATGTCGCGGAGCTTCATCATCGACTTGCCGGCGAAGCCGCCGACCGCGAACTCGCGCTCCAGGTCCCACAGGGTGAGGCCGTGCTCGGTGATGTCCAGGTCGGGGTGCTTGCGCTGCTTGTACTCCAGCGGGTCGGTGTCGGCCATGACGTGGCCGCGGACCCGGTAGGAGTGGATCAGCTCGAAGACGCGGGCGGCCTTGGTGACGTCGTCGTCGTGCGAGGCGTCGATGTCCTTGAGCCAGCGGACCGGCTCGTAGGGGATGCGCAGCGACTTGAAGACGTCGTCGTAGAAGCCGTCCTCGCCGAGGAGGAGGTTGGCGACGATGCGCAGGAACTCGCCGGAGGCCGCGCCCTGGATGACCCGGTGGTCGTAGGTCGAGGTCAGGGTCATGACCTTGGAGATGCCCAGCTTGTTCAGGGTGTCCTGGGAGGTGCCCTGGAACTCGGCCGGGTAGTCCATCGAGCCGACGCCCATGATGACCGACTGGCCGGGCATCAGACGCGGCACGGAGTGGACGGTGCCGAGGCCGCCGGGGTTGGTCAGGGAGACCGTGACGCCGGAGAAGTCCTCCATCGTCAGCTTGCCGACGCGGGCCCGCTTGACGATGTCCTCGTAGGCCTGCCAGAACTCGAAGAAGTTCAGGGTCTCGGCCTTCTTGATGCCGGCGACGACGAGCTGGCGGTCGCCGTTGGGCTTCACCAGGTCGATCGCGAGGCCGAAGTTCACGTGCTCCGGCTTGACCAGGGTCGGCTTGCCGTCCTTCTCCGCGAAGGACCAGTTCATCGACGGCATGGCCTTGATCGCCTGCACCATCGCGTAGCCGATCAGGTGCGTGAAGGAGATCTTCCCGCCCCGGGCGCGCTTGAGGTGGTTGTTGATGACGATCCGGTTGTCGAAGAGCAGCTTCACCGGGACGGCGCGGACGGACGTGGCCGTCGGCATCTCCAGCGAGGCGTTCATGTTCTTCGCGACCGCGGCGGCCGGGCCGCGCAGGGTGATCAGCTCGGGGCCGGCCGGGGCCTCGGCGGGCTCCTGGGCCTTCGGCTTCGCCGGGGCGGCGGCCGGAGCGGCCGGGGCGGCCTTCACGGGGGCCGGAGCGGCGGCGGCGGGCTTCGCCGGGGCGGGGGCCGGGGCCGCGGCCGGGGTGGCCGGGGCGGGCACGGCGGCGGCCGGAGCGGCAGGCGCGGCCTGTGCGGGGCCCGTCTGCGGCGCGGAGGCGCCCGGAGTGGTGGCGGCCGGGGCGGCGGGGGTCTCCGACGCTCCGGGCTTGTAGTCGGCGAAGAAGTCCCACCAGGCACGATCGACCGAATTCGGGTCCTGGAGGTACTGCTGGTAGATCTCGTCGACGAGCCACTCATTGGCACCGAAGGCGGCGGCGGGGGAATTCCCCTGCCCGTCTTGGTGGGTCGGGGAGCTCGGGGTACTGGGGGACTGAGACGACACGGCGGCAACCGCCCTCTTCCGCTTCACAAGGTGATGGACAGCGGAAATAAAGGCTACGCCTCCCCGGCCTGGAGGTGCAGGCCGGGCAGTCCAACGTCGCGCAAGTCACACTTGACGCGGTGTTTCGCCGCCGTGAATGGCGGGAAACAAGCGTGGTTCCGGTCCTGTGAGGGTACGGAGAACCGTGGCTGCGGCCCCGTGGACCGCACCCCTGACCGGTTCCGCCCGCCACCTGTACGAATCCCGAGCGGGTCAGTCGTACAGGTACACGCAGAACGAGAGCTTCCGGTTCGAACCCTACGTCAATCGCGGGGGGGAAAGCTGCCCGGAAGGGTGAGCTGGATGCGGCATCCACGTGACGATTCGGCCACTCCGATGTGACCGCCGTGCAGATCCACCGCCCAGCGGGCGATCGCCAGGCCGAGACCGGTGCCGCCGTCGCTGCCGGGGCCCTGCTGCGCCGGGGCCGTGCCCCGGTTGAAGCGCTCGAAGACCTTGTGCCGCTCCGACTCCGGGATGCCGGGGCCCTCGTCCTCGACCTCCAGGAGCAGCGAGTCGGGGCAGGGGCCGCGCCGGGCGCGCAGGGTGACCCGGCCGTGCGGCGGGGAGTGCTTGACCGCGTTGTCGATCAGGTTGGCCATCACCTGGTGCAGCCGCTCGGCGTCCGCGTGCGCGGTCAGCTCGGGCGGGGAGACGTCCAGGTGGAGGTGCACGTCGGTGCGCCGGTGCAGGCCCGAGGTGGAGGACAGGCCGCGCTGGGAGGCGGCCAGATTGGCCTCGCGCAGCACCCCGGACAGATACGGCCACACCTCGAAGCGGGTCCGCCGGAGCGTGACGACACCGTTGTCGAGCCGTGACAGGTCGAGCAGCGTCTCCACCAGCCGGCCGAGCCGCTCGGTCTGCTTCAGGGCCGTCCGCATGGTCTCCGGGTCGGCCTCGGAGACGCCGTCCACGACGTTCTCCAGGAGCGCCCGCAGCGCGGCGATGGGGGTGCGCAGCTCGTGCGAGACATTGGCGACCAGCTCCTTGCGGTGCCGGTCCACGGCCTCCAGGTCGTCCGCCATGCGGTTGATCGTGGTGGCCAGGTCGCCCAGCTCGTCGCGGCGGCCGGCGCCGCTCACCCGGCGGCTGAAGTCGCCGCGCGAGATCGAGCCCGCGACGTGGTTCATCTCGTCCAGCGGCGCGGTCAGCGACTGCGCGACGAACTGGGTGATCAGCAGGGTCGCGATCATCGCGAAGATCGTGATGTAGCGGAACTCGGTCGAGGTGCGGATCGCCACCAGGGCGAGGCCCGAGGTCAGCAGGACCGCCCCGACGACCAGGGCGCCCAGCTTCGTCTTGATCGAGATCGCTATCCGGTGCCGGCGGCGCTCCCGGTGCCGCGCGGGCGGGCCCGCGGGGCCGCCGGGCGGTTCCACCGGGCCCGGCCCTTGCGGTGGCTCTGCTCCCTCCGGCCCCCTGGGCCCCCGCCGGCTCACGGCGCCGGGGTCTCCAGGGCGTATCCGACGCCGTGGACCGTACGGATCCGCTCGGCGCCGATCTTCCGGCGCAGCGCCTTGATGTGGGAGTCCACGGTCCGGGTGCCGGAGGCGTCCGCCCAGTCCCACACCTCGGCGAGCAGCTGCTCGCGGGAGAGCACCGCGCGCGGGGTGTTCGCCAGGCAGACGAGCAGGTCGAACTCGGTGGGCGTCAGGTGCACGTCCTCGGCGCGGACCCGGACCCGGCGCTGCGCGTGGTCGATCTCCAGCTCGCCGAGCCGCAGGATCCCGCTGCGCGGGGTGACGGCGGCGAGCGCGGCCCGCTCGACCCGGCGCAGCAGCACGTGCACCCGGGCGGCCAGTTCGCGCATGGAGAACGGCTTCGTCATGTAGTCGTCGGCGCCGACGCCGAGGCCGACCAGCATGTCCGTCTCGTCGTCCCGGGCGGTGAGCATCAGCACCGGCACGGGGCGCTGGGCCTGCACCCGGCGGCACACCTCCAGGCCGTCGAAGCCGGGCAGCATCACGTCGAGGACCATCAGGTCCGGCTGCCACGCCTCGGCGGCGTCCACGGCCGCCGGGCCGTCGGTCGCGGTCTGCACCAGGAAGCCCTCGGCCCGCAGCCGGGCGGAGATCGCCTCCACGATCGTGGCGTCGTCCTCGACGACGAGAACGCGGCGCTGGGCCCCCGGAGTCGTCGCCGCACCGTGGTTCGTGGTGTGTGTCTGCTCCATTGCCCCGCCTCGCGTCGCCAACATCGGTGCAGCAGCCTAGAGGCACCGGCGCCGTCAAGGCTACGCAGGCGATCCGGCGGGGCGGACGGCGAGGTGGACCACGTCCGGGACGCCCCGGGCAACGGGGATCTCTTCGGTCCGTACCCCGCTGAATCCGGCATTCCGCAATGACCCTTCGAAATCGGCGGAGGGCTGCGCGGACCACACGGCGAGGATTCCGCCCGGCTTCAGGCGGGCCGCGCAGGCCGCCAAACCCTCGGCGGAATAAAGGGATTCGTTGTCCTCGGTGACCGTCCAGTCCGGCCCGTTGTCGATGTCCAGGCAGAGCGCGTCGTAGGTGTCGGGGGACGTGCGGACGTACTCCACCAGGTCCGTGTGCAGGATCACGGTGCGCGGGTCGGCGAGCGCCGCGCCGGACACGCCGGCCAGCGGGCCCTGCCGGTGCCAGTCGATGATCGCCTCCTCGCGCTCGGCGACCGCGATCCGCCCCCAGCGCGGGTCCGCGGCGGCGTGCGCCAGCGAGAAGCCCACGCCGAGGCCGCCGATCAGGACGGAGGCGCCCGGCCGCCGCGGCTCGGGCAGGGCGTCCATCGCCGCGTCGACCAGCAGCCGTTCCGAGCGCCCGTCGGAGGTGTCCATGAGGAACGTGCCGTTGGCGATGATCTCGTAGTGGGTGCTGCCGTCCTCCGCGTCCCGGCGGCGCAGGACGACCTCTCCGTACGGTCCCTCGCGGCGGTCGAGGGTGACGGGGCTGGTCATGCTCACTCCCTGGCTCGATGCGTACGTGTCGCGTCCCGGCCATCCTCGGGAACGGCGGGCGGCCGGGACAAACGCTTAACGAACGGGGGAGGCCGCGGGGCGGTTCCTGGTCCGTCGGGGAACCACGCGCGCGTGGGGCGGCCGACTCAGGGCGCGGTCGGCGGCCCGCCGTCCGGGAGGGCGTCGAAGACCCGCTGGAGCGCGGGCGGGCGCTCCTCGCCGTCGCGGGTGAGGACGAGCCGGTGGGCGTACGTGACGGCGTACTCGAATCCGTCGGCGACCGGGCGGCCGGAGGGGCGGTCCGGGACCTTGGCGAAGGCCGGGTCCTCCAGGGCGGCGCGGAGCGCGGCCACCCCCTCCGGGGTCATCCGGCCGGTGGTGGGCTCGCCGGTGCCCTTGGTGAGGGTCCAGGAGCCGTCGTACCGGACGACCAGCTTGTTGCGCACGCCCGCGAAGCCGCCGCTGACGACCACCTCGACCAGGTCCTCCCGGGGCGCCGGCCGCTCCTCCCGGGGCGCGGTGCTCGACGTGCCCGAGCCGTCCGGGGGCGCCGCGGGGGCCTGGGCGCAGCCGGTGACGACCACGACCGCGGCGAGCACCGCCGCCGCTCCGTACCGCTTCACGTGCTCCATGGCCCGAGCATGCCCGCACTCCGGGGTGGTCCGCAGCCGGAACACGCGGTTCAGGCGGTGCGGACGATGCCGGTGAGCGGGCCCCGGTGGTACCAGTCCAGGGAGTCGTAGAGCGCCATGCCGTCCGTGGTCGCCGCCAGGACCCCGGTCTCGGCGCCGGCCTGGGCGGCTGCCGCCTCCAGGGTGCGCATCACGTTGGCCCCGAGCCCGCGCCTCCGGTGGGCCGGGTCGGTCTCTATCTGGTCGGCGACGGCCGTCGCGCCGGTCGGCGCGATCTGGCCACGGGCGGCGAGGGTGCCGTCGGGCGCGAGGATGCGGACCCGGATCACCCCGTCGCGGGTCTCGGTGGTGCGCGCGTAGCCCTCGGGCGGGGCGGGCCGGACCGAGGGGTCGAGCCGCTTGGTCATCATGAAGCCGGGGTCGTCCGGGACCGTCCAGCCCTCGCCGATCCAGGGCGCCACCTCCTCGGGCGCCGCCATCACCTTCAGCCAGGCGCCCGGCTCGGTGATCCCCGCGCACAGCTTGCCCACGGACACCGCGTCCGGGTGCGGCAGCACGTGGCGGAAGACGTGTCCGGGCAGTCCCACGTCGATCCGGTAGCCCCAGGGCTCGACGACGGCGGGCGGGGTGCCCCGGGAGACGGTCCAGCCGGCCACCCAGGCCGATGTAATGGCTGCGATATCCATGAGGGCATTACAGACCCTGTTCACGGGCTGCGGAGGCCTGATCGCTCAGAGCGAACAGGCGTCGGGGAACATTCGGCGGCGCACATGCATTGAGTGCACATAGCTCAACTTGACTGCCGAAGGGGAGATCATGGCTTCTGAGTCCAAGGCGTCCGCGTCGATCGCTCTGCCCGTACTGCCGCTCGACGACGAGGTCGTGCTGCCCGGAATGGTGGTGCCGCTTGACCTCTCCGACAACGACGTGCGGGCCGCGGTCGAGGCCGCGCAGGCCGCCGCGCGCGGCGGCCCGGGCAAGCCGCGGGTGCTGCTCGTGCCCCGGGTCGAGGGCACCTACGCCGGGATCGGCGTGCTCGGCACCGTCGAGCAGGTCGGCCGCCTGTCCGACGGCGACCCCGGCGCGCTCATCCGCGCCCGCGGCCGGGTCCGCATCGGCGCCGGCACCACCGGCCCCGGCGGCGCCCTGTGGGTCGAGGGCACGCTCGTCGAGGAGACGCTGCCCGACCCGCTGCCCGGCTCCGTGACCGAGCTGGTCAAGGAGTACAAGGCGCTGGCCACCAGCTGGCTGCGCAAGCGCGGCGCCTGGCAGGTCGTCGACCGTGTCCAGCAGATCGAGGGCGTCGGCGCCCTCGCCGACAACGCGGGATACTCGCCCTTCCTCACCGTCGAGCAGAAGCTCGCGCTCCTGGAGACCGCCGACCCGGTCGCCCGGCTGAAGCTCGCCACCGCGCAGCTGCGCGACCACCTGGCCGAGCAGGACGTCGCCGAGACCATCGCCAAGGACGTCCAGGAGGGCGTCGACAAGCAGCAGCGCGAGTTCCTGCTGAGGCGTCAGCTGGAGGCCGTCCGCAAGGAGCTGCGCGAGCTCAACGGCGAGGGCGAGGCGGACGAGACCGACGACTACCGCGCCCGGGTGGAGGCCGCCGACCTGCCGGAGAAGGTCCGCGAGGCGGCCCTCAAGGAGGTCGAGAAGCTGGAGCGGTCCAGCGACCAGTCCCCGGAGGGCTCCTGGATCCGCACCTGGCTGGACACCGTGCTCGAACTGCCGTGGAACGAGCGGACCGAGGACCGGTACGACATCCCCGGCGCCCAGGCCGTCCTGGACGCCGAGCACGCCGGCCTGGAGGACGTGAAGGAGCGCATCACCGAATACCTGGCCGTCCGCAAGCGCCGGGCCGAGCGCGGCCTCGGCGTGGTCGGCGGCCGGCGCGGCGGCGCCGTCCTCGCCCTCGTCGGCCCGCCCGGCGTCGGCAAGACCTCGCTCGGCGAGTCCGTCGCGCACGCGATGGGCCGCAAGTTCGTCCGGGTCGCCCTCGGCGGCGTCCGGGACGAGGCGGAGATCCGCGGCCACCGGCGCACCTACGTGGGCGCGCTGCCCGGCCGGATCGTCCGGGCGATCAAGGAGGCCGGGTCCATGAACCCGGTGGTGCTGCTCGACGAGATCGACAAGGTCGGCTCCGACTTCCGGGGCGACCCGGCGGCCGCCCTGCTCGAAGTCCTCGACCCGGCGCAGAACCACACCTTCCGCGACCACTACCTGGAGGTCGAGCTCGACCTGAGCGACGTGGTCTTCCTGGCCACGGCGAACGTCCTGGAGGCCATCCCGGAGGCCCTGCTCGACCGCATGGAGCTGGTCCGCCTCGACGGCTACACCGAGGACGAGAAGGTCGTCATCGCCCGCGACCACCTGCTGCCCCGGCAGCTGGAGCGGGCCGGCCTGGCCGAGGGCGAGGTCGTCCTGGAGGAGCCGGCGCTGCGCAAGCTCGCCGGCGAGTACACCCGGGAGGCGGGCGTCCGCACCCTGGAGCGCTCGATCGCCCGGCTGCTGCGCAAGGTGGCCGCCCAGCACGAGCTGGGCGAGCGGGAGCTGCCGGCCACGCTCGGCGCGGACGACCTGCGCGGTCTGATCGGGCGTCCGCACCACGTGCCCGAGTCCGCCCAGGACCCGGCCGAGCGCCGCACCTCGGTGCCCGGCGTGGCCACCGG
This sequence comes from Streptomyces sp. NPDC053541, assembly GCF_044544705.1. Taxonomy (NCBI): domain Bacteria; kingdom Bacillati; phylum Actinomycetota; class Actinomycetes; order Kitasatosporales; family Streptomycetaceae; genus Streptomyces; species Streptomyces sp. NPDC053541. The sequence goes on from NZ_JBITXM010000002.1 coordinate 242,082, forward strand.
CCTCGCCGTCACCGGCGCCGGCGGCGACGTCCTCTTCGTCGAGGCCTCGCTGGCCGACCCGGAGACCGGCGCGGCCGGACTGACCCTCACCGGTCAGCTGGGCGACGTGATGAAGGAGTCCGCGCAGATCGCGCTCTCCTTCCTCCGCTCGCACGGCGCGGAGCTGGAGCTGCCCGTCACCGGCCTCAAGGACCGCGGCGTGCACATCCACTTCCCGGCGGGCGCGGTCCCGAAGGACGGTCCGAGCGCGGGCATCACGATGACCACCGCCCTCGCCTCGCTGCTCAGCGGCCGGCAGGTGCGCACGGACGTCGCGATGACCGGCGAGGTCTCCCTCACCGGCCGGGTCCTGCCGATCGGCGGCCTGAAGCAGAAGCTGCTCGCCGCCCACCGCGCGGGGATCACGACCGTCGTGATCCCCAAGCGGAACGAGCCGGACCTCGACGACGTCCCCGCCGAGATCCTGGACAAGCTGGACGTCCACCCGGTGACGGACGTCCGCCAGGTCCTGGAGATCGCCCTGGCCCCGGCCGAGGTCGCGGTGGGCGTGGCGGCCTGACGCGGCAGCAAGCGGCGGTGGGGCGCCCTCCCGTTCGGAGGGCGCCCCGCCGCCGTGCCGCACCCGGCGGCCGAGCCCGCGGCTACACGGGCACGGTGCGGCGCACGGCGTCGGTGACCACCGAGCCCAGGCCCACGGACCGGTCGTAGGCGGCCCGCTGGAGGTCCGCGCCCGTGCCCCGGGCGAGCAGCTGCGCCACCCCGCGCACGGCCGGCTCCAGGTCGCCGCAGGCCCGCAGGGCCGGGGTGACGTGGTCGACCAGGGCCTGGAGCACCTCGGCCGCCGGGGCCGGCTCCCAGGTCCGCGGGTGCAGCAGTTCGCCGCCCAGGCCGTAGCGGCTGGCCCGCCACGAGGCGAGCCGCAGCACCGCGGTCGGCACCGGGTCGGCCTGCTCGCCCGCCCGCCAGGACCGGGCCTCGGTCTCCACCAGGGCCCGGACCAGGACGGCCAGGAGCAGGGCGTCCTCGACGTGCTGGCAGACGTCGCCGACCCGCACCTCCAGGGTCGGGTAGCGGCGCGAGAGGCGGGCGTCGAAGTAGACCATGTGGTCGTCCACGAGCACCTCGCTCGCCAGCATCGCCCGGGTGGTCTCCTCGTACGTGTCGACGTCCCCGTACAGCTCGCTCGGGCCGCTCATCGGCCAGCGCGACCACAGCTGGTGGCGCCAGCTCGCGTAGCCGGTGTCCCGGCCCTGCCAGTACGGGGAGTTGGCGCTGAGCGCGAGCAGCGGGGCGAGCCACGGCCGCAGCCGGTCGAGCACCCCGACGCCCTCCTCGGCGGAGGACAGGTGGACGTGCACGTGACACGCGCAGGTGAGCTTGTCGTCGACGAGCCGGGCGAACCGGTCCTCGATGCGCCGGTAGCGGTCGGCCGGATTGAGCAGCGGGTCGAAGCGCACCGGCGCGGTCGCCAGCGCCGCCACCGCCGCGCCCGCCTCCTTGGCGGCGGCCGCGGCGGCGGTCCTGGCCTGGCGCAGCTGCTCGTCGAGCTCGGCGGAGGTGAGGCACGGCACCGTGCCGATCTCCAGCATCTCGCAGAACAGTTCGGGCTTGGCCGGCTCGACCCGGTCGGTCCGCCGCCTCAGGTCGGCGTGCCAGGCCGCGATCTCGGTGACGGCACCGGAGAGCGGCCGGGGGACCCCGGTACCGGGGTCGACGAGGAGGAGTTCCTCCTCCACGCCGAACGTGCGCGATCCTTCTCCGCGGTGGTAGTCCCACGGCTGCTGCTTCCGCATGGAGTGCTCTCCTTGGCGGTCGGACGCCGTGCGCTGACGGCCGTTCGAACAGAGCTTTCCTGAACCCTGTCCACGGAAGCAGTCACTCCCACCCGTGTCGGTACGGATGGCGCGAAATCGACAGACGCGCCCGGAGCCGGGCCCCCGGGGAACGCCCTAGTTCCCGCCGCGGCGGCGTGCGACGAGCACGCTGCCCGCGCCGAAGGCGGCGAGGGCGCCCGCGCCGGCCAGGGCGAGGGGGAGCGGGGAGGCCGGGGCGGCCGCGGACTCGGCGGAGAGGGCCGGGGGCTGCTCGTCGCCGCCGTGGCCCGCGTGGCTGACCGTGGAGAGCGCGGCGCCGTCGGCGATCTCGGCCTCGGTCGGGGCCTCGGCGGTGGTCCTGGCCGCGGTGGCCGTCCCGGCCGTGGCCGCCGCGGTGCCGAAGGTGACGTCCGAGCAGCTGTAGAAGGCCTCGGGACTGTCGTTGCGCTGCCAGACCATGTAGACGATGTGGCGGCCGGTGCGGGAGGGCAGGGTGCCGTTGAAGGCGTAGTAGCCGTCGGTCGAGGTGCGGGTGGTGGCGTACACGGCGGCCGGGGTGCTGTCCAGGTCGGACCACTTCAGCGGCTGGGTCGGGTCGAAGCCCTGCTTGGTGATGTACATCGTCATCGTGCCGGAGTGCGGGGCGGTGACGCGGACCTTGAAGCCGAAGGGGCCGGGGCTGACCGCCGTGGCGGGCCAGTCGGTGCGGGCCCAGTCGAGCGCGCGGTACTTCTCGCGGTTGGCCGAGCACAGCTTGCCGTCCGGGATCAGGGCCCGGTGGTTGCCGTCGGCGTTGGCGATGTTGACCTCGTTCCAGTCGTAGAGCGGCTGGGTGCCCGAGTCGGCGACGAGGTCCTTGCACACCTGGGACTTGGGGGTCTCCGGCCCCTCGGCGTAACAGGCCGCGATCCGGCTGACCGGGTTGAACACGGCGCCGTGGGCCTGCGCGGCGGTGGGGGTGAGGGAGACGAGGGCGGCGGCACCGGCGGCGGTCAGCGCGGCGGCGCGGCGGGTGCGACGGGTGCGGGAGGTCGTGATGCGGGGCATGCGGGGGAGCTCTCTCTCGTGCGTGGGGGAGGACGGGACGAGCAACAGGCCTGCGGCACGGGGGAGTTGCGGCTCCTTCGTGCCGGACCCGAGGGTCGCATTGGTCCATACCAATGGGCAAGAGGGTGAGCGAAGCTACCTGGCGGTACGAGAACGGCGGGGCCCGGGGTGCCGCCGCACCCGAGGCCCCGCCGTGCGCCGGAGGAACGTTCCGGCGGCTCCGTCAGCCGTTCGCGAGCGCCTGCACCCGCGAGAGGTCTCCGTTGAAGTGGTTGTGGTCGCCGACCGTCGGGCCGGACGAGGTGTACTGCCACATCGTGTAGTAGGTCCAGCCGGCCGGGAGCTCGCCGACCTCGGAGGCGTACCGCGCGATCCACAGCGGGTTGGTGGTGGCGAAGCCGCCGTAGTTGCCGGTGCACTGCTTCCACCAGCTGGTGGCCGTGTAGATCACCGGGTCGCGGCCGGTGCGGTACTTGTAGCGGTTCACGAAGTCGCGGATCCAGGCGACCATCCCGGACTGGGTCTTGCCGTAGCAGGTGGCGCCGTACGGGTTCCACTCGATGTCCAGCGCGCCCGGCAGCGTCTTGCCGTCCCTCGACCAGCCGCCGCCGTTGTTCACGAAGTAGTCGGCCTGCGCCGCGCCCGTCGTGGTGTCCGGTGTGGCGAAGTGGTACGAGCCGCGGATCATGCCCACGTTGTACGAGCCGTTGTACTGCTGCGCGAAGTACGGGTTCTTGTAGTACGTGCCCTCCGTCGCCTTGACGTAGGCCCACTTCACGCCGCTGTTCCACAGCGTCGACCAGGCGACGTTCCCCTGGTGGCTGGAGACGTCCACGCCCTCGGTCTGCACGGCCTGGATCGAGACGCCGCCGGTCGGGCCCTGCCCGTCGTGCGCGATCACGCCCATGCCCATGTAGGCGGAGCCGCGGGCCGGGACCTGCTTGGCGGTCTTGGAGTCGGGGTCCGGCGCGGCGCTCGCGGTGCCGGAGAGGGTGAGGGGGAGGGTGAGGGCGAGGGCCGCGAGGGCGGCGCCGGTGAGGGTCGTGCCGGATCTGTGCACACGCATCGGGGTGCCTCCGAGGACTCGGCGGGGGGAACCAGAACGGAGCGGCCCGCGTCAAAGCTGGCGCGGACATGTCATACGGTGTCGCCGGGGACGACGCTACGCACGTAGACCCGCCCGGCGGAAGAGGGCCCGGCGGCTGCCGTTGGTCTACGCCTGCGAAATACTGAAAGAGCTGCGGCGATGGCCGCCGCCGTAAGAAACTTTCAGCGAGCGGAAAGCGCACGAGGGGTGCTGACGTGCACGGAAGCGGTACGGGGAGTGAACCCGGGCCCGGCAGCGGGAGTGGTGTGGACCAGGAATTCCTCGCCCTGGAACGCGAACTGGCGGTCTTTCTGCGCCGGGCCCGCGCCCAGTCCGGCGAGATGGCCCGCGAGGTCCACCCCGAACTGGAGCCCGCCGCCTACGGACTCTTCGTCCGGCTCGACGACGCCGGCCCCCAGCGCGCCACCGACCTGGCGGGCTACTTCGGCGTCGGCAAGGCCACGATGAGCCGCCAGCTGCGCGCCCTGGAGGAGCTCGGCCTGGTCGCCCGCGACCCCGACCCCGCCGACGGCCGCGCCTCCCTCGTCCGGCTCACCGAGGAGGGCCAGGGTCGCTTCCGGCACGTCCGCGACGCCCGCCGCGAGCGGTACGTCCGCAAGCTCGCCGACTGGGACCGCGCCGAGGTCGCGGAACTGGCCCGGCTGCTGCACCACTTCAACGTCCGCGCGGCGGAGGGCTAGCCCTCCGCCTGCCGGCCCGGAGCAGGGCGAGTGAGCCGAAGGGGCGCGCCGGGGGAACAGCGACGGGCGCGCGCAGTCCCCGAGGAGCGAGGGGGCGAGCACGCACGGCGCTGTGGGTCCGGCTCAGGCGCCCCGGAGGCGAACCGGGCCCTCGGAAAGAACCGCGTACGCCGCCGTCGCGTCGTCGTGGACCTTCCAGCGGTGCGTGCCGCCCGCCGTCCTGTCCGCCGTCTCCAGGGCGCGGACCCGGCGCAGCAGGCCGTGCGGGCCCTCGCGGTCGAGGACCGCGCAGAGGCCCGACCAGTCGCCGGCCCCGAAGAGCTCCACCCAGCGGGTGGCGCCGTCGCTGAGCGCCGCCACCGCCCGTACCGCCCGGCGCGGGCTCGTGCCGGTCACCGCACGCGCGGCGACCGAGGGGTCGGCGGCGGCCGTGAAGAAGCCGCCCTCCACGTTGCGCAGCCGGTCCGTCGCCGCGAGCGAGCGGCGGGTCTCGGCCGGCACCCGGTCGAGCCGGTCGTCGAGGACCGCGCGGACCGAGCCGTCCGGGGCGGCGAGGAGCAGCGCCGCGTCGGACAGCACGAGGTGCTCCACGACCTCCTCGTCCCAGCGCGCCATGGCCACCGTCGCCTGCGGGGTGCGGACGTGAGAAAGGTCACAGGTGTTCCGGTGGGCGTCCGCGGTGCGCCGGATTGCCAAGGAGAGGATCCCGGCCAGCGTCAGATCGCGCCGCGAAGCGGACAGTTCCGTCAAAGCGCCGCCGAGCCGCGCGGTGAACCACGGCACCCCGTGCACACAACCGTCCTCGCCCGCCGGGGGCGTCACCCCGTCCAGGACCACGACCGTCCCGCCCGCCCCCAGGGCGGGCAGAGCTGCGGCCACCCAGTCCTCATTGGGGCGTTCGGGACTGCCGGGCAGGGTGGCGGCTTCCATGCGCATGATCGCCAGTCTGCCCCGCGGGCGCCCCGCCTGCATCCTTCCTTCACACCGCCTCCAAACGCCCGAAAATGGCCTGTACCAACGGCGCCTGACGGGTCCGGGGGACCGGAGGTGAAGGCTCCGGGAAGCTGCGGGCGGGCATCCTGCCAAAGCCCGCGCGGAAGATCCAACCGGCCGCGGCCCCGGCGCCCCCGCGCCCGCGGGCGGGAGTTGTTCGCCAACTCGGGAGTGTTGTTCACTCGTTCGGGTGGCGGAGCGGCCGATGCGAGTCCCCTGACCAGAACCGCTGAAATGGTCGGAAGACACACCAGGGGTGGGGGCTCTTACATGTGACCGGTCGTCACCTCTGCTTCATGGGCGGACGAGTCAAGGATGCGAGCACCGGTGCAGAAGAAGCGGCCTCGGAGCAACAACGGCGCGCGGAGCCAGACCCCCGGTGACCCGCAGAACCCCGGGCTGCCCGCGAGCCCGGCGGCCGCCGGCGACCAGGCCCCGGCCGGGCGCGCCAAGCGGGTCCGCAGCCGGCTCTTCGCCGGAGTCGCCCTGGTCGGCGTCACCGTGCTCGCCGCCGGCGCCCCCATGGTCCTCACCGCCTCCGCCGACCTCGACGAGTCCGTCGAGCTGGTCGCCCTCGCCGAGCTCGACCGCCAGGCCGTCACCCTCGCCCACTCGCTCTCCGACGAGCGCGACGAGGTCGTCGCCTACATCGCCGCCGGCCGCGACGAGCAGACCGGCAGCGCCAAGGACAAGCGCCGGATCACCGAGGCCCGCTCGGCCCGGGTCGACCGCCAGATCGAGGAGATCCGCGCCGCCGCCCCCGCCGAACTGCGCCGCGACCTGGCCGGCGTTCCCTCCGTCCGCCGCACCGCGCTCACCGGCAAGGGCAGCGCCCTGGAGGCCCACAAGGCCTACACCGACGTCATCGCCAAGCTCCAGGCGCTCGCCGACGCGCTCGCCGAGCGCACCCCGGCCCGCGCCGCCGAGGCCCTGCGCGCCCCCGCCGCCCTCGGCCGCGCCACCGAGCAGGCCTCCGCCGAGCGCGGGCTGCTGCTCGCCGCGCTCGCCGTCCCGCGCCCCGAGTCCGGCGGCACCACCCACTACGACCCGGTCACCGGCACGTACGTCACCGACCGGCCCGAGGGCGCGGAGGAGGCCGAGCGCACCCGCAACGCGCTCACCGCCGCCGCCCAGCAGGCCCGGGTCCGCGAACTCGCCGCGCTCGCCGACTTCGACCAGGCCGCCACCACCCCGGCCCGCGACTCGCTCGCCGCCACCGTCACCGGCCCCGACGTCAAGAGCGCCGAGCGCTACCTCGCCCGGCTCACCGACCGGCCCGAGCTCTCCGAGTCCGAGCTCGACACCGACCCGGCCAAGCTGGACGCGGCGCTCTCCGCCCGCATCGAGCAGATGCGCGGGGTCGAGTCCACGCTCGCCGCCCAGCGCGTCGAGCGCCTCTCCGGGCTCCGGGACGACGACGTCACCGCGCTGGAGGTCCGCATTGCGTTCCTCGGCGGCTGTCTGCTCGTCGCCGTCGGCATCGCCACGTACGTCGCCCGCTCCATGACCCGCCCGCTCGCCGTGCTCCGCATCGGCGCCGCCCGGCTCGCCACCGCGGCCGGGCCGGGAGAGGTGCCGGAGGACGCGGCAGGGCCGATCCGCTTCACCGGGCGCAACGACGAGTTCGCCCAGGTCGTACGGTCCCTCAACACCCTCCAGGCCCGGCTCGCCGAGCTGTCCGCCCGGGTCGGGGCGCTGGACGGCGAGCGCGCCGAACTGGCCGCCGCCCGCGAGGCCGTCGCCGCCGAGCTGGCCGCCCAGCGCGCCGAGCTCCAGGGGCAGAACGCGCTGCTCACCGCCGAACTGGAGCGGCTGCGCGGCACCGTCCAGCACACCTTCGTCAACCTCTCGCTGCGCAGCCTCGGCCTGGTCGAGCGGCAGCTCGGGGTCATCGAGAAGCTGGAGGAGCGCGAGCAGGACCCGGACCGGCTCGCCACCCTCTTCAAGCTCGACCACATGGCCACCGTCATGCGCCGGCACAGCGAGAACCTGCTGGTCCTCGCCGGGCACGAGCACCACCACGGGCACCCCGGCCCGGTGCCGCTGGTCGACGTGCTGCGCGCCGCCGTCAGCGAGATCGAGCGCTACGAGCGGGTCAGCATCCAGTCGCTGCCGCCGCACGCGCACGTGGCCGGCTTCGCCGCGGACGACCTCAGCCACCTGATCGCCGAACTCCTGGAGAACGCCACCTCCTTCTCGCCGCCCGACACCCAGGTCCAGCTCTCCGGCTGGCTCCTGGAGTCCGGCGAGGTCATGCTCTCCGTCCAGGACGGCGGCATCGGCATCTCCGCCGCCCGGACCGCCGAGCTCAACGCCCGGCTCGCCGACCCCGGCGCCCCCGCCGGCGCGGACGGCGAGGGCCTGGGCATCCGGGTCACCGCGCTGCTCGCCGCGCGCCACGGCGTACGGGTCGAGCTGCGCGAGCACACCCAGGGCGGCACCACCGCCGTCGTGGTCCTCCCGCTGGCGCTGCTGCCCTCGGCCCCGCCGGCCACCGTGCCGCCGACGGTCACCCTCGCGGGTGGCGGTCAGGGCCCCGTGGTGACCCTGCCGGGCTCGGTCGCCGAGGCGAACTCCAACACCCTGCCCTCGCACCGCGACCCGCTGGTCGAGGCGGCGGAGCGGGCCATCGCCCGAGCGGAGGCGGAGCCGCCTCTTCCGGACCCCGCGCCCGTGACGGACCCCGCGCCCGTGACCGACCCCGGGCCCCTGGCAGACCCCGCGCCCGTGACGGACCCCGGGCTCCTGGCTGAGTCCGCGCCCGTGGCCGAGGCAGCCCCGGCCCCGGCGGCGCCCGAGCCCGCGTCCGTACCCGAGCCCGCGTCCGTACCCGAGACCCCGCTCGCGCCCGAGCCCGCGCCCGCCCCCGGCGAGTCCGTCTCCGAGACCACCCTCCAGGTGCGTCTGCCGGTCCCGCCGCAGGAGCCGGACGCGCACGAGCGCGTCACCGACGAGCCCACGGCTCCCGCGCCCGCGCCCGCTCCCGCGCCCGCGCCGGAGCAGGGCTACGCCCAGGTGCCCGCCCAGGCAGCCGCGCCGGAGCAGGAGCCCGAGCCCGCGCAGACGCCCGGGCCGCGGTCCGGGCAGTGGGAGCGGGTCACCGACAAGGGACTCCCCAAGCGCACCCCGCGCACCGTGCGGCAGGCCGGGGCCCCCGCCGCGCCGATACGCCGCGGCGGCGTGGACGCCGAGGCGCTGCGCAGGCGCCTGGGCGGCTTCCAGCGAGGAGCCGAGAACGGCCGCCGCGACGTCGCGGCGGAGATCCGCGCCGCCGACGCAAGCCGTACCGAGGAGAAGACGGGGGACACAGTCGAGGAGGCACGCAGTTGACTGCGACCGGAACATTCGGACTGAGCAGCGAGGCCCGCAACCTGCAGTGGCTGCTGGGCAACCTGGTCGAGGAGGTGCCGGGCGTCCGCTCCGTCGCCGTGGTCTCCTCCGACGGCCTGCTCCTGCTCTCGTCGGACCCCGACGTCCAGGCCGGGCCGCCCGCGGGCGACCGGGCCGACGGGCCGCGCGGCTCCAGCGCCGACCTCGCCACCATCGTCTCGGGCATCGGCAGCCTCACCGTCGGCGCCGCCCGGCTGATGGACGGCGGCGGGGTCAAGCAGACCATGGTCGCGATGGAGGAGGGCAGCGTCTTCGTGATGTCGATCAGCGACGGCTCGCTGCTCGGCGTGCACGCCACGCCCGACTGCGACATGAGCGTCGTCGCGTACCACATGGCGCTCTTCGTCGGCCGCGCCGGCCACGTCCTCACGCCCGAACTGCGCAGCGAACTGGCCAAGTCCGCCCGGTCCACGGAGAGCGCGCAGTGACCGCCGCCTCCCCGGCCCACCGGCTGCCGATACGGGGGGAGGGGCGCCGCCCCTCCCGGGTCCGCCCGTACTCGCTCACCGGCGGCCGCACCCGCTTCGGCCACGTCCTCCTGGTGGAGACCTTCGTGGCCGCCCTGGAGGCCGCGCCGGGCCGGAAGGTCCTCACGGACGGCGGCAAGGCCGCCCGCGGGCTGATGCCGGAGATGCGGGCCATCGTCGAGATCTGCCGCCGGATGCGGACGGTGGCGGAGATATCGGCCCTTCTGAAGATGCCGTTGGGTGTCGTCCGGGTGCTGCTCAGCGACCTGGCCGACCAGGGAAAGATCCGTGTGTACGGGACCGGTCACGGCACCGGCCAGCCCGACCGCGCACTGCTCGAAAGGGTGCTGAGTGGACTCCGCCGTCTCTGAATCGCCGGCCCTCGCCGGAATCCCGGCCCAGCCGGCGGCCGAGGCCCCCGTGCCCGCCCCCGCGACCGGCGCCGTGCCCGCGTCCGTGGCCGACTCCACGCCCGGTCCCGAAGCCGAGGTCTCCGACCCCGTCCCCGACCCCGAGGACGGTGCCCGGGACTGGCAGCTGGACCACACCCGCGCCCCGATCGCGACCAAGGTCGTCATCGCGGGCGGTCTCGGCGTCGGCAAGACCACCTTCGTCCGCGCGGTCTCGGAGATCACCCCGCTCCAGACCGAGGCGCTGATGACCCGGGCGAGCGAGGAGACCGACGACCTCACCGCCACCCCGGACAAGCTGACCACCACGGTCGCCATGGACTTCGGGCGGATCACGCTCGACGACGACCTGGTGCTGTACGTCTTCGGCACGCCGGGGCAGCAGCGCTTCTGGTTCATGTGGGACGACCTGGTGCGCGGTGCGATCGGCGCCGTCGTCATGGCCGACACCCGCCGGCTGACCGACTGCTTCCCCGCGCTCGACTACTTCGAGAGCTGCGGGCTGCCGTACATCGTGGCGGTCAACCACTTCGAGGGCACCGAGCGCTTCGAGGAGGCGGACGTCCGGGACGCGCTCACGGTGCCCGACCACGTACCCGTCCTGATCATGGACGCGCGCAAGCGGTACAGCGTGGTCGAGACCCTGCTCGCGATGGTCGAGCACGCCCTCGAGGCCACCCCCGAGTAACCCCTCGGCGTTCCCCCCTCCAGCACACCCCCTCCCCAAGGTCGCCCATGCGGAAGATACTGATAGTCGGCGCCGGCCAGTCCGGTCTCCAGCTCGCCCTCGGACTGCAGTCGAAGGGCTACGAAGTCACCCTGATGTCGAACCGGACGGCGGACGAGATCCGCGCCGGGCGGGTCATGTCCACCCAGTGCATGTTCGACACCGCGCTCGGCCACGAGCGCGACCTCGGCCTCAACTTCTGGGAGTCGCAGGCCCCGCGCATCGAGGGCCTCGGCGTCTCCGTCGCAGGCCCGGCCTCCGAGCGCGTGATCGACTGGGTCGGGAAGCTCGACGGCTTCGCGCAGTCGGTCGACCAGCGGATCAAGATGGCCGGCTGGATGGAGACCTTCGCCCAGCGCGGCGGCCAGCTGGTCATCCACGGCGCGGCGGTCGGCGACCTGGACTACTTCGCCCGCGGCTACGACCTGGTCCTCGTCGCCGCCGGCAAGGGCGAGCTGGTGTCGATGTTCGGCCGGGACGCCGAGCGTTCCCCGTACGCCGAGCCGCAGCGCGCGCTCGCCGTCGCCTATGTGCACGGGCTCGGCCCGCGCCCCGAGCACCCCGACTTCGACGCGGTGCGCTGCAACCTGGTGCCGGGCGTCGGCGAGCTGTTCGTGATGCCGACCCTCACCACCTCGGGCCGCGCCGACATCCTCTTCTGGGAGGGCATCCCGGGCGGCCCGGTCGACGCCTTCCGGGGCGTCAAGGACCCGGCGGACCATCTGGCGCTCACGCTGGAGCTGATGGAGAAGTTCACGCCCTGGGAGTACGCGCGGGCCACCAAGGTCGAACTGACCGACGCGGGCGGCACGCTGGCGGGCCGTTACGCGCCGACCGTGCGCCACCCCGTCGGGCACCTCCCGGGCGGCGGCCTGGTGCTCGGCGTCGCCGACGTGGTCGTGGCCAACGACCCGATCACCGGCCAGGGCTCCAACTCGGCGGCCAAGTGCGCCGCCGTCTACCTGGACGCCATCGTCGAGCACGGCGACCGCCCCTTCGACGAGGAGTGGATGCGGGCCACCTTCGACCGCTACTGGGAGACCGCCCGGCACGTCACCCGGTGGACGAACGCGATGCTCGGCGCCCCGCCGGCGCACGTGCTCGACCTGATCGGTGCGGCCGGACAGCTGCAGCCGGTCGCCGACCGGTTCGCCAACGGCTTCGACGACCCGTCCGACTTCGACCACTTCTTCTTCGAGCCGGAGAAGACGGCGGCCTACCTGGCCTCGGTCTCCGGGGCCTGAGTCCCCGCGAACCCCTCGTCCGCGCCGTCCGTGGCTCCCGCCGGGAGCTCGGGCGGCGCGAACGTCTCCACGGCCGGTGCCCCCGGGTCCGGGCGGACCGCGCCGAGCAGCGGGTTGGCGGCGATCGGGGAGACCTTGATCCGGGCGCCGGGGCGCGGCGCGTGCACGACCATGCCGTCGCCCAGGTAGAGGGCGACGTGGGTGGCCTCGGGGAAGTAGACGACCAGGTCGCCGGGGCGCAGCTCGGACAGGGAGACGTGCGGGAGGGTCGCCCACTGCTCCTGGCTGGTGCGGGGGATCTCCCGGCCGGCCGCCGCCCAGGCCCGCTGGGTCAGGCCGGAGCAGTCGTACGTGTCGGGGCCCTCCGCGCCCCACTCGTACGGCTTGCCGATCTGCCCGACCGCGAAGCGCAGCGCCTCGGCGCCGGCCTCCGAGGGGGTGCGGGTGCCGTCGAGGGCTCCGGAGCCCAGCAGGGCGCTCTGCGCGCCGGCGGTCTGCCGGCTCTCCAGGGAGGCGAGACCGGCGAGCTGCTCGGGGGAGAGGCCGGCGAGCAGCCGCTCGACCTCGCGCAGCTTCGCCTCGACCGCCTCCTTCTGCTTCTTCCGGCCGCCGAGGAGCGCGGTGCGGCGCTCCAGGGCGGTGCGGGAGGTCCGGGCGAGCGCGTCGGCCTTCTTCTCGGCGGCCTGCAGCCGGGTGACGGCGGCGGCCCGCTCGCGGGCGGCCCGGGCGAGCAGCCTGCGCCGGTCGAGGGCCTCGCCGGGGTCGGCGGAGAGCAGCAGTCCGAGGTACGGGGAGAGCTCGCCGTGGCCGCGGTACTGCTGGCGCGCCAGCCGCCCCACCTCGTCCCGCCCGCGCTGCAGGGCGGCGCGCGCGGCGGCGAGCTCGGCGCCGGTGCGGCGGGTGTCGGCGGCCTGCTTCCGCAGGGCCTCGTCGGCCGCGTTGTAGGCCTCCGTGGCGCGCTCGGTCTCCTGGTAGAGCGTGCGCAGCCGGGTGAGCAGCCCACCGACGGAGCCGGTGGGGTCGGCGGGCGCGGCGGCGGCCGGCGCGGCGAGGGCGAGGGCCCCGGCCAGCGCTCCCGTACAGACCGTGCGCAACAGTCGTCCCGGCACGTCACCACCTCCAGGAGGATGATGATGACGCCCCGAATGGTGTGATTACCGGACGATCGGGCGGGTGTTGGCCGCCCTCACCCGGACGGGGGACGCGTGGGCGGGTCCTGTTCTACGGCTCGGGCCGGGGCGACGGCTTCGACCAGGGCCACTTCAGCTCGCGCCGCTCGCGGCCGCCCGGGGCGTACTCGTAGACCCAGCCGCGCTGGAGCCCGAGCCGCTTGGTGTAGCCGGCGGGCTCGCGGCGGTAGGCGTACACCGTGGCCGGGTGCCCGTCGTGGGCCGGCACCGGCACCTCGTACCACTTCGGGGGGTGCCCGGTCGGTCCGACGAGCACGGGCAGCACCCGGCCGTCCAGGGGGCCGCCGCGGAAGGGGGTGTTCTCGCTCTTCACCCCACCAGTGTCCGACAGGCCGCCCTCACAGCAGGTGCGCGGCCCGGCTCACCACCGGGATCACGCCCCGGGCCAGCCGCCCCACCGGCCCCTCGGCCCGCTCCTGGGCGAGCAGCCGGCCGACGACGCCGTCCGTCTCCGGGTCGCCGGCCGCGGTCGCCGCGAGCAGCGCGACCAGGTGGTCGACCATCCAGTCCCGCAGCTCGGCGGCGGGCGGGCGCTTGCCCTCGTCGACCCAGATCAGCGACGCCGCCTCGACGGCGGCGATCCAGGTGCGCACCATCATCCCGAGCCGAGGCCCGGGCCGCTCGACGCCCAGGTGGAAGAGGATCTGCTCGGCGGCGGCCCGGCGCACCTCGTCGACGATCGCCGAGGTGCGGGAGGTCTCGGCGACGCTGCCGCCGCGCAGCAGCGCGGCGAAGCCGGCGTCGTGCTGGTCGACGAAGGCGAGGTAGCGGTCCAGGACCCGCCCGAGCCGCTCGGTGGGCGGGCCCTCGGGCGGCTCGGCGAAGCAGTGCTCCAGGGCGTCGGCGGAGGAGCGCAGCGCCGCCTCGTACAGCTGCTGCTTCCCGCCGGGGAAGTACCGGTACACCAGCGGCCGGGACACGCCCGCGGCCTCGGCGACGTCGTCGAGCGACACGTCCTCCGGCGCCCGGTGCGCGAACAGCGTCAGCGCGGCGTCCAGCAACTGCCGCCGCCGCTCCTCGACGCTGAGACGGCGGTACGCGGGCGAGGCGGCACTGGTCATGCCCGCAGCGTAACCCCGCACCCACACCGGCCGACCCCCACTACCGGCAGGCGAACGGGAGGGCGGGCCCGGCCGGGGTTTCCCCGGCGGCGCCGGAGGGGGTTGGGGGCCTTCCGGCCCGGGGTGGGGCGGGCCCTCGGCCCTGGCGGGCGGGGCCGGGCCGGTGGCCCTGGCCTTCGGCCTCGGTTTGGGCGGGGCCTTCGCGCGCGGCGACTCGCCCGGCCCGTGGCCGGCGGGGCTTTCGCGGCCGGCGCCGGAGGGGGTTGGGGGCCTTCCGGCCCGGGGTGGGGCGGACCCTCGGCCCTGGCGGGCCGGGCCGGGCCGGTGGCCCTGGCCTCGGTGGGCGAAGCCGGACCTTCGGCCTCGGCTCGGGCCTCCGCCCGGGGCCGCTCGCCCGGCCCGTGGCCGGCGCGGTTTCCGCGGCCGGTGCCGGCCGGCGCCGGGGGGCCTTCGGCCCGGGGTGGGCCCGGGTCGGTCTTCGGCCCATGGCCTGGCGGACCGGGCCGGGCGTCCGGTCACGGCCTGGCGGGCGAAGCCCGGCCTTTCGCCTCGGCTCGGGCCTCCGCCCGGGGCCGCTCGCCCGGCCCGTGGCCGGCGCGGTGTCCGCGGCCGGTGCCGGCCGGTGCCGGGGGGCCTTCGGCACCTCCGGCCCGGGGTGGGGCGCCCCGTCCGCCGGGCTCAGGCGCCCGCAGGGGCCCTCAGGCCAGGAGGCCCGACGACCGCCACAGGCGTCGGCCCGCGCCCCGGAGCGCGCCCACGTCCTCCAGGAAGTCGGTCAGGCGCTTCGCGCCCGTCTGCATCACCTGGCGGCGGTGGGGGCTGGACCTCACCTGGGCGAGGGCCTCGCGGCGGTCGAGGCCGACGTTGTCGTAGACCGCGGGGTTGATGAAGCAGGTGGAGAACACGCGGGCCGCCTCGCCGCAGCTGAGGCGGGTGAACTCGCGCTCCCAGCGGGGTGCCGTGATCATCTGGCGGCGGAGTTCCTCGCGGGCGTAGCGGACGTGGCGGGCCTCCTCGACGACGTGGATGCGGGTGACGCCGCGGACCAGCGGCTGGACGCGCTCGTCGGGGAAGGTGAGGCGCTGCATCCAGTCCAGGATCTCCTCGCCGAGGAGGGTCGCGGCGAAGGAGCCGGGGGTGGTGGAGACGGTCTTCAGGACGCGGCCGAGGTTGTGGTAGATCCGCGGCACCGGGTACTCGGGGGCGCCGCCGCGGCGGATCAGGCGGGCGAACATCATCGAGTGCCGGCACTCGTCGGCGATCTCCGTGAGCGCGTACCGCACGTGACTGCTCGTCAGCGACTTGTCGTAGATGTGCCGCACGAGCAGCTGCATCAGGATGATCTCGAACCAGATGCCGAGCGAGGCCAGCGAGGCGGCCTCGTGCCGGGACAGGTCGATCCGCTGCTCCTCGGACATCCGGTGCCACAGCGGGGTGTCATAGAGGGAGACCAGCTCCGGCGGCCAGAACCACTTGCCCTCCTCGAAGGGCGCGTCCCAGTCCAGCTCGGTCTCGGGGTCGAAGGAGTGCTTGAGGGAGGACTCCAGGAGCCGCTCGGCGACCTGCTCGCGGTCGCGCAGCGGCCCGAGGGCGTCCCGCAGGAGGCTGAAGTCGGGCTCGGTCAGGCGGGGCATGACTTTATGAGACTCCTCGTCAGTAACGCGGTCAATCCCTCGCGCACGACTTGTTGACCCCGCGTCTACCAACGTGTGAGCCTGCTGACAGACAGCGGGAAGGAGCCGTCAGTGTCGACGCACGACTTCTACGTCCAGGCCCCCGAGGAGCCGCTCTGGTCGGTGCCCGCCTCCGGCGCCGCCCGGTTCACCTGGGAGTACGACCCCCAGGCGGCGGACGGCCACAACCGCCTCCTCGCCCTCTACCAGAAGGGCAAGGACAAGCAGTGGGACGGCGCCAAGCGCATCGACTGGGACCTGGAGGTCGATCCGTACGACCCGCTCGGCACCCCCGACGAGGCGCTCGCCCTGTACGGCTCGACGTACTGGCCCAAGCTCACGGAGAAGGACAAGGGCGAGCTGCGCCGGCACTACTCCTCCTGGCAGTTCAGCCAGTTCCTGCACGGCGAGCAGGGCGCGATGATCTGCGCCGCCCGGATCGTGGAGTCGGTGCCCGACCTGGACGCCAAGTTCTACTCGGCGACCCAGACCATGGACGAGGCCCGGCACGCCGAGATCTACGGGCGCTTCCTGCACGAGAAGGTCGGGATGCTGTACCCGATCAACGACAACCTCCAGGGCCTGCTCGGCGACACCCTGCGCGACTCCCGCTGGGACATGCCCTACCTCGGCATGCAGGTGCTGATCGAGGGCCTCGCGCTCGCCGCCTTCGGCATGATCCGCGACACCACCGACAAGCCGCTGCCGAAGCAGATCCTGGCGTACGTGATGCAGGACGAGGCCCGGCACGTGGCCTTCGGGCGGATGGCGCTGCGCGACTACTACCGGCAGCTCACCGACGCCGAACTGCGCGAGCGCGAGGAGTTCGTCATCGAGGGCTGCCACCTCATGCGGGACCGGCTGCGCGGGGTCGAGGTCCTGGAGAACTTCGGCATCCCGAAGCGGGAGGCCGAGGAGCTGAGCGAGCAGAGCGAGTTCCTGCACCTCTTCCGCAAGCTGCTGTTCAGCCGGATCGTGCCCTGCGTCAAGGACATCGGGCTGTGGGGCGAGCGCCTGCAGAAGGCCTATCTGGACATGGGCGTCTTCGACCTCGGGGACTCCAACCTCGACCTGCTGATGACCCAGGACGAGGAGATCGCGGAGGCCCTGGACCGCGAGCGGTTCGCGACGGAGGAGCGGGCCCGGGTCGCGGAGGTGGCGGAGGCGATCGCGGACGGCGCCTCGTAGCCGGACTGCCGCACACAAGGGGTGGGCCCCCGGCGCCGGAATCCGGCACCGGGGGCCCACCCCTTCGTCCTGCGGGCGCGACGGCTCAGCCGAAGGCCTTCTTCACCTGCCAGCCGGAGGAGATGACCGTCTTCGCCGGGGCGTTGGTGTTGGTGGTCGACGGGTAGTAGACCGCCATGTGCCCGTCCGAGGCGAAGCGGGCCCAGATGTCCGGGATCCCGTCGCTGTTGATGTCGGGGATGCCGATCGCGCTGGAGACGTTGGCCTCGGTCCAGCTGGTGCCGAAGGCCTCGTCGCCGGCGACGGCGTTGGCCGCCAGCATCAGCGAGTTGAGGTCGACGCCGCCCGCCGCGCCCGGCTTGCCGCGGCGCAGGTACATGTTGCCGTTGTCCAGGTTCCGCCAGAGCAGGTCGGGCACGCCGTCCTTGCTCATGTCGGCCAGGTTGACGATGTCGCGGCGGCCCCAGGCGTCCGGGTTCATCATGGTCGCCGTCTGCACGGTGCCGCCGGTGTAGCCGGAGAGCACCCAGAAGGAGAGGCCGGAGCGGATCACCAGGTCCGGCAGCTTGTCGCCGGTGATGTCACCGACCGCCTTGAGCTGGGTCCAGGTGGCCGGCGCGGGCGCGTTCGCGGGCAGCCGGACCTTCATCCGCTTGCCGGCGTCGAAGGAGCCGTAGCCGTCGCCCGGGTAGAGCCAGAAGCCGCCGTCGACGGTGACCGCGAACAGGTCCGTGGTGCCGTCGCCCGGGTAGGCGTCCTGGTAGTGCGCGATGAGCGCGACCTTGCCCGAGGCGGCGTCGAACCAGTGGCCGGCCGGGTCCAGGTCGGGCTTGCCGTCGGCGCCGATGGTGTACGAGGCGGCCAGGGCGCCGTAGAGCTCGCCGCCCGGCTGGGCCGCGTACGACCGCAGGTTGCCGTTCTCGTCGACGACGAGCAGGTCGGGCGTGCCGTCGCCGCCCACGTCGCCGGGGCCGTCGGCGTTCTCCTTCGGCGGGATGTAGGTGGTGTAGTCGGTGCGCTTGCTCGGGTTGCCGAGGTTGTCGTAGGCGTACACCTGGAGGGTGCTCGGGCCGGCGTTCAGCGGCCGCAGGTCGGGCACGGTGGCCACGCCCTCGGCGTCGGCGAGGACCGTCTGCGGGCTGACGCCGGTCCAGTTGTACGTGAACTTCACGGCGCCGGGCGAGTCGAAGGTGATCGGGCCGGTCTTGCCGAAGCCGACCGTGGCCCAGGTGGCGCCGTCCGAGGTGGCGCGCAGGAACACCGGGCTGGTGACGATGGGCTGCGACGGGCCGCTCGGGTCGACGGTGATCCGGCAGGGCTCGCTGCCCGGCGGGTACACCGTGGAGTCGGCGTTCGCCGCGTCCCGGGCCATCACGTCCCAGGAGAGCGTGGTGGTGGTCGTGGTGATGCCGCTCAGGAGCGGGTCGGTGACCGGGATGGTCAGCGAGGCGTAGCCGGAGCTGTTGGTGGTGACGAAGGTGCCGGCCGGGACCGTGCCGCCGGTCTTCCAGATCCGGAAGCGCAGCGACTTCAGGTTGCCGTCGGCGTCCTTGGCGCTCGCGGACAGCGTGATGCCGGTCTTGCCGATGGTGACGCCGGAGCCGGGGCCGGGCGTGCACGCGCCACCGGGCTTGGAGGCGCCGCCGGTGGGCTCGGAGGGCTTGCGGTTGTAGTCGACCTCCAGGGTCGCCGAGGTGGCCCGGAACTTGCGCCAGGTGTAGGTGCTGGTCTCGGTGGTGGCGCGCAGGCCGAAGGTGATGTTCGACCAGCCGTTGGTGGCGGCCTTCTGCGCGGCGCCGACGACCTCGGCGTTGTTGAAGACCTCGTAGTCGTCCGGGCAGGAGGTGGACCAGCCGTGCGCGAAGGACTTCTTCTGCAGCTGGTCGGACCAGGACGGCTGGGAGTTCCACGTGGTGCCGGAGGAGATCGCGCCGGTCAGGTAGAACTGGAACTCCCGGGCCTCGCAGGACCACGCGTGGTTGTTGAGCACCTTGAAGGCGGCCGAGGAGACGGTGGCGCCCTTGATGCTGCTGGAGAAGCCCATCCGCCAGAAGGAGCGGCCCAGACCGCCGGTGTCCTGCTCGTAGCCCACGCGGGCGTCGGAGGTGCCGGAGGAGAAGTTGGTGCCGTTGTAGAAGCTGGTGTTGGGGTACGGCCGGTAGGCGGTCGTCCAGGCCTGCCAGGCGGTGTTGAGGGTCGGGTCCACGAAGACCGGGTAGCGCACGCCCGGGCGGGACAGCAGGCCCGCGCCGGCGACGTCCAGCTGGACGCGCGCCTCGCCCGTGCCGTCGCCCGCGAGGGTCAGCGGCAGCTGGGCGGACTTGGCGCCGGGCTCGATGCCGGTGAGGCCGGAGAGCTTGAGGACCTCGGCCGGGGTGCCGGTGGCGACCCGGTGCGGGGTGCCGGCGGGCAGCTCGGGGTCGCGACCGCTGGAGTCCCAGGCGAAGGGGGTCGGCAGGGAGCCGATCTCCTTGCCGGCCTCGTCCTGGACGACGACCCGGTGGGCCGCGGCGTCGGTGCGGAAGACCGCGGTGGCGGAGCGCAGCCCGTAGCCCACCCGCGCGAGCGCGGGGTTCTCGGCGGCCTTCGGGGTCTTGACGATCAGGAGCTCCGCGACACCGCCCTCCTCGCGGGCGACGAGCAGCAGGTCGACGCCGGGCAGCACCTCGGAGTAGAGGGCGCGCGGACCGTCGAGCACCGGCTCGGGCAGGGTGCCCGGCCAGGTGTACGCGACGGTGTGGCCGTCGAGTTCGACCTCGGCGAGCAGCGTCTCGCCGGGCGTCTCGGCGCGGGCGAAGGAGCGGTCGGCGCGCGCCTTGGCGGGCGTTCCGCTCGCGAAGCGCACCGGGACGGCGGGGTTCACGGGTGCGATGCCGAGCCCGCGGGGCGCCGCGGCCGTGCGCTTCAGGGTGTTGTCGAGGTCGGCCCACTCGCCCCGGGCGTTCTTCGCCCGGGTCGGGGTGGCCGTGATC
This sequence comes from Streptomyces sp. NPDC053541, assembly GCF_044544705.1. Taxonomy (NCBI): domain Bacteria; kingdom Bacillati; phylum Actinomycetota; class Actinomycetes; order Kitasatosporales; family Streptomycetaceae; genus Streptomyces; species Streptomyces sp. NPDC053541. Next base: position 262,046 of record NZ_JBITXM010000002.1, read on the forward strand.
CGCGTGCGGTACTGCCCGTCGGGCAGCGCCCAGGTGAGCGAGGTGGCCGTGGTGGCGGTGTCGACGAGGACCTTCCGGCCGGTGCGGACGGCCTCGGCCACCGCGGCGGCCTCGTCCTTCGGACCGGTGGCGGCCGGGGTGGCCCTGGTGGCTCCGCCGGCTTCGACGGGCTGCCCGCCGTCCGGCAGCCACCAGGGCAGCAGGGCGGCGGTGAGGGCGACGAGGACGAGGCCCAGGGTGAACGACAGCCGGGTGCGCGTGCGCACGAAGGGGCTGAGATATCGGGGATATCGGGGCGGCGCGGTCACGGCGGTCTACTCCCGTGGGAACCATGTGGAATGGGACAGCACAGACGGCCCCGGACGGCAGGCCGCGGGGCATGAGGCGCGCACACGATCACACATGTGAAGCGGCGCGTCCATGCGTGGAGGATTTATGAATCCGTTATGCAAACCGGGAACTGACGGGATGTCGACTTGACGGCATGTCAACAGGGCCCGGTTCGCGGCCTTTGGGTCGCGCATTGCCCCGGGTTGGCCGGAGTCGGGAATTCCGTCTGACGTGTCGTCAGTATGGCGGTGCGGTCGCCTTCATCCCGTGATCGAGCTCACATTGACCGGTTCTCCGGTGCCTGGAGCGATCTTGATAAGCGGCCGGGACATGACAGAGAGTGCGCACGCACGCGCCTGAGACAGGCGTGTGCCCTTCGGTGTTTCCGCACCTCGTCCGTATCGAAGTTGCCAGGGTGGGAGTCGACGCGCATGCGTGCTTCAAGTCCGCTGTCATGGCTGGGGCGAGGACGCCCAGCCCTGACGGAGTCACAACGACGGCGCCGGCGGCGAAGCCGCGCGGCGGTCGTCCTGCTGTTGTCCTCGACGCTGACGGTCACCAGCCTCGGCGGACAGGCGCTCGCCGTACCCGGCCCCGGCATGAACCGCCAGGAGTCCACCAGCACGGTCGACCTCCCCGAGCTGCCGAAGAACGCCGAGACCCCCGGTGACGACACCGCGCAGAAGACGCTGACCCTGGCGCCCGAGGCGGACATCCCCCAGTACGCGCCGGACAACATCGTCCCCTGGCCCTCCGGCCCCGGCACCGCGACGATCGACGCGAACAGCACCCCCGGCACCACCGTGCCGGTCACCAGCCCCAACAACCTGCCGGTCGCCCTCGGCGTCCCCGCCGGCGGCGACCCGGCGGCCCTGGCCGGCGACTGGCAGGTCAGCCTCGCCCCGCAGGCCGACTCCGTGACCGCCGGCGTCTCGGGCATGGTCATGAAGGTCACCCCGCCGGCGACCGTCGACCCGGCCGCCGAGGTGGCCCTCACCGTCGACACCACCGGCTTCGCCGACCTCTACGGACCGCAGGCCGCCGACCGCTTCGGCCTCATGCTGCTGCCCGAGTGCGTCTACTCCGCCCCCACCGAGGGCGACTGCGCCGACGGCACCGGCACCACCACGATGTCCCTGTCCGAGGAGGACAAGGACGTCAGGAACGGCAAGCGGAACTTCCAGCGGCTCAGCTCCACGGTGCGGACCGTGCCCGCGAAGAACGCGCCGACCCGGTCGGCCGCCGCCCGGAAGTCCCCGACCCGCACCCTCGTCACCGGCACCGTCCCGGTGTCCAGCCTGCTCGGCGAGGGCTTCGTCCCGGCCGGCGCCACCAAGGCCGCCTACCGCGACGGCGTCCAGCCGGCCGCCACCGCCACCGGCGGCGCCGCGGTCGGCATGCTCGACACCGGCGCCTCGGTCTCCGGCGACTTCACCGCCTCCCCGCTGCTCTCCTCCGGCTCCTGGGCCTCCGGCTCCTCCTCCGGCGCCTTCACCTACGGCTACCAGGTGCAGGTCCCGGAGACCGCCGGCGGACTGATGCCGAAGATCAACCTGGCGTACTCCTCGCAGTCCGTCGACGGCCGCACCTCCGCCACCAACAACCAGGCCTCCTGGATCGGCGACGGCTGGGACTACAACGCGGGCTCCATCACCCGCACCTACGCCAACTGCCGCCAGGACTCCAAGAAGGCCGGCTCCAACAACTCCACGCACCGCACCGCGGACCTGTGCTGGGGCTCGAACAACGCCACCCTCTCGCTCGGCGGCATGACCACCGAGCTGGTCTGGGACGACACCAAGAACGCCTGGTTCACCGCCAACGGCGACGGCTCCAAGGTCGAGCAGGTGCGCGGCACCGCCACCGGCAACGGCGCCAAGGACGGCGAGTACTGGCGGGTCACCACCAAGGACGGCACGAAGTACCACTTCGGCCTGAACAAGCTCCCCGGCTGGTCCGACCACGGCACCGCCGCCGACGACCCGACCACCGACTCGGTGCTCACCGTCCCGGTCTACGGCAACCACCCGGGCGAGGACTGCTACAAGGGCCCGACCACCGAGGACTGGAAGAACTCCTTCTGCACCCAGGGCTGGCGCTGGGGCCTCGACTACGTCGAGGACGTCCACGGCAACGCCATGTCGCTGTGGTGGAAGAAGGACCAGAACTACTACGCCCGCAACTTCAACTTCAAGGCGCCGGTCGTCTACGACCGGGACGGCTGGCTCGACCACATCTACTACGGCCAGCGCAGCGACAACATCTTCACCGCGACCGCCCCGGCCCGGGTCGGCTTCGAGGTCGCCGAGCGCTGCTACACCGTCGGCACCGTCACCTGCACCGAGGCCAACTTCACCTCGAAGGACCCCGGACAGTACCGCCCCTGGTTCGACACCCCGGCCGACCTGCGCTGCGAAGCGAACAAGAAGTGCTGGAACGCCGGCCCGTCCTTCTGGACCCGCAAGCGCCTGGACAAGATCCAGACCTCGGCCCAGCGGCGCACCGACACCGACGCCCGCCAGGTCGTCGACGTCTACCAGCTCAAGCAGTCCTTCGCCGAGCTGAAGACCGGCCCGAACACCGCCCTGTGGCTGGAGTCCATCCAGCGCACCGGCTACGCCCGCAAGGGCACCACCGACGCCAGCGTCACGCTCAACTCGGTCCGCTTCGAGCCCAACACCGAGGACATGCCGAACCGGGTCAAGGCGGTCCATCCGAACCGCCCCGGCTTCTCCCGGCTGCGCATCGCCCGCGTCATCAACGAGTACGGCGGCGAGACCGTCGTCACGTACAAGCCCATCGAGGGCGACTGCCTCACCGGCAACCTGCCGGGCAAGGACGACAAGGCGGCCCTGAAGGCCAACGACCGCCTGTGCTACCCCTCGTTCTGGAACCCGGACCCCGAGGTCCAGGACATCGACTGGTTCCACAAGTACGTCGTGGACACCGTCGAGGAACTGCCCAACATCGACGGCAGCTTCAGCACCAAGACGGCCTACCAGTACAAGAACCCGGCCTGGAAGCTGGCCGAGGCCGAGTTCACCAAGAAGGCCGAGCGCACCTACTCGCAGTTCGCCGGCTTCGAGCAGACCACGGTCCTCACCGGCCCCGACGACGCCGCCAGCGCCCAGCAGCGCTCCAAGTCCGTCACCCGCTTCTTCCGCGGCCTCGGCGACACCGTGCCCGTCACGGACATCACCGGCGCCGAGATCGCCAAGGACCGCGAGCCCTTCGCCGGCCGGATCGCCGAGGAGCTCACGTACACCGACTCCACCAAGGCCGACACCGACTGGCTGTCCCGCTCGGTGACGAAGCCCGAGGCCACCGAGCTGGCCCGGCGCGACCGTGAGGACGGCCTCAGCCCGCTGCGCGCCTGGCGCGTGACGGAGCCCGAGGAGACCGCGTACACCAAGTCCTCCGGCACCAACACCGACGACCCGCGCACGGTCCGCTCGGTGCGGACGCTCACCACCTACGAGCCGGCGTACGGACTGCCGGTCCTGGTGGAGTCGCTGGGCGACACCGGCAAGACCGGTGACGAGTCCTGCGTGAAGTCCGAGTACGTCCACCAGACCGCGAAGAACCTGATCGGCCTCACCAAGCAGGTCCTCAGCTCGCCGACCACCTGTGCGGCCGCGAACTGGAACGACACCAAGACCCTGATGGGCGGCTCGCGCACGGCCTACGACGGCGCCGCCTACGGCGCGCCGCTCGCCGCCGACAGCCGCGGCCTGGCCACGGAGACCTGGTCCCTCAACGGCGACGGCACCGCGTTCCAGACCAACGGCAAGCGGGCCTTCGACGCGATCGGCCGGGTGATCCGGCAGACCGACCCGGACCAGCTGGCCAAGCCGACCCCGAAGTCCTCCACCATCACCTACGGCTCCGAGGGCCCCGCCACCGGACAGGTCTTCAAGGTCACCACGACCAACGTCCTCGGCCACACCCAGATTCAGGAGCTGGAGCCCGGCCGCGGCACCACCCTGAAGACCACGGACGCCAACGGGCTGGTCAGCGAGGCCGTCTACGACCCGCTGGGCCGCCTGGCCGAGGCCTGGGCCCCGGGCCGCAGCCCCGGCAGCGGCGTACCGGACTTCCGCGCGGTCTACACGATCCCGGCGGAGGAGACCGACCCCACCGACGCCACCATCAAGATCCGCAAGCCTCCCTACGTGACCACGTACGCACGCGGCTACGAAGACCGGATCGAGACCTCGGTCACCCTCTACGACGGCCTCGGCCGCGAGCGGCAGACCCAGGAGCAGGCCGACAACGACGCCGGCTGGCTGATCACCGACACCCTCTACAACAACGCCGGTGAGGTCTACCAGACCAACAACGCCTACCTGACCCAGGAGTCCAAGCAGGGCGAGCTGTTCACCCCGCTCAGCGACACCGCGGTCCCCAACATCACGCGCTACACGTACGACGGCCTCGGTCGCGTGACCGAGGAAATGCCGTACATGAAGTGGATCGACCCGGCCACCACGGAGTCCTACTCCCGGGCCTACCCGGAGCGGGCCGTCCGCTACGAGTACGGCGAGGACTGGTCGAAGGTCGTGCAGCCGCAGGGCGACTCGTCCTACCGCGTCTGGACCGACGCGACCGGCCGCACCGTGCGCACGGACACCTTCAACCCGGCCGCCCCCGGCGGCTTCACGTCCACGCGCTACCAGTACGACTCCTTCGGCCAGCTCGCCAAGGCGGTGCCGTCGGCCGACCCGACGCACCCGTGGACCTGGACGTACGACCTCAACGGCCGGACGCTCACCGCGACCGACCCCGACTCGGGCACCCTCTCCACGACCTACGACGCCCGCGGCCGTGTCCTCACCACCACGGACGCGCGTGGCAACAAGATCTGGAACGGCTACGACGAGCTCTCGCGCCCCGCTCAGCAGCGCAAGACCGACGCGGCCGGCGCCCTGCTCGCCGAGTTCACGTACGACACCGCCCCGGGCGGCAAGGGCATGCCCGCCACCGCCAAGCGCTACACGGACGACCTGGCGTACACCCAGAGCATCGACGGCTACACGAAGGACTACCAGCCGACCTCGACCACGCTCTCCCTGCCGCAGCCGATCGTCGACACCTGGGGCTTCCGCAAGGACTACCGGTACGAGTACACGTACTCCGACAACGGCATGCTGGACGAGTCGACCCTTCCCGCGGTCGGCGCCTTCGGCTCCGAGAAGCTGGTCGTCCGCTACAACAAGGACGGCAAGCCGCTCTCCATATCCGGCAAGGACTGGTACGGCTCGGAGACCGCCTACGACGCCTACGGCCAGGTGCTGCGCTCCACCCTGGGCGCCCAGCCGTACCGCGTCTGGACCCAGGCCTCGTACGACGAGAGCACCGGTGAGCTCCAGGAGCACTCGGTCTACCGCGAGAAGGGCGCGGCCGACCCCCTCACCGACAAGACCGTCGTCGGCGGCAACCTCGTCTCCAACCGGGCGTACACCTACGACCCGGCCGGCAACGTCACCTCGATCCAGGAGAAGGCCACCGGGATCGAGGAGCGCCAGTGCTTCGTCTACGACCCGATCGGACAGCTGAAGTCCGCCTGGACCGCCAAGGACCCGGCGACCAAGGCCTGCTCCACCCCGAAGAACGCCGACGGCACGCTCAACGTCGCCGCCGGCGCCGACTCCTCGGGCTACTGGCAGGAGTACGACTACGACCTGCTCGGCAACCGCACCCGGCTGACCGAGAAGGACCTCTCCGGCAACACCGCCCGGGACGCCGTCACCGACTACGCCTACGGCAAGGCCGACGGCAGCCAGCCGCACACGCTCACCAAGGTGACCAAGAACTACACCACCCCGGCGGGCGCGCAGGTCAAGGCCGAGGCCGAGCGGATCTACGAGCTGACCGGAGAGACCAAGTCGGTCACCTCCGTGCAGAACGGCGACAAGCAGACCCTCACCTGGACCTGGGACGGCAAGGTCGACCGGATCACCGGCGCGGGCACCGGCGGCAGGACCCCGTACGTGGGCCCGGCGCAGAAGTGCCTGGACCTGAAGACGGGCACCGGCGCCGCCGGCCAGCCGATCCAGCTCTACGGCTGCAACGGCACGGTCGCGCAGAACTTCAAGTTCACCCCCACCCCGGGCACCGCGACGGCGCCGCAGCCCGACGCCGACCGGGGCGCCCTGTCGGTCTACGACAACTGGTGCCTCCAGCCCGCGGCCAACACCGCCGGCTCCGCGGTGCAGATCCAGCGCTGCGGCACCACCGCCGCCCAGGTCGCCGCGCAGGAACTGCGGCGCGGCGCCAACGGGCAGCTGACCCACCTCCAGTCCAACCTGTGCCTGGCGGCGCAGGGCGGAGCCACCGCCAACGCCACGCCGATCGTCCTGGCCACCTGTGACGCCGCCTCCGCGGCCCAGCAGTGGCTGCCGCAGAACGACACCCGGCACATCTACGGCCCCGGCGGCGAGCGCCTGCTCACCGTCAAGGGCAAGCAGGCCACCCTGCACCTGGGCGAGGCCGAGGTGACCGTCCAGCAGGGCGGCGTCCTGGTCAACACCCAGCGCACCTACGAGGCCCCCGGCGGCGCGGTCATGCGCTACGCCTACGGCACCGGCTCCGAGGTCCTGGTCGCGCAGACCACGGACCACCAGGGCAGCGCGTACGCGGAGGTCGCCCTCTACGGCGGCATGTCCGTGCGCATCCGCAAGCAGGACCCCTTCGGCAACGAACGCGGCACCACCGCGGCCAACCTGCAGAACCACAAGGGATTCCTCGGCAAGACCCGGGACGACGCCTCCGGCTACCAGCCGCTGGGCGCCCGGCTGTACGACCCGGTGGTCGGACGCTTCCTGTCCGCCGACCCGCTGCTCGACCTGAACGACCCGCTGCAGGCCAACGGGTACGTGTACGCGCAGAACAACCCGGTCACCCACTCCGACCCCACCGGTCTGGCCATCAGCCTGACCGCGTCGGAGAAGGCGGCCGCGCTCGCGGGCGCCGGCCTCTCGGCGGCGCAGGTCGCCCAGGCCCAGTCGACCATGGGCAAGTCCCTCACCTCGGTCATCCTGGCCGTGGCCTGGGAGACCCTGAAGGACTTCATCGGCATCAACGACGCCATGGCCTGCTTCGGCGGCGACATGTGGTCGTGCGGCAGCATCATCCTCGACGCCATTCCGTGGACGAAGCTGGGCAAGATCCCGTCGGTCCTGAAGGCCATCAACCGCACCATCGACGCCATCCAGGCCTTCAAGGCCGCCAAGAAGGCCGCGGAAGCCGTGCTCAAGGCGGCCAAGGCGGCCGAGGCGGCGGCGTTGCGGGCCAAGAAACTCGCGATCGAGAAGGCCAAGAAGGAGGCCGCGCAAAGAGCGAAGAAGAAGGCCGCCGAAGCCGCCAAGCGGCGGGCCGACGCGGCGGCGGCCGCGAAGCGCAAGACCGGAAACCCGACGCACAAGGCGGCCCAGTCCAAGGCGGCCCCGAAGTCCTCCTCGCACGGCGGCGGGGGCGGAGGCGGCGGCAAGGGCGGCGGCTCCAAGCCGTCCAAGCCCGGCGGCTCCTCCGGCGGCTCCTCGCGCAGCGGCGGCGGCAGCAGCGGCAGCGGCGGCTCGGGCAAGGCCGAGGGCGGCAGCGGCACCTGCAACAGCTTCGTGCCCGGCACCCGGGTCCTGATGGCCGACGGCACCACCAAGGCCATCGAGAAGGTCCGGGCCGGCGACAAGGTCCTGGCGACCGACCCGAAGACCGGGACCACCCGGGTCGAGAAGGTCACCGCCGAGATCGTCGGCAAGGGCCTGAAGCACCTGGTCAGGGTCTCCCTCGACCTCGACGGCCCGGCGGGCTCGAAGACGGCCGAGGTCACCGCGACCGACGGCCACCCCTTCTGGGTCCCCGAACTGGGCAAGTGGGTCGACGCCACCGACCTGGAGCGGGGCCAGTGGCTGCGCACCAGCGCCGGCACCCACGTCCAGATCTCCTCGGTGGAGCGCTGGACCAGCCGGGACGCGACCGTCCACAACCTGACGGTCTCCGAGCTGCACACGTACTACGTGGCCGCCGGCGCGTCCTCCCTGCTGGTCCACAACGACAACTGCCCGATCACGGCGGAGACCAGGGAGCACGTCCTCAACGGCGTCATCACCGACGACGGCAACTTCGCCGGCTGGCACCTCCACCCCGACCAGACGGGCGGCATCCCGGAGAACCGCTACATCAACGGCGACCTGGTGACCACGCCCGACGGCTCCGTCCGGGTCGACGGCACGGTCGGCGCCCGCATGCCGGACGGATCGACCGTGGCGAAGCCCGCACGGGCCGGCCACACCTTCTTCCCCGCGGACTGGACGGCGGCGGACGTCATGGCGGCCGGTGCCGAACTCCTGGAGACCGGCAAGTACAAGAGGGGAGGCACCATGGTCCAAGGCACCGTGAGAGGAGTGCGGATGACCGGATTCCTCCAGAAGGCCGAGGACGGTTCCTACACCCTGTCCACCTTCTTCCCGCAAGGAAGGCTCTGATGACCGACACCGGCGCGTGGTCCTTCACGGTGGACGAGGACGGCATGGTCCTCGTCACCGCACCCCCCGGCGTGCCGGAGGACGTGCGGCTGGCCGTGGAGACCGTGCTGATTCCCCTCGGCGACTCCGCCGTCGCCGTGGAGAGCTATCTGCGCGAGTGGCGGCGGCTCGCGGAGTCCGGTGAGGACTACGCCCTGGCCACCACCAGCGCGCAGGTCAGCCGCGTCGGGCCGGAGGTGGAACTCGGCGACATGTACGGGCAGTTCGAGGACTGCCGGATGAGCGCCGAGGAGTTCGAGCGGATGCTGCGGCAGCTGGTCGACTTCCTGGGGTCGCGCCGCTCGTAGCGGCGCCGGCACCGGCGGACGTCCCCGGAGGGTCACCCCTCCGGGGACGTCCGCGTTTTTTGGGCGCCCGGCCGGGCGTCAGCCGCGCCGCGCCTCCGCCTCAAGGCGCAGCGCCTCCTCCATGACCGCCTTCGCGATCGGCGCCGCGCTGCCGCCGCCGCTGATGTCCGTGCGGCTGGCCTCCGCGTCCTCGACGACCACGGCGACCGCGACGGCCGGCTGGGCCGAGTCGGCGGCCTGGGCCCAGGCGATGAACCAGGCGTACGGGGTGCCCGTGTTGCCCAGGCCGTGCTGGGCCGTGCCCGTCTTGCCGCCGACCCGGGCGCCGGGGATGGCGGCGTTGGTGCCCGTGCCGTCCTCCACGGCGCGGACCATCAGCTCCTGGAGGCGGGTCGCGGTCGAGGGGCGCATGGCCTGGCGGTAGCTGCGGCGGCCGGTGGTGTCGACCGTGGTGCCGGACGCGGTGGTGGTGCGCTCCACCAGGTGCGGCTGGGCGATCTCGCCGTTGTTGGCGACGGCCGCCGCGACCATCGCCATCTGCAGCGGGGTGGCCGTGGTGTCGAACTGGCCGATGGCGGAGAGGGCCAGCTGGTCGTCCGACATGGCCGTGTCGAAGTTGGACTTCGCCACCCAGGACGGGATCCGCAGCCCCGGGTCGTTGAAGCCGAAGTTCCCCGCCGTCGCCACCATGTCCGCGAGCCCCGTCCGCACCCCGAGACCGGCCATCACCGTGTTGCAGGACCACTGGAGGGCATAGGCGAGGGAGGCGTTCGCACAGCCGGTGGCCTCGTTCGGGAGGACCTGGCGGGTGCCGGGCAGGACGAAGGGGTCCGGGGTGTCGGTGGGCGCGTCGGGGTCGGTCACGACGCCCGCGTCCAGGGCCGCCGCGGCCGTCACGATCTTGAACGTGGAGCCCGGCGGATACGTCTGCCGGATCGCCCGGGCCAGCATCGGCTGGTTCGGCGAGGTGTTGAGCCGCCGCCAGGCGTCGGCGACCGCCGGGCCCGTGCCGGACAGCACCCCCGGGTCGTACGAGGGGGAGGAGACGAGCGCCAGGATCCGCCCGCTCGACGGCTCGATCGCCGCCACCGCGCCCCGCTTGCCGTCGAGCCCGCGGTAGGCCGCCTCCTGCATCCGGGCCCGCACGGTGGTCACCACGTCGCCGCCGGGCAGGCGGCCGCGGCTGACGTCGTTCCACAGCGGGAGCGGGGCGAGCATCGGGTCGGTGCCGGACAGGACCGGGTCCTCGGCGTGCTCGAGCAGGGTCGTGCCGTAGGTCTGCGAGGCGTAGCCGGTCACCGGCGCGTACAACGGCCCCTGGGTGTAGGTGCGTTCCCAGCGCAGCTGCTGGCCGCTGTCCCGCGAGCCGGTCACCGGGCGCCCGTCCACCAGGATCTCGCCGCGCGGCTGGCCCCAGCGGGTGATCGCGATCCGCCGGTTCGCCGGGTCGTCGTCCAGCTCGTCCGCCTCGAAGACCATCACCCGGGCCGCGTTCACCAGGAGCGCGACCAGCAGGACGAGGCACAGGGCGGCGGCCCGCCGGATGTAGCGGATCACGGGCGGCCCCTCATGACGCGTCCTGCCGGATCGGGGCGATGACGCCGGTGTCGGCCATGTCCGGGCGCGGGGCGCGCGCCGAGTCCGAGACCCGGACGAGCAGGGCCACGATCACCCAGTTGGTGACGACCGACGAGCCGCCCTGCGCGAGGAACGGCATCGCCATGCCGGTGAGCGGGATCAGCCCCATCACCCCGCCCGCGATGACGAAGACCTGGAGCGCGAGGATCGAGGCCAGGCCGATCGCGAGCAGCCGCCCGAACGGGTCGAGCAGCGCGAGCCCCGCCCGGTAGCCGCGGGCCACGAGCAGCGCGTACAGCAGGAAGAGCGCGGTCAGGCCGACCAGGCCCAGCTCCTCGCCGGCCGTCGCCAGGATGAAGTCCGACTTGGCGGCGAAGCCGATGAGCACCGAGTGCCCGAGGCCGAGCCCCGCGCCCAGCATCCCGCCCGCGGCGAACGCGAACAGCGACTGCGCCAGCTGCCCCGGCCCGTCGCCCGCCCGGATCGAGGCGAAGGGGTCCAGCCAGTCCTGCACCCTGCCGTGCACGTGCGGTTCGAGCGAGCCGACCAGGAACGCGCCGGCCGCGGCGAGCAGCAGCCCCACCGCGATCCAGCCGGTGCGCCCGGTCGCCACGTACAGCATGATCACGAAGAGGCCGAAGAACAGCAGCGAGGTGCCCAGGTCCCGCTCCAGGACCAGCACGCAGACGCTCAGGCCCCAGATCGCCACGATCGGTCCGAGCACCCGGCCGGTGGGGAACTGCAGCCGCCAGATCTTCCGCCCGGTGTACGCGAGGGCGTTGCGGTTGGCGGCCAGGTAGGCGGCGAAGAACACGGCGAGCAGGATCTTGGCGAACTCGCCCGGCTGGAAGGAGAGTCCGCCGATCCGGATCCAGATCTTCGCCCCGTTCACGGCGGGGAAGAAGATGGGCAGGATCATCAGGGCGAGCGCCGTGGCCACCGAGAGGTACGCGTAGCGCTGGAGCACCCGGTGGTCCCGGATCGCCAGGACCACCACGATGAACAGGCCGACCCCCAGGGTCGACCAGACCAGCTGGGTGGGCGCGGCCGTGTCGCCGGGCGTCTCCAGGTCGAGCCGGTAGATCAGCACCAGGCCGAGGCCGTTGAGCAGCACCGCGATCGGCAGCAGGAGCGGATCGGCGTACGGGGCGCGCAGTCGCACGGCGAGATGGGCGAGGAGCGCGAGGGTGCCGAGCCCGGCGCCGTAGCGGGCGGCGTCCGGCGGGACGGCGCCGCCGCGGGCGAGCCCGACCTCGGCGTAGCCGAGCACCGAGATCAGCACCGCGCCCACCAGCAGCGAGAACTCGACACCGCGCCGCTTCGGGACCGGGACCCCGGGCGGGGGCGCGTCCCTGGTGTCCTTCGCGTCCGTCGGCGGCGGTGCGGTCATGGACCGCAACGTAGCAAGCAGTAAGCCTTATGTCCCTTTTGTGTGACGGTGTGCCGCGCCCGGGCCGTCCTCGCCCGGGCCGGCGCCGCCCTGCCCCTGCCCCGGCTCCGGCTCCGCGAGGTCGACGTACTCCGGCAGCGTCAGGCGGGCCACCGCCCCGCCGCCCCCGTCCTCCTCCGGCGCGTTCGCGAACACCAGCTCCGCGCCGAGCACCTCGGCCTGACCGGCCGCGATGGTGAGCCCCAGACCGTGCCCCTTCGCCCCGCCCTCGGTGCGGAAGCGCTGCGGGCCCGCCGCGAGCAGGTAGTCCGGGAAGCCCGCGCCGTGGTCCCGGACCGTCACCACCGGCCCGTCCACCGTCAGGACCACCGGCGCCGCCCCGTGCCGGTGCGCGTTCGCCACCAGGTTGCCCAGCACCCGCTCCAGGCGCCGCCGGTCCGTCTCCACCGTCGCGTCCCGCACCACCCGCACCTCGGTCACCGTGCCCGTGGTGCCCGCGGCGGCCCGCACCACCCGCTCGGCCAGCGGGCCGAGCGCGTGCACCGCCAGGTCCACCCGCTCGGTGCCCGCGTCGAGCCGCGAGATCTCCAGGAGGTCCTCGGTCAGCGCCCGCATGGTGCGCACCCGGTCCCGCACCAGCTCCGCGGGCCGCCCCTCCGGCAGCAGCTCCGCCGCCGCGGAAAGCCCGGTCAGCGGGGTGCGCAGCTCGTGCGCCACGTCCGCCGTGAACCGCTGCTCGCTCTGCAGCTTGCGCTGGAGCGAGGACGCCATGGTGTCGAGCGCCGCCGCCACCGTGGCCACCTCGTCCTGCGGCCGCGAGGGGTCCTTCGTCCGCGGGTCGCCGACCCGCGCGTCCAGGTCCCCGGCGCTGATCCGGCGCGCCACCGTCGCCGTCGCGTGCAGCCGCCGGGTCACCCGGGTCACCGCGAAGGCGCCGACGAGCAGCGTGGCCCCGATGGCGAGCACGGACGAACCGAGGATCGAGCGGTCGAGCCGGTCGATCGTCGCCGCGCCCTGCGTGTAGTCGACGCGTACGGCCAGGGCGCGGCCCTCCGCGGGACCCGCCGCCCACATCGTCGGCCGCCCCTCGAACTCGGCCACCATCGTGCCCCGCTCGCCGCGCACCGCGAGCGCCCGCAGCGCGGCCGGCAGGCCCGCCGGGTCCACCCCGGCGAACGGCGGCAGCGGCTCGCCCGACGCGTACAGCAGCCCCACCTCGCCGAGCCGGTCCAGCGCCTTCTCCCGGGAGTCCCGCACGGTCTGCCCGGCCACCGACACGTGCACCAGCGCGCCGAGCAGCGCGGCCAGGGCGCAGCACATCACGGCGATGAAGACCGCGGCCTTCCAGGTGAGGGTCGCCGTCCAGGCCGGCTGCCGCGGCAGCCGCCGCCGGCCGCCCGCGGCCGCTCCCGCCCTCGGCCGGCTCACGGCCCGCCCCCGGAGGAGCCGGGCAGCGGACCGCCTGAGGACCGCGACGGGTACGGGGACGGGCTGGGGCTCACGAAGTCCGGCGCCGGCACGGTCGAGGCCCGGGCGCCCGGCGGCCGCACCCGGACGATCTCGTCCCGGGCCGGCAGCATCGTGTGCTGCTGCGCGTCCCAGGACCAGGCCGTGCGGTACTCGTAGCCCGGGATCCCGGCCGAGCTCGCCCGGACGATCAGGTCCCGCCCGGCCAGCTCGATGCTCACCACCTGGTCGACCGTGGACATGATCCGGGTCAGCCCGCCGTTCTCGGCCTGGTAGACCCGCACCCCGAGCTGCTGCTCGGGCATCCGGATGCCGACGATCAGTTCGTCCCGCCCGTTTCCGGTGAGATCGCGGTAGTACGGGGCGAGGACCGGGCAACCCGCCCGGTCGGTGCCGCACCTCTCGATGGCCCGCACGGTCTCCTCGTACAGCCCGTCCTGCCCCGAGCGCGCCGCCTCGTGCCCGCGCACCTCGGCCCGGACGACCGCGATTGGGTCGACCGCGCGCACGTCGTTGTCCCCGACCGCGATGCCGGGGACCCGCTCGGTGGTGTTCTCGCCGTAGTCGATGGGCGGGTTCGTCGCCGGCGGCAGGTCCGGCCAGAGCCGCACCGGGCCGACCGCGTCCGGCGCCCGCCCGGCGCTCCGCAGCCCGCCCTGCCCGCCGCAGCCGGCGAGCAGCGCGACGGCGGCGAGCAGCGTGCACAGCGCGGTGGTGACGGCGACCGGCCGCCGACGGCGCTCTCCCACGCTGCTCCCTCGTCCGGGGGACGGCCGGTGCCGTCCTTCCTCAGACGATATTCACACGGAGGACCGTTCCGCCCGCCCGGACACCGGGCCGCTGATCCGCTCGGTACCGAGGGGCCCGCGAGGCGCGGTCTCAGACCGGGCGCCGCTCCAGCTGCGCGAGGGCCGCCCGGCACAGGGTCAGCAGCTTCTCGTCGTCGTGCACGTCGTGCGAACCCGCGCCGTCCTCGCGCGCGTTGTGCCGCCGTCTTCGGGACAGCTCCGCCCGGATCGCGTGCTCGGCGCCCGCCGCCGCCGGGCCCATCTCCGCCAGGCACTCCGCGACCGCCACCCGGGTGTGACGGTTCTCCTCCCAGGCCGCCAGCAACACCGGCAGGGTGTCCGCGCTGTCGCCCGTCACCCGCCACAGCGCCGCCGCCGACCGCACCCGCACCCACAGCTCCCGCGCCCCGAGCCCGGCCCGCAGCGCCGGGGCCGTCCGCGCCGCCGCCGGGCCGATGGCCCCGAGCGACAGGGCCGCCGCGCACCACTCGTCGCCCGAGGTGCCCGGCCGCAGCCACTGGTCCAGGGTGTCCAGCGCCTCGTCCAGCGAACCGTCGAGCGCCCACACCGCGCGCGCCGCCATCGCCGAGACCGCCGCCGACGGCGAGGCCAGCAGCCGCCGCACGTCCGGCAGCGCCTCCCGCGCCGGCGGACCGAAGGCCGCCAGGGTCCGCAGACAGGCCTCGTGCACCCAGTCCCGCCGGTTCGCCGGCGCCCCGCGCAGCACCCGCAGCACCTCCGGCAGCGCCTGCGCCCCGCGCACCGCGCCCAGCGCGAACAGCAGCGGCGCCGCCCGGTCGTACAGCAGGTCGTCCAGCTCCACCTCGGCGAGCCGGCGCCGCAGCACCGGCGCCAGCGGCAGCGCCGCCGGGCCCAGCGCGTCCACCGCGTACAGCAGCTCCCGCCGCACCTCGCGCTCCTCCAGGGCCCGCGCGAGCAGCGGTATCGCCCGCGAGTCGCCCGACCGGGCCAGCGCGAGCAGCGCCCCGCCCCGGCCCGTCCGCGCACCCGGCGCGGACGCCGGGGGGTCGGGCGGACCCGTCGGGGCGGCGGTGAGGCGCGCCGCGAGCGCGTCGGCCGAGGGCGCGGCCAGCTCGAAGAGGCGCTCAAGGAAGGAGGTGGCCGCCTCGCGCAGCCGCGGCTCGGGGTCGCTCAACTGCGCCCCGACCAGCCGCACCACCTCGTCGTACCGCCCGCGCCAGACCCGTATCAGACCGCCGCACAGCCAGATCGCGTCCGAGCGCTGGCCCCAGTCGGGGCTGCGCAGCTGGGCCAGGACGAGCGCGATGCGGTCGTCGACCCGGTCGTCCAGGGCGGTGTGCAGGGTACGGAGCAGCTCCTCGGTCCACGGGGTGGGGCGGCCCGCCGAGTGCTCCTCCAGGAGCTCGCGCACCTGCCCCACGAGGGTGGGGGAGCCGCCCGTCCGGGCCGGCTCGGCGCACGCGCCGGCCGGCGCCGTGCGCACCTCGTCCAGCAGCACCGTCACCCGCTCCACCACGTCGTCCGGGATCTCGGCGGGCGCCACCCGGGCGAGCTGCGCGAGCGCGGCCAGCCGCAGGCCCGGGGCCTGCGCGGCCCGCGACAGCCAGTCCAGCCACTCCACGGTCTCGGCGCGCAGCGACTCGTGCCGCAGCGCGATCCGCCCGACCGAGGCGACGAGGGCGAGCCGCACCTCGGTGTCCCGCTCCACCGTCAGGCGCTCCCGCAGCAGCCCGAGGACGCGCACCGGGTCGCCGTGCAGCGAGGCGAGGGCGCACGGCGCCGCCAGCCGGACCTCGGGGTCGGGGTCGTGGACCAGGCCGAGGAAGACGTCCGCGCCGGCGGCGACCGCCGCCGCCGCCATCGCGTAGTTCGCCGCCGGGGTGAACTCGGCGTCGTCCGGGTCGAGTTCGTCCAGCTCCTCGTCGCCGCACAGGTCGATGCCGCCGATGCTGGTGAGCAACTCCACGATGCCGCCCCGGTCCTGGACGGTGGGATCGGCGACGAGTTCGAGCAGGAAGGGGATGCAGGCGAGGGTCGAGTCGTAGACGTCGCCCTGGTGGTGGACCGCTCCGTACATGCCGTCGAGGGCGTTCTCGCGCTCGGCGGGATCCGCGGAGGCGAGGCCCCGCAGCAGCTCCGGCACGTCGTCGGCGGGGCCGTAGGCATGGCCCAGCGAGGCCCAGTCGACCTCCTCGATCCCCGTCAGCATGCAGGCCGCCTTCCCCGTGAGCGCGCTGTACCAGGCAGCAAGTGTGCACCAACGGGCCCTTCACCAGGACCCGCCCGCCGCACGCGGTCCCCCAACCCCCGCGCGGCCGCACGCTTTGCGCCATCCACGGGTCCGCCCGGAGCCCCGGCGAACCCCCGCCCCGCCGCTCCGAAGCCCTCGCGCACCCCCTCCCCCCGGCTCGCGCGCCCGCCCGCGCCCGCCGGACATGCGCACTTGCGCGCCGGAGTGCGCCCCCGCCGCCGCGCGCCGGGCGCCCGGGGACTTTGTCCGGAACGGAACGGAGGCCGACGCCCACCGGGTTCCGGCCAAAAGGACGCTGCGATGGCCGGGGAGGTGCGCAGGGTGAGGGCCGGGGCGGGGCCTGAAGGCGCCGGACAGGGGGCTGGGGGCTGGGGGCTGGGGCCTCAGGGTTGGGCAGGGTGGGCCCGGGGCCCGGGGCCCGGGGTCTCAGGGCCGGGGTAGGCGCGGGGCGCGGGCGGGGCCGGGACCGGGTGTCCGGCCGGGTGCTTTCGGCAGGGCCCGGGGCCAGGTTCCCCGGGGTCCCGGGTGTTGGGGTCTCAGGGTCGGGCCGGGTGGGCTCGGCGCGCGGGCGGGGCCGGGACTGGGGTCGGGTGTCCGGCCGGGCGGTGCCGGCAGGGGCCCGGGGGCGGATCCCTAGGGACTGGCCCCCGGCTGGGGGCCCGGGCTCGGGCTCGGGATCCGGTGCCGGCTCGGGCCGGGTACGGCCCCCAGGGCCGCTCGGGTTCGGTCCTCGGTCGGGATACGCGGCGGGCCCGGGTGGGCCCGGGGCGCGGGCGGGGCAGGCAGGGGTCCGGGGGCCCGGTCCCCGGGGGCTCGGCGGACCCGGATCGGGTTCGGCCCCGGCTCCGGCGTCGAATCGGGCCGGGCGCGGGCCCCGGCTCGGGGCGCGGTCGGGATACGCGGCGGCGCCGGCCCCAGGGCCGGCTCAGGGCTCCGGCCAGGGTTCCGTCTCCCGGACGCGGACGAAGCGGGCGGTGTCCTGGCGGCCCGTGATCACCAGGAGCTCGACCGTCACCGGGCCGGTGACCGGGCGCACCGGTCCGTGTTCGGGGTGCTCCACCGGCTCGGCGGCCACTCCGGCGGCCGCGGCCGGGGCCGCGACCTCGTGCGCCTGGCGGCCGGTGAGCCGGGGCGAGGTCCGCAGTTCGCGCCCGTCCGGGAGCCGGACGAGCAGCGCGTGCGGCCGCGCGGGCGGGCCGAAGAGCCCGACCAGCCGGGCGTCCACCGTGTCGGAGTGCCGCACCTTGCGCCAGGCCCAGGTGCCGCCGGGCCGGTACGCCGAGCTCCAGGCCTTCGCCACGACCCCCTCCACCCCGGCCTCGCGCAGCGCGTCGAACCACTCGCGGGCGGTGTCCTCGTCCTCGGTGGCCAGCACCCGCTGGAGCGGCGGCCCGGTGCCGGCGAGGGCGGTGCCGAGCAGCTCCCAGCGCTCGCGCAGCGGCAGGGCGCGCAGGTCGTGCCCGGGCAGCGCGAGCAGGTCGAAGGCGATGTACGAGACGGGCACCCCGGCCCGCGCCCGGTCCCGGTGGGTGCGCAGCAGGTCGGTGAAGCTGATCCGGCCCTCGCGGTACGCGCAGAGCTCGCCGTCCAGGACGATCCCGGGCGGCAGCCGCTCGCCCAGGTACCCGGCGATGTCCGGGAACTCGGGGGACAGGTCGCGCCGGGCCCGGGACTGGAGGACGACCTGGCCGCCCTCCAGGACGAAGGCGAGCGCGCGGAAGCCGTCCAGCTTGAGGGAGTACTGGTAGCCGCCCGGGACGCCGTCCTGCCGCGGCAGCGCGTCGGCGGCCCGCGGCCGCATGACGTCCACGGGCGGCCGGAGCACGACGTCGGGGTCCGGCTCCGGGCCCGGCCCGGGTCCGGGACCACGGTCAGGTCCGGGGCCAGGGTCGTGTTCGGGACCCGGGGCAGGTCCGGGTCCCGGTCCGGGGCCAGGTCCGGTTCCGGGCTCAGGTCCGGGCTCAGGTCCGGGTCCGGGGCCAGGGTCAGGTCCGGGACCCGGGGCAGGTCCGGGCTCAGGCCCGGGTCCGGGGCGGGGCCCGGGGCTCATGGCACCGGTCCGGCGACGGCGGGGTCGAACAGCGGGGCCAGCAGCTCCCCGTACTCCTCCAGGCGCGGCCCGATCGCGTCCATCAGCAGGACCAGCCGCTCCGGCGCCCCGCTCCGGGCCGTCTCGGCGACCTCGTCCCAGGTCACGGGCGCGGAGACGGACGGCAGCGGGCGGGCGCGCAGGGTGTAGGGGGTCGCGGTCGTCTTCGCGGCGGCGTTCTGGCTGTGGTCCACGAAGACCTTGCCGGGCCGCAGCGCCTTCGCCATCCGGTGCACGACGAGCCGGGGCAGCTCCGCCTCGGCGGCGACGGCGAGCCGGCGGGCGTAGGCGGAGACCGTCTCGGACGGGGTCGGCTCGACCGGGACGAGCAGGTGCAGGCCCTTGGAGCCGGAGGTCTTCGGGAAGGCCGTCAGGCCGTCCTCGGCCAGCCGTTCCCGCAGGTGGAGGGCGACCCGGCAGCACTCGACCACGGTGGCCGGCGGCCCCGGGTCGAGGTCGAGCACCAGCCGGTCGGCCACGGCGGGGGCGTCGGCCCGCCACTGCGGGGTGTGGAACTCGACGACCAGGTTCGCCGCCCACATCAGCGTGGCCAGGTCCTGGACCACGACCTGCCGGGCGCGCGGGGCGTCCGAGCGCGGCACCGGGGTGGTCTTCACCCAGGCGGGCGTGCCGGGCGGCGGGTTCTTGGTGAAGAAGAGCTGCCCCTCCGGGCCGTCCGGATAGCGCAGGAAGGAGACCGGCCGGTCGCGCAGATGGGGCAGGATCACGGGCCCGACGGTGGCGTAGTAGTGCAGCAGCTCGCCCTTGGTGGTGCCGGAGGCGGGGTGGAGGACCTTGGCGAGGTTGCTGAGGGCCAGTCGGCGCCCCTCCACCTCGGTGATGGGCGTCATACGATGAGAATCCCACGGATATCGGGACGTATCAGGACGAAGGGGATGAAACGTGCGATCCATCTGGAACGGGGCCATATCCTTCGGCCTGGTCAGCATCCCGATCAAGCTGGTCAACGCGACCGAGAGCCGGTCCGTCTCCTTCCGCCAGGTGCACACCGAGGACGGCGGCCGGATCCGCTACAAGAAGGTGTGCGAGCTGGACGGCGCCGAGGTCACCCAGGCGGAGATCGGCAAGGCGTACGAGGACGCCGACGGCACCATGATCCCGATCACCGACGAGGACCTGGCCGCGCTGCCGCTGCCGACGGCGAAGACGATCGAGATCGTGGCCTTCGTCCCGGCCGGTGACATCGACCCGCTCCAGATGGACGCCGCCTACTACCTCTCCGCCAACGGCGTGCCCGCCGCAAAGCCGTACACCCTGCTGCGCGAGGCGCTGAAGCGCAGCGACAAGGTGGCGGTCGCGAAGTACGCGCTGCGCGGGCGCGAGCGGCTCGGCATGCTGCGGGTGGTGGACGACGTGATCGCCATGCACGGCCTGCTGTGGCCGGACGAGATCCGCGCCCCGGAGGGCGTGGCCCCGGAGACCCCGGTGACGGTGCGGGAGGCCGAACTCGACCTGGCCGACGCCCTGATGGCCACCCTCGGCGAGGTCGACATCTCGACCCTGCACGACGACTACCGCGAGGCGGTCGAGGAGATGATCGCCGCGAAGGCGGAGGGCGGCGCCGGCATCGCCCCGCCGGAGCCCGAGGCGGCCGGCGGCGGCCGGGTCATCGACCTGATGGCCGCCCTGGAGAGCAGCGTCCGGGCCGCCAAGCAGGCCAGGGGCGAGGGTGCCGAGGGCGAGGAGGTGGCCGAGGCGGCCGCCTCGGCGCCGGTCACCGAACTGCGCCCGCGCAAGCGCGCGGCGGCGACGCCGAAGGAGACGGGCGCGAAGAAGTCCACGGCGAAGGGCGCGACGAAGAAGACGGCCGCGCCGGCCCGCAAGTCGACGGCGAAGACGGCCGCGAAGCAGGCCCCGGCCCCCACGAAGTCGACGGCGGTGAAGTCGACGGCGAAGAAGCAGCCCGCGCAGAAGTCCGCGGCGGCGAAGAAGACCGCGAAGACGGCCGCGGCGAAGAAGGCGACCCCGGCGGCGCCCGCGAAGAAGACCCCGCCGCGCAAGCGCACCGCCTGACACCGCCCTACGCCGCTCGGCGCCGCCTGACGCACGGCATCCGGCGCCCCCCCGGGCCGTCACGGCCGGAACCCGCCGCTCGCGGGGGAGTTCGACCCCAGGCTGCGTGTACGGTCGGGGCCGGACCGGAAGGACGGGGGCCGACCGATGCGTGCCGAAGCCTGGCTGCTGGAACTGGACGAGAGCGCTGCCGCGCCGCCGCTCGCCCCGGCGCTGCTCGACCCGGGCGTGCTGGACGCGCGGGAGCGCGAGCGGGCGGCGGCCTTCCTGCGGCCCGCCGACCGGGTGCTCTACGTCGCCGCGCACGTCGCGCTGCGCACCGTCCTGGCCGGGCTGCTCGGCGAGCGGCCGGCGGACCTGGAGTTCCGGCGCGAGCCCTGCCCCTGCTGCGGCGCACCGCACGGCCGGCCCGCCCTCGCGACCGCCCGCCCGCCGCTGCACTTCTCCCTCTCGCACACCCGCGGCCGGGTGCTGGTCGCCACCGCCCCGGTCCCGGTGGGCGCGGACGTCGAACTGCGCCCGGATCCCTCCGCCGTACGGGAACTGGTCGCCGTCCTGCACCCGGCCGAGCGCGCCGAGGTGGCGGCCGCCGGCCCGGGGTCGCAGGACGGGGCCGCGGCCTTCGGCCGGATCTGGGCGCGCAAGGAGGCGTATCTGAAGGGCCTCGGCACCGGCCTCGGCCGGGCGGCGCACCTGGACGACCTGAGCGGCCCGGCCCCCGCCCCGGCCGGCTGGAGCCTGTACGACCTGCCCGCCGGCCCGGCCCACGACGCCGCCCTGGCCCTCTGCGCCCCGGCCGGCGCCGCCGAACCCCCGGTCCTCCACCGTCTGTCGGGCACGGACCCGCTGCCGGTCCCGCCGCGGGCGGTGCTCCGGACGTCCGGCATGTTCGGCATGTCCGGCTGACGGCGCCCGGTCGCGGGGCCCGGTCCACCGGATCCCACCGGGCCCCGTCCACCGGGCCCGGTGGACGGGAGGTACCGGTTCCGTACACCCGTCCGACGCCCTTCGGACCCTTTCGTCCACCCCTCGCCCACCCCTATGTCCACCCTTGTCGACCCTTGGAGCGGTCAGCTCGCCGTATAGCGGACGGAGTTGGCCGCCCTTCGGACAACGGTTGGTCAAATCCTTGTTGCATACCTGTCAATCAGGGCTGCTCGCTGGCACGCTGCACCCGCACCACCCCCCACACGAAACCCCCACGCTTCATCAGCGAAGGAGCCCGCGTGATCCGCCAGCAGTCCTCGCGCCGTACCTCTCGTACCACCGCCCGAGCCGCCGCCCTCATCGCGTCCGCCGCCATGGTCGTCGTCGGCGTCCAGACCGGTTCCGCCAACGCCGACGCCCAGCGCGAGGCCGGCGCCACCGCGATCGTGCTCAGCGGTGCCCAGCGCGCCGCCGCCATCCAGGAGGCGCAGAGCGGTGCGGCCGGCACCGCGAAGGCGATCGGCCTGTCCGACCAGGAGAAGCTGGTCGCCCGTGACGTGATCAAGGACGCGGACGGCACCGTCCACACCCGTTACGAGCGCACCTACCAGGGCATCCCGGTGCTCGGTGGCGACCTCGTCGTCCACCAGAAGAAGAACGGCACCCGCTCCACCACCAAGGCGACCAACGCCCGCATAGCCGTGGCCTCCACGAAGGCCGCCGTCGCCCCGGCCGCCGCCGCGGACGCCCGCAAGGTCATCTGGGCGGCCGACGGCAAGCCCGCCCTCGCCTGGGAGACCGTGGTCCACGGCACCCAGCACGACGGCACCCCGAGCGAGCGCCACGTCATCACCGACGCCACCTCGGGCAAGGAGCTGTACTCCTACGAGGCCATCGAGACGGGCGTCGGCAACACCCAGTACAGCGGCCAGGTCACCCTGGGCACCTCCGCCGGCTACACCCTGACCGACGCCGCCCGCGGCGGCCACAAGACGTACGACCTCAAGGGCGGCACGTCCGGCACCGGCACGCTGTTCACCAACAGCACCGACACCTGGGGCAACGGCAGCCCGAGCAACCGCGAGACCGCGGCCGCCGACGCCCACTACGGCGCGGCCGTCACCTGGGACTTCTACAAGAACGAGCTCGGCCGCAACGGCATCCGCGGCGACGGCGTCGCCGCCTACAGCCGCGTCCACTACGGCAACGCGTACGTCAACGCCTTCTGGTCCGACTCCTGCTTCTGCATGACCTACGGCGACGGCACCAACAACCTCAAGCCGCTGACCTCGCTCGACGTCGCCGGCCACGAGATGTCCCACGGCCTGACCGCCTCCACGGCCGGTCTCAACTACCGCCGCGAGTCGGGCGGCCTGAACGAGGCCACCTCCGACATCCTCGGCACCGCGGTGGAGTTCTACGCCAACAACACCACGGACGCCGGCGACTACCTCATCGGCGAGAAGATCGACATCCGCGGCAACGGCACCCCGCTGCGCTACATGGACAAGCCCAGCCGCGACGGCAACTCCGCCGACTACTGGTCCTCCACCGTCGGCCGCCTCGACGTCCACTACTCCTCGGGCCCGGCCAACCACTTCTTCTACCTGCTGGCCGAGGGCAGCGGCGCCAAGACCCTGAACGGCGTCAGCTACAACTCCCCGACCTTCGACGGCTCCACCGTCACCGGCATCGGCCGCCAGAAGGCCTACCAGATCTGGTACAAGGCCCTCAGCACCTACATGACCTCCACCACGGACTACGCGGGCGCCCGCGCCGCCACCCTCTCCGCCGCCACCGACCTGTTCGGCGCCGGCAGCGCGGAGTACAACGCGGTCAACACCGCCTGGGCCGCGGTCAACGTCAAGTAACACCGCCACACGGCACGGGGCCGTACGCCAGGACAGTCCGTCCTGGCGTACGGCCCCGCGGTCGTGCGCTCAGAGCAGTTCCGCCGCCTGCCGCAGCAGCTTCTCGTAGATCTCCGGGCGGTCCTCGTCGACGAACGGGTAGCCCGTGCCGAAGTCGCCGTTGATCCAGCGGGCCCGGATGCCCGGGTTCGCCGCCTCCGTGCCGTCGTGCAGGAAGACGTGCGGGCTGCAGTTGACGCGCCCGTCGCGGGCCGAGTCGTACTGGGCCATGATCGCCGGGCGGGAGGTGCCGCTGTCGAGGGCGGCGGCCAGCGCGGTGGCGTCCACCGCGCCCGTCTCCTCGGCGACCTCCAGGATCACGTGGCGCTGCGAGATGCAGCGGCCCTGCGCCCAGAAGGCGCGGCGCAGGGCGCGGTCCAGCTGCTCGCTGGCGTGCCAGCCCTGGGCCTTGGCCGCGTGGACGGCCTCCAGGGCGGGCAGCGTCGTGACCGGGTAGGTCCAGTCCGGGCCCTGCCAGAGCCGCCAGCCGGCCTCGGGCTCCAGGGAGCCGAGGACGGCGATCTCCGAGTCGACGCCCGGGCGGGCGTTGACCTCGCGGTTGAAAAGCTCCAGCGGGAAGGCGCGGAAGTCGAACCAGATCCTGCCCTCCAGGCCGAGACGCCGGCGCGTCTCGTGCAGCCGGTGCACGGCCACGTGCGCGAAGGAGCAGTTCAGGTCGGTGTAGACGGCGATGGTGTCGGGTGCGGCGGGCAGCCGCGGGTCGGTGGTCGGTGCGGATACGACGTCGGTCATGGACCCTCCTCTACACGGATCAGTCCCCACCAGCCCTCGCTGACACCCCAGTGCATGTTGCTGGTGCGGTACAGGTGGTCGCCCGGGTGCTGCGCGCGGAAGCGCACCGTCCGGGTGCTGCCGGCGGCCAGCGCGCCGATCGTCGACACGTACCAGCCGAGGCCCGTCTCCGAGGCGTCCCACACCTGCCCGTGCACCGTGAAGCCCTGGTTGCGCATCCGGTGCGAGCCGATCGCCAGGTGGACGGCCACCTGGTCGCCCGGGCGGACGGTCAGCAGCGGGGTCGGCGGCTCCGGGTCGGAGAGCACCGGGTCCAGCGGGTGCAGGGCGGCGCTGCGGTAGTTGTACGCCTTCTGGCCGGCGTCGTCCGGGCTGTCCGAGAACAGGTCGGTGACCGGCTGGGTCAGGTCGCCGTCGTGGTAGAGCCGCAGGCCGTCCTGGGTGACCAGGACCAGCTCGCGCACCGGCTCGGCGTGCGGGCGCCGGACCACGGCCCGCTCGCCGGTCCAGCGCTCGCGGCCGGTGTCCGGGTCGTACGGCGTGGCGTCGGCCTCCTCCACGACCAGCACGCCCACCAGGCCGCGCCGCGGGTGCGAGATGACGTCCGCGTGCGAGCGCAGCAGCACCACGCCCGGCTCGGCGGCGTACCACCGGTAGGTCCGCGAGGACCCCGGCTTGACCGTCGAGTCGGAGTTGCGGCCCACGTGCGCGCCGTCGTCCGTCCGCACGTCGAAGTCGAGCAGCGTCGGGTGCAGCGAGACCCGCCCGGAGACCGTACGGGCCCCGGGGTCCTCCTCGTTCATCAGCCGCGGGTCCAGCGGGCTGGCGGGCGGCGGCCCGTCCAGCTCGTTGACCAGGGTGACCTCCACCCACTCGCCGGCCCGGCAGCGCAGCACCAGCGGGCCCTCCTCCGGCCCGCCCTCGCCCTCGGCGGCGAACACCAGCCCGTACGGGTCGGTGCGCAGTGGGCTGTACTCGATGACCTGGGCCCGCGCCCGCACGGTGTGCCGGCGGACCCGGCGGCGCGGCGGCAGCGGCACCGGCGACGGGTGCCCGGGGCCGCGCCCCGGCAGCGGCGGCAGGTCCGGCTGCCGCCGGTCGTGCATCCGTAGCAGGCCCCAGCAGCCCAGCCACAGGTCGTTGCCCGCGCTGAAGGACCACAGGTGGTCGCCGGCGCCCAGGGTCGGGGCGAGCCGCAGCTGCGCCACGTTGGAGATGCCGAAGGTCTGCTGGTTGCGCCAGGCGGTGTCCTCGCGGCCCGCCCACTCCCGCCAGCGCGCCCCGGAGAGGGTGAAGCTGTGCTGGAGGTCGTGCGAGCCCTGCACGACGTGGACGCGCAGGTCCTCGCCGGGGTAGCCGCGCAGCAGCGGGGTGCCCGGGTCGCCGTGCTCGGCGCTGGAGAACCAGTGCGCCGGGTCGCCGCCGCGCTCGGACAGCGGCTCGCTGCGGTAGTTGACGCCCATCACGCCCTGGTCGTCGGGGGCGCCGGGGGCCGGCGGCGGGTTGATCGGGCCGCCGTGGTCGCCGTGCCCGTGCCGGACCATCGGCACGAAGTCGCCGATGGCCAGCACCATCTCGCGGTGCGCGGTGCCGTCGGCGTGCTTGATGACGGCCTGGGTGCCGCGCCGCAGCTCCTTGGTGTGGTCCTGCGGCGAGACCCAGGTCGCGCCCTCCGGCTCGGCCATCAGGGCGCCGAACAGACCGTGCCGCTGCCGGTAGTTGGCGAGCAGGTGGTCGTGGAAGAGGACGGTGCCGAACTCCTCGTCCACGTACCAGCGGTAGGTCCACGAGTTGTACTGGCCGAAGGCCTCCTCGCCCTGGTCGGCCGTGGTGGTCGCGGACAGGTAGTTCCAGCCCACCGCCGAGCCGTCGGAGACCAGCGGGTCGTACTTCACCAGGTGGGTGTGCAGGCCGAGTTCGGGCTGGAAGGGCAGCGGCGGGTCGAAGGCCGACTCCTTCTGCGCCCCGGCCGGCAGGGCGTTGGTGAGGGTCAGCTCCAGGACCTCGCCCTTGTTGGCGCGGATGACCAGCGGCTCCAGGGTCCGCTCGCCCGCGGCCAGCTGCCGCTTGAACGCGTCGAGGCCGCCCGCCTCCTCGATCTCCTCGGCGAGGACGTAGAAGTGCGCGTTGTGGTCGTGCCAGGTCGTGGCGTGCTGGTCGGTCGGGTCCCCGTGGTAGTAGAGGGTGCCGTTGGTGACGACCAGGTGGAAGCGGCGTACGGGCGCGTCGGCCGGCCCGATCTTGGTGAACGCCTCGCCGGGCTGCGGGTCGTCCACGAAGGCGGCGACCTCCAGGGGAGTGGGCTCGCGGCCCATGCCCGGCGGCTGGAGCGGGGTCCGCGGCGGGCGCGGGTTCTTCTGCGGGAAGGTCGCCGACTGGCCGATGAAGCCCGGGAAGCCGGGCCGCTCGGGCGTGGGCTCCGGCGGCGGCGCCCGGTGGGGGAGCGGCACGAGGGCCTGGATGGGCCGCCCGTCCGGGTAGTGGCCGGTGCCGTCCTGGAGGGTGTCGAAGATCCGGAACAGGCCCCACATGCCCATGTGGAAGTGCACGTACATGTGGCAGTGCCAGATCGAGTCGCCGACCGCGCCCTGCTTCGAGCCGAGACCGCCGATGAGTTCGAGGGTCATGGCCTCCTGCGGGCCGATGCTGACGGAGTCGACGATCGGCGCGTTCTCGTCCTCCGGGCGCAGCCGCCACTGGTGCAGGTGGGTGTGGAAGACGTGGGTGTCGCGCATGCCGCCGTGCACCAGGCGGATCACGGTCGGGTCGCCGGAGTAGCCGCGCAGCACGGGCGTGGCCGGGTCGCCGAAGAGCCAGGAGCTGTGGTGCACCTCCTCGCCGATCACGGCGTCGCGGACCGGGTCGATCTTCCCCTGCTCCAGGAGCTGGTGGTAGCGGTACATCCGCCACTCCATCGGCTCGATGCGGTGGTTGACCGGGAGCATCGCGTTGTTGAGCGGGGTGAGGTCGTCGACGGTGTCCGAGGTGCCCGGGCGGGTCGCGGGGGCTCCGGCGGCCGACGGCCGGTAGATGCCCGGGTCGGCGGGGGAGGCGGCCAGGGCGGCGTGGCCCCCGTCGCCGTGGCCGCCGCCGTCCCCGCCCCCGTGGCCGCCGCCGTGACCGTGCATCGGCGGCGGCACCGCCGGGTTGTCGTTGCTCGGGTACTCCATCATGAAGACCACGAACTCGCGGAAGCTGCGGTCCGGCAGATGGATGTCGGCGTACAGGCCGGTGGCCAGCGGCCCGCCCGTCTCCGGGTCGGTCCAGGTCGCCTCCGGCGCCTCGACCACCACCGCGCCGACCATGCCGTGGCTCTGCGAGCCCTCGCCGCGCGCGTCGGACATGTCGCCGAAGTGGAACACGCCCTCGTGCTCGCACACCCACTCGTACACCCGGGTGCCGCCCGGCGCCACGCTGCTGTCCGGGTTCGCGCCCGCCGCGAGACCGTCCATGGTCCGCACGTCGTAGCGCACGCCCTGCAGCGTGATGCCGGCCCGGCGCGAGAGTTCGTTGGTCAGCCGCACCCGCAGCCGCTCCCCGCGCCGGACCCGCAGGACCAGCGGCCGGGCGAGCGGGTGCGGGCCGGGCACCAGCTCGGGGTGCTCCAGGTAGCTGGGGAAGGGCTGCGGCCAGGAGGCCGCCAGCTCCCGCAGCACCGGAGCGTCCGAGGCGAGCGTGTACAGCGCGCCGTTGCGGTCGTGGTCGCCGAAGGCGTTGTACGCGATGGGCACGTTGAGCGCGACCACGTCGTACGTGCGGACCGGCCGCCCGTCCGGGTGCTGCTCCAGCGCCGCCCCCGCCGTTGTGCTGGTTGTCATCCTTGTGAACTCCCCCGTGTGGATTGGTTGTTGAGCCAGACGATCAGGCGTCGGAGGTGGTTGCGACCACCTCGCCGCCGGTCCCCGTGCTCTGATCGAATTCGGCCACCACGCGGCTGCCCGACAGCACCCGCCCCCGCCACGTGTACGTCTGGCCGAAGGGACTGCCGTCCCGCCCGGCCGACCGGGCGAACGTCATCGCGATCCGGTCGCCGCGCCGCACCCGTACCGGCCGCTCGATGGGCAGGTAGCAGTGCTTCCAGCTGTCCGACGTGGTGCGGCCCGCGATGTCGTCGCCGGAGATGTCCAGCGCGACGGTCTCGGAGAGCCGGGCCGCGAAGTAGCCCTTGAAGCCGGTGAGCACCCCGTCCCGCTGCACCGTGTAGACCAGCGGCACCTCGTACGAGGTCGGGGTGGCCTCCGGCCGCTCCGGCTCGTAGCGGCGGACCAGCCGGGGCGAGGACAGGTGCCCGGAGACCGGCAGGACCACGTCGTAGTAGAGGGCGTACGGGTCCTTCGCGCCGCGCTCCGCGAGCAGCGCGGCGAACGCCTCCGGACCGCCCGCGTCCCGCGGCCCCTCGCCGCCCAGCTGGGCGTGCGCCTCCTCGGCGGCCACCGGCACCAGGAAGCTGTCGACGAGCCGCGGCAGCATGGCGCCGCCGGGCCGCAGGAAGCGCTCGCGGGCGTCGTCGAGGATCGCGGAGAAGTTCTCGTTGTCGGCGAGGTTCCCCATGATCTCCGAGATGACGATGTCGACCCGCTCGGGCAGCTCCAGATCGAAGGACAGGCCCAGCAACGGCTCGAAACGATCGCCGAAGCCGGCCGCGTCGAGCCGCTCGACCGCCGCGTCGAGCACCTTCTCGTTGAGGTCGATGCCGTAGACCTTGGCGGCCCCGGCCTCCAGCGCCCACAGGGCCAGGATGCCGGTGCCGGTGCCCAGGTCCAGGACGGTGTCGCCGGGGCGCACCGCCTCCGTCACCGCGGTTCTGAACGCCTCCATACGCAGGTCGTCGCCGAGCATCAGCTCGTGGAACTCCGCTCCCCAGTCGAGCAGTTGCTCCGAGGCCGGCAGCCACACCTCCTCGGTCCGGTAGTAGCCGGGCCACACGCCCGCCCGGTACACCGGCAGCGGGTCCTCGCCCGGGCCGCCGACCGGACAGCCGGTGGCCAGGTCGAAGGCGCTGTGGTGCAGCGGACAGCTGATCCGCAGCGTCCGCGGATTGACGTAGCCGTGCACGAGCCGCCCCTTGCGGTGCGGGCAGGAGGCGCCGACGACGAACTCCTGCCCGGCCACCCGCACCCGGAGCCGGTCGCCCGGCAGCTCCTCCAGGGCCGGCTCGGGGGCGGGCCCGCCGGTGTTCCCCGCGCTCATCCGGTCACCCCGCCCGCCAGCTCCCGGGCGCGGGCCACGGCCGCGTCGAAGGCCCCGCCGATCAGCCGGGACAGCAGCCGGGCCCCGGCCCACAGCCGCGCCGGGTCGAGACCGTACGCCGCCTCGTACTCCTTGATGGCCAGCTGCATCTCCTGCATGTGGAAGGTGTCGATGTGCAGGTGCTCGGTGTAGTAGCGCCCGTGGGCGATGCCGAGCCGCTCGCAGGCCCGCGCCTGGTAGGTGAAGGCGTCCGGTATGGAGGCCTCCAGATAGGCGAGCGCGCCGAGGAAGTACTCGACGTGCGGGGCGCGCTGGGTCAGCCAGTAGAAGACGTTGAGGAACTGGAAGGTCTCGTCCGCGGTGGTGTCGACGAAGTGCTCCGGCTCCGTCGGCAGGCCCAGCTCGGCGAGCAGCAGCCGGTAGAGCTGGGAGTGCGCCTGCTGGAGGTTGCCGCAGCCGAACTCGTCGATGAGCACCCGCATCACGGCCATCTGCGCCTTGATCGGCAGCCGCGGCACGGCGGGGAAGAAGTTCTGCGCCTCGGTCAGCCCGTCGAGCGCGAACTCCCGTACCACCAGGGCGAATTCCTCTCGGCTCGCCTCGTCGGCCAGATAGACGCCGGCCGGGTTCGGCTCCCGCTCCTCGGCGAGGAGCCCGTCGAGCAGCCGCTGCCAGGTGGCCCGGTCCGGCACCGGCTCGCCGGCCGCCTCGACGGAGTCCACCAGGGGCAGGATCCAGTCCCGCTCGATCTCCTCGACCCGGGCCAGCAGCCGGGAGTCGAGCCGGGAGCGGTTGAGCCGGAACAGCTCGCGGTGCGCCGACTCCCCGGCCCGCGGGCCGGGCACGGCGGGTGCGGTGTCCGTGAGCGTGTCGCTCATGCCCGGCCCTCCCCGTGGTCCACGGTCCGGTCCGTCTCCAGGACGCCGCGCTCGTGCAGCGCGGTCTTGACCCGTACGTACCAGTCGTCCTCCTCCAGGCCGTACCGCTCGACGGCCTCGGCCAGCGGCACGGCCGGGTCGTCGAGCCGGCCCGCGAACAGGTCGGCGCACAGCTTCGGTTCGAGGTTGGCGAGCGCCACCACGTACCCGTCGACGGCACCGGACTCCAGCAGCAGGTGCTCCAGCCCCGCGTACACGCGCGCCCCGGGCTTCGCCGCGACGAGCCGCCGGGTGAAGGCGGAGCTGCCGGAGGAGTCCTTGACGCCGACCACGGACGGCAGCTCGCAGATCCGCAGCAGCGTGTCGAAGTCGGCGCAGTTCCCGGCGACTTCGGTGCCGTGGTACGCCACGACCGGGAGCCCGGCGCGGGCGTCGAGCTCCGCGAAGTGCCCGAAGATCCGGTCCTGGGTGACGTCGGCGCCGTACGGGGTGGTGGAGACGAGACCGGTGGCGCCGAGGTCGGCGGCCACCCGGGCCCGCTCCAGGACGCCCTCCGTGGTGGGCCGGAGCACACCGGCGAGGACGGGCAGTCCCCCCGCGTGCTTGACGGTCGCCGTCAGCATGTCCTCCCACTGGCGGTCGGACAGCAGCCGGCCCTCGCCCGTGCTGAGGTTCGGCAGCAGGGCGTCGACGTGCGGTCGGACGGTGTCGAGCAGCCGGGCCACCCCGCTCTCGGAGACCTCTCCGGTCTCCGAGAGCGGCGTCACCAGGGCCGCGATCACTCCCTGGAACATCTCACGCTCCCTCGGGCAGGCGCAGGGCCAGCGATGTGCGGTAGAGCCGCTCCAGCGGCTCGGGGAAGGAGGGCTCCGGCGTGCCGGCCGGCCAGGCGGCGACGGCACGGACCGGAAGCCCCCCGAAGGCGGCGAGCCGGGGCCCCGCCGTGTGCAGCAGGCCCTTGCGGTGGAGCACCTGCCCGAGCAGCAGCCGGTCGGTGAACGGCATGTGCTCGGGAAGACCGGAGTCCTCGGACAGGGCCAGGTACACGTCCGTGGGGTCGTAACCCTCGCGGCTGATGTCCATGACCGTGTGCAGGTGGTCCATGAACGGGTAGTAGAGGTCCTGGAGTTCGCGTGAGAAGCCCCAGATGACGTCGTCGCAGCGGCCGACCTGCTCCAGGCTCATCGTCACCCGCCCGCCGAGGCGTTCCACGAAGAAGGCCTTGCAGGCGATGCGCAGCGCCTCGTCGGCGCTGTTCATGCCGAGGAACAGGTCCGCGTCGATGAACGGTTCGCGGGTCTCGCCCTCGCCGGGCGTCGTCGCGTCAGCCGGCATAGCGGTCCAGCACCTCCCGCAGGCGCTTCATGGCACCGGCGAACATCTCCGGCTCGCGGGCCAGGGCCATGCGGATGAAGGGCTCGCCCTTGCCCGGCTCGTTCCAGAAGAAGAAGCGGCCCGGCAGCACGTACACGCCCTCGGCGCGCAGCTCGCGCTGCAGCTCGGTCGCGGTCAGCTCGGGGTGCCGGATCCGCGCCCAGGCCACGCTCGTCTTGGCCACCGGCTCCTGGTACTCCAGGATCGTGCCGGCCAGCGTCTCCTTGACCGCCGCCCGGTTGACGGCGAGGAGGTCGCGCACCGAGGCCATGCCGTCCTTGGCCGAGTTCTCTATGTACTCGGCGAGCATGTTGAGGACGAAGGGCGAGACGTTGAGCAGGACGCTGGTGTGCAGGTTGTACACGTCCTCCTTGATGTCGTCGCTGGCCGTCAGCATGGCGGCCTTGGCGTCCTGCACGGGCCAGGTCTTGCCGGTGTCCTCGATGACCAGGTAGCGGACGCCCGAGTTCTCCAGGAGCTCGTAGACGTCGAAGCGGGCCAGCTCCTCGTCGTACAGGGTGAAGGACGCGAAGCAGAAGTCGATGACCAGCAGCTTGTCGTGGTCCTTGCAGTACCGGACGACCTCCTCCAGGCCCCGCCGCCCGTGCGACATCAGGCTGAAGCCGGTCGGGTTGTTGGGGTCGACGAGGAAGAGCGCGTCGGTGCGGACCCGGCGCTTGAGCTCGGTGTAGATGCGGTCGACGTCGTGCAGCGCGGACTCGTCGATCGGGTAGAGCGGCACGCCCATGTTGGACAGGACGTCGTGCAGGTTGTCGAAGCAGGGCTCGACCAGGGTCACCGCCATGCGCTGCCGCTTCAGGTACATCGCCACGACCATGGTGGAGATGGAGGCCGCGTACGACAGCAGCGTCTTGTTCTTCTCCAGGGCGGTGTGCTGGCGGTGCAGCCGGAAGAACGCCTCGGTGAACCGCTGCTCGTAGGTGGCCTGGAGGCCCTCCTCGGCCTCGTACCACAGCTGCGGCAGCCGGCTCACGATCTCGTGCTGGCTGGGCGACTGGCGCTGGTGGGTGTGCGCGTCGGCGAGGTTGAACTCGGTGCGCAGCGCCTGGATCTCGTGCTGGGTCAGGTCCAGGAAGCGCTGGTCGTCGCGCTCGGTGCTGAACGTGGTGTCGGCGTGCAAGGTCATCGTTCCTCCGGTCGTACGGCGTACGGATGAGGGACGCGAGCGGCGGGCGGGGCGCACGGCGGCGCGGGCCCTGCTCGTGCCCAAGAGGATTTCTCGTTGCAGGCCGCGGCCTCGGGGCACGCGGAAACCGTCCTCGGGACGGTGGGAGCGGGTGCTGCTGATGTGGCGACGTGCTGATGCGATCTGCTGGTGCCGATGCGGATGGGTGCGGGTGCTCCGGTGTCCTACGGAACGGTGCAGTGAGTGCTTCTACGGGAGGAGGCCACTGGGCTCCTGCCGGAACGCGATTCAGCCATGATTACCCCCGTAAACGGACTGCGGTCCGATTGGGGACTCTGTCACACTCGGCGGCGGCGCGACAAGCGGCTCGCCGAGGCGTGGACCATCTTCCGGACGCCGGTTGCGAGATGGTCGCGTGGCCGTCGCACGATGGTCGGTTGACGGTCGGTTGACGGTCGCGCGGGGACGCGCGACGGGTCGGTCGCGTCGCCCGTGGTGCCGCGTGCCGGGACGGTCCGGACTGGACCATTCGCCGTACACTGCACCTCGACGCCGCCCCCGCTCCGCCATCCCCACGGAGAAAGAACCGAGGCCCCGCGTGCAGAACCTCTCGCCCGCGTCCGTGCCCCTCCCCGCACCGATGACCGCTCCCGCGCCCGGCTCCATGACCGGGCCCGTGCCCCTGCCCTGCGCGCTGCACGAGCCGCCGGCCGAGCGCTCGGACGCCGCCCGCAACCGGCTGCGGATCCTCGCCGCCGCGCAGAAGCTCTTCGACCGGCGCGGCGTGGCGAACGTGTCCATGGACGCCATCGCCGCGGCGGCCGGCGTCGGCAAGGGCACGCTCTTCCGCCGGTTCGGCAGCAAGGCGGGACTGGCCGCCGCCCTGCTCGACGCACAGGACAGCCGCCTCCAGGAGCGCATTCTGCACGGCCCGCCACCGCTCGGCCCGGGCGCCCCGGCGGCGGCCAGGATCGCGGCCTTCTTCGGCGCGTACCTGGACCTCCTGGACGAGAACCTGGAACTCGTACGACTCTCGGAGACGGCCGCGCCGGGCGCCCGCTACGGCATAGGCTCGTACGCCTTCTGGCGGGTGCACCTGACCATTCTGTTGCGCGAGGCTTGTCCGGATCTCGACGCCGACTGCGGCGCGCACCTGCTCCTCGCGCCGCTGGACTCCGACCTCCAGCACGCCCTGCGCGAGGGCGCGTTCGACAGCGAGCGCATCCGGGTCACGCTGCTCGCCCTCGTGGACCGGATCACCGGCCGGTAGCCGGGGGTCCGGCACGGCGCCGCGGGTGGCACGGCGGACTGTGCGGTGGACGGCGGGGCGAACGGCGCGGGGGACGGCGCGGTGGACGTCATCGGGCGCGGCGCCGGGTGCGAGGCGAGGGCCCCGGCCGTGCCGGCTTGCACGACCGAGGCCCTCACCGGGCGTCAGGAGGTCAGTTCTCCTTGATCGCCTCGAGCTCCAGGGAGAGCTCGATCTCCTTGGAGACGAGGATGCCGCCGGAGTCCAGGACCATGTTCCAGGTCAGACCCCAGTCCTCGCGGTTCACCTTGCCGTGCGCGGAGAAGACCGTGCGGTCGTTGCCCCACGGGTCACGGGCGTGGCCCAGGTAGTCGACCTCCAGGGTCACCGGCTTGGTGACGTCCTTGATGGTGAGGTCGCCCTCAAGGGTGCCGCGCTTGCCGTCCCAGGTCACCCGCGTGGAGGTGAAGGTGGCCTTCGGGTACTGCTCCACGTCGAAGAAGTCGCCCGAGCGCAGGTGGTCGTCGCGCGTCTTGTCGCCGCTCTCCACGCTGGCCATGTCGATGACGGCGGACACCTTGCTGTCCTCGGGGCGCTCGCCGATCTCGATGGTGGCGTCCACGCCGGTGAACCGGCCGCGGACCTTGGTCAGCATGAAGTGACGACCGAGGAAACCGACCTCGGCGTGACCCGGGTCGATCTTCCAGATGCCGGCGGCGGGCAGCTCCACGCCGTCGACCGTACGGATCGGGGAAGTGGTCATGTCAGTCGCGTCCTCTGATCGGAGGTGTCAGGCGCCGGACTCGGTCGGCAGACCGGCCTCGACCCAGTCGGCCTTGCCCTCGTAGTACTCGCGCACGTCGGTGTAGCCGAGCTCCACCAGGCGCTCCGCGGCGATGCCCGAGTTGGGGCAGGGGCCGTCGGCGCAGTAGGTGACGATCGCCGCGTCCTTGTTCGGGAGCAGGGTCGGGGCGAGCTCGTCGACCTTGTCGAGCGGCAGGTTGAGGGCGCCGGGCAGGTGCTTGTCGGCGTAGTAGGAGAGCGGCAGCGCCTCGACGACCGTCACCAGACCCTCGTCGATCTTCTTCTGCAGCTCGTCGCGCGTGATCTTCTGGACCATGTCCGTGCCTCCGGTATGTGGGACTTAATCAGTGCGTCCGCACACACATTAATCAATGCGTGCGCACGCACGCAAGTCCCGTTACACTCGACCCTGTGAACGAAGGTGAGCACCGACTCGAGGCCTGGCGAGCCCTGCTTCTCGCCCACAGCGCCGCCGTGCGCGCCATCGAGAGTGATGTGGCGCGCAACGGCACCATTCCGCTGACCTGGTACGACGTCCTGCTGGAAGTCAGGAGCGGCGGCGACCAGGGCCTGCGCATGCAGGAGGTCGCCGAGCGGGTGGTCCTCAGCCGGACCCGCGTCAGCCGCCTGGTGGACGAGATGGCCCGCGCGGGCCTGGTCACCAAGCGCCCCGACCCCATGGACAAGCGCGTGACCTGGGCCGTCATCACCGACGCCGGCCGCGCCGCCATCCACGCGACGGCCCCCGCCTACATGGCCGGCATCTGGGAGCACTTCTCCCGCCACCTCACCGACGAGGAGTCCTCCGTCATCGCCGAGGCCCTGCTGCGCGTGGCGCAGGCACCCCAGGAGATCCGGCTGGGCTGAGCGCGTCCGGGGCCGGGGGCCCCGGTGTCCAAAAGCGCGGAAGCTCCGGGGGCCGCAGCCGTCAGGCTGTGCCCCGCGGAGCTTCCGCGGTTTCGCTCGTGTACCGGTCAGGCGTGGGCGCGGGCCTCGGCGCCGGACCCGGTCGCCGCCTCGCCCTCGTTCGTGTGCTCGGCCTCGCCCTTGCGTCCGGCCTCGGCCCCGGTGGTCGCCCGGGCCTTCGCCTCTCCGCCGTCGGCCGCCTTCGTCCGCCGCCCCACCCAGAGCAGCAGCAGGCCGAGCGTGCCGGCGAGCGCGGGCCAGTAGAAGTAGCGGAAGTCACCGGCGGGCACCGTCGGCAGGTAGCCGGCCATGTACAGGGCCGCGCTGATGCCGAGCACCCGCACCTGCGTGGCGTACTGCCCGCGGCCCGGCCGGATCGACAGGGTGACGCCGACCGCCAGCCAGAACCAGCCCGCGAAGAGGAAGGGCAGGTCACGGAACATGCCCGTCACGTAGTAGCGGAGCATCGCCGTGCGGCGCGCGTCGGGCTCGCCGATGCCCGGGGCGTTCGCCAGGCTGCCGTTCTGGAACTGGTACCGGCCCTGGAACATGACCTTCGAGAAGACCTGGAGCCGGTACTCGGCGTACTGCGGCAGATGGCGGGGGATCTCGCTGATCCACATCGCGTTCAGCTCGTCCGCGTGGCGGCCCAGGTCGGCGAGGCCCGCCGAGAGGTCGCGCGGGTAGCAGCGCCAGTAGGCGTCGGACAGGTTCTTCTCGGGCTTGCAGCGCTCGGCCGTGGTGACCATGGCCTGCTGGAAGTCCGGCGTGGTCGCGGCCTCGCCGGCGGCCTTGCGCACCTGGTCGACGCTCAGCACGTGGACCAGGTCGTCCAGCAGGATCTGCGAGAGCTGACGGGTCTCGACCGGCTTGCCGACGGCGGACACGAGGCCGCTCGACATCACGGCGGCGGCGATCAGGGCGACGACCGAGACCAGCCACTTCCGGCGCCCGGGCGTCGGCCACAGGGCGCGTACGAGCAGGTAGAAGACCGGGAGGCCGGCCAGCACGGCGTTCTTGCGGACCAGGATCGCGTACGTGATGAAGAGGACGCCGACCACCAGGAGCACCCAGCGGGTACGGGTGCGGTCGGCCGGCAGGTCGCGGGCGACGAAGGCGACGGCACAGGCGGCGAGGAGGGTGAACGCCATCTCGACGTCCTTCCACACCACGCCGGTGAAGTTCACGATGTACGGGGCGACGCCGATCGCCAGGACGGCGAGGGAGCCGCCCTTCCGGCCGGTACGGGCCCAGACCCGCCAGGCGATGACCCACAGCGCCGACCACAGGACGAGGGCCTGCAGCGCGGCCAGGGCGCCCGGGCGGCCGGTCAGCTCGATGAGCGCACGCCACAGCAGGGCCATGACGGGGGGGTGCCAGTCGGTCAGGGTCTGCTTGCCCAGCGCCTGCTGGAGCTGGTCGACGCTGTCCAGGCTGAGGTAGCCGGGGGAGAACACCATGGCCGTGCCCCAGCAGCAGAACGCGGCGACGGCGGCGAGGACCCACGGCCACAGCGGTCGATCGGACAGATATGACCTCATCCGCAAGATCGGTCGCGCGGGTCGCTCAGGTGTCATGAGGTGGGAGCCTAACAGCACGGGATCGGCACGCCGCGGGCACCGAACCCGCACGTGGAGGGGGCCTCAGCCGGCCTGGAACACATAGCGCCGGTACACCACGAAACGGACCAGCGTGGCCGCCGCCCAGCCGATGAGGCGGGTGATGTTGTCGCTCAGCGCGGAGTCCAGTCCGAGCAGCTCGCGCGAGAGGTAGACGGGTGCCGCGGTGATGAGGATGCCGGCGATGTTGACCAGGACGAAGACCACGACCTCGCGCGGGGTCGTCGCGGTGCGCTGCTCGCCGTAGGTCCAGTACCGGTTGCCGTACCAGCCGACCACCATCGCCGCGGCCGTGGCGACGACCGAGGCCAGGACCGGGTAGGACGCCATGGGGCCGCCGCCGAGCCCGGGAAGGCCGAAGACCAGCAGGTTGAAGCCTCCGGCGTCCACGACGAAGGCGACCGCCCCGACGACCCCGAACTTGGCGACCTCACGCCACAGACCGCGGATGACGTCGCTCAGGCGGAGACGCAGGGACAGATGATCCGACATGAAAGAGAGCCTAACCGCAGGGTATTCTCGCGTGACTCCACACATGACTACTTCGTCGTATCAGGTGCCCGCTGCGGCGTGGAGCTACGACAAGCCTAAAGGATCAAGACATGAGACCCACGATCGCCTGCGTCGTCCCCTGCTACAACGAGGAGGCGGCCATCGGCAAGGTGGTCAGTGATCTGCGTGCGGCGCTTCCCGAGGCCGAGATTTACGTGTACGACAACGCCTCGACCGACCGCACCGTCGAGGTCGCGCTCGAGGCCGGAGCGATCGTCCGGCACGAGCGCCGCAAGGGCAAGGGCAACGTCATCCGCCGCGCGTTCGCCGATGTCGACGCGGACGCCCTGCTCATCATCGACGGCGACGACACCTACGACGCCTCACGCGCCCGCGACCTGGTGGACCTGCTCTTCGAGGGCCCGTACGACCACGTCGTCGGCGCCCGCCGCGAGACCGTCGAGGGCGCCTACCGCCCGGGCCACGCGGTCGGCAACAAGATGCTCACGGGCGCCGTCCGCAAGCTCTTCGGCAACGACGTGACCGACATGCTGAGCGGCTACCGCGTGTTCTCGCGCCGCTACATCAAGTCCTTCCCGGCGCTGTCGCACGAGTTCGAGACCGAGACCGAGATGACGGTCCACGCGCTCAACCTGCGGCTCCCCACGGCGGAGATCCCCGTCGACTTCAAGGACCGCCCGGCCGGCAGCGAGAGCAAGCTGCGCACCTACCGCGACGGCTGGCGCATCCTGAAGATGATCCTCGGCCTGGCCCGCCGCCAGCGCCCGTCGCTCTTCCACAGCGTCGTCGCGGGCCTGCTCGCGCTGATCTCGCTGGGCCTGGGCACGCCGGTGATCGTCGACTACATCAACACGGGCACGGTGCCGCGCTTCCCGACGGCCATCCTCGCCGCGGCGATCATGACCATCGCGGTCCTGGTGCTCCTGGTGGGCTACATCCTGGAGTCCTTCATGCACCTCCGCCAGGAACAGTCCCGCCTGGCCCACCTCGCCTACCCCGCCCCCACCCGCTCCCCGCAGCCCCGCGAAGCGGACCAGGCCGAGAAGACCCTGGCCCGCTCGTAACGCGACCCGAGAGCACACGCAAGCCCCCGCCGGTCCTTACCGGCGGGGGCTTCACCGTGACGCGGGCGGGAAGCGGGAAAGGCCGGGAAGGGCGTCCATCGCTTCCCGCCGGCCCGCCGCACGTCGGTCACGCCCCCCGGACTGTCAGTGCGGTCTCCTACGCTGCGCTTGCATCTGGACGGTTCGAAGGGGAGGGACAGCGATGGGCGGCAACGCGTGGACGCAGACGGGCCCGTATCAGCTTGATCTGGCGGCGGCCTTCCGGCAGGCCCAGGAGGCGAGCCTGGCGGAGGACGACCACGGCTTCGGAGGGCGCACGGTCGAGGAGCTGTGGTGCGACCCGGACTGGCACGAGTACGTCTTCACCGGCGGCACGTGCACCGTGCTGGACTTCCCCCAGATGATCGATCCCACGGACCGGAGCGACGGCCCGTTCATGCGCCCGCTCACCGACACGGAAGTCCGCGCCTGGTCCCCCAGCGGCCAACCCACCTACGAGGAATGGAACGAGGCCCTCGACACAGGCCGCCTCGACTTCCCCGACCGCGCCCAGGGCAACTGCACGGTGCTCTACCACGACGGCCGCCCGACCCTGATCGGCTACTGGGGCGTGACCGCCGACTAGCCGCACGGCGCCGCACTACCGGGCACGGCAGGAGGCCCGAGAGTTCGCACTCCCGCCGGCCGTGGTCGCCTCACCCGTTCGCCCGGCGCCCCTACGACCTGCGGCAATCCGCACTCTCGACATGGCTGAACGCGGGCGTGGATGCCACTGAGGTCGCCGAGCGAGCGGGCAACAGTGTGGAGGTGCTGTTGAGCCGGTACGCGAAGTGCCTCGACGGCCGTCAGGAAGTGGCGAACCGGCGCATCGAGGACCTGCTGTGCGAGTACGAGTGAGAGTCCCTGATCGCTAGGCTTCGTGGCCCCTGGACTGTCCAGGGGCCTTCGTCGTTCAACGCGGTCGCCTGAAGACCGTGCTGCTGAGGTCGGTACCTGGCTGGGGTCTGTCCAGTGCGTCAGACGCGATCGCCCTGTCTCGAAAAGCCTGGAAGTCAGCCCAGCTGGAGGAGGCGTCGTCCTTGAGCAGTTCGCCGGTCGAGCAGTCGAAGGGGCGACAGCCGAGGGTTCGGGAGATGTGGAAGATCACGGGGAGCACGTCGTTCTCCCCGCCCCGGACATGGAGCATGACCGACTCGACAGGGTCGCCTTCACCGATGCCGATTTCGATCACCCAGGTAGGGCCGAGCAACTCGCCCCAAGTGGGATCGGTGAGATCGACGTCGCCAGCGGCTGACCTGAGCGCCTTGTGAACGTTGGACCGGCTGCCGATGGGAGGCGGCTCGTGATCGGCGGGGAGATCATCGATCGATGCGAGGTCCGCAGGTAGCGGCAGCAGCAGAACGTCCCAGCTCATGGCACTCCCCACTCGAGGTTCGCGAGAGACGCTATCTGCCGGCGCTGACGCTCGTCTCCACGAGCCCTCGTCACTCCTGGGGTTGACCTGCGCCGATGCCCCGAGA
Source organism: Streptomyces sp. NPDC053541 (assembly GCF_044544705.1). NCBI lineage: Bacteria > Bacillati > Actinomycetota > Actinomycetes > Kitasatosporales > Streptomycetaceae > Streptomyces > Streptomyces sp. NPDC053541. The sequence goes on from NZ_JBITXM010000002.1 coordinate 302,639, forward strand.
ATCTGTCCACGAATAGTCCACGGACCCCGACATACGGCCGCTCACCCCGGCACATGCCTGCACATAGAACAAGACCCCGCGTCCAGCGTTTCCACTGATCACGGGGTCTGTCTGGCACTTCTGCGAAGTGCCCCCGGCAGGATTCGAACCTGCGCACACGGCTCCGGAGGCCGTTGCTCTATCCCCTGAGCTACGGGGGCGTTCACCGCTTCTCGCGGCGACGGGAAGAACACTACCAGCTCTCGGAGCGTGCCTGTGAACAGGTATTTCCGGGGCGTCATCGCGGGCCGCGTCCCCCGCACGGGTCAGAAGTGGGCAAAAGCCGGACGCAGTGGGTGTGCGGGACCTACTCTCGAGGTGTGTCAGGGGTGTCGGGGCGGGTGCTGGTTGTGGATGACAACCGGGTGATCCGTCAGCTGATCAGGGTCAATCTCGAACTCGAGGGGTTCGAGGTGGTGACCGCGGCCGATGGTGCCGAGTGTCTGGATGTCGTGCATGAGGTCCGTCCTGATGTCGTCACCCTGGACGTCGTCATGCCCCGGCTCGACGGGCTGAGGACCGCCGCGCGGCTGCGCGAGGATCCGCGGACGCGGGACCTGCCGGTCGCGATCATCAGCGCCTGCACCGAGTACGACACCGACGGCGGCGACCTCTCCGGCGTCGACGCCTTCCTCGCCAAGCCCTTCGAGCCGGCCGAGCTCGTTCGGGTCGTACGGCAGCTCCTGCACCGCGAGCGGCGCGGGCCGCGGGACGGTGGGGGAGCGGGGGCCGGGCAGGACGGCGCCGAGGAGCCGTCCGCAGTGAGCTCCAGCCACTGTGCCGGCGAGGCCTGAGCCCCGTACACCACAGGCCCGGCCCCCGGGCGTGCCCACGACCGAACCTCCAGCTTGCCGAGCCCCTCCTCACCCGAGCCCCGGCCCCACCACCGCCGACGCCGGGCCCCGGGCGCGCCCATGACCGAACCTCCAGCCTTGGCCGCGCCGCGCTTCGCCTCGCCGCACCCGAGCCCCGGCCCCACCACCGCCGACACCGGCCCCCGGGCGTGCCCATGACCGAACCTCCAGCCTTGGCCGCGCCGCGCCTCGCCTCGCCGCACCGGGCCCCAGCCCCCGCCCCGCGCCGCCCCCACCGCCCACATGCCGAAACCCGTTCGCGTTCGTACCCCCCTCCTCCCCTACGCTTGTCCCGTGACCCCCGCGGACCTCTCCCTCACCGTGCTGCACGCCGTGCGCCGTGCGGTCGACGAGGGTGCGTTGCGGGTCGACGTGCCCGCGCGCGTGAAGGTCGAGCGGGCGCGGCCCGGGGGGACCGGGGAGTACGCCAGCAGTGTCGCCCTCGGGCTCGCGCGGCCCGCCGGGCTCGACGCGCGGGACGTGGCCGCGATCCTGCGGGAGCGGCTCCAGGGGAGTCCCGGGGTGCGGGCCGTCGACATCACCGGGCCCGGGTTCCTGAACTTCACGCTCGACGGCGACAGCGGGCGGGAGCTCGTACAGGAGATCCTGCGGCAGGGCGAGGCGTACGGGCGGCGCGGGCCGACCGGGGAGGTCGCGCAGCCCGTGCACCGGGCCGACGTCCGGGCCGCCGTCACCGCCGACGCCGTACGCCGGATCCTGGTCTCCCAGGGGACCCTCGTCCGGGTCGCCTGCGAGGACGCCGCCGACCCCGACTGGGCCCTGCTCGGCGCGCTGCCCGAGGCGCAGCACGCCCGGGGGCGGCTCACCACCGACATCGTGCCGCTGCCCGTCCCCTTCGGCGCCGCCGAGCTGCACCGCCGGTTCGGCCGCGACGCCGCGCGCTGGGGGCTGCTGAGCGCCGCCGGCCACGACCACGCCCCGCTCGGCGACGAGCTGCTGCGGCAGCACGAGGACAACCCCCTCTTCCGGGTGCGGTACGCGCACTCCCGCGCCCGCGCCCTGGTCCGCAACGCCGAGCGGCTCGGCTTCCGCGCCGAGCCGGCCGAGCCCGCCCGGAACGCCGACGCGCCCGAGCTCCTCGCACTGCTCCGCGACCACCCCGAGGTCCTCGCCTCCGCCGCCCGCCACCGCGCCCCCGACCGGGTCGCCCGGCACCTGGAGGCCGTCGCCGACGCCCTCCTCGCGTACCAGCACACCGTCCTGCCCCTCGGCGACGAGAAACCCTCGGCCGCCCACCGCGCCCGGCTCGCGCTCGCCGAAGCCGCCGGGACGGTGCTCGCCGGTGGCCTCTCCCTGCTCGGCATCAGCGCACCCGACCAGATCTGAAAGAGCCAGTCGTCATGAGCCGTTCCGCCCACCCCGCCGGGCCCCGTCACGCCGATGTCCTCCCCGAGGGCCACTACTCCGCGCCGCCCACCGACCTCAACCGGCTCGACCCCAAGGTGTGGTCCCGGACCGTCGCGCGGGACGAGCGCGGGCAGCTCACCGTCGGCGGGCTGACCGTCACCGAGCTGCGCGAGCGCTTCGGCACCCCCGCCTACTTCCTCGACGAGGACGACTTCCGCGCCCGCTGCCGCGCCTGGGCGGACGCCTTCGGCACGGAGGCCGACGTCTTCTACGCGGGCAAGGCCTTCCTCTCCCGGGCCGTCGTGCGCTGGCTCAAGGAGGAGGGGCTCAACCTCGACGTGTGCTCCGGCGGCGAACTGACCACCGCCCTGTCCGCCGGGATGCCCGCCGAGCGGATCGCCTTCCACGGGAACAACAAGTCCGAGGAGGAGATCCACAAGGCCGTGTCCGCCGGCGTCGGGCGGATCGTCCTCGACTCCTTCCAGGAGATCGTGCGCGTCGCGCACGTCGCGCAGTCCCTCGGCAAGCGCCAGCGCGTGCAGATCCGGGTCACCGTCGGCGTCGAGGCGCACACCCACGAGTTCATCGCCACCGCCCACGAGGACCAGAAGTTCGGCATCGCGCTGGCCGGCGGACAGGCCGCGGAGGCGGTCCGCCGGGCCCTGAAGCTCGACGGCCTGGAGCTCATCGGGATCCACTCCCACATCGGCTCCCAGATCTTCGACATGGCCGGCTTCGAGGTCTCGGCCCGCCGGGTGGTCCAGCTGCTCGCCGAGGTCCGCGACGAGCACGGCGTCGAGCTGCCCGAGATCGACCTCGGCGGCGGCCTCGGCATCGCGTACACCTCCGAGGACGACCCCCGCGAGCCGCACCACATCGCCAAGGCGCTCACCGAGATCGTGACCCGCGAGTGCGAGGCCGCCGGCCTGCGCACCCCGCGGATCTCCGTCGAGCCCGGCCGCGCGATCGTCGGCCCGACCGCCTTCACCCTGTACGAGGTGGGCACGGTCAAGCCGCTGGAGGGGCTGCGCACCTACGTCTCCGTCGACGGCGGGATGTCGGACAACATCCGCACCGCGCTGTACGACGCCGAGTACAGCGTCGCGCTGGTCTCCCGTACGAGTGACGCCGAGCCGATGCTGTCCCGGGTCGTGGGCAAGCACTGCGAGAGCGGCGACATCGTGGTGCGGGACGCGTTCCTGCCGGCCGACCTGGCGCCCGGCGACCTGATCGCGGTGCCCGCGACCGGCGCGTACTGCCGCTCCATGGCCAGCAACTACAACCACGCGCTGCGTCCGCCGGTCGTGGCCGTGCGGGACGGCGAGGCGCGGGTCATCGTGCGACGCGAGACGGAGGAAGATCTCCTGCGTCTCGACGTCGGGTGATGAAATAGTCACGTGATGGAAACCATGTCTCGCCATTCGGACCAAGCGCTGAAACGGGCGTCCGGTGAGTGAGACTGGTTTCCACCGTAGGGATCCCAGAGGGACAGGTCCGTGACCCACGGACCAGTAGGTTCGAAGAGACGAGGTCGGATGATGCGTACGCGTCCGCTGAAGGTGGCGCTGCTGGGCTGTGGAGTGGTCGGCTCAGAGGTGGCGCGCATCATGACGACGCACGCCGACGACCTCGCCGCGCGCATCGGCGCGCCGGTCGAGCTCGCCGGCGTGGCCGTCCGCCGTCCCGACAAGGTGCGCGGCGGCGTCCCCGCCGAGCTCATCACCACCGACGCGACCGCCCTCGTCAAACGCGGCGACATCGACGTGGTCGTCGAGGTCATCGGCGGCATCGAGCCCGCCCGCACCCTCATCACCACCGCCTTCGAGCACGGCGCCTCCGTGGTGTCCGCCAACAAGGCGCTGCTCGCCCAGGACGGCGCGACCCTCTACGAGGCCGCCGAGCGGCACGGCCAGGACCTCTACTACGAGGCCGCCGTCGCCGGCGCCATCCCGCTCATCCGCCCGCTGCGCGAGTCCCTCGCCGGCGACAAGATCAACCGCGTGATGGGCATCGTCAACGGCACCACCAACTTCATCCTCGACAAGATGGACACCTCCGGGGCGGGCTACTCGGAGGCCCTGGACGAGGCCACCGCGCTCGGGTACGCCGAGGCCGACCCGACCGCCGACGTCGAGGGCTTCGACGCCGCCGCCAAGGCCGCCATCCTCGCCGGGATCGCCTTCCACACGCGCGTGCGCCTCGACGACGTCTACCGCGAGGGCATGACCGAGGTCACCGCCGCCGACTTCGCCTCCGCCAAGCAGATGGGCTGCACCATCAAGCTGCTCGCCATCTGCGAGCGGGCCGCCGACGGCGGCTCCGTCACCGCGCGCGTGCACCCCGCGATGATTCCGCTCAGCCACCCGCTGGCCTCCGTCCGCGAGGCGTACAACGCGGTCTTCGTCGAGGCGGAGGCCGCCGGGCGGCTCATGTTCTACGGCCCCGGCGCGGGCGGCGCTCCGACCGCCTCGGCCGTGCTCGGCGACCTGGTCGCCGTGTGCCGCAACAAGCTCAGCGAGGCCACCGGCCCCGGTGAGTCCGCGTACACCCAGCTGCCCGTGAGCCCCATGGGCGAGGTCGTGACGCGGTACCACATCAGTCTCGACGTGGCCGACAAGCCGGGCGTGCTCGCCCAGGTGGCGACGGTCTTCGCCGAGCACGGCGTGTCGATCGACACCGTCCGTCAGACGGGCAAGGACGGCGAGGCCTCCCTCGTCGTCGTCACCCACCGCGCGCCCGACGCCGCCCTCTCCGGGACCGTCGAGGCGCTGCGCAAGCTCGACACCGTGCGCGGTGTCGCCAGCATCATGCGTGTTGAAGGGGAGTAAGGACCCATGACCGACAAGGGCACCCACCAGTGGCGCGGCATCATCGAGGAGTACCGGGACCGTCTTCCGGTCACGGACACGACGCCGGTCGTCACGCTCCGTGAGGGCGGCACGCCGCTCGTACCCGCTCAGGTCCTCTCCGAGCGCACGGGCTGCGAGGTGCACCTCAAGGTCGAGGGCGCCAACCCCACCGGTTCCTTCAAGGACCGCGGCATGACCATGGCCATCTCGAAGGCGAAGGAGGACGGCGCCAAGGCCGTCATCTGCGCCTCGACCGGCAACACCTCGGCCTCCGCCGCCGCCTACGCGGTGCGCGCCGGGATGGTCTCCGCGGTGCTCGTCCCGCAGGGCAAGATCGCGCTGGGCAAGATGGGCCAGGCCCTCGTGCACGGCGCGAAGATCCTCCAGGTCGACGGCAACTTCGACGACTGCCTGGACCTGGCCCGCGCGCTGTCCGACAACTACCCGGTCGCGCTGGTCAATTCGGTCAACCCGGTCCGCATCGAGGGCCAGAAGACCGCCGCGTTCGAGATCGTGGACATGCTGGGCGACGCCCCCGACATCCACGTCCTGCCGGTCGGCAACGCGGGCAACATCACCGCGTACTGGAAGGGCTACAAGGAATACGCGGCGGACGGCCTCGCCGGCCGCACCCCGCGCATGTGGGGCTTCCAGGCCTCCGGCTCCGCCCCGCTGGTGCGCGGCGAGGTCGTCAAGGACCCGTCGACGATCGCCACCGCGATCCGCATCGGCAACCCGGCCTCCTGGGAGTACGCGATCGCCGCGCGCGACGAGTCCGGCGGCTTCATCGACGAGGTGACGGACCGTGAGATCCTGCAGGCCTACCGCCTGTTGGCCGCGCAGGAGGGCGTCTTCGTCGAGCCCGCCTCGGCCGCCTCGGTCGCCGGTCTGCTGAAGGCCGCCGCGCAGGGCAAGGTCGACCCGGGCCAGCGGATCGTCTGCACCGTCACCGGCAACGGCCTCAAGGACCCCGACTGGGCCGTGGCCGGCGCCCCGCAGCCGGTGACCGTCCCGGTCGACGCCGCGGCTGCCGCCGAGCGCCTCGGTCTGGCCTGATCCGGTCCCCCCGACCGGGGGACCCGGCCGTTCCGAAACCCGATCAGGAACGTACATAGGCGCACAGGTTGGCGCGCGACACGCATCGTGCGCCTCCTGTGCGCCCTATGTCGCCACAGAACCTTCCTTCGATAGGCTGTACCGAACCCGCCCCGACGCATATGCGCGGTGTCGTTGCCGTTGTCGCCCCCGTGGCCGAAACGGCCCCCGGGTCCCCGTGTACTTCTCTTGAATACCCGCTGTCTGAAACACCGTTTTCGCAATCAAGGAGAGTCAACGAGCGATGGCCGGTCCAGCGTTCCGCGCCGCCGCCGTACGGGTGCGCGTTCCCGCCAGCAGCGCCAACCTCGGCCCGGGCTTCGACGCCTTCGGGCTGTCGCTGGGGCTCTACGACGACGTGGTCGTCCGGGTCGCCGACTCCGGCCTGCACGTCGACATCGCCGGCGAGGGCGCCGACACCCTGCCCCGCGACGAGAGCCACCTGCTCGTACGCTCCCTGCGCACGGCCTTCGACCTGCTCGGCGGACAGCCGCGCGGCCTCGAGGTCGTCTGCGCCAACCGCATCCCGCACGGCCGCGGCCTCGGCTCCTCCTCCGCCGCCATCTGCGCCGGCATCGTCGCCGCCCGCGCCGTGACCATAGGCGGCGACGCCCGCCTCGACGAGACGGCGCTGCTCGAACTCGCCACCGAGATCGAGGGCCACCCCGACAACGTCGCCGCCTGTCTGCTCGGCGGCTTCACGCTCGCCTGGACCGAGGGCGGGGCCGCCCGGGCGATCAGGATGGACCCCGCCGATTCCATCGTTCCGGTGGTTTTCGTCCCCGGGAAGCCGGTGCTCACCGAGACCGCCCGCGGTCTGCTCCCGCGCACCGTCCCGCACGTGGACGCCGCCGCCAACGCCGGCCGCGCCGCCCTCCTCGTCGAGGCCCTGACCCGGCGCCCCGAGCTGCTGCTCGCGGCCACCGAGGACCGGCTGCACCAGGAGTACCGGGCCCCCGCGATGCCGGAGAGCATCGCCCTCGTGAACCGGCTGCGGGCGGACGGCATCCCCGCGGTCATCTCCGGCGCGGGCCCCACGGTGCTCGCGCTGGCCGAACCCGGGACGGCCGACAAGGTCGCCCTGCTGGCGGGCGAGGGCTGGGCCGCCAACCGGCTCGAGCTCGACATGCCCGGTGCGAGCGTGCTGCCGCTCGCGACCTGACGGACGTGCCCGCGCGGTCACCGAGCCGGACCGCGCGGACACGGGATTGCCGGTGACGGAGAGGGGGAATGTTTGTTGGAGCCGGTAGTGTTAACCTCAAGTCTGCACCCGACGTCTTCGAGACGCGGTGCTGAGTGTCCCCATCCGGGACCACTGATTCTTCCGGGAGCCTCCTCCACTGCCTGAGCAGCCTGCCTGAGCAGTTTCGAGCACGCTCCGGAACCGGCGCGACACCCCTCGTTCTTTCTCGTCGAGGGCCGAGCAGGGGGCGCTCGGGCCGGACACGCATGTTTCTCTCTTCCGCCGCACCCGGCGGGACCACCGCCCCGACACGGTCCACCAAGCAGGACCGCTGACGGACAGCACAACCGGTCGCCGAGCCAGATGGCCGACGTCCGCTCCAGGGAAGGACCCTTCGTGAGCGACACCACCGATCTGATGGGCGTGACTGCCGACAACAGTGTCGACACCACCGCGCCCGCCGCAGGTGCTGCCACTGGCACCACCGCACGGCGCCGCCGCTCCGGCACCGGCCTCGAGGGCATGGTCCTGGCCGAGCTGCAGCAGGTCGCGTCCGGCCTCGGCATCAGGGGCACCGCGCGGATGCGCAAGAGCCAGCTGATCGAGGTCATCAAGGAGGCGCAGGCCGGGGGCTCCGCCGCCGGTTCCGCCGCGCCCGCCGCGTCCGGCGACGCCGCCGAGACCAAGCCGAAGCGCCGCGCCACCTCCAAGGCCCGTACGGGCGAGACCGCTGCCGAGGCCGCCGCGCCCAAGGCCGAGAAGGCCGAGCAGGGCGAGAGCGCCGCCCAGCAGCAGATCGAGATCCCGGGCCAGCCGGCGGGCGAGGCCCCGGCCGGCGAGCGCCGCCGCCGGCGCGCCACCGCCCCCGCCGGTTCGCCGGAGGGCGCCGAGCCCAAGGCGGAGACCGCGCAGGCCGTCAAGACCGAGGCCCGCGTCGAGACCCGCACCGAGACCAAGGCCGAGCCGCAGGCCGACGCCAAGGCCGAGGCCGACGGCGCCGAGGGCCGTGGCCGCCGCGACCGCGGCGAGCGCGGTGACCGCCGCGACCGCCGGGACCGGCAGCGCGACCGCAAGGGCGACGACCAGCAGGGCGGCGGCCAGGGCGGCCAGCGCCAGCGTCAGGGCCAGGGCGGCGGCCAGCAGGGCCAGGGCCAGGGCCAGCAGGGCGGCGGCCAGCAGGCCGGCGGCCCGCAGGACGAGGACGACTTCGAGGGCGGCCGCCGGGGCCGTCGCGGCCGCTACCGCGACCGCCGTGGCCGCCGTGGCCGTGACGACTTCGCGGGCGAGCCGCAGGTCTCCGAGGACGACGTGCTGATCCCCGTCGCGGGCATCCTCGACATCCTCGACAACTACGCCTTCATCCGGACCTCCGGCTACCTGCCCGGCCCGAACGACGTGTACGTCTCCCTCGCCCAGGTCCGCAAGAGCGGCCTGCGCAAGGGCGACCACGTCACCGGTGCCGTGCGCCAGCCGAAGGAGGGCGAGCGCCGCGAGAAGTTCAACGCGCTGGTGCGCCTCGACTCGGTCAACGGCATGGCGCCGGAGTCCGGCCGCGGCCGCCCCGAGTTCAACAAGCTCACCCCGCTGTACCCGCAGGACCGCCTCCGTCTGGAGACCGACCCGGGCGTGCTGACCACGCGGATCATCGACCTCGTGTCGCCGATCGGCAAGGGCCAGCGCGGTCTGATCGTGGCCCCGCCGAAGACCGGCAAGACCATGATCATGCAGGCGATCGCCAACGCGATCACCCACAACAACCCCGAGTGCCACCTGATGGTCGTCCTCGTCGACGAGCGTCCGGAAGAGGTCACCGACATGCAGCGGTCGGTCAAGGGCGAGGTCATCTCCTCGACCTTCGACCGTCCCGCCGAGGACCACACCACCGTCGCCGAGCTGGCCATCGAGCGCGCCAAGCGCCTCGTGGAGCTGGGTCACGACGTGGTCGTCCTGCTGGACTCCATCACCCGCCTGGGCCGCGCGTACAACCTCGCGGCGCCCGCCTCCGGCCGCATCCTGTCCGGTGGTGTCGACTCGACCGCGCTCTACCCGCCGAAGCGCTTCTTCGGTGCCGCGCGCAACATCGAGGACGGCGGCTCGCTGACCATCCTGGCCACCGCGCTGGTCGACACCGGCTCGCGGATGGACGAGGTGATCTTCGAGGAGTTCAAGGGCACCGGCAACATGGAGCTCAAGCTCGACCGGAAGCTCGCCGACAAGCGCATCTTCCCGGCCGTCGACGTCGACGCCTCGGGCACGCGCAAGGAGGAGATCCTGCTCGGCAGCGAGGAGCTCTCCATCACCTGGAAGCTGCGCCGGGTGCTGCACGCGCTCGACCAGCAGCAGGCGATCGAGCTGCTGCTCGACAAGCTCAAGCAGACGAAGTCGAACGCCGAGTTCCTGCTGCAGATCCAGAAGACGACCCCCGGCGCCAACAACGACTGACGCCGAGACGCTCGTCACACGGCGACGCCCTGACCTCCGGGTCGTGATCTCGCCGTGACCTGCGTAAACGACTGCGCCCACCGTGTCCGCACGGTGGGCGCAGTCGCGTTACGGTCCGTCGTCCGCCCAAACCTCACAGCCTCATATGCAACCCTTTCGGGTGCTTCGCCGTCACACAAGGTGAACCATAGGGCTGAGGGAAGACGATGACCGAGCAGAACCAGAGCGGCCGAATACGCCCCCGACGCCGGGGCGGCGTGGGGGTGCCCGCAGCCACCGGCCGCCGCCGCAAGCCGCCCGCCAAGGGCCGCCGCGCCGCGGTCGTCGCCGCGTGGAGCGCCGCCGTGCTCGTCCTCGCCGGCGGCTCCGGACTGGGCTACGTCTACTTCACCCTCAACGGGAACCTGAAGAGCGTCGACATCAACGGCGCGCTCGGCAAGGACCGCCCCGACGACGTCGACAACGGCTCGATGGACATCCTGGTCCTCGGCTCCGACTCCCGCTCCGGCGCGAACTCCGCGTACGGCAGGGACGAGGGCGGCGCCCGCTCCGACACCGCGATGGTCGTGCACGTCTACGAGGGCCACAAGAAGGCCTCCGTGGTCTCCGTTCCGCGCGACACCCTGATCGACCGCCCCCGGTGCACCGCCCCCGACGGCACCCGGGTCCCCGCCGAGCACCGCGCCATGTTCAACACGGCGTACGAGGTCGGCGGCCCCGCCTGCGCCGTGAAGACCGTCGAGGCCATGTCCGGCATCCGCATGGACCACTACATCGAGGTCGACTTCACCGGCTTCCGCAAGCTCATCGACAAGCTCGGCGGCGTCGAGATCACCACCACGAAGGCCATCAAGGACCCCAAGAGCCACCTCGACCTCGCCCCGGGCACGCACACCCTCGACGGCGAGCAGTCCCTCGGCCTGGTCCGCACCCGCAAGAGCGTCGGCGACGGCAGCGACCTCGGCCGCATCCAGCTCCAGCAGGCCTTCATGAAGGCCTTCATCGACCAGGTGAAGAGCGTCGGCGTCTTCTCCAACCCCGCGAAGCTGTTCGACCTCGCCGACACCGCCACCAAGGCCATCACCCCGGACTCCGAGCTGGACTCGGTCAACGAGCTGACGGGCTTCGCCAAGGGCCTGTCCGGGCTCGGCGCCGACGACGTCCACATGATCACGCTGCCGGTCCGGTACGACCCCCGCGACCCCAACCGCGTGGTGCCCCTGGAGGCACAGGGCCGGCAGGTCTGGTCGGCGCTCAAGGCGGACCGCCCGATCCCCGCCTCCGCGACGGCGGACGCGGCCACCGGCAAGGCCGACGGCCTCGTGAAGTAGTCCCCGGGGACCCCCCCCCGAGGGCAAGCGCGGGCCGCCGGGAATAGTTCCGCACCGACCCCGGTTTTGGGAGATGCGGCCGGTCCTGGCAGACTGGTACGTCGGCCCCGGTTCACGCATGTGCATCCCGCACGGGCGACCCGGAGCCCTCCCGGAACTAGGAGACACCTTGAAGCGCGAGATCCACCCCGAGTACGTCGAGACCCAGGTCAGCTGCACCTGTGGCGCGTCGTTCACCACCCGTAGCACCCTGACCGAGGGCACCATCCGTGCCGAGGTCTGCTCCGAGTGCCACCCGTTCTACACGGGCAAGCAGAAGATCCTCGACACCGGCGGCCGCGTCGCCCGCTTCGAGGCCCGCTTCGGCAAGGCTGCCGGCTCCGCCAAGAAGTAGCGAGCCACTGCGCCGGTCTTCGGCTGCCCCTGCGCGGGGCGGCCGGGACCGGCGCTTTGCCGTCCCGTAGCAACTGACGAAGACCCCAGGAGCCCCCGATGTTCGAGGCCGTCGAGGAACTGGTCGGCGAACAGGCCGACCTCGAGAAGAAGCTCGCCGACCCTTCGGTCCACGCCGACCAGGCCAACGCGCGCAAGCTGAACAAGCGTTACGCCGAGCTTTCCCCGATCGTCGCCACCTACCGCTCCTGGAAGCAGACCGGTGACGACATCGAGACCGCGCGCGAGCTGATGCACGACGACCCCGACTTCGCCGCCGAGGTCAAGGAGCTGGAGAAGCAGCGCGAGGAGCTCACCGAGAAGCTCCGGCTGCTGCTGGTCCCGCGCGACCCCAGCGACGACAAGGACGTCATCCTGGAGATCAAGGCCGGAGCCGGCGGCGACGAGTCCGCCCTCTTCGCCGGCGACCTGCTGCGCATGTACCTGCGCTACGCCGAGCGGGTCGGCTGGAAGACCGAGATCATCGACGCCACCGAGTCCGAGCTCGGCGGCTACAAGGACGTCCAGGTCGCCGTGAAGACCAAGGGCGGCAACGGCGCCACCGAGCCCGGCCAGGGCGTCTGGGCCCGGCTGAAGTACGAGGGCGGGGTGCACCGCGTGCAGCGCGTGCCCGCCACCGAGTCGGCCGGCCGCATCCACACCTCCGCCGCGGGCGTGCTCGTCACCCCGGAGGCCGAGGAGGTCGACGTGGAGATCCACGCCAACGACCTGCGCATCGACGTCTACCGCTCGTCCGGCCCCGGCGGCCAGTCGGTCAACACCACCGACTCCGCGGTCCGCATCACGCACCTGCCGACCGGCATCGTCGCCTCCTGCCAGAACGAGAAGAGCCAGCTCCAGAACAAGGAGCAGGCCATGCGCATCCTCCGCTCCCGGCTGCTCGCCGCCGCGCAGGAGAAGGCCGAGGCCGAGGCCGCCGACGCCCGCCGCAGCCAGGTCCGCACCGTCGACCGCTCCGAGAAGATCCGGACGTACAACTACCCGGAGAACCGCATCTCGGACCACCGCGTCGGCTTCAAGGCGTACAACCTGGACCAGGTGCTCGACGGCGACCTCGACGCGGTCATCCAGGCCTGCGTCGACGCCGACTCGGCCGCCAAGCTCGCCGCGGCGTAACGGCGCCGCCCCCGTACCGCCCCCACCCGCACCACGGAGGACCAGCGTGAACCTGCTGCTTGCCGAGGTGGCCCAGGCCACCCAGCGGCTGGCCGACGCCGGCGTTCCCTCACCGCGTTTCGACGCCGAGGAGCTCGCCGCGTTCGTGCACGGCGTCAAGCGGGGGGAGCTGCACAACGTCAAGGACGCGGACTTCGACGCCCGCTACTGGGAGGCCGTCGCGCGCCGCGAGGCGCGCGAGCCGCTCCAGCACATCACCGGCCGCGCGTTCTTCCGCTACCTGGAGCTCCAGGTCGGCCCCGGCGTCTTCGTACCGCGCCCGGAGACCGAGTCCGTGGTGGGCTGGGCCATAGACGCCGTACGGGCGATGGACGTCGTCGAACCGCTCATCGTCGACCTGTGCACCGGCTCCGGCGCGATCGCGCTCGCCATGGCGCAGGAGGTGCCGCGCTCGCGCGTGCACGCCGTCGAGCTGTCCGAGGACGCGCTGGTGTGGACCCGGAAGAACGCCGAGGGCTCCCGGGTCACCGTGCACCGCGGCGACGCGCTCACCGCGCTCCCGGAGCTCAACGGCCAGGTCGACCTGGTCATCTCCAACCCGCCCTACATCCCGCTCACCGAGTGGGAGTACGTGGCGCCCGAGGCCCGCGACCACGACCCGGAGATGGCCCTGTTCTCCGGCGAGGACGGCCTCGACACCATCCGCGGCATCGAGCGCACCGCGCACCGGCTGCTGCGGCCCGGGGGACTGGTCGTGATCGAGCACGCCGACACCCAGGGCGGCCAGGTGCCGTGGATCTTCAACGAGGAGGCCGGCTGGGCGGACGCCGCCGACCACCCCGACCTGAACAACCGGCCGCGCTTCGCGACCGCGCGCAAGGCCACACCATGACGACCACCAAGCCAATGGACGACGTGTACGAGGAGGACCGGGACTGATGGCTCGGCGATACGACTGCAACGAGGCGACGGACCGGGCGACGGGTCTGCGTGAGGCCGCGTCCGCCGTACGCCGCGGCGAGCTCGTCGTCCTCCCCACCGACACGGTGTACGGGATCGGGGCGGACGCCTTCTCGTCGGAGGCCGTCGCGGACCTCCTCGCGGCCAAGGGCCGGGGCCGCAACATGCCCACGCCTGTGCTCATCGGCTCCCCGAACACCCTGCACGGCCTGGTCACGGACTTCTCCGAGATGGCCTGGGAGCTCGTCGACGCCTTCTGGCCGGGCGCGCTGACGCTGGTCGCCAAGCACCAGCCCTCGCTCCAGTGGGACCTCGGCGACACCCGCGGCACCGTCGCGATCCGCATGCCGCTGCACCCGGTCGCGATCGAGCTGCTCACGGAGGTCGGCCCGATGGCGGTCTCCTCGGCGAACCTGACCGGCCACCCGTCGCCGGAGACCTGCGACGCGGCGCAGGGCATGCTCGGCGACTCCGTCTCCGTCTACCTCGACGGCGGCCCGACGCCCGGCAACGTGCCCTCGTCCATCGTGGACGTCACGGGCAAGGTGCCGGTGCTGCTGCGCGAGGGCGCGCTGTCGGCGGAGGAGCTCCGGAAGGTGGTACCCGACCTCGAGGTGTCCAATTGACCGCCCCTGAGGGGCGTGGCATAGCGGGGCACGAGCACGACGGCAAGACCTTCCGCATCCTCCACGTCAGCACCGGCAACGTCTGCCGCTCGCCGATCACCGAGCGGCTGACCCGGCATGCCCTGATCGACCGCCTCGGCGACCCCATGGGCGGCGGCCTGATCGTGGAGAGCGCGGGCACCTGGGGCCACGAGGGCGCCCCGATGGAGAGCAACGCGGAGCAGGTCCTCGCGGACTTCGGCGCGGACTACAGCGGCTTCACGGGCCGCGAGCTCCTCGATGAGCACGTCATCCGCGCGGACCTGGTCCTCACCGCGACCCGCGACCACCGCGCGCAGGTCATCTCGATGGGCCACTCGGCGGGCCTGCGCACCTTCACCCTGAAGGAGTTCACCCGCCTGGTCCGCGCCATAGACCCGGCGACCCTCCCGGACCCCCGCGACGGCCACGGCACGGTCGACCGCGCCCGCGCCCTGGTCCGCGCGGCCGCAGCTCTACGCGGGTGGCTCTTGGCCCCCTCTGCGGAAGCGGACGAGGTCAACGACCCGTACGGGGCCCCCATCACCTTCTTCCGTTCGATCGGCGACGAGATCAACCAGGCGCTGGATCCGGTGGTGACGGCGCTCACGGGGGTGCGGGCGCGGGGGTGACGACCGTCCGGCCGGCCACCCCGGATCGCCGGTCGGAGGCCGGCGCAGCGGCCCGAAGCCTGTGAGGCCCCCTGGGGCCGAGCAGTGCGAGGGGCGCGTCGGGGATCGGGTCCGCGCCCGCGCCCTGGTCCGCGCGGCCGCAGCTCTACGCGGGTGGCTCCTGGCCCCCTCTGCGGAAGCGGACGAGGTCAACGACCCGTACGGGGCCCCCATCACCTTCTTCCGTTCGATCGGCGACGAGATCAACCAGGCGCTGGATCCGGTGGTGACGGCGCTCACGGGGGTGCGGGCGCGGGGGTAGAAGCCCCCCGTAGGGGGCCTCGGGGCGGCTGGAGCAGTCCAGGGGGCGGGGGCGGAGGTCGGTGCCTAGAGTGGGGGGTCAAGGCCCCCTCACGCCCGGAGTGCGCCATGTCGGTCACCGCTCCCACCCACGCCGAGCACGGGCTCGACGTGCTGCGCCGCCAGGACCCCGAGGTCGCCGACGTGATCCTGGGGGAGGTGCGGCGGCAGGGGGACAGCCTGCAGCTGATCGCCGCCGAGAACTTCACCTCGCCGGCCGTGCTCGCCGCGCTCGGCTCGCAGCTCGCCAACAAGTACGCCGAGGGCTATCCCGGCGCCCGGCACCACGGCGGCTGCGCGTACGTCGACGCCGTCGAGCGGATCGCCGTCGAGCGGGCCACCGCCCTCTTCGGGGCCGAGCACGCGAACGTGCAGCCGCACTCCGGCTCCTCCGCCGTGCTCGCCGCCTACGCGGCCCTGCTGCGCCCCGGCGACACCGTGCTCGCCATGGGGCTCGCCCACGGCGGGCACCTCACGCACGGCTCGCCCGCGAACTTCTCCGGACGCTGGTTCGACTTCGTCCCGTACGGCGTCGACGCCGAGACCGGGCTCGTCGACTACGAGCAGGTCGCCGCCCTGGCCCGGCACCACCGCCCCAAGGCGATCGTGTGCGGCTCGATCTCCTACCCCCGGCACCTCGACTACGCCGTCTTCCGCGCCATCGCCGACGAGGTCGGCGCCTACCTCATCGCCGACGCCGCCCACCCCCTCGGCCTGATCGCCGGCGGCGCCGCGCCGAGCCCCGTCCCGTACGCGGACATCGTCTGCGGCACCACCCACAAGGTGCTGCGCGGCCCGCGCGGCGGGCTGCTGCTGTGCGGGGGCGAGCTGGCCGAGCGGGTGGACCGGGCGGTGTTCCCGTTCTCCCAGGGCGGTGCGCAGATGCACACGATCGCGGCCAAGGCGGTCGCCTTCGGCGAGGCGTCCACGCCCGCCTTCACCACGTACGCCCATCAGGTGGTCGAGCACGCCCGGGTGCTCGCCGCCGCCCTCGCCGCCGAGGGCTTCGCGCTCACCACCGGCGGCACCGACACCCACCTGATCACCGCCGACCCCGCCCCCCTCGGCCTCGACGGGCGCACCGCCCGCGCCCGGCTGGCCGCCGCCGGCATCGTGCTCGACACCTGCGCCCTGCCGTACGGCGACGGCCGCGGCATCCGGCTGGGCACGGCCGCCGTCACCACCCAGGGCATGGGGGCCCCGGAGATGGCGAGAATTGCCGCACTGTTCACCGCCGCGTTGCGGGACGACGCGGAGGAGACGGCCCGGGTACGCGCGGAAGTACGGCAGCTGGCCGGCCGATTTCCCCCGTATGGCCGGTAAAGCGCCGTACCCCGCAACCGTTCGCGGCACCCGGGTGTCCTCAACCAGGGGGACGGCCCGGCTAGGGTGTGGGGCTGAGATGGCCAGCGATTCCTGTGGGGCAGCCCGTGCGTGATTACCTGCTGACGCTCTGTGTCACGGCCGCGGTGACCTATCTGCTCACCGGTCCGGTGCGGAAGTTCGCCATCGCGACCGGAGCGATGCCGGAGATCCGCGCGCGCGACGTGCACCGAGAACCGACTCCGCGGCTCGGTGGCATCGCCATGTTCTTCGGGCTGTGCGCGGGCCTGCTGGTCGCCGACCACCTGCAGAACCTCAACAGCGTCTTCGAGCTGTCCAACGAGCCCCGCGCGCTGCTCTCCGGCGCCGCCCTGATCTGGCTGATCGGCGTCCTCGACGACAAGTTCGAGCTGGACGCGCTGATCAAGCTGGGCGCGCAGATGATCTCCGCGGGCGTGATGGTCATGCAGGGTCTGACCATCCTGTGGCTGCCCATCCCGGGCGTCGGCACGGTCGCGCTCACCCAGTGGCAGGGCACCCTGCTGACCGTCGCCCTGGTCGTCCTCACCATCAACGCCGTGAACTTCGTCGACGGCCTCGACGGCCTCGCCGCCGGCATGGTGTGCATCGCGGCCGCCGCGTTCTTCCTCTACGCGTACCGGATCTGGTTCAGCTACGGCATCGAGGCCGCCGCCCCCGCGACCCTGTTCGCGGCCATCCTGATGGGCATGTGCCTGGGCTTCCTGCCGCACAACATGCACCCGGCGCGGATCTTCATGGGCGACTCGGGCTCGATGCTCATCGGTCTGATCCTGGCGGCCTCCGCGATCTCCATCACCGGCCAGGTCGACCCGGACGCGCTGCGGATCTTCGAGGGTTCGACGAAGGCGGCCACGCACGCCGCGCTGCCCGTCTTCATCCCGCTCGTGCTGCCGCTGACCATCATCGCGATCCCGATGGCCGACCTGATCCTGGCGATCGTGCGGCGCACCTGGAAGGGCCAGTCGCCGTTCGCGGCGGACCGCGGGCACCTGCACCACCGGCTCCTGGAGATCGGGCACTCGCACAGCCGCGCGGTGCTGATCATGTACTTCTGGTCGGCGCTCATCGCCTTCGGCACGCTGGCCTACTCGGTGCACTCGACCTCGATGTGGATCGTCCTCTCCGTGGTCTTCCTGAGCGCCGTCGGCCTGGTGCTGCTCCTGCTGCCGCGCTTCACGCCGCGCGCCCCGCGCTGGGCCGAGGCGGTCGTGCCGCCGCGCTACCGGCGCCGCGGCGTCCCCGTGGAGCCCGAGCGGGAGCCGGCCGCCCCGGCCGCCGGCCCGGAGGAGCGCGAACCCGTGCCGGCCGGAGTCAACGGGGCGACCGCCATCGGTCACCGTTCGCGCTTCTCCGACCGGAGTAAGGCCGGGGCGCGCGGTTGACGAAAGCCGCAACCACGGCCAATACCAGACACTTCGCATCGATGTCGTGCACACACGCGCGGGGTCACTCTCACGTGTGAGAGTTGGCACACCCACGGGTAAAGACCTATTCAAATAGTTTGTGATACGGTTCACGAGACCCGGCGACAGTGCCGAAAGACCGTAGTGCGACGGTCTGTTGGCCCCGAGACCCACCTCGGACCGGGCTTACGCTCGTCCCTGACGACACCATCGCCCCCACCAGCAAGCGGAGACACCGCCATGCCGTCCAACGACGCACGCACCCTGCTGCACACCGCAGTGCCCACCGCCGCCGTAGGCGTCATCGCCACGGTCGTCAGCGGTGTGGTCGCCGGTGGCAAGGGCGCGCTCGGCGCCGTCGTCGGCACCGCGGTGGTCCTTCTCTTCATGGGTATCGGGCTGGTGGTCCTGCAGCGGACGGCGAAGAAGCTTCCACAGCTGTTCCAGGCCATGGGCCTCATGCTCTACACGGCCCAGCTGCTGGTCCTCTTCATCTTCCTGGCCTTGCTGAAGGACACTTCGGCGTTCGACTTCAAGGCCTTCGCCTTCACGCTGCTCGCCACGACCATCGTGTGGGTCGCCGCCCAGGCCCGGGCCTATATGAAGGCCAAGATCATGTACGTCGAGCCCGAAAAAACGGGACCGAAGTCGTGAAGGGTAGGGCCGGGATAAAGAGCCGTTCGGCTTCCTGCTATCGTCCGGTGCCAACTGCGGCACTGCGGGCGCGGGCATCCGAAGCGGCGCCTGTCCCAGCGCGAGGCTCGATGCCGAACCGCCGCCCCCTTATCCGTAAGACCAGTCCAGTGCCGACCCGCGGCTGCGTGCCGCGCCGACACAACGAGGTTGCCGTACCTATGCGCCACGCTGAAGGAGCCCGCGGTGAGTGCTGACCAGACGCTTGCCTTCGACCCGGATTGCCACATCTTCACCGGATGTGGTTTCCCGGCGCCGGGCCTGCACACGTTCATGTACGAGCCCATCTTCCACGTGGGCAGCTTCGAGTTCACCAAGCCGATGCTGCTCGCCATCCTGGGCTCGCTCGTGGTCGTCGGGTTCTTCTGGGCCGCCTTCAACAAGCCCAAGCTGATCCCCGGCAAGATGCAGATGGTCGGCGAGGCCGGTTACGACTTCGTGCGCCGCGGCATCGTCTACGAGATCATCGGCAAGAAGGACGGCGAGAAGTACGTCCCGCTGATGGTGTCGCTGTTCTTCTTCGTCTGGATGATGAACCTCTGGTCGATCATCCCGCTCGCCCAGTTCCCGGTCACCTCGCTGATCGCCTTCCCGGCGGCCCTCGCGCTGATCGTGTACGTGCTGTGGATCTCGCTGACCTTCAAGAAGCACGGCTTCGTCGGCGGCTGGAAGAACATCGTCGGCTACGACAAGTCGCTCGGCCCGATCCTTCCCCTGGTCGTCGTCCTCGAGTTCTTCTCGAACCTGCTCATCCGGCCCTTCACGCACGCGGTCCGACTGTTCGCGAACATGTTCGCCGGTCACCTGCTCATCGTGATGTTCTCGCTGGCCACCTGGTACCTCATGAACGGCATCGGCTTCGTCTACGCCGGCGCCTCGTTCGTGATGGTCATCATCATGACCGCCTTCGAGCTCTTCATTCAGGCCGTCCAGGCGTACGTCTTCGTCCTCCTGGCCTGCAGCTACGTCCAGGGCGCGCTCTCCGAGCACCACTGAGCCGGCCCGGCAGCAGCCAAGAACCACTCACCCAACCCACAGTCGTCCGGTGGCCAACCCCCACCGGGTCCTTGAAAGAGAAGGAAGAACCGGCATGTCCGCTCTCGAGACTCTCGCCGCCGTCAACGGAAACGTCGCCTCCATCGGCTACGGCCTCGCGGCCATCGGCCCCGGCGTCGGCGTCGGCATCATCTTCGGTAACGGCACCCAGGCCCTCGCCCGTCAGCCCGAGGCGGCCGGCCTGATCCGTACCAACCAGATCATGGGTTTCGCCTTCTGTGAGGCGCTCGCCCTCATCGGCATCGTCATGGGCTTCGTCTACAAGTAAGCCGGACCGACAGCCCGATTCTTTTTACGGAAGGCACTGATGTGAACGCTCTGCTTCTTGCGGAAGCGGCGGAGGAGCAGCCTCCGCTCATCCCGCATCTCGACGAGCTCGTCATCGGCCTGATCGCCTTCGTCATCGTCTTCGGCTTCCTCGCCAAGAAGCTCCTCCCGAACATCAACAAGGTTCTGGTCGAGCGCCGCGAGGCCATCGAGGGTGGCATCGAGAAGGCCGAGTCGGCCCAGATCGAGGCTCAGAGTGTGCTGGAGCAGTACAAGGCTCAGCTCGCCGAGGCCCGCCACGAAGCCGCGCGTCTCCGCCAGGAGGCGACGGAGCAGGGCACCGCGATCATCCAGGAGATGAAGGCGGAAGGCCAGCGCCAGCGCGAGGAGATCATCGCGGCCGGTCACGCCCAGATCGAGGCCGACCGCAAGGCCGCGTCCGCCGCGCTGCGTCAGGACGTCGGCAAGCTCGCCACGGACCTGGCCGCGAAGCTGGTCGGCGAGTCCCTCGAGGACCACGCCCGCCAGAGCCGCACCATCGACCGGTTCCTCGACGAGCTCGAGGAGAAGGCCGAGGCCGTCCGATGAACGGAGCGAGCCGCGAAGCACTGAGCGCCGCACGTGAGGCCCTCGACGCGCTGACCGACAACACGTCGGTCGACGCCGGCAAGCTCGCCGGCGAGCTTGCCGCCGTCACGGCGCTGCTCGACCGCGAGGTGTCGCTGCGTCGGGTCCTGACCGACCCGGCGCAGGCGGGCGAGGCCAAGGCCGAGCTCGCCCAGCGCCTCCTGTCGGGTCAGGTGGACGGCCCCGCCGTCGACCTGGTCTCCGGAATGGTGCGTTCCCGCTGGTCGCAGTCGCGCGACCTGGTGGACGGCCTCGAGGAGCTGGCGAACACCGCCGACCTCACCGCCGCCCAGAAGGCGGGCGCCCTCGACGACGTCGAGGACGAGCTGTTCCGTTTCGGCCGGATCGTCTCCTCCAGCACCGAGCTCCGCTCGGCGCTGACGGACAAGACCGCCATGGCCTCCGCCAAGGGTGAGCTGCTCGGCAGCCTGCTCGGCGGCAAGGCCAACCCCGTCACCGAGCGCCTGGTCGTCCGTCTGGTGACCCAGCCCCGGGGACGTAGCCTGGAAGCGGGACTCGAGTCCCTGTCCAAGCTCGCCGCGGCGCGCCGGGACCGCATGGTCGCCGTCGTCACCTCGGCGGTGCCGCTGACCGACCAGCAGAAGCAGCGCCTCGGCGCCGCTCTGGCCAAGCTGTACGGCCGCGACATGCACCTGAACCTGGACGTGGACCCCGAGGTCCTCGGCGGGATCGCGGTGCGCGTCGGTGACGAGGTCATCAACGGCACGATCGCGGAGCGTCTCGACGAGGCGACCCGTCGCCTGGCCGGCTGACCTCGGCCACAACTCAACACGCATGACCAGCGGCCCGGTTGGGCCGTGCAGAGATTGCAGAAGATTCCTGGGGGTCGCCCCCAGACCCCTAAGAAACTTCGGGCCCAACAAGGAGAGCAGGGAACCCAGATGGCGGAGCTCACGATCCGGCCGGAGGAGATCCGGAACGCGCTGGAGAACTTCGTCCAGTCGTACCAGCCGGACGCGGCCTCGCGCGAGGAGGTCGGCACGGTCAGCCTGGCCGGCGACGGTATCGCGAAGGTCGAGGGTCTTCCCTCGGCCATGGCGAACGAACTGCTGAAGTTCGAGGACGGCACCCTCGGCCTCGCCCTCAACCTCGAGGAGCGCGAGATCGGTGCCATCGTCCTCGGCGAGTTCAGCGGCATCGAGGAGGGACAGTCGGTGCAGCGCACCGGCGAGGTCCTCTCCGTCGGTGTCGGCGAGGGATACCTGGGTCGCGTCGTCGACCCGCTCGGCAACCCGATCGACGGTCTCGGCGAGATCGCGACCGAGGGCCGCCGCGCCCTCGAGCTGCAGGCCCCCGGCGTCATGCAGCGCAAGTCGGTCCACGAGCCGATGGAGACCGGCTACAAGGCCGTCGACGCCATGACCCCGGTCGGCCGTGGTCAGCGTCAGCTGATCATCGGTGACCGCCAGACCGGCAAGACCGCCCTGGCCGTCGACACGATCATCAACCAGCGCGACAACTGGCGCTCGGGCGACGTGAACAAGCAGGTGCGCTGCATCTACGTCGCCGTCGGCCAGAAGGGCTCCACCATCGCGTCCGTGCGCGCGGCCCTCGAAGAGGCCGGTGCGCTCGAGTACACGACGATCGTCGCCGCCCCGGCGTCCGACCCGGCCGGCTTCAAGTACCTCGCCCCGTACACCGGCTCGGCCATCGGCCAGCACTGGATGTACCAGGGCAAGCACGTCCTGATCGTCTTCGACGACCTGTCGAAGCAGGCCGACGCCTACCGCGCCGTGTCGCTGCTGCTGCGCCGCCCGCCGGGCCGTGAGGCCTACCCGGGTGACGTCTTCTACCTGCACTCCCGCCTGCTCGAGCGCTGCGCCAAGCTCTCGGACGAGCTGGGTGCCGGTTCGATGACCGGTCTGCCGATCGTCGAGACCAAGGCCAACGACGTCTCGGCGTTCATCCCGACCAACGTCATCTCCATCACCGACGGCCAGTGCTTCCTGGAGTCCGACCTGTTCAACGCCGGCCAGCGTCCGGCCCTGAACGTCGGTATCTCGGTCTCCCGTGTCGGTGGCTCCGCCCAGCACAAGGCGATGAAGCAGATCTCCGGCCGTCTCCGCGTGGACCTGGCCCAGTTCCGTGAGCTGGAGGCGTTCGCCGCCTTCGGTTCCGACCTGGACGCCGCGTCGAAGGCGCAGCTGGAGCGCGGTCAGCGCATGGTCGAGCTGCTGAAGCAGGCCCAGTACCAGCCGATGGCCACCGAGAACCAGGTCGTCTCGATCTGGGCCGGCACCACCGGCAAGATGGACGACGTCCCGGTCGCGGACATCCGCCGCTTCGAGGCCGAGATGCTGGCGTACCTGCGTCAGAACCACTCGGGCCTCATGACCTCCATCCGTGAGGGCGGCAAGATGTCGGACGACACGCTGCAGTCCGTCGCCGACGCGATCGCGGAGTTCAAGAAGCAGTTCGAGACCTCTGACGGCAAGCTGCTCGGCGACGACGCCTCCGCCGTCAACGTCTCGAAGTGACGACGGAAGGGACCTGACTCATGGGAGCGCAGCTCCGGGTCTACAAGCGTCGCATCAAATCCGTCACCGCGACGAAGAAGATCACCAAGGCGATGGAGATGATCGCCGCCTCGCGCGTCGTCAAGGCGCAGCGCAAGGTGCAGGCGTCGACGCCGTACGCCACCGAGCTCACCCGCGCGGTGACCGCGGTGGCCACCGGCGCCAACGACAAGCACCCGCTGACCACCGAGGCGGACAACCCGAGCCGCGCCGCGGTCCTGCTCCTCACGAGCGACCGCGGTCTGGCCGGCGCGTTCAACTCCAACGCCATCAAGGCGGCGGAGCAGCTCATCCGTAAGCTGGAGGGCGAGGGCAAGGAGGTCGACATCTACGTGGTCGGCCGCCGTGGCGTCGCGCACTTCAACTTCCGTGAGCGCAAGCTGGCCGACTCGTGGACCGGCTTCACGGACGAGCCGACGTACGCGGACGCCAAGAAGATCGGCGAGCCGCTGATCAAGGCGATCGAGAAGGACACGGCGGAGGGCGGCGTGGACGAGCTCCACATCGTCTACACCGAGTTCGTCTCGATGATGACGCAGACGGCGGTCGAGGCCCGGCTGCTGCCCCTCAGCCTCGACGAGGTCGCGAAGGAGGCCGGCGAGCCGGACACCCTCCGTCCGCTGTACGACTTCGAGCCGTCGGCGGAGGACGTCCTGGACGCCCTTCTGCCGCGCTACGTCGAGAGCCGGATCTACAACGCGCTGCTGCAGTCCTCGGCGTCGAAGCACGCCGCCACGCGGCGCGCGATGAAGTCGGCGACCGACAACGCGGGTGAGCTGATCACCAACCTCACCCGACTTGCCAACGCGGCCCGCCAGGCCGACATCACCCAGGAAATCAGCGAGATCGTCGGTGGCACCGCAGCCCTGGCCGACGCGACCGCGGGGAGTGACAAGTAATGACGACCACTGTTGAGACGGCCGCCGCCACGGGCCGCGTCGCCCGGGTCATCGGCCCGGTCGTCGACGTGGAGTTCCCCGTCGACGCGATGCCGGAGATCTACAACGCGCTGAACGTCGAGGTGCCGGACCCGGCCACCGGCGGCACCAAGACGCTGACCCTCGAGGTCGCGCAGCACCTCGGTGACGGCCTGGTCCGCGCCATCTCCATGCAGCCCACCGACGGTCTGGTCCGCCAGGCCCCGGTGACCGACACGGGCGCGGCCATCTCCGTGCCGGTCGGTGACGTCACCAAGGGCAAGGTGTTCAACACCCTGGGCGAGGTCCTCAACGAGGACGCGTCCACGGTCGCGGACGCCGAGCGCTGGCCGATCCACCGCAAGGCCCCGGCCTTCGACCAGCTCGAGTCCAAGACCGAGATGTTCGAGACCGGCCTGAAGGTCGTCGACCTCCTCACCCCGTACGTCAAGGGTGGAAAGATCGGTCTGTTCGGTGGTGCCGGTGTCGGCAAGACCGTTCTGATCCAGGAAATGATCATGCGTGTGGCGAAGCTGCACGAGGGTGTGTCGGTCTTCGCGGGCGTCGGTGAGCGCACCCGTGAGGGCAACGACCTCATGGTCGAGATGGAGGAGGCCGGCGTTCTCGACAAGACCGCGCTGGTCTTCGGCCAGATGGACGAGCCCCCGGGCACCCGTCTGCGCGTCGCCCTGGCCGGTCTGACCATGGCGGAGTACTTCCGCGATGTGCAGAAGCAGGACGTGCTGTTCTTCATCGACAACATCTTCCGCTTCACCCAGGCCGGTTCCGAGGTGTCGACCCTGCTCGGCCGCATGCCGTCCGCGGTGGGTTACCAGCCGAACCTGGCCGACGAGATGGGTCTCCTCCAGGAGCGCATCACCTCGACCCGTGGTCACTCGATCACCTCGATGCAGGCGATCTACGTCCCCGCCGACGACCTCACCGACCCGGCGCCGGCGACCACCTTCGCCCACCTTGACGCGACGACGGTTCTGTCCCGTCCGATCTCCGAGAAGGGCATCTACCCGGCCGTGGACCCGCTGGACTCCACGTCCCGGATCCTGGACCCGCGCTACATCGCGCAGGACCACTACGACACCGCCATGCGGGTCAAGGGAATCCTGCAGAAGTACAAGGACCTCCAGGACATCATCGCGATCCTCGGTATCGACGAGCTCAGCGAGGAGGACAAGCTCGTCGTGCACCGCGCGCGTCGTGTCGAGCGCTTCCTGTCCCAGAACACCCACGCGGCGAAGCAGTTCACCGGTGTGGACGGTTCGGACGTTCCGCTCGACGAGTCGATCGCCGCGTTCAACGCGATCTGCGACGGTGAGTTCGACCACTTCCCGGAGCAGGCCTTCTTCATGTGTGGTGGTCTCGAGGACCTCAAGAAGAACGCCAAGGAGCTCGGCGTCTCCTGAGCCCCGTGCTCGCCTGAAGGGGGCGGGATCGGTCCCGCCCCCTTCTTCACGCCCCTTAGAATTGATCCCAACACCCGGCAGCACCGCCGGGTGGTGACCCGAGGAGCCACCCTTGGCTGCTGAGCTGCACGTCGAGCTGGTCGCCGCGGACCGGAGTGTCTGGTCCGGCGAGGCCACCCTGGTCATCGCGCGTACCACCTCCGGCGACATCGGCGTCATGCCTGGTCACCAGCCGCTGCTCGGTGTGCTGGAGTCCGGCCCCGTGACGATCCGTACGAGCGAGGGCGGCACGGTCGTGGCCGCCGTCCACGGTGGGTTCGTCTCCTTCGCGGACGACAAGCTGTCGCTGCTCGCGGAGATCGCCGAGCTGTCGGACGAGATCGACACCCAGCGCGCCGAGCGTGCGCTGGAGCGCGCGAAGGCCGACGAGGACGCCGCCGCCGAGCGGCGCGCGGAGGTCCGGCTGCGCGCGGTAGCGGTCCGCTAGCGGACCGCGCCGAGAGCCCCAGACCTCAGCCGCGGCACGGCTGGAACCTTCCAGACCGTGCCGCGGCTGAGGCGATGCATAGCAGGTCGTATTCGGTCAGGCCGGTTCCGCCGGCCACGGGACGCAGCGAGGAGGTCGGTGAAGATGTTCCTCGCGCTGCTCGTGTGCGGCCTGGTCGTCGCGACTCTGGTGATCGGGCTCTTCGTCTTCGGCTTGCGCCGCAGACTCATCCAGCGGGCCGGCGGCACCTTCGACTGTTCGCTGCGCACCCCCGTGGCGGAGGTCCCGGACACCAGCGGCAAGGGCTGGTCCTACGGGGTCGCCCGGTACAGCGGTGACGAGATCGCCTGGTTCCGCGTCTTCTCGTACGCGCCCCGGCCCAAGCACGTCATGGAGCGCTCGGCCATCGAGGTCCTGGAGCGCCGGATGCCGGAGGGCGAGGAGGAGCTGGCGCTGCTCTCGGACTCCGTGATCCAGGGCTGTCGGGTGAACGGCACGCGCCTGGAGCTGGCGATGAGCGAGGACGCCCTGACCGGTTTCCTGGCCTGGCTGGAGGCGGCGCCGCCCGGCCAGAGGGTGAATGTCGCCTAGTCGATGCCGCCCGAGATCTGTGTACGGCCCGGTGAGTGCCATGTGTGGACCGCCCGGGCCGTTTCCGTTTCCGAGGACCTGGCGGTCCTCCTCGACGCCGCCGAGCGCCGGGTGTACGAGGCGCTGACCGGTGAGCGGGTGCGCGCGCAGTACGTGACCGCGCACGCTCTGCTGCGGACGGTGCTGGGCCGGGTCCTGGACCGGGATCCGGCGTCCCTGGACTTCGCGGCGGGCCCGCACGGCAAGCCGTATCTGAGGGACGGGTCCGTGGAGTTCTCGCTGTCCCACTCGGGCGAGCTGGTGGCGGTCGCCCTCGCCCTGGGCGCCCCGGTCGGGGTGGACGTCGAGCGGGTGCCGGAGCCGGCGGCCGAGCTGCCGCTGCCGGTGCTGTCCGCCGAGGAGCGGGCGGTCTTCGACCGGGTCCCGGGGCCGGAGCGGTCGGCGGCCTTCGCCGCGTACTGGGTGCGCAAGGAGGCGGTGCTGAAGGCGACCGGGGTGGGGCTCCGGGTGGATCCGGCGCGCCTGACGGTGTCCGCCCCGGACCGGCCGGCCGAGCTGCTCGGCTGGCGGGGACGCGAGGAGGCCGTGCGGGCGGCGGCCGGACGCGAGGAGGCCGTACCGCCGCACCCTTCGGTGCGGCTGTACGACCTCGACGCGGGGAGCGGCTACCGGGGGGCCGTCGCCCTGCTGGGCGGGGCCCACCGGATCGTGCCGCGGGTGGTCAGCTCAGTCCGCTGTTGATGGCGCCGACGAGCTCGCCGCCCGTGGTGTCACCGCTGAACTCCCAGAAGAACGCGCCGCCGAGGCCCTGGTTCTTGGCCCAGCTCATCTTGGAGGTGACGGTGGCGGGGGTGTCGTAGCTCCACCAGTTGGTGCCGCAGTGGGCGTAGGCGGTGCCGGCGACGGTGCCGTTGGCCGGGCAGGAGGTCTTGAGGACCTTGTAGTCCTCGATGCCCTGCTCGTAGGTGCCCTGGGCGGGGCCGGTGGCGGTGCCGCCGGGGGCGGACTGGGTGACGCCGGTCCAGCCGCGGCCGTAGAAGCCGATGCCGAGCAGCAGCTTGTTGGCCGGGACGCCCTTGGCCTTGAACTTGGCGATCGCCTCGGCGGAGTTGAAGCCCTGCTGCGGGATGCCGGCGTACGAGGTGAGCGGGGAGTGCGGGGCGGTCGGGCCCTTGGCCTCCCAGGCGCCGAAGAAGTCGTACGTCATCACGTTGAACCAGTTCATGTACGGCGCGGCGCCCGCGTAGTCGGTGGCGTCGATCTTGCCGCCGGCGGAGGCGTCGGCCGTGACGGCCGCGGTGACGATCCCGTTGGCGCCGAACTTGGCGCGCATCGCCTGCATCATGTTCTTGAAGGCGTTCGGGCCGCTGGTGTCGCAGGTCAGGCCACAGGCGTTGGGGTACTCCCAGTCCAGGTCGATGCCGTCGAAGACGTCGGCCCAGCGCGGGTCCTCCACCAGGTCGTAGCAGGACTGCGCAAAGGCGGTCGGGTTCTGCACGGCCTGGCCGAAGCCGCCGGACCAGGTCCAGCCGCCGAAGGACCAGATGACCTTGATGTTCGGGTACAGCTTCTTCAGCTTGCGCAGCTGGTTGAAGTTGCCGCGCAGCGGCTGGTCCCAGGTGTCGGCGACGCCGTCGACGGACTGGTCGGCGGTGTAGGCCTTGTCGTAGTCGGCGTAGGAGTCACCGATGGTGCACTTGCCGCCGGTGACGTTGCCGAAGGCGTAGTTGATGTGGGTGATCTTGGACGCGGAGCCCGAGGTCACGATGTTCTTCACGTGGTAGTTGCGCCCGTAGACGCCCCAGTTGGTGAAGTAGCCCATCTTCACCACGTTCGGGGGCGGGGTGCCGCCTCCGCCGCCGGTGGTGCGGACCGGTGTGGCGGCGCTGGCCGGGCCGGTCTGGTCGATGGTGTCGCGGGCGACGACCGTGTAGCTGTAGTCGGTGCCGGCGGACAGTCCGGTGTCGGTGTAGGTGAGGCCGGTGGTCGTGGTGACCTTGGCGCCGTCGCGCAGGACGTCGTAGTTCTTGACGCCCTTGTCGTCGGTGGCCGCGGTCCAGGTGAGCTTCACCGAGGTGTCGGTGACGCCCGAGGCGACCGGGGCGCCGGGGGCGGACGGCGGGTTGTCGCCGGGCTGGGTGGAGCCGTCGCAGGAGGCGCCGTTGACCTTGCAGCCGGTGGGGGCGCCGGAGCCGGTGCCGTTGTAGCCGAAGGAGACGCTGGCGCCGGGGGCGAGGGTGCCGTTCCAGCCGACGTTCTTGGCGGTCCAGTGGTTGCCGGAGCTGGTGACGGTGGCGTCCCAGGCGGAGGTGACGGAGGTGCCGGCCGGGTAGTCCCACTCGACGGTCCACGAGCTGATCGTCGTGGTGCCGGTGTTCTTCACGGTCCAGCTGGCACCGAAGCCGGTGCCCCAGTCCTGGGTCTTGGTGTACGTGGCGGTGACGGAGGTCGCGGCCTCGGCGGGGGCGGCGAGCCCGACCATCGCGGCCAGTGGCAGGACGAGGGCGGTCAGACCGGCGGCGGCCCGGCGTCTGAAGCCTGTTCTGCGCGTCGGTGCTTGAGTGCTCAACGGTGCTCCTCAAGTTGCGGACGACAAGGGTGGGGGTGGTCCGGAAAGGGTGCGCGCGCCCCGCGAGCGTAGAAAGGTCTGGACCAACCGTCAAGAGGTCCAGACCAAAGCCGGGCGGTCCCGGGTCAGATCCCCAACTCCCTTGCGAGCACCGCCGCTTGGACCCGACTGCGCAGCTCCAGCTTGCCCAGCACCTTGCTGACGTGCGTCTTCACCGTGGCCTCCGCCATGTCGAGCCGGACCGCGACCTCCGCGTTCGACAGGCCCGCCCCGAGCGCCGCGAGCACCTCCCGCTCGCGCGGGGTCAGCCGGTCGAGCAGCGCCGGATCGGGGCCGTCCGGCGCCCGGACCGGCCGGCTCGGCGCGGCGAACTCGGCGATCAGCCGCCGGGTCACCGCCGGGGCGATCAGGCCCTCGCCGCGCGCCACCGTGCGCACCGCCTCGACCAGGTCCCGCGCCTCCGTGTTCTTCAGCAGGAAGCCGGCCGCGCCCGCGCGCAGCGCCCCGAACACGTACGCGTCCAGGTCGAAGGTGGTGAGCACCAGGACGTCGGCGAGACCCTCGGCCACCACCCGCCGGGTCGCCGACACCCCGTCCAGCTTGGGCATCTGGACGTCCATCAGGACCAGGTCCGGGCGCAGTTCGCGGGCGAGGCGGACCGCCTCCTCGCCGTCGGTGGCCTCGCCGACCACCTCGATGCCGGGCGCGCTGCCCAGGATCAGCACGAGCCCCGCCCGTACCGCGCTCTGGTCCTCGGCGACCACGATGCGGATCGTCATGCGTCCGGTGTCCTCTCCTCCGCGGGCAGCACGGCCCGCACCTGCCAGGTCTTCGCCCCGTCGCCGGCGGCCGCCGGGCCCGCGTCGAACTCCCCGCCGAGCAGCGCCACCCGCTCCCGCATCCCGACGAGCCCGGCCCCCGAGCCGGGCGCGCGCGGCCCGGGCCGGTCGCCGAAGGGGCTGGTCACCCGTACCGTCAGGGCCCGCGCGTCCCGGGCCAGGAAGACGGTGACCGGGCCCGGGGCGGCGTGCTTGAGGGCGTTGGTCAGCGACTCCTGCACGATCCGGTACGCGGCCAGCTCGACCGGCGCCGGCAGCGGCTCGCCGTCCTCCTCCCGGGTGTCGTCGAGGGCGAAGACGAGTCCGCTGGGCTCCCCGTTGGCGCGGGCCTGGGCGAGCAGCGCCTCCAGACCGGCCAGGGTCGGCGCCGCGGCAGGTTCGGCGTCGCCGCCGCTGTCCCGGAGCAGCCCGATGAGCCGCCGCATCTCGGCCAGGCCCTCGACGCTGTTCTCCCGGATCACGGTCAGCGCCTGCCGGGTGGTGGCCTCGTCGTCGATCGACAGCGCGGCCGTGGAGTGGATGGCGATCGCCGACAGGTGGTTGGCGACCATGTCGTGCAGCTCGCGGGCCATCCGGGCGCGCTCGGCGGTCACCGCCTGCGCGCGGTCCATCTCGGCCAGCAGCGCCGTCTGCTCGGCCCGCAGCCGGGCGGCCTCGGCGGCCTGCCGGTGGTTGCGCACGATGGCCCCGGTGAGGGCCGGCAGGAAACTGATCATGCCGGAGAGCACGCCGACCAGCAGGGCGACCGCGTTCTGCCACCAGATCAGCAGGCCCACCGTGAGGGCGACGGTGACCAGGCCGGTGGTGTACGGGATGCGGCGGGCCGAGGCCGGTGGGCCGTACACGACCGACGCGTAGACCACGTCCGTGAACATCAGCACGGTGGCGATGTTGCCGTTGGTGAACTGGTCCGCCGCGATGGCCGCGGTGCCGACGAACAGCGCGGTGCGCGGCGCGGTGCGCCGCAGGGCCTCCATCGCCGACATCACGGTCAGCGGGACCAGGGTGGCCCAGCGGGCCTCGACGACCCGGTCGGTGTTCACGAACAGTCCGAAGGACCACATGACCAGGCCGCCGGCCAGGCCGGCGAGGGCGATCAGCAGGTCGTCGCGGTGGGGTCGGGGGAGGCGCACGTCCCCATCCAACACGCCCGGCTCGGCCCGGACGTCCTCGTCCGGGCCGAGCCGCGCCTCCGTCGAAGGATGTAGCCGGGTTTCCTCACCGGCGACGACGAGGGAGCCCCGGACGGCCGGGACGCTGGGAGGGTGTGAAAGGGGACTGCCGTGATCGTCACGCTGATCGTGATCTGCGAGGTCGGCTTCTGGGTGCTGCTCGCCGCCGGCCTCGCGG
This sequence comes from Streptomyces sp. NPDC053541, assembly GCF_044544705.1. Classification (NCBI taxonomy): domain Bacteria; kingdom Bacillati; phylum Actinomycetota; class Actinomycetes; order Kitasatosporales; family Streptomycetaceae; genus Streptomyces; species Streptomyces sp. NPDC053541. The sequence goes on from NZ_JBITXM010000002.1 coordinate 334,066, forward strand.
CCCGCTACCTGCTGCGGATGCCGCGCCTCGGTCTCGCCCTGCTGCTGTGCGAGCCGCTCCTGGAGCTCGTGCTCCTCGTCGTCACCGCGATCGACCTGAAGAACGGCGCCGAGCCGAGCTGGAAGCACGGCCTCGCCGCGCTCTACCTCGGCTACACCGTCGGCCACGGCCACCGCACGGTGAAGTGGCTGGACGGCCACGCCGCCCACCGCCTCGCGGGCGGCCCGCCGCCGGTGCGGCCGCCGCGCTACGGGACGGCCAGGGCCCGGCACGAGGGCCGGGTCTGGCTGGGCTCCCTGGTCGGCGGCGCCGTGGCGTCCGTCCTGCTGCTGGCGGCGATGGCGTACGTCGGCGACGACGGCGACACGGCCGGTTTGCGCAGCTGGATGTACGGGGCCTGGCGGGCCGTCGGCATCCACGGCCTGATCGCGCTGTCGTACGCGCTCTGGCCGAAGAAGGACCCGACGGCGGGCCGGGCCGCGCGGGAGGAGGGCTCAGCGCTCCCCGCCCGGGACCCAGAGCACGTCCCCGACCTCCCGGTTCGCGATCCGCGCCAGGATGAACAGCAGGTCTGAGAGGCGGTTGAGGTACGTGGCGGTGAGCGGGTTCATCGTCTCGCCGTGCACCTCCATCGCCGCCCAGGTGGACCGCTCGGCCCGCCGGACCACCGTGCACGCCTGGTGCAGCAGGGCCGCACCGGGCGTGCCGCCGGGCAGGATGAAGGAGCGCAGCTTGTCGAGCCGCTCCAGGAAGGCGTCGCAGTCGGCCTCCAGCTTGTCGACGTACGACTGCTCGACGCGCAGCGGCGGGTACTGCGGGTTCTCCACCACCGGGGTCGACAGGTCGGCGCCCACGTCGAACAGGTCGTTCTGCACGCGGACGAGGACCTTCACCACGTCCTCGTCGAGCTGCCCGAGGGCGATGGCCGTGCCGATGACGGCGTTGGCCTCGTTGGCGTCGGCGTAGGCCGAGATCCGCAGATCGGTCTTGGCGGTCCGGCTCATGTCGCCGAGGGCGGTGGTGCCCTGGTCGCCGGTGCGGGTGTAGATGCGCGTCAGATTGACCATGACCCCAGCGTAGTTACGCCCCGGCCGTGCGGAACGTGCGTGTGCCGACCGTCACGGCGAGCGCCGCGAGCCCGAGGGCGACCAGCACCCCGTGGAGCATCGCCGGGGTCGCGTAGTGGCCGACGAAGGCGTCCCGGACCGCGTCGACCAGATAGCGGAAGGGCATGAAGCGCGAGAGCAGGTCGAGCCAGCCGGGTGCCAGGGTCATCGGCAGCAGCAGTCCGGACAGCAGCATCGAGGGCATCGCCAGGGTGTTGACCGCCGGGCCGAACTCCTGCGGGCTCGGCAACCTGAGCGCCAGCGCGTACGAGAGCGAGGCGAGCGAGAAGGTCAGCAGGGCGACGAAGCCGAAGCCGACGAGCAGTCCGGCGAGCGGTGCCCGCAGGCCCATCACCAGGGCGGCCAGGACCAGCAGCACGGCCTGGAAGACGAAGAGGGCGGTGTCGCGCAGCACCCGGCCGAGGAGCAGGGCGAGCCGGCTGACCGGGGTGACCCGGAGCCGTTCGAGGACGCCCCAGTTCTTCTCCATGACGACCGCGAAGCCGGCGAAGGAGGCCCCGAACAGACCGAGCTGGAGCAGCAGCCCGGGCACCAGGACCTGCCAGGAGTCGCCCTCGCGGCCGAGCGGCAGGCGGGTGAGCAGGGGGCCGAAGAGGAAGAGGTAGAGCAGCGGCATCAGGGTGCCGAAGAGGATCTGGAACGGCGAGCGCAGGGTCTGCCGGGCGTAGCGGCCGAAGAGGACCGCGGTCTCGTGGAGCGGCATCGCGGGTCTCCTAGACGGCGACGGGGGAGGGGGCGGCGGGCGCCGGGCCGCGCCCGGTGATGGCGAGGAAGGCCTCCTGGAGGGTGTCCGCTCCGTGCGCGGCCTTGAGCGCGGCGGGCGTCCCCTCGGCGACGACCGCGCCGCCGTCGATGATCACCAGGCGGTCGGCGAGGGCGTCGGCCTCGTCGAGGTAGTGGGTGGTGAGCACGACGGTGGTGCCGTGCTCGTCGCGCAGCCGGCGCACCAGCGCCCACAGGGCGCTCCGGCTGGCCGGGTCGAGGCCGGTGGTGGGCTCGTCGAGGAAGAGCAGCGCGGGACGGTGGGTGAGGCCGAGCGCGATGTCGAGGCGTCGGCGCTGGCCGCCGGAGAGCGCGGTGGCGCCGCGGCCCTGCAGCTCGGTGAGGTCGAGCTCGTGGGCGAGCTCGACGGCCCGTTCGGCCGCCTCGGCGCGGGAGAGGCCGTACAGCCGGCCCTGGAGGACGAGTTCGGAGCGCACGGTCTCCTGCGGGTCGACGCCGCCGGACTGGGCGACGTAGCCGATCCGGCGGCGCACGCCGACCGGGTCGCGCAGCAGGTCGTGGCCGGCGACGGTGGCGGCCCCGCCGGTGGGCGGGAGCAGCGTGCTGAGCATCCGCAGGGTGGTGGTCTTGCCCGCGCCGTTGGGGCCGAGGAAGCCGAGGATCTCGCCGGGCCGGACGGTGAGGTCGATCCCGCGGACCGCCGTCACCTCGCCCTTTTTCGTACGGAAGGTCCGGGACAGCCCGGACGTGCTGATGATGGGCATGGTGACCACAAAAACAGAGTCACTGGAATTTTGCAATGCCTCCAAAATTTCAGCGGGCCCAGCTCCGCCTAGGATGGCGGCATGGCTGAAGGGCTCAGGGAGCGCAAGAAGCGCCAGACGAAGCAGCGGATCTCGGACCTCGCGACCGGGCTCTTCCTGGAGCGCGGCTTCCAGTCCGTCACGGTGGCGGAGATCGCGGAGGCGGCGGACGTCTCCGTCAACACCGTCTACAACTACTTCCCCGCGAAGGAGGACCTCTTCCTCGACCGGATGGAGGGCGTCACCCACCGGCTCGCCCGGATGATCCGCGGCCGGGACGCGGGGGAGTCCGCCGCGGCCGCCGTGCTGCGCGAGATCCGCGGCCATGTCGCCGCCGTCTCGCCCGCCTACGGGCTGATGGACGGGTACGCCGCCTTCATGCGGGTGATCGACGAGGCCCCCACCCTCCAGGCCCGGCTCCTCGCCCTCCAGCAGGAGGTCCGCCGGATCACCGTCGCGGCCCTGCGCGAGGAGGCCGGCACCGGGCCCGAGGACCCGATGCCGCTGCTCGTCGGCGGCCAGATCTGCTGGATCCAGGACACCGTGGTGGAGTTCATCAGCGGCGAGATGACCGCCGGCCGCCCGGCGAACGAGGTGTCCCGCGAGGCCCTCGACCTGCTCGACGAGATCGAGGACCTGCTCGGCGCGCCCGTCCTCGGCTACGCCGTGCGCACCGGCTGACCGGCCCGCACCCCGGCCGCCAGCGCCCGCGCCGCGCGGACCGCGTCCTCCTCGGTGGAGAACCGCCCGAAGCCCACCCGGATGCTGCCCCGGATCCGCTCCGGCGCCAGCCCGATCGCGGTCAGCACGTGCGAGGGCTCCTGCGCCGAGCTGTTGCAGGCCGAGCCCGAGGACACCGCCACCTCCGTCACCTCCAGGAGCAGCGTCTGCGCGTCCGTGCCCGGGAAGGACAGGTTCACCGCGTGCGGCAGGAAGCCCGGTCCCGTCCCGCTGTTCGGCGTGTACGGCACGAGCCCGGCCAGCTCCCCGAGGAACCGCGCCCGCAGGCCGGCCAGCCGGACCGCCTCCCGCTCCCGGTCCGCCGCGACCAGCTCCACCGCCGCCGCGAGGCCGAGCACCGCCGAGGTGTTCAGGGTGCCCGCCCGCAGCCCGCGCTCCTGGCCGCCGCCGTGCAGCAGCGGCGCCAGCGGCGCCCGGTCGGACAGCGCGTTCGACACGTAGAGCACGCCCACGCCCTTGGGGCCGTAGATCTTGTGCCCCGAGAGGGTCAGCAGGTCCACGCCGAGCGCGCGCACGTCCACCGGGAGGGTGCCCACGCCCTGGGTCGCGTCGCAGTGCAGCGGCACCCCGGCGGCCCGGGTCAGCGCGGCGATCTCGGCCACCGGCTGGACGGTGGCGATCTCGTTGTTCGCCAGCATCACCGACACCAGCGCGGTCTCCGGGCGCAGCGCCGCCGCCACCGCCGCCGGGTCCACCCGGCCCTCGGCGTCGACCGGCAGCACGGTCACCTCGTGGCCCGCCGCGCGCAGCGAACGGCAGGTGTCGAGCACCGACTTGTGCTCCACCGCCGTGGTCACCACGTGCCTGGGCGCCGCGTCCTGGCCGCTGCCGACCACGCCCTTGACGGCCAGGTTGTTGCCCTCGGTCGCCCCCGAGGTGAAGTAGATCTCGCTGCGCGCGGCCCCGAGGAACCGGGCCACCGTGCCGCGGGCCCGCTCGACCTCGCGGAAGGCCCTGATGCCGTCCGCGTGCGGACTGGACGGATTGGCGAAGCACTCGGTGGCGGCGTGGAGCATCGCCGCCGCGACCGCCGGGTCCATCGGAGTGGTCGCCTGGTGGTCGAGATAGATCGCTGCCATGTCGCTCTCCCCTTCCGGTGGGTGACGGGTGCTCAGAAGTCCTGCGCGGTGTACGGGAGCGCGATCGGGTCCGCGCACTCCGCGTCGGCGAAGACCAGCACGATCTCCTCCTCGGGCGTGCCCTGGGTGCGCAGGTAGATCTCCGCGCCCTTGGTCACCTTGTCCCGGTCGGCGAGCGAGTTGATGTCGAGGACGTGGCGCCGGGCGCAGTCGGGGAAGGCGCGCAGCCGCGCGAAGTGGCGGGCGAAGTACTCGGCGACGATCAGCGGGCAGCGCGGCACCACGTGGTCGTCCTTGACGACCCCGGCCAGCACCTTGGCGTAGGTCCGGGAGCGGAACAGGATCTCGTCGCCCTCGCGCGCGAACGGCGGGTCGAGCTCCGGTGCCCTCAGGGCCGGTTTCATGGCGCGGGCGGCGCGGTTGCGCAGGGTCCGCTCGCGGGTGACGGAGTACGAGACGCCCGCCGCGGCGGCGGCCGCGTCGAGCGGGGCGAGGTCGAGCGCCCCGGCGGCCGGTGCGCCCGGCGCCGGGACGGTACAGGCGTCGGCGGAACAGGACATGCCGAGGTCGTTGACGATGACGTCGTACACCACCTTGTTGCCGCGGTGCAGCCGGCGGGCGGCGCGCCCGGCCCGGAGGCCCAGGTCGAAGGAGTTGCGGGAGAAGGCGCCGATGCCGGCGGCGGTGTCGAAGTAGCCGCCGGCCACCAGGACGGCGGAGCGGGTGGTGCGGGAGACGGTCTCCAGGAGGGGCGCGACGCGGGGGTCGGCGGTGCCGGTGGTGCCGGTGCGCAGGGTCGTCAGGGTCATGGCTGGTGCACTCCGTTCTCTTTCCGGGCAGGGGATCGATCGGGTGGTGCGGGGGTGGTTCCGGGCGGGGGAGCGGGTTCGGCGGGGGCGTCCGGCGCGCCGGTGCCGGTGCCGACGGCGGCACCCACGACGCACAGCACGGCGGCCCACTGGGCGGCCGAGAGGTGCTCGCCGAGCAGGGCGAGGCCGGCGAGCGCGGCGACGACCGGCTCGACGGTGGAGAGCACGGCGAAGACCCGGGGCGGCAGCCGGCGCAGCGCGGCGAACTCCAGGGAGAACGGGATCACCGTGGTCAGCACGGCCACGGCGAGCGCGGTGCCGAGCACGGCCGGCTCCAGGAGGGTGCCGGGCGGCGGGATGCCGAGCAGCGGGGCGGCGGGCAGCGCGAGCACGGCGGCGACGGTGAGCCCGAGGGCCAGGCCGGCGCCGCCCGGCACGGCCCGTCCGACCCGGGCGCCCAGCAGGATGTAGCCGGTGAGGGCGGCGCCGGTGAGCAGCGCGGCGGCGAGCCCGACCGGGTCGTCCAGGCCCCGGGTGCCGCCGAGCACGAGCAGTCCGGCGGCGGCGAGCAGCACCCACAGGCGGTCGAGGGCGCGGCGCGAGGTGAGCGCGGCCAGCAGCAGCGGCCCGCTGTACTCGACGGTGACGACCACGCCGAGGGGGAGCCGGGAGGTCGCCTCGTAGAAGGCGAACTGCATCACGGCGAAGACCGCCCCGTACGGCAGGAGCAGCCGCCAGTGACTCCGCAGCAGCCGCACGGCGGGCCGGGAGAGCAGACAGAGCAGGACGGCGGAGATCAGCAGCCGCAGCAGGGTCGCGGCGTGCGGGCCGGTCTGCTCGAAAAGCGTCTTGGCGAAGGCCGTGCCGCACTGGAGGCTGACCATGCCGGTCACCAGCAGCAGCGGCGCCGGGACGGCACCCGGGGCGAACCGGCGCATGGCGCTCCCCTCCCGTTCGTCACTCGACTCCCACCCGACTCTATACCCCTGGGGGGTATATGGCGACGCGGATCCGGCCAAGCCGGGGGTGTCGCGCGTGTGACGTCCGTCAAAGCGGGCGTGACGTGCCTTACTTAGCGGTCACATGGCGCCCGCCGCCCGCTAATCTCCGCCGAAGAGCCGTACGTGAACAGCCGTCAAGGCGATGAGGGGTGGAAGAAGTGGCCAGGAAGCTCGCCGTCATCGGGGCCGGACTCATGGGGTCCGGCATCGCGCAGGTCTCGGCCCAGGCAGGCTGGGACGTCGTGCTGCGCGACGTCACCGACGCCGCGCTGGCCCGGGGCACCGACGCCGTCAAGGCCTCCTACGAGCGCTTCGTCGCCAAGGGGAAGATGACCGCCGACGAGGCCGAGGCCGCGCTCGGGCGGATCACCGCCACCACCGAGCTCGACGCCGTCGCCGACGCGGACGTCGTGGTCGAGGCGGTCTTCGAGAAGCTGGAGGTCAAGCACGAGATCTTCCGCTCCCTCGACAAGATCGCCAAGGACGGCGCGGTCCTCGCGTCCAACACCTCCGCGATCCCGATCACCAAGATCGCCGCGGTCACGCAGCGCCCGGAGTCCGTCGTCGGCGTCCACTTCTTCTCGCCCGTGCCGATGATGCAGCTCGTCGAGCTGGTCCGCGGCTACAAGACCAGCGACGAAACCCTCGCCACCGCGCGGGAGTTCGCCGAGTCCGTCGGCAAGACCTGCATCGTCGTCAACCGCGACGTGGCCGGCTTCGTCACCACCCGCCTCATCTCGGCGCTCGTCGTCGAGGCCGCCAAGCTCTACGAGTCGGGCGTGGCCACCGCCGAGGACATCGACACCGCCTGCAGGCTGGGCTTCGGGCACGCCATGGGCCCGCTCGCCACCGCCGACCTCACCGGCGTCGACATCCTCGTCAACGCCACGAACAACATCTACACGGAGTCCCAGGACGAGAAGTTCGCGCCGCCGGAGCTCATGCGCCGGATGGTGGACGCGGGTGACATCGGCCGCAAGAGCGGGCAGGGCTTCTACACGTACTGACACGCGACCGACCCGGCGCCGGGGAGACGGACCGATTCCGCACAGGGGTCCGACCGCCCCGGCGCCATCGCCCCCAGGGGTGAATTTCGATATCGGTTCGCTTACAAGGCGCAACGCTTCTGCCGATGCGGCAGTCAGACAGTCAAGCGTTGCGAAGACGGGCACACGACACGGAGCACTCTCGGGGAGCGCATATGCACATCAGGGGCGACGACGCCGAGCTGGTCGTCGGGGGCCGCCTCGACGTCCGCAGCGCGGCGGACGCCCGAACGGTCCTGCACACCGCCGTCGACGACGGAGTCGGCGACCTCGTGCTCGACCTGACCGGCCTCGACTCCTGGGACGCCACCGGACTCGGCGTCATCATGGGCGCCCACCGCCGGGCCGGCCGCTGCGGCCGCCGGCTCGTGCTCCGCGGGGTGCCCCCGCAGATGCAGCGCCTCCTCGTCGCCACCCGGCTGCACCGCATCCTCGCCATCGAGGGCGGACTCGCCGCCGAATCGCTTCCGCGGGTCTGACCGGGCCGGGCCCGGAACACCGCGCGACGCGCAGGTCACGGCCGCGACACGCGGCTGTGAAGCACCTGTGCGAACCAGGCGTCACACCCAATCCTCACAAGACCGTGACGTCTTGGTCTCCACCGCACCCCGGATGTTCCCGAGGCCCGGACAACCGTCTAGGGTCGGCTCGCCTGCACATCGCCCGCCGCTTGGGAGCTTGGACCATGGACCCGATCAACCGGGGACCGGAGGAGTACGGTCACGCCGCCGAGGGCGAGGACGCCCGCCCCGGCCCCGCCGCACCCGCCCCCGTGTCCACCGCCCCCGCCCGCGTGCGCACCGCCCGGCTCGTCTCCGGCGGCCTCCTGCTCACCGTCAACCCGCTCGACGGCAGCGAGATCGAGACCTGCCCGCCCGAGGAGCAGCCCGCGGCCCCGCGTCGGCGCACCCCGCAGGAGCGCGCCGAGACCGCCCGCGCCGCCGCCCCGCCCGTACCACCGGGCCCCGCGGCCCCCGCGCTGCCGCTCCTCGAACGGCGAGAACAGCACGACACCCTCGTCCAGCACCTCACCCGAGGCCGCTCCGCCCGGCTCACCGGACCCGCCGGCTCCGGCCGCTCCCGGCTCCTCGACGCCGTCGCCGCCGACTGCGCCGAGACAGCCCCCGACGGCGTCGTCCGCCTCTCCGGCCTCCAGCGCACCCCCACCGACCTCCTCTACGAGCTCTTCCACGCCGTCCAGCACGCCCCCGGCTTCCGCCCCGACCGCGAGGAACTCCTCCTGGAGGTCCGGCGCATCGGCGCCATCGTCGTCGTCGACGACCTGGAGTTCGGCGGCGCCGCCCTCGACGAGCTGCTCGCCGCCACCCCCGACTGCGCCTTCCTCTTCGCCGCCACCCCCGACACCCCCGCGCCCTCCGCCGAGGCAGGCCTCGAAGAGGTCGCCCTGCCCGGACTCGGCCGGGCCGCCGCCGTCGAACTCCTGGAGCACGCCACCGGCCGCGCCCTCACCGACGACGAGGTCAACTGGGCCGGCGACCTCTGGTTCGAGTCCGAGGGCCTGCCGCTCCGCTTCGTCCAGGCCGGCGCCCTGCTCCGGCAGCGCGACCGACTGCGCGTCGGCCCCGCCGAGTTCGACGCCTTCGGCGCCCTGGAGGAGGCCTTCGGCAGACCCGGCACCGGAACCGGCACCGTCACCGGCGGCACCCCGGCCGCCGCCGACGACCCCGACGTCGAACTGCGCGAGGTCCCCCTGCCCAGCCTCGGCGAGGGCGCCGCCCCCGCCGTCCTCCTCGCCTCCCGGCTCAGCCGCGCCGCCCAGGACACCCTGCGGCTCGCCGTCGCCCTCGGCGGCGAGGTCCCGCACCAGGCCCACCTCCCCGCGCTCGTCGGCGACACCCACGCCGACGCCGCCGTCGGCGAACTCATGGCCTGCGGACTGCTCTCCCCGGCCGGACCCCGCTACCGCCTCGCCGCCGGCGTCCTCACCCAGCTCGTCGCCCAGAACTACGAGCCCGACCCGCTCGGCCGCGCCCACGCCGTCGCCCAGCACTACGCCTGGTGGGCCGGCCACCCCTCGGTCACCCCCGAACGCGCCACCGCCGAGGCCGACTCGCTGCTCGCCGCCCTCACCGCGCTGCTCCCCGGCACCGCCTCCGAACACCCGGCCACCGCCGTCCTGCTGGCCCGCGCCGCCGCCCCCGCCTTCGCCGCCGGGCTGCACTGGAGCGCCTGGGAGCGGGCCCTACGCGGCGGCCAGGGCGCCGCCCGCCAGGCCGGCGAGGTCGCCGAGGAGGCCTGGTTCCACCACGAACTGGGCATCCTCGCGCTCTGCCGCGGCAGCCTCCAGCGGGCCCGCGCCGAACTGGAGGCCTCCATCGGCATGCGCGGCGCCCTCGCCGACAAGCGCGGCACCGTCGCCGGCCGCCGCGCCCTCGCGCTGGTCGCCGACCTCACCGGCGAGACCGCACCGGCCGACGCCGCGCCCGCGGCCCCGGCCGAGACCTCGCCGTTCACCACGACCGCCCCCGTGCCGCAGCCCGGGCAGTCCGGCCGGACCGACCCGGCCGCCCGCACCGTCGCGCTCCCGCGCCGGGAGGGCCCGCGCCGCGAGGGCCCGGCCTCGCCGCCGCGCGGCATACCCGCGGCCGCCCCGCTGCCCGTGAAGCCGGCCTTCCCCGACCTCGCCCCGCCTGCCCCGGTGCGCCCCGCCGCCACCGCGCCGGCCTCCCTCGACGCCTTCGCGCCCTTCACCGACGAGCCCGCGACCGTCGTCGGCCCGCCCGCCGGCGACCGGGAGCCCGACCGGCGCGGCGGCCTGCGCAAGGGCGTCCTCACCGGAGCCCGCCGCAACCTCGCCGCCGTCGGCGCGGGCGCCGTGCTCGTCGCCGTCCTCGGCACCGTGGTGACCCTCGGCCTCACCTCCGGCGACGCCGAGGACCCCGGCACCGGCACGGTCACCTCCGACAGCACCGCGACCCAGGACCCCGGCACCGACGACGGCGGCGAGGACACCGAGCCCACCGACCCCGCCACCACCGGCCCCGCCGACCCGTCCTCGCCCACCCCGACCGGCACCCCGAGCCCCGGCGAGACCGCCACCGGCAGCGCGACCACGTCCCCGAGCGACTCGCCGTCGGCGACGGGCAGCCCGACGCCGACGGGGACGACGACGAAGCCGACGGTGCCGAGGCCGACGCTGTCGCCGACCCGGACGACGCCGCCGAGCCCGACGAAGACCTCGCCGCCGCCGACGACTACTCCGTCCACGACGCCGCCGACGACGACCACCCCGCCCACGACGGATCCCACCGGCACGGCGGAGGGCCCCAGCAACTCCGCCTCCACCGACTCCACCGTCCCCACCGTCTGAGCGGGTACGCCGAGGGCCCGGGCGCGATCCACGCACCCGGGCCCTCGTCCGTACCGTACGGAAGGCGGCGGCACCCGCCTCAGAACAGACGCAGCTTGTCGTCCTCGATGCCCCGCAGCGCGTCGTAGTCGAGCACCACGCAGTCGATGCCGCGGTCGGTCGCGAGCACCCGGGCCTGCGGCTTGATCTCCTGCGCGGCGAAGATGCCCTTCACCGGCGCCAGGTGCGGGTCGCGGTTCAGCAGCTCCAGGTAGCGGGTCAGCTGCTCCACGCCGTCGATCTCGCCGCGCCGCTTGATCTCCACCGCGACCGTGGCGCCGTCGGCGTCCCGGCACAGGATGTCCACGGGGCCGATCGCCGTCGGGTACTCGCGGCGGATCAGGGTCCAGCCCTCGCCGAGGGTCTCGATGCGGTCGGCGAGCAGCTCCTGGAGGTGCGCCTCCACGCCGTCCTTGATCAGACCCGGGTCGACGCCCAGCTCGTGCGAGGAGTCGTGGAGGATCTCCTCCATCGTGATGATCAGTTTCTCGCCCGCTTTGTTGATCACGGTCCAGGTGCCCTCCTCGCCGTCGACGCCCTCCTTGAGGGTGCACGGCGGGGACATCCAGTTGAGCGGTTTGTACGCCCGGTCGTCCGCGTGGATCGAGACGCTGCCGTCGGCCTTGACCAGGATCAGACGGGGGGCGGAGGGCAGGTGGGCCGTGAGCCGGCCCGCGTAGTCCACGGAACAGCGGGCAATGACGAGACGCATGGTCCGCAACGCTACAAGACGGACGAGCCTCCACGCGATTCGGGCGCCGGGCGGGCGCCGGGGGTCCGCCGGCGTCCGCCCGGCGCCCGCGCCGTGTGCGCCCAACACCCGTCACTTATTGGCCGGTTGTGCGCCCATTCTCCTGGTGCGGGCAGGACCCGGCGCTTAACGTGGAGGACAGGAGGTCGTCGTCCGTGCACGCTGCGTGCGCGACGTCTGCCGCCCGTCCCTGCCCGCAAGACCCCGCCGCCCGCGGGGTCGCGAGAGGAGAACCCATGTCGCTCGACGTCTCACCGGCCCTGTTGGAACAGGCCGAGCGAGGCGAGGTCGACGAAGCCGCCTTCGTCGACTGCGTCCGGACCTCCCTGCCCTATGCCTGGGAGATGATCAGTTCTCTGGTGGCCCAGCTGAAGGTCGACGGCGGAGACTTCGCCGACAACCAGACGCCGCCGCCGGACGAGCAGGCACGTGGTCAGCTGCTGCGCGCGCTCGCGAGCGATGCCATCCGTGGTGCGCTGCAGCGGCACTTCGGGGTACGCCTCGCCTTCCAGAACTGCCACCGCGTGGCGGTCTTCCCGCTGGACCCGTCGGTCGACGAGCGGCTCGCCCGCTTCACGTCCGTACGGGCGCAGCTCCTCAACCAGTCGCCCGAACTGCGCGACTGCTGACAGGCCTGGTGCCGTCGCTCCGCGTCGCGGGAGAGCGTCACTGATCGCGGAAGCGGCGGCACGGTCGGCACCCCCGGGAGTCACCTCGCAGGACATGTCAGACGAGCAGCGGAAGCACCTCGGAGCCGAGCCGCCGCAGGTTCTCCTCCGTGGCCGCCAGGTCGCCGGAACCCTCGGCGAGCAGCGCGAAGCGGGTGATGCCCGTGCGCTCCGCCGTCGCCGCGAGCCGGTCCGCCGCGAGCCGGGGGGTGCCCACCGGGTGCAGCCCGCAGAGCAGCTCCGTGTACGCCACGGGGTCGCGCATCGAGCGGAAGCGCCCGTCCACCGTCACATGGGCGTCGAGACCCTGTTTCAGCCAGCCCGGCATCGCCTTCACCAGGGCCTCCGAGGCCTCCTCCGGCCGGTCCGCCAGCTGGACCACGCCCGCCGAGACATGGCCCGCGCCGATCCGGGCGATCTCGTCCGGGCGGTGCCCGGCCGCCCGCGCCGCCCGCGTCCAGCAGGCCACCATCTCGGCCTTCTCCTCGTCCCCGCAGTGCATGCCGAGCAGCATCGGCAGCCCGCGCGCGGCCGCCAGCTCCACGCTGCTCCTGGAGGTGCAGGCGACCACGACCTCCGGGGCCGCCGGACCGCCGATCAGCTCGCCGGGACGCGGCACGACCGCCACCTCGCGGAAGGAGAACCGCTCGCCTTCGACCCCCACGCGGGGCTCGGTGAGCCAGCGCAGCAGCAGGTCGAGGGACTCGGGGAAGCCCTTCTCGTACGCGGCGAGGCCCGCGCCGAACACCTCCAGGTCGATCCACGGGCCGCCGCGGCCCACCCCGAGGGTGAACCGCCCGCCCGAGGTCACGTGCAGCAGCGCGGCCTGCTCGCCGAGCGCCACCGGGTGGACACTGGGCAGCACGCTGACCGCCGTGCCCACCCTGATCCGGCGGGTCCTGCCGAGCAGCAGGGCGGCCAGGGTCACGGCCGAGGGACACACCCCGTACGGCACGAAGTGGTGCTCGGCCAGCCAGACCGAGTCGAGGCCCGCCTCCTCGGCGACCTCGGCGCTCCGCACCGCCCGGTGCAGTGCCTCACCCTGGCCCTGCCCGGGGAACTGGGCGGCCAGCACGAACGTACCCACGCGCATCGCTTCTGCCTCCTCGCGGCCGGCGCGGTCTCCCTCGCGGACGTGGCCCGCGCCCCCTCGTACCGGCATCAACGTCTGACACGTGCCAAAGGCAACGGCCCCGCATGAAGTTCTTGCGATTTTCCGTTGATCCGCCACCGGCCCCGTGCCGGGCCACCCCGTCGCGGCCCGTACGCTGGACGGAACCGTCCGTGTCCCCGAGCCCGAGCGAGGTGCCGAAGTGTCCCCGCGCCACAACCGCCCCCGAGGCGGCGCGAAGCCCGACCGCCCGGTCGAGCAGGGCGACCGGTACGGCGGTGTGCAGAGCACCGAGACCTGGCAGGGCGAGGAGTGGTACGTGCGCCACGTGGCCGGCGCCAGCGCGCCCGGCAAGCACTACCGCTGCCCCGGCTGCGACCAGCCGATCCCGCCGGGCGCCCCGCACCTGGTGGCCTGGCCCGAGTACGGCGGCGTCGACGACCGCCGGCACTGGCACAAGGCCTGCTGGAACGCGAAGGACCGCCGCACCACCCGGGTGCAGCGGTCCCGCAACGCGCCCCGCTACTGAGCGGGCGCCGCCGTCCGGCGCCGGACGGTCTCAGACGTCCCGGCTGCCGAGCAGCGCGAACGCGCCGCCGAGCACGGCCGCCGTCAGTCCGAACAGGATCAGCACCGGCTCCCAGCCGGCCGGGCCCCTGCCGTCGAACGGGGCGGTCTCGCTGTAGAGCGCGATCATCTGCGAGGGCAGCGCGTACGTCAGCAGTGCCTCCTGCACCGAGCGCAGCGCTTCCGAGAACATGAACATCGCGGCCACCAGCGGCAGCAGCAGCACACCGATCATCACGGTGATGGCGCCCGCCGAGTGCCGCACGATCGCGCCGACGCCCATCGCCAGCAGCCCGAGCAGCGACAGGAAGAGCCCGGCGCCCACGGTGGACCGCAGCCACTCGCCGCCGGACGGCTCGACCGCCTCGACCATCGCCACCTGCGCTGCGCCGACCACCGCCGCGAGCAGCGTCACCAGCGAGAAGACCAGCACGAAGAAGACGATCGCCTTCGCCGCGAGGACCCGGCCGCGGCTCGGGCACGCGGTCAGCGTGGTGCGGATCATGCCCGTGCCGTACTCGGAGCTGATGGTCAGCACGCCCAGCGTGATCACACAGATCGAGGCCGGCAGCATCCCGAAGAAGCCGAGCCCCAGCACCGGCTCCTCGGACATCTCCGGCGTCGAGGCGGCGGCGATCGCGCCGACCGCGAGCCCGATGCCGAGCAGCAGCAGCACCATCACCCCCAGCGTCCACATCGTGGAGCGCACCGAGCGGATCTTGGTCCACTCCGAGGCGAGCGCGTCACCGAGGTGCGCCCGGCGGACCGGGATGGGGGAGACGTAGGCGTACGGGCCGGGCGTCGGGCCGCTCGTCGTCGGTCCGCTCATCGGCGTGGGGCTGCTCATCGGGGGTCCTCGGGGTTCGGCCGGCTCGGGGGCTCCTGCGCGTACGGGTTCTGACCGGGCGGCGGCGGGGCGTACCAGCCCTGCTGCGGCACCTCCGGGACCACGTACTGCGCCTGCGGGTCCGGCGGCAGCTGGTGCGGCGGCAGCGGCGGCTGGAGGTGCGCGAGCCGGTCGTCGGTGGAGCGGTAGTCCACGGCGCCCTGGGTCATCCGCATGTACGCCTCCTCCAGGGAGGCCTGGTGCGGGGAGAGCTCCCACAGCCGGACGTCCGCCTCGTGCGCCAGGTCGCTGATCCGGGGGAGCGGCAGGCCGGTCACCCGCAGCGCTCCGTCCGGCTCCGAGAGCACCCGGCCGCCCGCCTCGGTGAGCACGGCGGTCAGCTTCTCGCGCTGCTGCGGCTCGGTCTGCGGGGTGCGCACCCGGGCGAAGTCCGCCGAGTTCGCCGAGATGAAGTCCTTGACGCTCATGTCCGCGAGCAGCCGGCCGCGGCCGATCACGATGAGGTGGTCGGCGGTCAGCGCCATCTCGCTCATCAGATGGCTGGAGACGAAGACGGTCCGGCCCTCGGCGGCCAGCTTCTTCATCAGGTTGCGCACCCAGAGGATGCCCTCGGGGTCCAGGCCGTTGACCGGCTCGTCGAAGAGCAGCACCTGCGGGTCGCCGAGCAGCGCCGCCGCGATGCCGAGGCGCTGGCCCATGCCGAGCGAGAAGCCCTTGGAGCGGCGCTTCGCCACCTCCTGGAGGCCGACGACACCGAGCACCTCGTCGACCCGCTGGGCCGGGATGCCGGCCAGCTGGGCGAGCGAGAGCAGGTGGTTGCGGGCGCTGCGCCCGCCGTGCACGGCCTTCGCGTCGAGCAGCGCGCCGACCTGCCGGGGCGCGTTCGGCAGCTGCCGGAAGGGGTGCCCGCCGATCGTCACATGGCCGGAGCTGGGCATGTCCAGACCGAGGATCATGCGCATGGTGGTCGACTTGCCCGAGCCGTTGGGGCCCAGGAAGCCCGTGACATGGCCGGGTCTCACCTGGAAGGAAAGGTTGTCCACGGCCGTCTTCGCGCCGTAGCGCTTGGTCAGGCCGACTGCCTCGATCATTCTCCAGCCCCATCGACAGGTCAGGTCGCGTCGTCGGGGCGTCCAGGCCGGCGGCCGGAGCCCCCCGTACGAGCGAAGAGCTTATCCAGCCGTTTACGGTTCCGCCGAAGCGGAATCGAGACCTAGGGGTCGGTTCGGGGAAAAGTCAGGGACCGGTCAGGCATCGCGCCGCTTCAGGACCAGATAGCCGCCGAGCAGCGCCACCGCCACCCACAGCACCATGATGCCGAGGCCGCCCCACGGCCCGTACGGTGCCTTCTCCGAGCCCAGCGCGTCCGGCACCACCTGCATGATCTTCGAGCCGGCCTGGTCCGGGAAGTAGCGGGCGACCTCCTTGGCCTTCGGCACCGCCGACAGGATCTGCGAGATCAGGAAGAAGAACGGCACGAGGATGCCCAGCGACAGCAGCGAGGAGCGCAGCATCGTGGCCACGCCCATCGAGAACAGGGCGATCAGGGCCATGTAGAGGCCGGCCCCGACCACCGCCCGCAGCACATTGTCCGCGCCGAGCGTGGTGCGGTGCTCGCCGAGCAGCGCCTGCCCCAGGAAGAAGGACAGGAAGCTGGTGACCAGACCGACCACCAGCGCGAGGGCGCCGGCCACCGCGATCTTCGAGAAGAGGAAGGCGGCCCGCTGAGGGACGGCCGCCAGCGAGGTGCGGATCATGCCCGAGGAGTACTCGGTGCCCACCACGAGCACCCCGAACACCACCATCGCCAGCTGACCGAGCACCATCCCGGAGAAGCTCACGAAGGTCGGGTCGAAGGTCTCCCGTTCCAGCTCGGACAGGTCGTCGAAGGTGGACCGGAACAGCGCGGACAGCGCGGCGCTCATCGCCACCGTCACCACCAGCGCGCTCGCGAGCGTCCACACCGTCGACGAGACGGTGCGGATCTTCGTCCACTCCGAGCGCAGGACCGCGGATGCCGCCGCCATGGATCAGACCCCCTCGTAGCTCTCGCCCCAGCGCGGCCCGGCCGGCCCGCTGCCTCCGGGGCCGCCGCCCCGCGCGTCCGTGCCGTGCGCGTGGTACTCCACCGCCGCCGCCGTCATCTGCATGAAGGCCTCCTCCAACGAGGCCTGCTGGGCGCTCAGCTCGTGCAGCACGATCTGCTGCGAGGCCGCCAGCTCGCCCAGCTTCTCCGTGGTCGCGCCGTCCACCTCCAGGGCCCCGCCGCCGACCTCGACGGCGACGAAACCATTGGCGTGCAGCACGTCGAGGAGGCGCTCCCGCTGCGGCGAGCGCAGCCGCACGTAACTCCGGGAATTCTGCTGGATGAAATCGGCCATCGAGGTGTCCGCGAGCAGCTTTCCCTGCCCGATGACGATCAGGTGATCGGCCGTCAGCGCCATTTCACTCATCAGATGACTGGAAACGAAGATCGTCCGGCCCTCGGCGGCCAGCGCCTTCATGAGATTGCGGATCCAGTGAATTCCCTCGGGGTCCAGACCATTGACGGGTTCGTCGAACATCAGGATCTCCGGATCGCCCAGCAGCGCCGAGGCGATTCCCAGCCGCTGGCCCATACCGAGCGAGAAGCCCTTCGACTTCTTCCGCGCCACCGGCGTCAGACCCACCAGGTCGAGCACCTCGGCGACCCGCTGCTCCGGAATCCGGTTGGACTGCGCCAGACACAGCAGGTTGTTGTACGCGGAGCGCCCGCCGTGCATCGCCTTGGCGTCCAGCAGGGCGCCGATGTACTTCAGCGGCTCCTGGAGCTCCCGGTAGTGCTTGCCGTCGATCCGGACCGTGCCGCTCGTCGGGTTGTCCAGGTCGAGCATCATCCGCATCGTCGTCGACTTGCCCGCCCCGTTCGGACCGAGGAAGCCGGTGATCATCCCGGGCCGCACGGTGAAGCTGAGGTGGTCGACCGCCGTCTTCGCTCCGTAGCGCTTGGTGAGGCCCTCCAGCTCGATCATGCGTACCAACCTAAGGGCACGCGAAACCCCCCGCCACCGGAGTGACGGGGGGTCTCGTACGGGTGTGGGGCCGGGCTCAGCGGGTCTGCTGGGCCGGGACGCCCGCGGTGCGCTCGTCGTCGATCGGCGAGCCGGCCGCCGCCACCGCGGCACCGGTCAGCGTGGCCAGCATCTCGCGGACGTTGGTCAGCTGCGCGTTGATCGAGTCGCGGCGGTTCGTCAGCGCCGCCAGCTCGCGCTCCGATTCCGAACGGATCCGGTCCGCCTTGGCGTTCGCGTCGGCCACGATGTCCTCGGCCTGGCGCTGCGCGGTCTCCACGGTCTGGCGGGCCCGGCGCTCGGCGTCCGTGCGCAGCTTCTCCGCCTCCAGGCGCAGCTGCTCGGCGCGGTGCTCGATCTCCGCGAGGCGCTTCTCGGCCTTGGCCTGACGGGAGGCCAGGTCGCGCTCGGACTGCTCGCGGCGCTTGGCCAGGTTGGTCTCGAAGTCCGCGGCGGCCTGGGCGGCCTTGGCGCGGGTCTCCTCGAAGAGGGCGTCCGCCTCCTCGCGCTTCGACTGCGCGTCCTTCTGCGCCTCGGCGCGCAGCGAGTTGGCCTCGCCCTGGGCCTTCTCGACGATCCGGACGCCCTCGTCCTCGGCCTTGGCCTTGCGCTCGGCCGCGAACGCCTCGGCGTCGTTGCGGACCTGCTGGGCCGCCGACTCGGCGAGCTCACGGTGCTGTTCGGCGGCGCGACGGGCCTCCTCGCGCAGGTCCTTCGCCTCCTCCTCGGCCAGCCGGAGGATCTTCTCGACGCGCGCGCCGAGACCGGCGTACGACGGCTCGGCGTCGGAGACCTGGGCCTGGGCGTTCTGCGTCTCGAGGTGCAGCTCCTCGATGCGCTTTTCCAGAGAGGTGATTCGGGCCAGAGCACTGTCACGGTCGGCGACGAGCTTGGTAATGCGGTCGTCCACCTGACCGCGGTCGTAACCACGCCGCACGAGCTCGAAGCCGAAGGGGGAGGAAGTGTCGCTCATGGGGTTCCTGTCGAATGAGACCGGTGAGGTGTTAGGGGGAATCCTAGGGGTCGAAGCGGCGTGTCATCGAGCGTATGCCCGTTTGATCTGGAGAATGTCCAGCCTTTTGAGTGGCTAGCTCCCGGAGGACTTGCCCCCCGATCGGGTGGACCCCGTCGAAGCGCCCGCCTTCACCCCGTCCCGGCCGTCGGACTTCCCGCCGGCCGACGGGGTCTCGAAAGACTCCAACGCCTCCAGAACGTCCTGGACACGGGAGATCTCGGCATTGATGTTCTCCCGCCGGCGCACCAGGACGTCCAGCTCGCGCTTGCCCTCGGCGACGGTCCGCTCGGCCTCCCGCTCGGCCTCGGCCTTGATCCGCTCCGCCTCCGCGACCAGCGAGGCCTTCTTCTGCTCGGCCTCCTTGAGCAGCGCCTCGGCCTTCTTCACCGCGGCGATCCGGACCTTGCTCGCCTCCGAAGTCGCCTCCGACACCAGCTGCCTGGCCTTCTCCTCGGCGTCCGCGCGCTGTTCCTCGGCGGCCTTCACCAGCTTGTCCACGCGCTCGCCGGCCGTCTTCATCTGCTCGGCCGTCTCGCGCCGCGCCCGCTCGTGCAGCTCCTCGATCTCGCCCTCGATCCGGCCGCGCAGCTCCTCCGCCCGCTCCCTTATCGCGGTCGCGTCCGAGCGCGCGCCGACCAGCAGCTCGTCGGCGTCCGTCCGGGCCTTCTCCACCAGGGAGTTGCCCTCGATGGTGGCCTCGGCGACGATCCGCTCGGCCTCCTTGCGGGCCGCGCCCACCATGGTGTCCGCCTGCTCCTCGGCCTCGGTGGTGGCGCGCAGCGCCTCCTCCTGGGCCTTGGCGATCAGCTGGTCGGCCTGCTCGGCGGCGTCCGCGCGCTTCTTCGCGCCCGCCTCGCGGGCCTCGTCGAGCGTGCGGTCGGCCTCCGCGCGCGCCTCGGAGCGCATCTCCTCGGCCGCCGCCTCGGCGTCCGCCCTGACCCGGGCCGCCTCGGCGGCGATCCGCTCGGCCTCGGCCGTCGCCTCGCCGACCAGGGTGTCGGCCTGTTCGGCGGCGTCGGCGCGCCGCTTGTCGGCGGCCTCGCGGGCCTCGTCGAGGACCTGCTCCGCCTCGGCGGCGATCCGCTCGGCCTCCGCGCGGGCCTCGCCCACCAGGGTGTCGGCCTGCTCGGCCGCGTCGGCGCGCCGCTTGTCCGCGGCCTTGCGGGCCTCGTCCAGGATCCGGTCGGCGTCCGCGAGCGCGGCACTGCGCAGTGCCTGCGCGTGCGCCTCGCCGTCCACCTTGACCTGCTCGGACTCGGTACGGATCCGCTGCGCCTCCTGCTCGGCCGCGTCCAGCAGCTCCGTCGCCTCGGTGACGATCCGCTCGGCCTCGGCGCTCGCCTCACCGACCAGGGTGTCGGCCTGCTCGGCGGCGTCCGCGCGCCGCTTGTCCGCGGCCTTGCGGGCCTCGTCCAGGACCTGCTCGCCGTCGGCCCGGGCGGCCGCCCGCAGCGCCTCCGCCTCGGCCTCGCCCTCGGCCTTGACCTGCTCGGCCTCGACCTTGAGCCGCTCCGCGTCCGCGGTGAGCCGCTCCGCCTCCGCCGTCGCCTCGCGGACCAGGGTGTCGGCCTGTTCGGCGGCGTCGGCGCGCCGCTTGTCGGCCGCCTTGCGGGCCTCGTCGAGGACCTGCTCCGCCTCGGCGCCGATCCGCTCGGCCTCCGCGCGGGCCTCGCCCACCACGGTCTCGGCCTGCGCGGCCGCCTCGGAACGAATGCGGTTGGCGTCCTCGCGGGCGTCCGCGCGGGTGCGGGCGGCGTCCTGCTCGGCCGAGGCCAGCGCGTCCGTCGCCTCGGTCCGTACCCGCTGCGCGTACTCGGCGGTGTCCGCGCGCAGCTTCTCCGACTCGGCGAGCGCGTCCGTGACCGTCCGCTCGGCCAGCGCCTTGGCGGCCTCGGACTCCTCCTGGGCCCGCTCGCGGACCCGGGCCGCGTCCTCGGACGCGCGCTCCCGCTCCTCGTACGCGTCGGCGCGGACCCGGTCCGCCTCCTCCTGTGCCTCCGTGCGGGTGCGCTCGGCCGCGTGCTCGGCGGCACTGCGCAGCCCGGCGATCTCCTCCTCGGCCGTCTCGCGCAGGCCCGCGACCGAGTCCCGCACCTCCTGCGCGGTGGTCTCGGCCGCCGACACCATCTCGGTGGCGCGGGCGTCCGCCTCCTCGACCAGGCGGTGCGCCTCGGCCTGGGCCTCCTCGACCCGCTTGCGGGCGGCGGCGAGCAGCTCCTCGCTCTGCTCGCGGGCGAGTTCGCGCTCCCGGCCGGCCTCGCCGCGCGCCGACTCCAGGGTCTCCTCGGCCTCCCGGCGGCGCCGGTTGGCCTCCTCCTGGGCGGCGGCCAGCGCCTCGGCGGCCTCCTGGGCGACCCGCTCGGCCGCGGCGGCGGCCTCGGCGCGCACCCGGTCGGCGGTCTCCTGGGCCTCGGACCGGAGCCGCTCGGCCTCCGTCTCGGCCTCGGCGCGCAGCGCGCCGGCGGCCGACTCGGCCTCGGTCCGGGTCGTGGTCGCGTCGGCGGCGGCCTCGGCGCGCAGCCGCTCGGCCTCCTTCTCGGCCTGGGCCTGGAGGGTCCGGATCCGCTCGGCGGCCTCGGCGCGCAGCCGCTCGGTCTCCTCGGCGGCCTCGCGCCGGATCCGCTCGCCCTCGGCGCGGGCGTCGGTCAGCTCCTCGCCGGCCGAGGCGAGCTTGGCCTCGGCCTCGTCGTGCAGCCGGGTCAGCTCCTCGGCGGCCTCGGCACGGCGGGCCGCGGCGGCCCGCGCGGCCTCCTCGCGGGTCTCGGCCGCCTCGCGGTCGGCGGCGGCCCGGAGCGCCTCCGCCTGCTCCTCGGCCTCGGCGCGCAGCCGCTCGGCCTCGGCCCGGGTGCGCTCCAGGGTCTCCTCGGCCTGGGCGCGCAGGGTCTGCGCCCGCTCCATGGCCTCGGAGCGCACCCGCTCGCTCTCCGCGCTCGCGCTGCCGCGCAGCTCGTCGGCGTCGGTGCGGGCCTTGGTCAGCAGCTCCTCGGCGGTCTTCGCCGCCTCCTCGATCTGGCCGACGGCCTCGCGCCGGGCCTCGCCGCGGATCCGCTCGCCCTCGGCGATCGCCTCGGCGCGCAGCTGCTCGGCCTCGCCGCGCAGCCGGCGGGCCTCCTCCTGCAGCTCGACCGTCTTGGCGCGGTACTCCTTGGTGTCGTCCTTCGCCGAACCGAGCAGCTCGTCGGCCTGCTCCTCGGCGGTGGACCGCAGCCGGTCGGCCTCGGCCTCGGCCTCGCGGCGGATCCGCTCGGCCTCCTCGGCGGCCTTGCGGGTGGTCTCCTGGGCGTCCGCGGAGGCCTTGGTCAGGACCTCCTCGGCGCTGCGCGCGGCCTTGGCGAGCGCGGCGGCGGACTCCTCGGCGGCGACCGTACGGGCCTTCTCGGACGCCTCCGAGACCAGCTTCTCGGCCGCCGCGGTGGCCTCGCGCAGCTGCTCCTCGGCCTGCTCCTTGAGGGCCTCGGCCTCCTTGGTGGCCTCGCCGACGAGCCGGGCGATCTCGGCCTTGGCGGTGCGGGTGCGCTGCTCGTTGACCGACTCGGCGCTCGCCAGCTGCTTGGCGGCGGCCTCCTTGGCCTCGGCGAGGGTGCGCTCGGCCTCGACCCGGGCCTCGCGCAGCCTGAGCTCGGCCTCCTGGACGCGCACCTCGGCCGTACGGGACAGCTCGGCGGCCTCGCGGCGGGCCTGGTCGGTCTCGGCGGTGGTGCTGCTGCGCAGCCGCTCGGCGTGGCTGGTGGCCTCCTCGGCCTGGCTGGAGGCGGCGGCCAGCATCCGCTCGGCGTCCTTGCGGGCGCGCAGCAGAATCGCTTCGGCCTCGGCGCGCGCGGTCTCCGCCTCGGTGCCGGCCCGGCGGCGGGTCTCCTCGGCGATCCGGGTGGCCTCGGCGCGGGCGGCGGCCAGCGCCTGCTCGGCCTCGGTGCGGGACTCCTCCAGGAGGCGGCGGGCCTGGGACTCGGTGCGGGCGCGCAGCTGTTCGGCCCAGGCCACGTTCTCGTTGACGTGGGCCTCGACGGTCTGCCGGCGCTCGTTCAGCTCCTGGTCGAGCTGCTGGCGGCGCTGCACGGCCTCGTTGTGGAGCTCGGCCTGGAGCCGGGCCTGCTGCTCGGCGTGCTCCTGGAGGATCCGCTGCGTCTGGGCGCGGGCCTCGCGCAGTTCGCGCTCGGCGTCCTGGCGCATCTGCTCGGCCTGCATCTGCGCGTTGCGCAGCAGCTGTTCGGCCTGGTAGCCGATGTCCGCGCTGTCGTACGCGGGCCTGGACGCGATGGTGCGGCGCGCCTCGTGGAGCTTGGCGCGCAACACCTCGACCTGGTAGCCGAGGTCCTCCGCGTGCTGGACGGCCTTCTCTCGCTCCTTCTTCAGCCGGTCCATCTCGGCTTCGAACCGCGAGAGATGGTCGTCTTCAGCTCGGTGGCTCTCCTGGCGTTCGTAGCCCCGCACTGCGCGGTCCATCCTTCCCCGAGCTCTGCGAGCAGGGGAGACCCCTAACCCTGGTCGCGACTTTCCGACGACCGTTCACCGGACAGAACGGCCCCCCGGGGAATCGTGGCAGATCGGACGACCCCGACATCCCGACTTCGCAGCCGCGCGCGGACGGCCCCGACCGGCCCCGGCCCGGAGTTGCCCACTCTACCGGGCCGGGAATCCGGAGGTCAGTGCTCCGCTGAGGAGTGGTCAGCCGCGGACGGTGCCGAGGTGACCAGTTCCGTCAGGACGCCGTGGCAGTCCTTGGGGTGGAGGAAGGTGATCCGGGATCCCATCGAGCCGATCCGCGGCTCGTCGTAGAGCACCCGCACGCCCTTGCCGCGGATGGCCTCGGCGTCGCCGTCGACGTCCGCGGTGCCGAAGGCGATGTGGTGGACGCCCTCGCCGTTCTTGGCCAGCCACTTGCCCACGGCGGAGTCCTCGCGGGTGGGCTCCAGGAGCTGGAGGTAGGAGGCGCCGCCGTCGGAGGTCTCGTTGATCTTGAGCATGGCCTCGCGCACGCCCTGCTCCTCGTTGACCTCCTCGTGGAACACCTCGAAGCCGTAGGTCGCCCGGTAGAACTCCACGGTCTCGTCGAGGTTCCGGCAGGCGATCCCGATGTGGTCGATACGCGTCAGCATGCCTCCAGTGCAGCGCCGAAGGGATGGTTACGCAACGTGCGCGCCGTCACACCGGCAGGCCGGTGACCCGGTGCGCCACGGCTCAGTACATTGGCGGTAAACCCTCGTTCACTCCTCATCCCAAGGGGCCGTGCCTCATGTCTGGAACGACCGGTACCACCTCAGTGATCGTCGCGGGCGCCCGCACGCCCATGGGCCGCCTGCTCGGCTCGCTCAAGTCCTTCTCGGGCGCCGACCTGGGCGGATTCGCCATCAAGGCGGCCCTGGACCGGGCCGGCATCGGCGGCGACCAGGTGCAGTACGTGATCATGGGCCAGGTGCTCCAGGCGGGCGCCGGGCAGATCCCCGCCCGCCAGGCCGCCGTCAAGGCCGGCATCCCGATGAACGTGCCCGCCCTCACCATCAACAAGGTGTGTCTGTCGGGCCTGGACGCCATCGCGCTGGCGGACCAGCTGATCCGCGCGGGCGAGTTCGACATCGTCGTGGCCGGCGGCCAGGAGTCCATGACGAACGCCCCGCACCTGCTGCCGAAGTCCCGCGAGGGCTACAAGTACGGCGCCATCGAGATGCTCGACGCCATGGCGCACGACGGCCTCACCGACTCGTTCGAGGGCATCGCGATGGGCGAGTCCACGGAGAAGCACAACACCCGCCTGGGCATCCCGCGCGACGTCCAGGACGAGATCGCCGCCCTGTCGCACCAGCGCGCCGCCGCCGCCCAGAAGAACGGCATCTTCGAGGCCGAGATCACCCCGGTCGAGATCCCGCAGCGCAAGGGCGAGCCGGTCGTCTTCTCCCAGGACGAGGGCATCCGCGCCGAGACCACCGTCGAGTCCCTCGGCAAGCTGCGCCCGGCCTTCGCCAAGGACGGCACCATCACCGCCGGCACCTCCTCGCAGATCTCCGACGGCGCCGCCGCCGTGGTCGTGATGAGCAAGGCCAAGGCCGAGGAGCTGGGCCTGGAGTGGATCGCCGAGATCGGCGCCCACGGCAACGTGGCCGGCCCGGACAACTCGCTCCAGTCGCAGCCGTCCAACGCGATCCTGCACGCCCTCAAGAAGGAGGGCCTGGAGGTCGCCGACCTCGACCTGATCGAGATCAACGAGGCCTTCGCCGCCGTCGCCCACCAGTCAATGAAGGACCTCGGCGTCACCTCCGAAAAGGTGAACGTCAACGGCGGCGCCATCGCGCTCGGCCACCCCATCGGCATGTCCGGCGCCCGCGTGGTGCTGCACCTGGCCCTGGAGCTCAAGCGCCGCGGCGGCGGCGTGGGCGCGGCGGCCCTGTGCGGCGGCGGCGGCCAGGGCGACGCCCTGATCGTGAAGGTCCCCGGCAAGTAATCCGTCACCTCAAGGAGCAGCGCACATGGTGGACGTCCCCGCACTGGTCGACCAGGCACGGGAGGGCCGGCCGCGCGCCGTGGCCCGGCTGATCTCGCTGGTGGAGGGGGCGTCCCCGCAGCTGCGCGAGGTGATGGCGGCGCTGGCCCCGCTGACCGGCAACGCCTACGTGGTGGGCCTGACCGGCTCGCCCGGCGTCGGCAAGTCGACCTCGACCTCGGCGCTGGTGGCCGCGTACCGCCGGGCCGGCAAGCGGGTCGGCGTGCTCGCCGTCGACCCGTCCTCGCCGTTCAGCGGCGGGGCGCTGCTCGGCGACCGGGTGCGGATGTCGGAGCACGCCTCCGACCCGGGGGTCTACATCCGCTCGATGGCGACCCGCGGGCACCTCGGCGGCCTCGCCTGGGCCGCCCCGCAGGCCATCCGGGTCCTGGACGCGGCCGGCTGCGAGGTGATCCTGGTGGAGACCGTCGGCGTCGGCCAGTCGGAGGTGGAGATCGCCTCCCAGGCCGACACCTCGGTGGTGCTCCTCGCCCCGGGCATGGGCGACGGCATCCAGGCCGCCAAGGCGGGCATCCTGGAGATCGGCGACGTGTACGTGGTCAACAAGGCCGACCGGGACGGCGCGGACGCCACCGCCCGCGAGCTCAACCACATGCTGGGCCTCGGCGAGGCCCGCGCGCCCGGCGACTGGCGGCCCCCGATCGTCAAGACCGTGGCCGCCCGCGGCGAGGGCGTCGACGAGGTCGTGGAGGCCCTGGAGAAGCACCGCGCCTGGATGGAGGAGCACGGGGTGCTCGCGGAGCGCCGGCGGGCCCGGGCCGCCCGAGAGGTCGAGACGATCGCCGTCACGGCCCTGCGGGAGCGGATCGGCGACCTGCGCGGCGACCGCCGGCTCGACGCGCTCGCGGAGCGCATCACGGCCGGCGAGCTCGACCCGTACGCGGCCTCCGACGAACTGATCGCGAGCCTGACCGGCCACTGAGCCGGCGGCGCACCGACGGAGAGGGCCCGGCACCTGGTTCAGGTGCCGGGCCCTTCCCGTACGGTCGTGACGCGGGTCCGGTCGGGAGGCGCGGGTCCGGGGGCGGGAGGTGCGGCCTACGGCTTGCCGCGCAGGCCGCGCAGCTGCTCCGCCACCGGCTTGAGCGAGTCGTGGAGGTCGGTGAGCGCCTCCGGGCCGATCTGGTCGATGAAGTGCCGGCGCACCGAGGCGACGTGGTGCGGGGCGACCTTGTGCATGGTGGCCATGCCCTCGTCCGTGAGCACGGCGTAGAGCCCGCGCCGGTCGGACTCGCAGTTCTCCCGGCGCACCAGGCCGGCGTTCTCCATCCGGGTGATCTGGTGGGAGAGCCGGCTCTTGGACTGCAGGGTGGCGGCGGCCAGGTCGCTCATGCGCAGCCGCCGCTCCGCCGACTCCGAGAGGTTCACGAGGATCTCGTAGTCGTTCATCGTCAGGCCGAAGGGCTGGAGGTCCTTCTCCATCTGGTACGTCAGCATTCTGTTGACGTCCAGGTAGGTGCGCCAGGCGCACTGCTCCGCGTCGGTGAGCCAGGGGGTGGCGGTCTCGGTCTCCATGTATGGATTCTACCTAAGAAGTTGAATACTTGACGAGTTCTGGGAGTGTGTTCGAGGCGTCACGCTCCGCAGACTACCGCTCACAGACCGAAGCGACGCTGCAGGTCTCCCAGCTGTCCGGGAAGGCGCGGTACCGAACCCAGCGGTCCCTGGCCGGAACCGTGCGCCCCCGGCACCCCGTGACCGGCACCCGGCACGCCCGGACCCGCCCCCGGCGCGCCGATCTCCCGCTCCGGCATCAGCAGCTCCGTGGACTGCAGCAGCACCGTACCCGCGCCCACGAACTCGAACTGGTGCTCCTCGCCCGACGAGCCGCCGATGCCCGTGAGGGCGCGCACACCGCCCATCACGCCGGTCAGGTACCCGTGATCGTAATGGTGACAGGGGGACGGGCAGTCCGCCCAGCCGACCAGCGCCTGCGGGTCCACCCGCAGCGGCGGCTCCATGAACACCACCGGACCGTTGGACGCCGCCACGAACTTGCCCGTGCCGATCAGCGTCACGAAGCCCGGCACGATCGACTGCTTCAGCGCCAGCGAGGGCTGGTAGGCCAGCAGGTTCCCCGAACGGATCGTCAGATTGCCCTCGTCCAGGTCGTACGAGTTCACGTCGAAGGCCCGGTCGGCCAGCAGCATCTTGCCGCTGCCCTCCGCCACCACCCAGTCGCTCGCGTGCAGCGGCGAGTGGAACGAGGTCCGCACCAGCCGGTCGAGCCGGCCGTGCCCGATCCCGTTGAACTCGATCCGCCCGTAGTAGGCGATCATCTTCCCCTTCTGCAGGAACCACTGGGAGCCCTTCAACTCCACGCAGAAGGTGTACGGATTGACGTTGTCGTCCGAGGGCAGCGACATCGGGTCGTGGATCACAGGGGTGCTCACAGCTTCTCCTCCGAGGCCTGGACGTAGACCGCGCCACTGCCGCTCAGCTCCAGCTGGAACGCCTCGCCCGAGCCGCGGCCCACCATGTCGCGCCAGCCCAGCGCGGTGGACAGCTTGTTGCGCACGTCGCCGTGGTGCGCCACGTACGCCTGCGGGTCGACGTGCACCGGACGGCCCGGCGTGATCGGCAGCTCGATCACCCCGCCGTGCGCCATCACGGCCACCGAGCCGTGGCCCTTGAGGGTCGTGGTGAACAGGCCCTGGCCGGTGACCTGGCCGCGCACCAGGCCCATCACGCCGCCCTGCGAGCCCATGAACATCGTGCCCTGCTCCAGGGTGCCGTCGAAGGCGAGCAGCCGGTCCGCCTCCACGTAGAGGGTGTCGCCGGTCAGCGCGATCACCTGGATGTGGTGGCCGCCGTGCCCGAACATCACGGTGCCGCTGCCCTCGACGGTCATCAGCGGCGTCGCCTCACCGGCCACCCGGCGCCCGATCATCGACATGAGGCCGCCCTGGCCGCCGGCGATGTTCGGCGTGAAAGTGACCTCGCCGCGGTACGCGAGCATCGCGCCGCGCTGGCTGAAGAGCCGCTGCCCCGGGATCACCGTGGCCTCGACCATCTTGGAGTTGATCTCCCGGAACGGCATCAGACGTCGCCCCCGATCGTGTTCCGCTCGGACGGCTGGACGTACACGAGTCCGTCACCTTCGAAGCGGATCTGGAAGGCCTCGCCGCCGCCCTCGCCCAGGAAGGTGCGGAAGGTCACACCGGACTGGAAGCTCTGCTGGAGGTTGCCCTGGTGCGCGATGTACGCGCCGGGGTCGACCGACAGCGGGTACTGCGGGCTCACCCGGAGCACCACCGCCGGACCGTCCGACATGATCGCGGCCTGGCCGGTGCCCTCCACGGTCGTCGTGAACAGCCCGTTGCCGGTCGCGCCGCCGCGCAGCCCGGTGAAGGTGGTGCCGGTGCGCAGCCCGGCGTCGGTGCAGAGCAGATTGCTCGCCTCCACCCACAGCTTGTCGCCGTGCAGCTGCACGAGGTTGATCTCGGAGGCGCGGTCGGCGAACCAGCAGGTGCCCTGCCCGCGGACCTCCATCACCTCCATCTGCTCACCGGTCAGCCGGCGCGTCACCATCCCGCGCAGGCCCTCACCGCCGCCGGACATCTTCTTGAAGGCCATCTGCCCGTCGTACGCCACCATCGACCCGTTCTTCGCCTTCACGGCGTCACCGGTCATGGTCACGGCGAGCACTTTGCTGCCCTGGAGTCGGAACGTTGCCACGGAAGGAAGGTACTGGGGCCCCGGATAAAGAGACAGCAAAGTCGCCGTGCACAATGGAACGGCCCTTGTGCATCCGTTCACAAGATCCAGGATCCGAACGAAGGTGACCCCTCCCGTGGACATCAAGACCGCCTCCTCCCTGCACCGGCTCCGGCTCGTCTCCGCACCGGAAGCCGTCTCGTTCCTGCTGCTGCTCGTCTGCTCGGTGCTCAAGCGGACGACGGACTTCAACGCGGTGCCGGTGATGGGCGCGGTCCACGGCATCCTCTTCGTCGTCTACGTCCTCTTCTGGCTGGACGCCTGGAACAAGACCAAGTGGAGCTTCGGCACCGCCGCGCTCTACTTCGTCCTCTCCGTGCTGCCCTTCGGCGGCTTCGTCGCCGAGCGCAGGCTGAAGCGCGAGGCCGAGGCCGCGGTCATCGCGTCCCGCGCCCGTCGCGAGGGCGTGGTGAACGCATGATCCTCGCGTTCTCGGTGACCCCGCTGGGTGTGGGGGAGGAGGTCGGCGAGTACGTCGCCGACGCGGTGCGGGTCGTGCGCGAGTCCGGGCTGCCGAACCGCACCGACGCCATGTTCACCTCGATCGAGGGTGAGTGGGACGAGGTCATGGACGTCGTGAAGCGCGCCGTCGCGGCCGTGGAGGCGCGCGCCCCGCGCGTCTCGGTGGTGATGAAGGCGGACCTCCGTCCCGGTGTCACGGACGGCCTGACGAAGAAGGTCGAGACGGTCGAGCGGCACCTGGCCGGCTGAGCGCGCGAGCGCCCGTCACGGAGCCCCGGACCCTCACGCGGTCCGGGGCTCCGTCGCGTCCAGGTGCTCCCCGACCCGCCGCAGCAGGCTCATCAGGGTGCCGAACTCCTCCGGGGTCAGGCACTCCGTCGCGCGGGTGCGCAGTGCGGTGACCCGGGCCGCGAGGCGGGTGTGGGCGGCGCGGCCCGCCTTGGTCAGGGCGACGGTGCCCCCGGGCCCGGCGGCGGCCCAGCCGCGGTCGACCAGGTCGTCGACGTACGGGCGGAGGGTGGGCTCCTCGGCGGAGCGGAAGGGGGCCAGCAGCTCGTCGACGCGGTCCGGGGCGGCCGGCTCGTACGCGAGGGCGTTCAGGACCTGCCAGCCGCGCCGGCTCAGGCCGTCGGCGGCGAACAGGCGGGCCATGCCCCCTTCGAGCGTGCGGTCGATGTGCTTGAGCCAGTACCCGAACGGGCGCTGGGTGCGGACGTCTTCCATGGTGTCCCCCTGACGGATCCGTGCCGCGGGTGTGCCACCCGGCCGCGCGGCACTCGATACATGTATTCTTACAACAGTTGTACGCTAGCATGCATGCCCGACAAGCAACAGCAGGACGCCCTCACCGCCGTCGAGCGCGCCATGGTCGCCATCCGTCGCAGCCAGACCCGCCGCTCGCTCGGCCGGCTCGCCCCGCCCGGCGAGGAGCGCCCGGTCGACCCCACGCTCTTCGGCGTGCTCGACGCCGTCGAGGACCGCGAGGGGACCTGCTCCGTCACGGACGTCGCCGCCGCCCTCGGGGTGGACCAGCCGCGGGCCAGCCGGCTGGTGCTGCGGGCGGTCGAGGAGGGCTGGGTCAGCCGCCGGCCCGACCCCGCCGACGCGCGGCGCGCGCTGCTCGCGCTGACCGCGGACGGCCGCGAGCGGGTCGACCGCACCCACCGCTTCCGGCAGCAGGTGTTCGCGCGGGCGATGGCGGGCTGGCCGGAGGCCGACCGGGTCGAGTTCGCCCGGCTGCTCACCGCCTTCGTCGAGGGCTTCGGGCGCGAGACCAACTCGGGTGCCGGGCAGGCGGATTGAGGGGCCGTGGGGCGGGCCGCCGGGGGCCCGCCGTCACCCGTTGCGCGTAAGGGGCCCTCCTCCGGAAAAACCCTCACTCGGACGCTTCCAGTCGACACGCCGATGAATGTCCCCTTTTGTGGGGCTATCGACAGGTTCGACGACAGCTGGAGGCACCGTGCGGCCGGGAGGCTACGACTACGACACCTACAGCCGACTCGCCGGTCCCCTCACGGAACCGGATCGGGCGGACGGGCCCTACCAGGTGCAGTACCGCAGTCTGCTCTCGAAGGAGCCGCACCGAATACGAGCCGTCCTCCTCATGGGCCTCGCCCCGCTGCTCTCGGCCCTGCTGCTGGCCTACCTCGTCTGGCCCACCCACTGGACCGTGCGCGAGGGCGACGACGTCTGGCGGGTGCCGTACGACACGGTGATGCTCGTCGCGATCGGGCTCATCTGCTTCTTCATGCTGGTGAACGTCACCTCGATCGCGCACGCCACCCTCGTCGCCCGCGACCCGATACCCGTCCACCCCGCCCCCGGCACCCGGGTCGCCTTCCTCACCACCTACGTCCCCGGCAAGGAACCCCTCTCCATGGTCCGGGCCACCCTCGAAGGCGCCGTACGGCTCCGGCACGACGGGCCGCTCGACGTGTGGCTGCTCGACGAGGGCGACGACGCCGACGCCAAGGCGCTCTGCGAGGAGCTCGGCGTCCGGCACTTCACCCGCGCCGGCGTCCCCGAGTGGAACCGCCGCAAGGGCGCCCACAAGGCCCGCACCAAGCACGGCAACTACAACGCCTGGCTCGCGATGCACGGCGACGCCTACGACTTCTTCGCCTCCGTCGACACCGACCACGTGCCGCTGCCGAACTTCCTGGAGCGGATGCTCGGCTACTTCCGCGACCCCGACATCGCCTTCGTCGTCGGCCCGCAGGTCTACGGCAACTACACCTCCGCCGTCACCAAGGCCGCGGAGTCCCAGCAGTTCCTCTTCCACGCGCTCATCCAGCGGGCCGGCAACCGCTACCGCGCCCCCATGTTCGTCGGCACCAACAACGTCGTGCGGATCTCCGCCCTGAAGCAGATCGGCGGCCTGTACGACTCCATCACCGAGGACATGGCCACCGGCTTCGAGCTGCACCGCCGCAGGAACCCGCTGACCGGCCGCTTCTGGCGCTCCGTCTACACCCCCGACGTGCTCGCGGTGGGGGAGGGCCCGGCCTCCTGGACCGACTTCTTCACCCAGCAGCTGCGCTGGTCCCGCGGCACCTACGAGACGCTCCTCAAGCAGTACTGGAAGGCACCCTTCCGCACCCCGCCCGGGCGGCTCCTCAACTACACGCTGATGCTCGTCTACTACCCGATGACGGCCGTCAACTGGCTGCTCGGCATCCTCTCCTGCGTCCTCTTCCTGTGGCTCGGCGCCTCCGGCACCCAGGTCTCCTCCTCGGTCTGGCTGATGATCTACAGCGACGCCGTCGCCCTCCAGATCGGCCTCTACCTCTGGAACCGCCGCCACAACGTCTCGCCGCACGAACCCGAGGGCTCCGGCGGCCTCGCCGGCATGGCGATGTCCGCGATCTCCGCGCCGATCTACCTCAAGTCGCTGGGCTCCGCGCTGCTGCGCACCCGCGGCCGCTTCGTCGTCACCCCCAAGGGCGGCGAGGCCAGCCCCGACCGGGTCCTCACCTTCCGGATCCACCTCTTCTGGGCAGCCGTCCTCGTCGCCTCGCTCGTCGCCTCCGTGCACTTCGGCCACACCCACGCGGCCATGCGCACCTGGGCCGTGCTCGCCCTGGTCATCGCGCTCGCCCCGCTCACCGTGTGGGCCTTCACCAGCCGCCGCGAGAAGCGCCGGCTGCGGGTGCGCGCCGCGGCCAGGGCCAGGACCCGCGCCCGCGGCCGCGCGGACGCCGCCGAGGGCCTCGCCCTGGTCTCCACCCCGGCCAAGGCCGGACCCGCCCCCACCACCGCTCCCGCCCCCACGACGACCGGAGGGAACTGAGCCATGGCCTACCGGCCGTCCAAGCAGTTCAAGAAGACCCTGTTCGGCAGCGGTGCCGTCCTCGTCCTCGCGGCCCTCAACGCCCCGGCCGCCGTCTCCTTCGCGACCGAGAAGTACCACGCGTACAAGATCGCCCAGCCCGGCTACATGAAGAAGTACGGCTCCTGGGACGTGGTCGACGTCCCCGAGCAGTACCAGGTCAACGCCATCCACGCCGCCCTGCTGCACACCGGCAAGGTGCTGCTCATCGCCGGCTCCGGCAACAACCAGCAGAAGTTCGACGCCGGCACCTTCGACACCGTCCTGTGGGACCCGGTCAAGAACACCTTCAAGAAGATCGACACCCCGGAGGACTTCTTCTGCTCCGGCCACACCCAGCTCCCCGACGGGCGCCTCCTGGTGGCCGGCGGCACCGCCCGCTACGAGATCCTCGACGGCAAGGTGAAGAAGGCCGGCGGCGGCATGCGGGTGAAGAACGAGAGCCCGGACAAGGCCGTCACCCTCAGGAAGGGCACCGTCTTCCGCTCGCCCTCCGGCGTCGAGTACGTGTCGAAGTTCGACGTCACCGTGCCCAAGGCCAAGCGCGAGTTCGAGATCTCGTACTTCAAGAGCGGCCAGATGAAGCCCTGGAAGACCAAGGTCACCGCCGCCGAGGCGCGGGTCTTCGTCGAGGCCGTCAAGGAGGGCCCGCAGGCGCTCACCACCGAGGCCGCGCAGTACGAGGTGGTCGGCCTCAAGGGCGAGGACGCCGACAACGTCTACGGCCTCGCCCAGAAGCTCACCACCGAGAAGCAGGACTTCCAGGGCATCAAGGCGGCCTACGAGTTCGACCCGAAGGCCGAGCGGTACGTCCCGGTCGCGCCCATGAAGGACGCCCGCTGGTACCCGACCCTGGTCACCCTCCAGGACGGCAGGGTGCTCGCGGTCTCCGGGCTCAACGACGTCGGCGACGTCGTCCCCGGCGACAACGAGATCTACGACCCGAAGACCAAGAAGTGGTCCAAGGGCCCCTTCCGCTACTTCCCCACCTACCCGGCGCTCTTCCTCACCAAGGGCGGCAAGCTGCTCTACACCGGCTCCAACGCCGGCTACGGCCCCGCCGACAAGGGCCGCGAACCGGGCCTGTGGGACCTGGAGAAGAACTCCTTCACCAAGCTCCCCGGCCTCTCCGACCCCGACCAGCTGGAGACCTCCGCCTCCCTGATGCTGCCGCCCGCCCAGGACCAGAAGGTCATGGTGCTCGGCGGCGGCGGGGTCGGCGAGTCGCCCAACTCCACCGCCCGCACCTCCGTCGTCGACCTGTCCAAGGACAGCCCCGTCTTCACCGACGGGCCCTCGCTGCCCCAGGGCACCCGCTACCTCAGCAGCGTGCTCATGCCCGACGACACCGTCTTCACCAGCGGCGGCTCCGAGCAGTACCGCGGCTCCAGCGGCAGCGACATCCTCAAGGCGCAGTTCTACGACCCCCGCAGCAACGCCTTCCGCGAGGCCGCCGAGCCGACCGTCGGCCGCAACTACCACTCCGAGGCGCTGCTGCTGCCCGACGGCCGGGTCGCCACCTTCGGCTCCGACCCGCTCTACGCCAACAAGGACAACACCAAGCTCGGCACCTTCGAGCAGCGCATCGAGGTCTTCACCCCGCCCGCGCTGCACCGGGCCGGCGGCGACCGGCCGGTGCTCGGCGAGGGCCCGCAGGAGCTCGACCAGAACGGCCGGGCCACCTTCAAGACCCGGGACGCGGCCCGGATCACCACCGCCCGGCTGATGCGGCCCAGCGCCGTCACCCACACCACCGACGTCGAGCAGAGGTCCATCGAGCTGGGCCTGACGAAGGGCGCGGACGGGGTGACCGTCACGGTCGAGGTCCCCAAGGACCCCACCCTGGTCCCGCCCGGCTGGTACATGCTCTTCGTCACCGACCAGGACGGCATCCCGTCCGAGGCCAAGTGGATCCAGGTGAGCCCGCCGGCCGAGGAGCCCGGGGCCTGAGGCCTAGCTCTTGGCCCGGCGCGCGAGGCCCAGCGCGTAGTCGGGCCACCAGGTCCCGGCGGCCGGGCCGCCCCGGCAGGTGCCGTCCGAGTCGCCGGGCCGCTTGATCCACAGATAGGCGTCGACCAGCTCGTCCCCGGTCCGGTCCGTCGGCGGCACGCCGAGCGCCCGGCCCGGGGGATTGCACCAGGCCTCCGCCCGGTTCCCCGGGAGGGGGCCGTCGCCGTTGCGGCTGGTGTCCACCGTGAAGTGGGCGCCGCCGAGCAGCCGGGACAGACCCGCGCCGAAGCCCCGTACGACGTCGTTGGTCTGGAAGTTGGAGACGTTCAGCGCGAAGCCGTCGGCCCGGGCGATGCCCGCCCGGCGCAGCGGCTCCACCAGCTTGTTCGGGTCGTCGATCCAGGCCGGGTTGCCGGCGTCCAGATAGACCCGGGTGCGCGGCTGCCGCTTGAAGCGCTCGACCGCCTCGGAGAGCAGCTGGAGCCGCTCCTCGTGGTACTCGGCCGGGGTGCAGCCGTCCACGACGTGCGGCACCGCGTCCGGCTCCAGGACGACGACCGCGGGCGCGTCCCCGATCGCCGAGGCGAAGGCGTCCACCCAGTTCCGGTAGGCCTGCCCGTCGTGCGCCCCGCCGGCCGAGTACATCCCGCAGTCGCGGTGCGGGATGTTGTACGCCACGAAGACCACCGTGCGCCCGTCGGGCGCCGCGCCCTTCACCGCCCGGGTCACGTCCGGCACCGGGTCGTCACCGGCCGGCCAGTCGGCCACCGGACGCTCGGAGATCCGCCGCAGCACCTTGGCGTCCTCCGTGCGGCCCTGGGCCTCGTACTGCCGCACCTGCCGGGCCGCGTCGCTCTCCGGGTCGACCCAGAAGGGCGAGCCGCCGGTCGGGGGTGCCGCCTCGCCGCGCATCCCGGGCGGGCCGACGGGGGAGGACGGGCCGTCCCCGCCCGTGCCGCACCCGGCCAGCAGGAGGGCGGTGGCGAGGCCGAGGGCGGCGGTGGTGACACAACGGCGGCGGAGCATCCGGCCCCCAGGGTCGGTGACAGGTCGGTGACAGGGCGACGACACGTGACAGGCCGGACCATCGTGACATAACGGTCAGTCGGGGCCCGGCTGCGACACCGCGAGCGCGATCCCGAGCGCCGTCCGCTCGTACAGCACCTGGTGCCCGTACCGCCGCGAGGTCAGCAGCCCCGCCGCCCGCAGCACCGACAGGTGCGCCGAGACCGAGGAGGGCGCGAGGCCGAGGCGGTGCGCGAGCGCCGAGGTGCCGGCCGGCTCGTCGAGGGCGCACAGCACGTCCGCCCGCGCCCGGCCGAGCAGCCGGGCCAGCGCCTCCGGGGTGCGCTCGCGCGGCTCCGTCCACAGCGCGCCGATCCCGCGCGCCGGATACGCCACGGTGGGCTGCCACGGCGGGTCGAAGCCGCTCACCACCTCCGGCCAGATGAACACCGACGGCAGCAGCACGAGCCCCTGGCCCTCCAGCGCCCGCACGTGCTCGCCGCGGTAGTGGTGGACCACCAGCGTGGCCGTCTCCTCCGACCAGGCGAAGGCCGGGTGCAGCTCGTCGAGCAGCCGCTCCAGACCGCCCTCGGCCAGCCGCCGCGAGTGGTACGCCACGTCCGCCTCCAGGAGCGCCCGCAGCCGCGGCCACTCCGGCTCGACCAGCGTCTCCCAGGCCCGTTCGAGCAGGTCCGCGAGCCGGGCCAGCGAGGCCGCCGGGTCCGCCAGGATCCGCCGCCCCTCGGCGCTCCCGGTGGCCCCCGGGGTGTCCGCGAGCGCCCGCGCGAAGTCCGCGGCGGCGACCTCCGGCGCCGTGGCCCGCACCGCGGCGATCTCCTCGGCGAAGCTCGCCGACGGGGTGAGCGGCGGCGGATAGAGGCAGTCGGGGCTGTGCCCGCGCCGCGGCATCAGCAGGTGCAGCGGCGCCAGGTCGAGCCCGCCCGCCGCCCGGGCGATCCGCCGCAGCCACGGCAGGTGGTACTTCTGCTGCCGAGGCCGCGCGAGCACCCGCACCGCGGACTGGGTCTCCCAGAGCGGCGAGATGGCGAAGCGGATGCGGAGCGGATCGGCCTCGCCGAAGTGCAGGTGGTACGGCACGGGGCCTCCAGGGGCGGATCCGGCGGGGTCCGGGGCGGCGGGCTTTCGGCAGGGGACTCTCGGCAGGGGACTTTCGGCTGGAGCCGAAAGTCTAGGGCCCGGCGCCCGCCCGGCCGCACGCTGCGGTCATGCCCACGAACGACACCCGGGCGCGCACCGGCGCGCCCGCGCCCACCCCTGCCCCCGCGCCGCCGTCCGGGCCCCGACCGGAGCCCGCACCGGGCCCCGAGCGCGTCCTCGCGGCCGCTTCGGCGCCTGGCTCGGAGCCCGTGTCCGCCCCCGCGCCCGAGCTGGTCCTCGCGGCCGCTTCGGCGCCTGGCTCGGAGCCCGTGTCCGCCGCCGCGCCCGAGCTGGTCCTCGCGGCCGCTTCGGCGCCTGGCTCGGAGCCCGTGTCCGCCCCCGCGCCCGAGCGCGTCCCCGCCGGTGCTCCCGGTCCCGTGCCGGCCGCCGCCCCCAGTCCCGCCCCCCGTCCCGGATACGGTGCGGTCCTCGCCGTCCGCGAGTTCCGCTTCGTCTTCGCCGCGCACCTGTGCTCGCTGCTCGGCGTCGTCGTCAGCGAACTCGCGCTCACCGTGCTCGTCTACGAGCTCACCCGCTCGCCGCTGCTCTCCTCGCTCACCTTCGCGCTCGGCTTCCTGCCGTACCTCCTCGGCGGCACCCTGCTCGCCGGGCTCGCCGACCGGGTCCCGCCGCGCCGGCTGCTGGTCGGCGCCGACCTGCTGTGCGCCGGCTGCGTCGGCCTGATGACCGTGCCGCTCACGCCGGTCGCCGGGCTGCTCGCGCTGCGCTGCGCCCTGGCCGTCGTGGCGCCCGTCTTCCAGGGGGCCCGGACGGCGACCCTCGCCGACATCCTGGGGGAGGGCGAGCTGTTCGTGCTGGGGCGCTCGCTGCTGCGGATCGTCTCGCAGAGCGCGCTGCTCGCCGGCTTCGCCGCCGGCGGGGTCCTGCTCACCGCCGTGCCCCCGCGCGGCGCGCTCCTCGTCACCGCCGGCACCTTCCTGGGCTCCGCGCTGCTGCTGCGCCTCGGCACCGCCCGCCGCCCGGCCCGCGGCGCCGGGCACCGGGAGGGCCTGGGCGCCACCTGGGGCGTGCTGCGGGACCGCCGGACGCGGGCGCTGCTGCTGATGTTCTGGGTGCCGCCGCTGTTCGCCGTGGTGCCCGAGGCGCTGGCCGCGCCCTTCGCCGACGGGGCCGGCGCCTCCACGGCCGCGCTCGGCCTCCTGATGTGCGCGCTGCCGGTCGGGACCGTGCTCGGCGAACTGCTCGCCGGATCGCTGCTCTCCGCCGCCGCCCGGGCCCGGATCGTGCTGCCGCTGGCCGTGGCCGGCCTGCTGCCCTTCCTCGTGTACGCGACCGGGCCGGGCGTCGCGCTCGCGGCGGCCGCGCTCTTCCTGGCCGGCGCCACCGGCGCGTACACCCTCGGGCTCGACGCCTGGTTCGTCGCCGCCGTCCCGGAGGAGCGGCGGGGCCGGGCGATGACCCTGATGAGCGCCGGCCTGATGACCTCCCAGGGCCTCGGCATGGCCGCGGCCGGGCTCGCCGCCGAGTTCGCGCCCGTGCACACCGTGGTCGCGGGCGCCGGGGTCCTCGGCACGGCCTGTGTGGCGCTGCTGGCCCGTGAGGTCAGGGCGACGGCCCCGGGGCGAGCGCAAGCCGGAGGCCGGAAGCCGAGCCGACCGAAGGCCGAGCGGGCCGAAGGCCGAGCGAGTCGAAAGGCGAGCCGACCGAAAGGCGAGACGCGGCTGACCGACATATGACCAGTGGGTAAGGTCGACGCGTGCCGAAGCCGCTCAGTCTCCCCTTCGACCCCATCGCCCGCGCCGACGAACTCTGGCAGAAGCGCTGGGGCCCGGTGCCCTCGATGGCCGCGATCACCTCGATCATGCGCGCCCACCAGATCCTGCTCGCCGAGGTGGACGCCGTGGTCAAGCCGTACGGGCTGACCTTCGCGCGCTACGAGGCGCTGGTGCTGCTCACCTTCTCCAAGGCCGGCGAGCTGCCGATGTCGAAGATCGGCGAGCGGCTCATGGTCCACCCGACCTCGGTGACCAACACCGTCGACCGGCTCGTGAAGTCCGGTCTGGTCGCCAAGCGGCCCAACCCGAACGACGGGCGCGGCACGCTCGCCTCGATCACCGAGAAAGGCCGCGAGGTGGTCGAGGCCGCCACCCGCGACCTGATGGAGATGGACTTCGGGCTCGGCGCGTACGACGCCGAGGAGTGCGCCGAGATCTTCGCCATGCTGCGCCCGCTGCGGGTCGCGGCGCACGACTTCGACGAGGGCTGAGCCGGAACCGGGCCCCCGCGAAGATCGCCCGGAACGGGTGGTTACGCTCGTAGCCATGAAATCCAGCGTGCTGACCCGCTACCGCGTCATGGCGTACGTGACCGCCGTGATGCTGCTCATCCTCTGCGCGTGCATGGTCGCCAAGTACGGCTTCGGCGTCGGCGAGGACCTGACCTTCGCGGTCTCCCAGCTCCACGGCGTCCTCTACATCATCTACCTGGTCTTCGCCTTCGACCTGGGCTCCAAGGCCAAGTGGCCGTTCGGCAAGCTGCTGTGGGTGCTGGTCTCCGGCACCATTCCGACGGCCGCCTTCTTCGTCGAGCGCAAGATCGTCGCGGAGACGCTCCCGCTGGTCAGCGGCGCGCAGCCGGCGACCGCCAAGGCCTGACACCCGAAGCCCGCGCCACACGGCGCGGGCTTTGCCATCGACATTTACTAGGACGTCCTAGTAAATTCGAAGCATGGACGCAGACGCCATCGAGGAAGGCCGCCGTCGCTGGCAGGCCCGTTACGACAAGGCCCGCAAGCGCGACGCCGACTTCACCACGCTCTCCGGGGACGAGGTCGACCCGGTCTACGGGCCCCGGCCGGGCGACGCCTACGAGGGCTTCGAGCGCATCGGCTGGCCCGGTGAGTACCCCTTCACCCGCGGCCTGCACCCGACCGGCTACCGCGGCCGCACCTGGACCATCCGCCAGTTCGCCGGCTTCGGCAACGCCGAGCAGACCAACGAGCGCTACAAGATGATCCTGGCCGCAGGCGGCGGCGGGCTCTCGGTCGCCTTCGACATGCCGACCCTGATGGGCCGCGACTCCGACGACCCGCGCTCGCTCGGCGAGGTCGGGCACTGCGGCGTCGCCATCGACTCCGCCGCCGACATGGAGGTCCTCTTCAAGGACATCCCGCTCGGTGACGTCACCACCTCGATGACGATCTCGGGCCCCGCCGTCCCGGTCTTCTGCATGTACCTGGTCGCCGCCGAGCGCCAGGGCATCGACCCGGGCGTGCTCAACGGCACCCTGCAGACCGACATCTTCAAGGAGTACATCGCGCAGAAGGAGTGGCTCTTCCCGCCGGAGCCGCACCTGCGCCTGATCGGCGACCTGATGGAGCACTGCGCGGCGAACATCCCCGCGTACAAGCCCCTCTCGGTCTCCGGCTACCACATCCGCGAGGCCGGGGCCACGGCCGCGCAGGAGCTCGCCTACACCCTCGCCGACGGCTTCGGCTACGTGGAGCTCGGCCTCTCCCGCGGCCTCGACGTCGACGTCTTCGCGCCCGGCCTCTCCTTCTTCTTCGACGCCCACGTCGACTTCTTCGAGGAGATCGCCAAGTTCCGCGCCGCGCGCCGGATCTGGGCCCGCTGGATGAAGGAGGTCTACGGCGCCAAGACCGACAAGGCGCAGTGGCTCCGCTTCCACACCCAGACCGCCGGCGTCTCGCTCACCGCCCAGCAGCCGTACAACAACGTGGTCCGCACCGCGGTCGAGGCCCTCGCGGCCGTCCTCGGCGGCACCAACTCGCTGCACACCAACGCCCTCGACGAGACCCTCGCGCTCCCCAGCGAGCAGGCCGCCGAGATCGCGCTGCGCACCCAGCAGGTGCTGATGGAGGAGACCGGCGTCGCCAACGTGGCCGACCCGCTGGGCGGTTCCTGGTACGTCGAGCAGCTCACCGACCGCATCGAGGCCGACGCCGAGAAGATCTTCGAGCAGATCAAGGAGCGCGGTCTGCGCGCCCACCCCGACGGCAAGCACCCGATCGGGCCGATCACCTCCGGCATCCTGCGCGGCATCGAGGACGGCTGGTTCACCGGCGAGATCGCCGAGTCCGCCTTCCGCTACCAGCAGGCCCTGGAGAAGGGCGAGAAGCGGGTCGTCGGCGTCAACGTGCACCACGGCTCGGTCACCGGCGACCTGGAGATCCTGCGGGTCAGCCACGAGGTCGAGTGGGAGCAGGTCCGGGTGCTCGGCGAGCGCAAGGGCCGCCGGGACGAGGCCGCGGTCCGCGCCGCCCTGGACGCCATGCTGGCGGCCGCCCGGGACGGCAACAACATGATCCCGCCGATGCTCGACGCCGTACGGGCCGAGGCCACGCTCGGCGAGATCTGCGACGTGCTCCGCGAGGAGTGGGGCGTCTACACGGAGCCGGCCGGCTTCTAGGACACCTCGGGAACACGCCGTCGGGCGTACGAGGGGCGGTACGGGAACTCCCGTACCGCCCCTGCGTCGTCCGGTCCGTCGGCGCGTCCGGCCCGCTTCCTCAGGGGGCCTCGTCCACCGCTCCCAGGCCGCCGATCAGCAGCGCGGACAGGCGCCGCACCCAGGCGGGGTCGACGGGCTCGGCGCTCACCAGGGCGCGGTGCACCACGGCGCCGGCCACCACGTCGAAGATCAGGTCGTCCCCGGCCGCCACCGTCTCCGGGTCGCGGGCGGCGGGCAGCTCGCCGCGGTCCTGGGCGCGCTGGCGGCCCTGAAGGACCAGGCGCTTCTGGCGGTCCACGATGGAGGCGCGGATGCGCTCGCGCAGCGGCTCGTCGCGGGTGGACTCGGCGACCACGGCCATCAGCGCGGTCTTGGTCTCGGGGCGCTCCAGGAGCGCGGCGAACTGCAGGACGACGTTTTCGATGTCGGCGCGCAGGGAACCCAGATCAGGCAGTTCGAGTTCGTCGAAGAGGACGGCGACGGCGTCCACGACGAGTTCGTTCTTGTTGGCCCACCGCCGGTAGAGCGTGGTCTTGGCGACGCCGGCGCGGGTCGCGACATCGCCCATGGAGAGCTTGGACCAGCCCAGTTCCACGAGGGCCGCCCGGGTCGCCTCCAGGATGGCCGTGTCGGCCTCCGCGGAGCGCGGGCGTCCGGTTCGGCTTCGGGAACGGGTACGGCTACACATGAACGCGACCATACCCGTCAGTAGGTATTGCGCCAGAGGCAGGCGATGTGAGCCAGTTCACCGCCGTCCCCGCCCCGCACCGGCCCCACTGCCATTACGCTACGACCCGTAGCGAAAGGCTTGAGCGGCCTGAGCGACAACCACCGCGCCGGGTGGGGACCCGGCGCAGCACCCGCACGGAACCGCATCGTCCCACCCCGGACGGCGCGGTTCGGCCACGGCTTACCGGTTACGCGCGCGGAGGGGGGAGGATGTAGCCATGCAGCCCCGAAACATGTCCATGAGCGGCGTCGTCGACCTCGCCGCGGTGAAGGCGGCCGGCGAGGCCAAGGCGAAGGCCGAGGCGGCGCGCGCCGAGGCCGCCCGGCACGGCGGCACGACCGCCGTCGCCCCTTCCGCCCTGGTGATCGACGTCGACGAGGCCGGCTTCGAGCGCGATGTGCTCCAGCGGTCCGCCGAGGTCCCGGTCGTCATCGACTTCTGGGCCGAGTGGTGCGAGCCCTGCAAGCAGCTCGGCCCCCTCCTGGAGCGCCTGGCCGTCGAGTACAACGGGCGCTTCCTGCTCGCCAAGGTCGACGTCGACGCCAACCAGATGCTGATGCAGCAGTTCGGCATCCAGGGAATTCCGGCCGTTTTCGCGGTGGTCGCCGGTCAGGCGCTGCCGCTCTTCCAGGGCGCCGCCCCCGAGGCGCAGATCCGCCAGACCCTCGACCAGCTGGTCCAGGTCGCCGAGGAGCGCTTCGGCCTCACCGGCATCCAGGTGGACCCGGACGCGACCGGCGCCGAGGCCGCCGCCGCGCCCGCCGGTCCGTACGACGCGCTCCTGGAGGCGGCCATGTCCGCGCTCGACGCGGGCGACCTGGCCGGCGCCGTCCAGGCGTACAAGAACGTGCTCGCCGACGACCCCGGCCACCCGGAGGCCAAGCTCGGGCTCGCCCAGGCCGAACTCCTCTCCCGGGTGCAGGGCGTGGACCCGCAGCAGGTGCGCAAGGACGCGGCGGACAACCCGGCCGACGTGGCCGCGCAGATCGCCGCCGCCGACCTCGACCTGGTGGGCGGTCACGTGCAGGACGCCTTCGGGCGCCTGGTGGACACCGTGCGCCGCACGGCCGGCGAGGACCGGGACGCGGCGCGGGTCCGGCTCCTGGAGCTGTTCGAGGTGATCGGTGCCGACGACCCGCGGGTGACGGCGGCCCGGCAGGCCCTGGCGAGCGCCCTGTTCTGAGCCCTCGTACCCCTTCCGCAAGGGGACGATTTGGCGACACAGTGACATTCGGCGGCCGCGCTTTACCAAAACTTGGTAATCGCGGCCGCTGTTACTTCCAGTAAATCGAACCCGGCGATCCGTCCGGATTCCTCCTCTTTCCGCACCCCTTGTCCGGTCACCCGGTGGCACCGTGTGTGGCGGTTCGGTGTCGGCCTGTCGTGGCGTGGTTATCAGGCCGTTACTAGCGAGTAACGAGCCCCCTTGTGCGGGCGCCCGTAATGGACCACGATCGGCGACGCTCGGTCCGACACCGCACCAGCCGGCTCCCCGCCGACTGACGCGGCGGAGGGTCCCCACCGAGCGGGCCGGCGGCGACGTCGCCGGTCATGGACAGGGGGGTTCCTGCTCTGACCGGCAGGGCCTGTCCAATCCGGCCGCGCACCGCGTGGCCAGTGGTTGTCGCTCGGGGGTGATCGCCGGTGATTCGGACGCGCGTCGCGCCGCCTGAGCCCTCGGCGCTCTCCTTCCCGAGGACGTAGCACTTCTCCCATCCCAGGACGGGCCCTGGGCCCATCCGGAGATGTACGTCCGAGAAGGAGGAATTCTCATGAAGTCCCAGGTTCGTGGCGGGACCAGATGGAAGCGGTTCGCCGTCGTCATGGTGCCGAGCGTGGCCGCGACGGCCGCGATCGGCGTCGGCCTGGCCCAGGGCGCGCTCGCCGCGTCCTTCAGCATTTCCGGCCAGGATTTCAAGGTCAAGGCCAAGAGCCTTGTCGGCAAGGACTTCGTCCAGTACGGCAGCGTCGACGCCGGCAAGACCCTCGACGGCAAGGACTTCGCCGAGCCCGTCGCGGTCTCCGGCTTCTCCGAGGCCTGGATCACCAACATGTGCCAGTCCGTCGTGACGCCGAACGTCCCGTTCGTCGGCGACGTCACGCTGGTGCTGCGGGCCGGCACCGAGGACCAGAAGCCCGTCTACGCGAAGGGCATCTACCTCGACGTCGCCAACCTGAAGGCCGACGCCGAGTTCGGCAACATCGACATCGGCGTTGCGGCCGGC
The DNA here is from genome assembly GCF_044544705.1 of Streptomyces sp. NPDC053541. Classification (NCBI taxonomy): domain Bacteria; kingdom Bacillati; phylum Actinomycetota; class Actinomycetes; order Kitasatosporales; family Streptomycetaceae; genus Streptomyces; species Streptomyces sp. NPDC053541. The sequence continues at coordinate 378,276 of NZ_JBITXM010000002.1, forward strand.
GACCTCAACAAGGTCAACGGTCAGGTGGTCCCGGGCAAGCCCGGCATCCAGCCGAACACCAAGGCCAACCCGTTCGGCTTCGGCCAGCGGGCCGAGGACGCGAAGCTCACCAACGTCGAGCAGCGGGCGTGGGCGACCACCGCCGCCACCTTCAAGCTGCCGAACCTCGACCTGTCGCTGCACCGCGGCAAGGGTTCCACGGTCGAGTGCTACTGATGCCGACGTCCCTCCGGGACTGACGCGCGCGGGTGCGGGGCCGTCCCGTACGGCCCCCACCCGCGACAGTCGCGCCCCCTTTCACCACGATCTCAGCAACACCGCTTCCAGGGAGCTGTTTCCATGAGCGCCGAGTCCACTGCTTCCCGCGGAGTCCCCCAGCAGAACCGGTTCAAGGTCTGGCGGCAGACCCGGCCCTTCTGGGCGGGCCTCTTCACCATGATCGGCGGCGTACCGATCGCCTATCTCCCGTACGGGGACATGCGGCTCGGCAACATGACGCTCGCCATGCAGACGACGGCCGGAGCCGGCGCGCTGATCATCGGCGTCCTGCTGATCACGCTCGGACTCACCATGTGGTTCCAGCCCGCCGTCCGCGTCTTCGCGGGCGTCGCGACCATCGTGCTCGGGCTCATCTCCATACCCGTGTCGAACTTCGGCGGACTGGTGATCGGCTTCCTGTTCGCCCTCGTCGGCGGCGGAATGTCGGCGTCGTGGGCCCCGGCCCCGCCGGTGGAGGAGACCGACGCGGAGGCCGTCGCGGAGGCCGACGCGGCGGCCGGCGAGACCGAGGCGGCGCCGGTCGCCCCGGGCGAGCACCACGAGCACCACGGCACCACCGGTACGACGCAGCCGCTGATCCCCCAGCAGGGTGCCGAGGTCCCGGTGGCCGAGACCACGACCGAAGCCAAGGGCGGGAGTAACAGTGCGGGGTGACGAAACACAGTCGGCCGGGACGGAGAGAGGACCGCGCCACGCGGCCCCCCGCAAGTCCCTCCTGAACAAGCTCCACGCGCCGGTCGGCAAGGCGATGGCCCTCGCGGCCATGCCCACCGCGGTCATCGTGGGCATGGGCCTGGCACCCCGGCTCGCCCTCGCCGACGACACCAAGGACATCCCCTTCGCGCCCGGCCCGTGCGTGACCCGCTCGGACGAGCCGACGGCCGAGCCCAGCGCCACGCCGGAGACGAGCGAGAGCCCGAAGCCGACCGCGAGCGCCACCGCGACCGCGCAGCCGAGCGGCGAGCCCGCTCCGGACGCCTCCGCGAGCGCCGAGCCGAAGCCGACCGCGACCTCCGGCGCGACCGCGCAGCCGCTGGCGGGCGTCACGGGCACCGCACCGAAGAGCACCACGGCGGCACCGGCCCCGACGCCGACGCCCACCGCGACCAAGTCGGTCAACCCGCTGGACCCGCTGGGCCTGGGCGACGCGCTCAAGGACCTGTTCGACGGACCGGACAAGACCACGGCCCCGGCACCCGCGCCCACCGCGACGGCCACCCCGACGAAGGCGCCCACCGCGACCGCCGCCCCGACGAAGGCGCCGACCGCGCCGACCGGCACGACCGGCACGACCGGGGACAAGGCGGCCGGCGGGACGGACGAGGCCCTGGACCGCACGAAGGCGGCCATCCAGGACGCCGCCGAGAAGGCCGGCGCCACCACCGAGGAGCTGGACGACTCGGCCAAGGGCCTCGAACCCACCAAGGACGAGGCCGTCCCGGACGGCGCCAAGCCCCGCTTCCCCTGCCCGGAACCCGACCCCGAGGCGCTCGCCGCGGCGGAGCTGGAGACCGGCATGCCGCTGCTCCCGGACGAGCCGTGGCGCCTGGAGACGAGCACGCTGGAGCTGCGCGGCCTCAAGTACCACGGCATCGTCGAGGTGAAGACGGGCAGCGGCAAGATCAAGAAGGTCCTGAAGTTCACCGCGGACGAGGTGGACATCTGGAACCTGCACCAGCTGACCGTCCACTCCGACGGCATGACGGGCCACGTCCGCTCGGACCCGGGCTCGAAGTCCACGATCCGCAACGGCACGGTGACCATGTACACGGAGGAGCTGAAGGGCAACCTCTTCGGCCTCATCCCGGTCACCTTCAGCCCCCAGTCCCCGCCGCCGCTCGACGTCCCGTGGGCCGTCTTCACCAGCTGCACGGTGAAGCAGGCCGGCCAGTTCGGCGGCACCCTGAAGGTCCCGGGCCTGCGCAACACGATCGAGCCGAACTGACGGACGGCCGGACGGCCGGACGGCCGGCCGTCCGTCAGTTCGGGACCACGCTGTGGGCAGTATCTCGCCAGAGGTACTGCCCACAGCCGTTTCGCCCCCGAAATCCCTTGCCACGGTCCCCCACGAGATGCCTAAGGTGTGTTGCGTGCGGGCGCGCTCCGACCAAGTGCCCCTGCATGTACGTCCATCAGGCGGCTGGGGGAGCGTTGCCGCCGACCACGGGGGAGGGGTTCTTTCGTCGTGCCGTCGTATCGGCACTCGACATCCGTCGGCAACGCCCGCGTTCCGCGCGCTGCCCCGACGTCTGACCTGGACAACGACTCGGTTTCCCGTGTTCTCCCGGACGGCTCCCCAGCCTGCACCCCCCCCGAACGGAGAAAGGGACACCCCCTTGCGTCTCAGACCAGGGTTGTTCGATCCACGATCCGGCACCGCCCGGATCCTCACCCCGCTCATCACGTCCATCGCCGCCCTTGCGCTCCTCAGCGGCCTCGCCGTCCGGCCCGAGGCCTTCGACTCGAGGGCCGAGCCGGTCGGTTACGACTACGACTGGTACGACGAGACCCCCGCCGAACTGTTGCGGCAGGACCAGTGCCTGATGGCCGACGTGCTGCGGCTCGGCGGGCCGGCCATGGCCGCCACGGCGCAGGACGGGCTCAACCAGCCTGCTGACAGGCTCCGCGTGCTCGCCGACCGGCAGCACTGGCAGGACACACCACTCTCGCAGGCGTTCGCGAAGGACAGGGCGGACGCGGACAAGAAGTTGGCCGCCATCAACGCCCTCCAGGAGGGCTGGAAGGCGCCGGTCGAGGGCCTGCCTGCCCCGGGCGGTATGGGCGACACGGAGTTCCACTGGCCCCCCGGCACCGGGGGAGGCCAGAGCTTCTACAGTCAAACGGGCCTGAGCCGGTGGGTCGCCGACCGGTTCTGGAAGAACGAGAGCGACTTCTACCAGGACGCCACGCCCGAGGCCGATGAGGAGACCCGCAAGGCGGTTATCGACCTGGGCACCCCGCTCTACGGCAAGGACCCGGATTCGAGCACGAGCACCGACTGGTCGCGCGACGTCTCGGAGAACGACGGGTTCAAGTGGCTGACACAAGGCCTGCCAGAGCCCATGGGTGCTGACAACGCCCGGTTGTTCCTCGCCTCCGGCGGCTTCCCCCGCACCGCACCCGAACCAGGCACGGCGGAATTCCGCATCGCGGTCGAGGACATGAAGACCCGTTTCTCGACCTGTGCATGGCGTGACCCCATCGATCCCAACAAGGTGCGCGGCCCGGTCTCCGACACGGCCGCCGCCGAATGGCAGCAGGAGATCGCCTCCCAGTCCGTCCAGCGCAACCAGGTCGTGAACGCCGGCACGGAGGCCACCAAGGCACTCGCCGCCGGCGCCGAGGCGCTGGGGCAGATGCTGGGCCACTCGTGGGTGGCCGACCATCTCACCCGCTGGCAGGACTACTGGACCCCGGGCGGCGTCGGCTGGATCGGCGACTCCAGCAGCGCCATTGAACTGCACGCGGCGAAGGGCAAGTGCCTGGACGTCCAGGGCGGCGGCAAGAACAACGGCACCCCGGTCCAGGTCTACACCTGCAACGGCTCGGCGGCACAGCAGTGGCTGCTCGAACCCGGCAACGGGGGCCTGCAACTCCGCAACGTCAACTCCTACAAGTGCCTGGACGTCAACGGCAACAACGCTGCAAACGGGACGAAGATCCAGATCGTCACGTGCAACAGCACACCGGCGCAGATGTGGGACTACACACCCCGGGCCACCACTCCGCTGAAGAGCATCGGCACGGGCAAGTGCGTGAACTTCCCGGCGTACGACCTCGGCAAGGACGCGGTGCTCTGGGACTGCAACGCCACTGGTCCCCAGCAGTTCGACATCAAGCCGTCCGGGCACAAGGGTACCGACAGCCTCTCGTACCCGGAGAAGGCCGACTTCGACCAGGCGGCGAAGGGCATCACGGACGCCCGTGCGGGCGCGAAGAAGCAGCTCGCCCTGCTCAAGGCGCAGGCCACGGCGGCGAAGAACGCCGCCGCCGCTTCCGACGTCGCACTCCAGGCCGCCTACGCCATCGCCGACAAGAACGGCGCGCCGCGGGGGCGTGGCCTGCTGGTCGGCCTGCAGAAGGCGCAGGTCACCAAGGGTGCCGCCGCCGCGCTCGACGCGATGGTGAAGGCCGGCGAGACCGCCGAGGCCGCCACCCGGGCGGCCGCCGGCGACAGCGAGACCATCACCCAGCGGGCGCTCGCCCAGGCCGCGCAGTCGAAGGCGGAGTTTCGCAAGGAAGCCGCTCGGGCGGCCGAGCAGCAGGCGAAGGCAGCCGCCGACGCGGCCAGGCTGCACCGGGACAAGGCGAAGGCGGACAAGGAGACCGCGGAGGCCAAGCTCACCCAAGCCCTGAAGGCCGAGGGCGACGCCAAGGCCGCCGCCGCCGACGCACACGCCAAGCGGCTCGCCGCCGAGGCTGAGGAAGCCACGGCCAAGGCGGAGAAGGAGACCGCCGCCGTCAAGCAGGCCGAGGCCGCTCAGCACAAGACCAACGCGGAGACCCAGGCCAACAAGGCGGAGGAGGCCAAGCAGGCAGCCGAGGCATCAGAGGCCACCGCGGTCGAGAAGAAGAACGCCGCGGTCAAGGCCCGCGACAAGGCCAAGGCGAAGCGGGACGACGCCTGGGAGGCCGAGCAGCGGGCCGACGCGGCCGCTGCGAAGGCCGCCGCGAAGGAGGCGTACGCCCAGGCGCACGAGTCCGACAGCAACGCCAAGGAGTCCCGCGAGGCCGCGGACCAGGCGTCGGCACACGCCGACTCCGCCGAGGCCGCGGCCCGCAAGGCGCGCGGCGAGGCCGACCTGGCCACCGAGGCGGCAGCGGCGGCGGACGCCGCGGCCACCCGGGCCGAGGCGGCAGCCAAGCGCGCCCGCGCCGACGCGGACGGTGCCCAGGCGGCCAAGCTGAAGGCCGACGCCGCCCTGCGGACCGCGACCAGCGCCGCGGCCGACGCCATCGTCGCGAGCCAGGATGCCGCCGTGGAGGCCAGGACCGCGGTCAAACTGGCCGACGAGGCCGAGGTCAAGGCGAAGGACGCCAAAAAACAGGCGGAAACCGCGGGCAAGGAGGCTGCGAACGCGCGCGCGGCGGCGGCGAAGGCCGTCGGCTTCGCCCACGTCACCGCCCAGGCCGCGGTCGACGCCGGAGCCTCCGCGGCACAGGTCGCCAAGCCCGCCAACGACGCGATCCAGCTCGGTTCCCCGTACGTCACCACGGACTCCACCGCCCCCCTGGTGGTCCTGACGGGCCAGGCGTCGAAGACGATCGCCGAGCAGCAGAAGGCCGTCGCTGACGCCCACGCCAAGAACGCAAAGGAGGAGGCGGCCGCTGCCAAGGCCCTCGCGGACGCGGCGGCCGGCGACGCCAAGCAGGCGTACCAACATGCCGCCAACGCGGCCGGATACGCGGCGGACGCCCGCGGCTACGCCAAGGAGGCCCTCGGCTACGCCGCCGACGCCGCCACCGCGGCCGCCAAGGCCGCCGCGTCACTCGCCCGCACGACGGAGTACGACAGGCAGGCAGCCGCCGACGCCGCGGCCGCCGACAAGGCCGCCAGCCGCGCCGAGGGCCACGCCCGCAGCGCCCGTGAATCGGCCGACCAGGCCGCCCTCGACGCCGAAGGCGCCCGCCAGGCCGCGACCCGTGCCGAACAGGCCGCCAAGGACGCCCGCGCGGCGGCGAACCGCGCCGACGCCGCGGCGACCGAGGCCGAACAGGCCGCGAAGGACGCCCAGAAGTACGCGAAGGAGGCGCAGGAGGCGGCCGAGCGGGCGGAGAACGCACGGAAGAATCAGGTGATCACGGAGGGCACCGACGGTATCGGGGGTCTCTTCTACGTCACCCGGGTCGTCACCGTCGGGGACCCGACGGATGTCACGAAGGACAACTGCAACCCGATCTACCACGTCGGCGACTGCAAGATAACCGCCACCATCCACTTCAGGGTCGATCTCGACATCTATCTGTGCACCGAACCGGACGTTCCGGCCACCCAGGCCGGATGCCCGGCATCGGCGACTCTGTTCCTCGGCACGCAGCAGGGGGACAAGATCCAGAGCAAGACGGTGGTGCGCACGATCACCATGGCCGAGTTCAACGCGGGCATCGACCCCGTGGACGTTCTCATCGGCCACTTCATCGGGTGCGGCGAGAAGATCGCGGCCCTGGTCTCACAGGGTGACGGAGGCAGCTGGGGCGACTGTGGCTGGGCGGCTTTCGACATCGGCACCATGGTGTTCGGCGGCAAGGCCATCAAGGCCGCCACTGACGCGCTCAAGGCCATCGACGCCTCCATGCGGACAGGCATCGCGGTCCGGGACGCGCTCGCGGCGCTGAAGGCGATCGAGGGCGTCAACCCCGCCACGGTCGCCGAAGCCGAACGGATGGTGGAGGTGTACGAGGAGGCCAGGACGGCTTGTCGCACCAACAGCTTCCCCGGCAGCACCCAGGTGGTCCTGGCCGACGGCAGCCGCAGGGCTATCCGTGACGTGCACATCGGCGACCTGGTCATGGCCACCGATCCCGTCACCGGTCGTGTTCAGGGCGAACGGGTCACTCGTACGTTCCAGCACCCGGCCGTTGAGCTGGTGGACATCACGCTGACCGGCGGCGACCGGCTGACGACTACACCGGGACACCGCGTGTTCGTCATCGGCCGTGGCTGGACCCACGCCGATGACCTTCGTGCAGGGGACCGCCTACGTGCACCTGATGGAACGCTCCATACGGTGGCCGGGCTGCTGGACCACCGTGAGCAGGGCCCCCGGATGGTCTACGACCTGACGGTTTCCGGCCTGCACACCTTCTACGCGGTCGCCGGCGCAAGCCCGGTGCTGGTCCACAACTGCAACAACCTCGATCTCGACGAGGCGAAGTTCCCGGGCCAGGCGCACACCCTCGAGCATCACGTGCGCCCCGACGAACAGGCGGCGAAGCAGCTCGCCGCCGAGAAGACCGCTGCGCGCGGCAGGCCCACACCGAACTCCGTGTGGGTTGACCAGAAGACAGCCCAGGCGGTTCTCGACCAGGCACTGAACGACAAGGCGGGCATGATCACGAAGTGGATGAGGGACCCGAAGAGATCCGAGCTGACCTGGAGCGGCACGTATGGCCCGAAGGACTCCTCGTTGGGCAAGGTGTACTGGGGTGATCGCGCCACCGAGAACGCGGGCAACGGCTTCTTCATCAAGCTGGTGAAGGCACCCAAGGGCCCAGGAATACCGAAGCACCCTCGTGGCTACTACGTGCAGACCTTCTATCCGGTGTAGGGGTGACAGGCGGTGAACCGATTCAGTGAGTTCGACTTCGGTCTGTCGTGGATCATGACGCAGTTCCATCAGGACTGGCTCCTCGACGCGGACACGGCTGCCGGCCTCGTCGCCAAGTACCTCGCCCATCCGGCCGAACAGGATGTCGTGGCCGTCCGACGCGATGCCGTGGCGCTCCTCGAGAAGCTCCCCTCGAACACGCTGGAGGTGTTGTGGGACGCAGGTGCGGAGTACTTGCCGAGCCGCCGGCTCATCGGGACCGGCACGGAGTGGACGGCGAAGGTCGTCGAGCTGTGTGACGCCCGCCTGTCGACGATGGCGAACGTGCCGGTGCTCTCGGCGGCGGACACGGAGGACGGCTGGGGCCATTCGGACGCGGTGATCGCCGAGATCGAGGCGACACAGTCCCTGGCGGCCGATGTGAGGGCAGGACTGATCGACTGCGCCCGCCTCTGCGCTCCGGAGCTGGCTTTCCGTCTGCTGCTGCGTGTCATGGTGGTGGACCGTGTCACGTCGCTCACCCCGGAGCGCTACGCGAGGCTGGAGGCCATCGGAGCGGACCTCCACTACGGTGAGTTCGTGGTGGACAACGTCAGGTTCCTGATCGACAGCGAATAGATCGGCGTCGATCGGAGGGGTCCGCGGATCCGCTGGACACCGGGTGAACGAAAGTGGGGTGGGAACCCGGCAAGGCCGGCTCCCACCCCACTGTTCGGTCACTGACCCGCCCGTCAGGCGTTCTCGGCGCCGCCCAGGTGGTGGACGCGGACCATGTTCGTGGTGCCGGGGACGCCGGGGGGCGAGCCGGCGGTGATGACCATGGTGTCGCCCGCGTTGTAGCGCTGGAGCTTCAGGAGCTCCGCGTCGACCAGGTCGACCATGGCGTCGGTGTTGTTCACGAAGGGGACCAGGAAGGACTCCACGCCCCAGCTCAGGGTGAGCTGGTTGCGGGTGCCCTCGTCCGTGGTGAAGGCCAGGATCGGCTGGGCCGCGCGGTAGCGGGAGAGGCGGCGGGCCGTGTCGCCGGACTGGGTGAAGGCGACCAGCGCCTTGCCGCCCAGGAAGTCGGCGATCTCGGCGGCCGCGCGGGCCACCGAGCCGCCCTGGGTGCGCGGCTTCTTGCCCGGGACCAGCGGCTGGAGGCCCTTGGAGAGCAGCTCCTCCTCGGCCGCGGCGACGATCTTCGACATCGTCTTCACGGTCTCGATCGGGTAGGCGCCGACCGAGGACTCGGCGGACAGCATGACCGCGTCCGCGCCGTCCAGGATCGCGTTGGCGACGTCGCTCGCCTCGGCGCGGGTCGGCCGCGAGTTGGTGATCATCGACTCCATCATCTGGGTGGCGACGATGACCGGCTTCGCGTTGCGGCGGCACATCTCGACGAGGCGCTTCTGCACCATCGGGACGCGCTCCAGCGGGTACTCCACGGCGAGGTCGCCGCGGGCCACCATGACGGCGTCGAAGGCGGCGACGACCTCCGCCATGTTGTCGACGGCCTGCGGCTTCTCGACCTTGGCGATGACGGGGACCCGGCGGCCCTCCTCGTCCATCACCTTGTGGACGTCCTTGACGTCGGCGGCGTCGCGGACGAAGGACAGCGCGACCATGTCGCAGCCCATCCGCAGCGCGAAGCGCAGGTCCTCGACGTCCTTCTCGGACAGGGCCGGGACGTTGACCGCCGCGCCGGGCAGGTTGATGCCCTTGTGGTCGGAGATGACACCGCCCTCGACGACGATCGTCTTCACCCGCGGGCCCTCGACCTCGACCACCCGCAGCTCGACGTTGCCGTCGTTGATCAGGACCTGGTCACCCTTGGACACGTCGCCGGGCAGGCCCTTGTACGTGGTGCCGCAGATGGACTTGTCGCCGGGGACGTCCTCGGTGGTGATGGTGAACTCGTCACCGCGGACCAGCTCGACGGGACCCTCGGCGAAGGTCTCCAGACGGATCTTGGGGCCCTGGAGGTCGGCGAGCACGCCGACGGCGCGGCCGGTGTCCGCGGCTGCCCTGCGGAGACGGTCGTACCGCTCCTGGTGCTCTGCCTGGGTCCCGTGGCTCATGTTGAATCGGGCCACGTTCATGCCGGCCTCGATGAGAGCCTTCAGCTGCTCATAGGAGTCGACGGCGGGGCCCAGCGTGCAGACGATTTTGGAACGGCGCATACGGCGGATCCTATCGGTTTGTTTCACTGCGGAATATTCCGTCTGGTGGAAAGTACAAATGGGCGGGGGGCCGCTCAGGCGTTCACTTCTCCGTGTCCTGTTCGTGTGCCCCGGACGAGCCCTCCCGCACCAGCGCGTAGCTCTGCCGGGCGATCTCCAGCTCCTCGTCCGTGGGCACCACGGCCACCGCCACCCGCGCGTACTCCGGCGACACGATCCGGGCCTCGTCGGACCGTACGGCGTTCAGCCCGGCGTCCACCGCGAGGCCCAGCTCCTCCAGACCGGCGACGGCGGCCTCCCGCACCGGCGCCGCGTTCTCGCCGACCCCGGCCGTGAACGCCACCGCGTCCACCCGCCCGAGCACCGCGTAATAGGCGCCGATGTACTTCTTCAGCCGGTGCACGTAGACGTCGAAGGCGAGCGCCGCGCGCTCGTCGCCCTCGTCGATCCGGCGCCGGATCTCCCGCATGTCGTTGTCGCCGCACAGCCCGACGAGGCCGGACCTCTTGTTCAGCAGGACGTCGATCTCGTCCGCCGACATGCCCGCCACCCGCATCAGGTGGAAGGTCACCGCCGGGTCGACGTCCCCGGAGCGGGTGCCCATGACCAGGCCCTCCAGCGGGGTCAGCCCCATCGAGGTGTCCACGCACCGGCCGCCGCGCACCGCCGAGGCGGAGGCCCCGTTGCCCAGGTGCAGCACGATCACGTTCACCTCCTCCGGCGCCTTGCCCAGCAGCCTCGCCGTCTCCCGCGACACATAGGCGTGCGAGGTGCCGTGGAAGCCGTAGCGGCGGATCCGGTGCGCGTCCGCCGTCTCCACGTCGATCGCGTAGCGCGCCGCCGCCTCCGGCATCGTCGTGTGGAAGGCGGTGTCGAAGACGGCCACCTGCGGAAGGTCGGGGCGCAGCGCCGTCGCCGTACGGATGCCGACCAGGTTGGCCGGGTTGTGCAGCGGGGCCACCGGCACCAGGCGCTCGATCTCGGCGAGCACGGCGTCGTCGATCACGGTCGGCGCGGTGAAGCGCAGCCCGCCGTGCACCACCCGGTGCCCGATCGCGGCCAGTTCGGGGGAGTCCAGGCCGAGCCCGTCCGCCGCCAGCTCCTCGGAGACCAGCTTCAGCGCCTCCGCGTGGTCGGCGATCGGCCCCGTCCGCTCGCGCTTCCCGCCGCCGCCCGCGAGCAGCGGGGTGTGGACCAGGCGCGAGGTCTCCTCGCCGATCCGCTCGACGAGACCCTGCGCCAGACGCCGGTCGTCGCGCATGTCGAGCAGCTGGTACTTCACCGACGAGGAGCCGGAGTTGAGGACCAGAACACGGGTGGGGGTGGTCATGCGGTGGGCTCCTGACCCTGGGACTGGATCGCCGTGATGGCGACGGTGTTCACGATGTCGCTGACGAGCGCGCCGCGCGAGAGGTCGTTCACCGGCTTGCGCAGACCCTGCAGGACCGGCCCGACGGCGACCGCGCCGGCCGAACGCTGCACGGCCTTGTAGGTGTTGTTGCCGGTGTTGAGGTCCGGGAAGATCAGTACGGTGGCCTGGCCGGCCACCTCCGAGCCCGGCAGCTTGGTGGCCGCGACGGACGGCTCGACCGCCGCGTCGTACTGGATCGGCCCCTCGATCCGCAGCTCGGGCCGGCTCTCGCGGACCAGCTTCGTCGCCTCGCGCACCTTGTCGACGTCGGCGCCGGAGCCCGAGGTGCCGGTGGAGTACGAGAGCATCGCGATCCGCGGCTCCACCCCGAAGCGGGCCGCGGTGGCCGCCGACTGCACGGCGATGTCGGCCAGTTGCTCGGCGTTCGGGTCCGGGTTGACCGCGCAGTCGCCGTACACCAGCACCTTGTCGGCCAGGCACATGAAGAAGACCGAGGAGACGATCGACGCCTCCGGCTTGGTCTTGATGATCTCGAAGGCCGGCCGGATCGTCGCCGCCGTGGAGTGCACCGAGCCCGACACCATGCCGTCGGCCAGGCCCTCCTCGACCATCAGGGTGCCGAAATAGTTCACGTCCGAGACCACGTCGTACGCCAGCTCCACCGTGACGCCCTTGTGGGCGCGCAGCCGCGCGTACTTCTCCGCGAAGGAGTCCCGCAGCTCCGAGGTCTGCGGGTCGATCAGCTGCGTGTCGCCGAGGTCCACGCTCAGGTCGGCGGCCTTCTTGCGGATCGCCTCGACGTCGCCGAGCAGGGTCAGGTCGCAGACGTCGCGGCGGATCAGCACGTCCGCGGCGCGCAGCACCCGCTCCTCGGTGCCCTCGGGCAGCACCACCCGGCGCCGGTCGGCCCGGGCCTGCTCCAGGAGCTCGTGCTCGAACATCATCGGCGTGACCCGGCCGCTGCGCGCCACCGAGATCCGGCGCAGCAGGTCCGCGGTGTCGACGTGCCGCTCGAAGAGGCCGAGCGCGGTCTCCGCCTTGCGCGGGGTCGCCGCGTTCAGCTTGCCCTCCAGAGCGAAGAGTTCGGCGGCGGTGGGGAAGCTGTTGCCCGGCACCGAGATCACCGGGGTGCCGGGCGCGAGCCGGGCCGCCAGGGTGAGGATCTCGTCGCTGGGCCGCTCGTTGAGGGTGAGCAGCACGCCCGCGATCGGCGGGGTGCCGGCCGAGTGCGCGGCGAGCGCGCCGATCACCAGGTCGGCCCGGTCCCCGGGGGTGACCACCAGACAGCCTGGGGTCAGCGCGTTGAGGAAGTTAGGCAGCATCGCGCCGCCGAAGACGAAGTCCAGAGCGTCGCGGGCCAGCCCGGCGTCGTCGCCGAGGACCACGCTCGCGCCGAGCGCGTGGGTGATCTGGGCGACCGTGGGCGCGGCAAGCGCCGGCTCGTCCGGCAGCACGTAGCAGGGGACCGGCAGCCGCGCGCCCAGCCGCTCGGCCAGGGCGGCCCGGTCCTCGCCCGCGACCCGGTTGACGACCATGGCCAGGACGTCGCAGCCCAGCCCGTCGTACGCCCGGAAGGCGTTGCGCGCCTCGGCGCGCACCGACTCCGCGGTCTGGCCCTTGCCGCCGACCACCGGGATCACGGAGGCGCCGAACTCGTTGGCGAGCCGCGCGTTGAGCGCCAGCTCGTCGGGGAGCTGGGTGGCGGCGAAGTCGGTGCCGAGGACCAGGACCACCTCGTAGTCGCGGGCCACCGCGTGGAAGCGGTCCACGAGCCGGGACACCAGCTCGTCGGTGCCCCGCTCGGCCTGCAGGGCGGAGGCCTCGTGGTAGTCCATGCCGTACACGCTGCCCGGGTCCTGGGCCAGCCGGTAGCGGGCGCGCAGCAGCTCGAAGAGGCGGTCGGGGCCGTCGTGCACCAGCGGCCGGAACACCCCCACCCGGTCCACCTGGCGGGTGAGGAGCTCCATGACTCCCAGCTCGACGACCTGGCGGCCGTCTCCGCGGTCGATCCCGGTCACGTACACGCTGCGCGTCACGCCGTGGTCTCCTGTCCGAATTCCCGTGGCGCCCTGTCAACCGGAGGTGACCGGAAAACGCCGATAGAGCGGCAATGCCCTCTTGACAATACCCCCGCGGCTCGATACGACGCCCGCCGGACGAAGGGCCCGGACCCCCCGGGACCAAAGGCCCGGGAGGACCACCGGAAGATCCCCGCGAGGGTGCCCGCACGATCCCCGCGACACCCCCGGAGGCCTTGACGGGCCGGGGGCGCGGAGTAGCAGCGAGCGCGTCGGTGCCGCCGACCGTGTGAGAATCGACAGCGGCTCACCACGTACCACTACCGAGCAGGAGACACAGCACGATGCGCATCGGAGTCCTGACAGCGGGCGGCGACTGTCCCGGCCTGAACGCGGTGATCCGGTCCGTCGTGCACCGGGCCGTCACGCACTACGGCGACGAGGTGATCGGCTTCGAGGACGGCTACGCGGGCCTGCTGGACGGCCGTTACCGCCCGCTCGACCTGAACGCCGTCAGCGGCATCCTCGCCCGCGGCGGCACCATCCTCGGCTCCTCCCGTCTGGAGCGCGCCCGCTTCGCCGCCGCCTGCGCCAACGCCAAGGAGCTCATCGAGAAGAGCGGCTTCGACGCGCTCGTCCCGATCGGCGGCGAGGGCACCCTCACCGCCGCCCGGATGCTGTCCGAGGCCGGCGTCCCGGTCGTCGGCGTCCCCAAGACCATCGACAACGACATCTCCTCCACCGACCGCACCTTCGGCTTCGACACCGCCGTCACCGTGGCCACCGAGGCGATGGACCGCCTCAAGACCACCGCCGAGTCGCACCAGCGGGTCATGGTCGTCGAGGTGATGGGCCGGCACGCCGGCTGGATCGCCCTGGAGTCCGGCATGGCCGGCGGCGCCCACGGCATCTGCCTGCCCGAGCGCCCCTTCGACCCGGCCGACCTGGTGAAGATGGTCGAGGAACGCTTCGCGCGCGGCAAGAAGTTCGCCGTCATCTGCGTCGCCGAGGGCGCCCACCCCGCCGAGGGCACGATGGACTACGGCAAGGGCGAGATCGACCAGTTCGGCCACGAGCGCTTCCAGGGCATCGGCACCGCCCTCGCGTACGAGCTGGAGCGCCGGCTCGGCAAGGAGGCCCGCCCCGTCATCCTCGGCCACGTGCAGCGCGGCGGCACCCCGACCGCGTACGACAGGGTGCTCGCCACCCGCTTCGGCTGGCACGCGGTGGAGGCCGTGCACCGCGGCGACTTCGGCCGGATGACGGCGCTGCGCGGCACCGACGTCGAGATGGTCCCGCTGGCGGAGGCCGTCACCCGGCTGAAGACCGTCCCGGCGGACCGGATGCGCGAGGCCGAGTCGGTCTTCTGACCCGGCCCCCGTTACGGGAACATCCCCCGGCCCCGATCCTCCCCCCGTGCGGAGGATCGGGGCCGAATCCATGCTTGAGCCCGGCGCCGCGATCAACAAGGCTTGGGCCCGTCCCGGACATGTCCCACCCCGTCCGGGCCGGACTCGCAGCGAGGGAGCGGCACGCATGACCACGGGCGATCAGCTTCCCGATCCGCGGTCGGCCCGCACCGCCGCCGAGTTCGTCGCCCAGCTCCGCCGGCTCAAGACCCGATCCGGCCTCACCTACCGCGAACTCTCCGCCCGCGCCACCGCACTCGGCGAGGTCCTGCCGCGCTCCACCGTGGCCAACATGCTGTCCCGCACGACCCTCCCGCGCGACGAACTCCTCGCCGCCTTCGTCCACGCCTGCGGCCTCGGCCCGGCGGAAGCAGCGCGGTGGGAGGCGGTACGGAAGGAGCTCGCGGTACGGGGCGCGGTCGAGGCGGCGGGGGAGGAAGACCCGGCGGAGGAGGCCCCGGCGGAGGCCGGGCCGGAACCCGGGCCGGAACCCGGGGCGGAAGCCGCGCCGGACCGCGCCCCGACGGGTGCCCAGACCCTGACGCTCCCCGGTCCGGAGACCCTGGCGCCCCCCGGCCCCAGGGCCCCGGCGCCCTCGGGTGCCCCGGCGCTCCCGCCCGCCGCCGACCTCCGGCCCCCACGGCGGCTCGGGCTCGTCGGTGTGATCGGAGTGGCCGGACTGGTGTTCGCCGCCGTCAGTGTCGTGGCCCTGGTGCGGGGCGGCGGGCCGGAGCACCGGGGCGGGCCGGGGGAGGGGGCGGTGCGGATCCGGGCGGTGGACTCCGGGCTGTGTCTGGGGGAGCGGCGCGGCGAACGGTCCGGCCAGGTGCGGCAGCTGGACTGCGCGGAGGCCGGGGTGCCCCGCTACTCGCTGAAACGTCTCGGCGGCGACCGCTGGCGGATCGTCACCGACCACCCCGACTACGGGCCCGGCTGCTCGGGCCTGCCGTCCGGCGGGCGGATACCCGACGCCGCGCTCGAGGACTCCGAGTGCGGCGACCCCACCCGGGTCGAGGCCTTCACCCTCACCCCGCACGGCTCCCGCCCCTCCGCCTACCGGATCGCCCCGGCGGGCTCCGCGACCCCCGGCACGTGCGTCACGGTGACCGGGAGCCCGGCCGGGGAGGGCGCGGCGCTGGCCCAGGCGCCCTGCCGGGCGGACGCGAAGGGCCAGCTCTTCCTCTTCGAGAAGGTCTCCGAGAAGGTCCCCGACAAGGTCCCCGACAAGGTCTCCGAGAAGGTCTCCGAGAAGGCGCAGTAGCTCCGGGCCGTCAGACGGCGGCGCGCTCCACCAGCCGCTCCCGCAGGGCCTCCAGCACGGCCGGGTCCACGGCGAGGTGACCCGTGGCGTAGTCGCGCACCGAGCCGTACGTGGCACGCAGGTCCGCGAGGACCAGCCGCATGACGACGGCCGGGGCGCGGCCGAAGCCGTTCCAGCGCACCTCGCGGTCGGGGTGCGCGGCCTTCCAGTCGGTCAGGAAGCGCTCGGTGGCGAGCTCGGTGAGCGCGAAGTCCGCCACGACGTCCTCGTCCGGGACGTCGAGCAGGGCGAGGACGAGCGCGGCGAGCAGGCCGGTGCGGTCCTTGCCGGCGGCGCAGTGGAAGACGACCGGGCCCTCGGCCGCGGCGATGACCTCCAGGGCCCGGCGGAGTTCGACGGCCCCGTCGAGGGCGACCTCGGCGAACCGGTCGGCGAGGAAGCGCCAGGGGTCTGCGTCGGGCTCGCGGTCCACCTGGTCGTACGGCCGGTGCTCGATGCTCAGGTTGTGCCAGGTCTGCGGCTCGCTCTCGGGATGGCGGCCGCGGGACGCTATCTCCCACGGATAGCGCAGGTCGATCACGGTGTCGATGCCCAGCTCCCGGAAACGCGTCAGATCACAGGCGCGTGCGTCGGGGCCGGCGAGCTTGCCGAGGGAGTCGGAGCGGTAGAGGGTCGCCCACCGCACGCTCCCTCCGTCGGCGGTCGGATAGCCGCCCAGGTCACGGAAGTTGTGGAGCCGTTCGAAGGTGATGTGTCGGTTCACACGGTCACTGTAGGGGCGCGACCGCCGCCCAGAAATGGTCCGTGATCTCGTCCAGATAGGCCCGGCCCTCGTCGCCGGTCGCACCGGACGCGCCCCAGCTGCTCGTCGCGGCCATCCGGGCGTGGTACTCGGAGTGCAGCCGCTGGAGCGCCTGCTCCACCGCCTGCCGGGGCAGCGGCAGCAGCTTGTTGACCGGTTTCGCGTAGGCCTGCCAGCGGGTCGTCGCCGCGTCCCGGAGCAGGCCGTCGAGTTTCTCGTCGCCGCCGGTCGCGGTCAGCAGGGCGCGCGGGCCGAGGCCGAGCACCTCGGCGAGGGCGGCGGTCTGCCGTTCGGTGCCGCGCCAGCGGCCGGTCTGTTCCATGCGCAGGTACGCCCCGGGGTCGAGCCCCACCTGGCGGGCCAGGTCCTCGGGCGTGAGGCCGCGCGCGAGCCGGTGCTCGCGCAGGGTGGTGGCGGCCATCAGCAGCTCGGCGGGGGAACACCACAGCACGCCGGCGAGGGCGGTGAGCTCCTGCGAGGTGGGGGCGGCGCGGCCGCGCTCCCAGGCGACGACGGTCTCGGGGGTGACGAACAGGCCGTACTGGGCGCGGAGTCCGTAGGCGACGTGGCCGTGGGCCATGCCGAGCCCTTCGCGCAGTCGGCGCGCGGCGAGGGCGTTGAAGGGTGGGGAAGGATGGTGCACCCGGCCACGGTAGGAGCGGCGGTTCACTCCTGGCTACGGTGTGTTCACCCAACGCTTTCGCTTGTGGGAACGTCGGAACCGATCAGTAACCGGTCGGGCGCGATCCGTCAGCCCCGTGCGGCCTGACCCGCCCGGCCCGCCCCTTCCCCGCCCCGCGACGTCAGTGCCCGCGGTCCTCCAGCCACCGGTACTGCAGCTCCGGCCGCCCGATCTGGCCGTACTGCGGGGCCCGGGCCGCCCGGCCCGCGGTCACCAGGTGCTCCAGATAGCGGCGCGCGGTGATCCGCGAGATGCCCACGGCCGTGCCCGCCTCGGCGGCCGTCAGTCCGTCCGGCGCGGCCCGCAGGGAGCGGGTCACCGCCTCCAGGGTCGGGCCGCTCAGGCCCTTGGGCAGGGCGGCCGGCTGGGGCGCGCGCAGCGTCGCGAGCGCCCGGTCCACCTCGTCCTGGCCGGAGGCCTCGCCGGCCGTCGCCCGGAACTCCGCGTAGCGCACGAGCCGGTCCCGCAGCGTCGCGAAGGCGAACGGCTTGAGGACGTACTGCACCACGCCGAGCGACACGCCCTCCCGCACGATCGCCAGGTCGCGCGCCGAGGTCACCGCGATCACGTCCGCCGCGTGCCCGGCCGCGCGCAGCGCCCGCAGCAGCTGGAGCCCGTGCCCGTCGGGCAGGTAGAGGTCGAGCAGCAGCAGGTCCACCCGGGTCCGGTCGAGCAGTCGCACCGCCTCGGCCCGCGAGTGCGCCACGCCCACCACCGTGAAGCCGGGCACCCGGCCCGCGTACAGCGCGTGCGCGTCGGCGGCCACCGGGTCGTCCTCGACCACCAGCACCCGGATGTCCCTGGCCGGCGCCCCGGCCGCGCCGCTCATCGGCCCGCCTCCTCCGGAAGCGGGCCGGACACCGACTCGGAGGCGGCCCCGGACGTGGCGGCGGACGTGGCGGCGGCCCCGGACCTGGCCCCGGGCTCACCCGCGGTTCCGGCCTTGGACCCGGTCCCGGCCTCAGTCGCGGTTCCGGCCTCGGACTCAGCCCCGGCCTCGGACCCGGCCGCAGCCGCGGACCCGGTCCCGGCCTTGGACCTGGCCCCGGCCTCAGCCGCGGTCCCCGCCTCGGACCCCGGCTCAGCCGCGGTTCCGGCCTCAGCCTCGGACCCAGCCTCGGACCTGGACCGGTGCCCGGACCCGGAGGCGGCCGCGGACCCGGGCGCAGTCGCAGTCCCGGCCTTGGACCTGGCCCCGGCCTCAGCCGCGGTTCCGGCCTCGGACTCAGCCCCGGCCTCGGACCCGGCCTCAGCCGCGGACCTGGCCCCGCCCTCGGACCTGGCCCCGGCCTCAGCCCCGGTCCCGGCCCCGGTCCCGGCCGTCGCGGCGGCCTCGGTCGCGGGCCCGGGCAGGGCCGGGCCGAGCGGCAGTCGTACGGTGAACTCCGCGCCGCCCAGCGGGGACTCGGTGAGCGTCAGGGTGCCCGAGGCGCGGCGCACGGCCTGCTGGACCAGGGCCAGGCCGAGGCCCCGGCCCGGGCCGCGGGTCGACCAGCCGCGGCCGAGCACGGCGGTGCGGTCCGCCGGGCGCACCCCGGGCCCGCTGTCCCCGACCCGCAGCAGCAGCTCGCCGCCGCCCGGCTGGTCGTCACCGCCCTCCTCGGCGAGCGCGGTGACGACCACCCGGGCGCTGCGGGCGGCCCCGCCGAGCGCCGCCCCGGGGGCCTCGGCGGGACCGGCCGCCTCCACCGCGTTGTCGATCAGGTTGCCGAGGATGGTCACCAGGTCGCGGGCCGGCAGCGACACCGGGAGCAGCCCGTCGTCGATCCGGCTGTCCTCGGTGAGCACCAGCTCCACGCCCCGCTCGTTGGCCTGCGCGGCCTTGCCGAGCAGCAGCGCGGCGAGCACCGGCTCGCCGACCGCCGTGACCACCCGGTCGGTGAGCGCCTGCGCCAGCTCCAGCTCGGCCGTGGCGAAGCCCACCGCCTCCTCGACCCGGCCCAGCTCGATCAGCGAGACCACGGTGTGCAGCCGGTTCGCCGCCTCGTGGGCCTGCGAGCGCAGCGCCTCCGTGAAGCCGCGCTCCGAGTCCAGCTCGCCGGAGAGCGCCTGGAGCTCCGTGCGGTCCCGCAGGGTGACCACGGTGCCGCGGCGCTCGCCGCCGACCACCGGGCGGGTGCTCAGGACGAGCACCCGCTCGTCGGTCAGGTGCAGCTCGTCCACCCGCGGCTCGGCCGAGAGCAGCGCCCCGGTCAGCGGCGCGGGCAGCCCGAGCTCGGCGGCCGAGCGGCCCACCACGTCCGCCCCGGCGAGCCCGAGCAGCTCCCGCGCCCCGTCGTTGATGAGCGCGATCCTGCGCTGTCCGTCCAGCATCACCAGGCCCTCGCGCACCGCGTGCAGCGCGGCCTCGTGGTAGTCGTGCATCCGGCTCAGCTCGGTCGCGTTCATGCCCTTGGTGTGCCGGCGCAGGCGCGCGTTGATCACATAGGTGCCGAGGCCGCCGAGCGCGAGCGCCGCGCCCGCCGTCCCGAGCAGCGCGGTGACCTGCTCCCGTACCTGCGCGCTGATCCGCTCGATGGTGATGCCCGAGCTCACCAGGGCGATCACCCGGCGCCGGCCCGGCGCCGCCGACGGGTCGTCGAAGACCGGCGCGACCGTGCGCACCGAGGGCCCGAGGACGCCCATGTGGGTCTCGGAGAAGGTCTCGCCGCGCACCGCCCGGTCGATGTGCCCGAGGTAGGTGCGCCCGATCTGCTCGGGCTCCGGGTGCGTCCAGCGGGTGCCGTCCGGGGCCATGACCACCACGTAGCTGACCCCCGCGTCCCGGCGCAGGGCCTCCGCGTAGGGCTGGAGCAGCGGCGTCGGGTCCGTGCGGTCCGCGTCCCGGGCCGCCGCCACCACGGCCGGGGAGGCGGCGACCGCCGCGGCCGTCGCCGTGGCCTGCCGGCGGGCGGTCTCCTCGGCCTGGGCGCGGTCCGTCACGTAGGCGTAGACGGCGCAGCCCGCGACGACGGCCGCCACCAGCACGACCTGCATGGCGAAGAGCTGGCCGGCCAGGCTGCGGGGGCGGGGGAGGCGGAGACGCATGTCAGCCAGTGTGCCCCGGCCGCGCGCGAGCGCGGTACCTCGGCCGGCGCCGCAGCACTTCGGCCATGAACGAAACGTACGCAACGGTGACCCCGGTCACAGGGCTGGTGGATAGTCGCGGGGATCCACCGGGACGTGGACGACTCAAGGACGAGGAGGACCCCGTGGCCGCACGACGGGACCGCACCCACTATCTCTATCTGGCCGTGATCGGCGCCGTGGTGCTCGGCATCGCCGTGGGCTTCCTGGCGCCGGAGTTCGCCGTCGAGCTCAAGCCGCTCGGCACCGGCTTCGTCAACCTGATCAAGATGATGATCTCGCCGATCATCTTCTGCACGATCGTGCTCGGCGTCGGTTCGGTGCGCAAGGCCGCCAAGGTCGGCGCGGTCGGCGGCCTCGCCCTCGGCTACTTCCTGGTGATGTCGACCGTCGCCCTCGCCATCGGCCTGGTCGTCGGCAACATCCTGGAGCCCGGCTCCAGCCTGCACCTCACGAAGGACCTCGCCGAGGCCGGCGCCAAGCAGGCGGAGGGCGCGAGCGAGGGCACCGTCGACTTCCTCCTCGGCATCATCCCCAAGACCATCGTCTCGGCCTTCACCGAGGGCGAGGTGCTGCAGACCCTGCTCGTCGCGCTGCTCGCGGGCTTCGCGCTGCAGGCCATGGGCGCGGCCGGCGAGCCGGTGCTGCGCGGCATCGGGCACATCCAGCGGCTGGTCTTCCGCATCCTCGCGATGATCATGTGGGCCGCGCCGGTCGGCGCGTTCGGCGCGATGGCCGCCGTGGTCGGCGCCACCGGCGTCGACGCCCTGAAGTCGCTCGCCGTCATCATGATCGGCTTCTACGTCACCTGCGCGCTGTTCGTCTTCGTGGTGCTCGGCACGCTGCTCCGGCTGGTGGCCGGGGTCAACATCCTCAGCCTGCTGAAGTACCTGGGCCGCGAGTTCCTGCTGATCCTCTCCACCTCCTCGTCCGAATCGGCGCTGCCCCGCCTGATCGCGAAGATGGAGCACCTGGGCGTCTCCAAGCCGGTGGTCGGCATCACCGTCCCGACCGGCTACTCCTTCAACCTCGACGGCACCGCGATCTACCTCACGATGGCCTCGCTCTTCGTCGCCGAGGCGATGGGCAACCCGCTGTCGGTCGGCGAGCAGATCTCCCTCCTCGTCTTCATGATCATCGCCTCCAAGGGCGCGGCCGGCGTCACCGGCGCCGGGCTCGCCACGCTGGCCGGCGGCCTCCAGTCGCACCGCCCCGAACTCGTCGACGGCGTCGGCCTGATCGTCGGCATCGACCGCTTCATGAGCGAGGCCCGCGCCCTGACCAACTTCGCCGGCAACGCCGTCGCCACCGTCCTGGTCGGCACCTGGACGAAGGAGATCGACAAGGCCCGGGTCGACGAGGTGCTCGCCGGCCGCGTCCCCTTCGACGAGACCACCCTCGTCGACGACGGCCACGGCGCCCCCTCCGCCGTACCGGACCAGCGGGCCGACGGCGAGGGCGAGAAGACCCCGGCCGGCGTCTGAACCTCCGTGCCCCGAGCTCCGGGCCCCGGGCCTTGAGCCGGATCCGGGTCCCGGACGCGGAACGCCCCCGCCACACGCGCGACGGGGGCGTTCCGCACCCCATGGCCGGGCCCGGCGGCCCTCCCGGCTCAGTCCTCCGGTACGGCACGCGGCTCCGGTACGGCGTCCAGCGCCGCCGACTCCGCCTCCGTGAGCACCAGGTCCGCGGCCAGCGCCGAGTCCCGCGCGGTCTCCGGCCGGCTGGCGCCCGGGATCGGCAGGACGTGCCCGCCGGGCCGGGCGAGCAGCCAGGCGAGGGCGACCCGCTGCGGCGACACGCCGCGGTCCCGGGCCACCCGGTGGAAGGCCCCGAACCGCGGGTCCTCGCCCAGCGCCGAGCTCCCGTCGAGCGAGCTGCGCGAGAGGCCGCCCAGCGGGCTCCACGGCAGGAAGGCCAGGCCGAGCTCGGCGCAGAGCCGCAGCTCGGGCTCACTGTCCCGGACGGCGGGGGAGTAGCGGTTCTGCACCGAGACCAGACGGTCGCCCAGGATCTCCCGGGCCAGCAGGATCTGCGCCCGGTCCACGTTCGAGATCCCGGCCAGCCGGACCGTGCCCGCATCGATCAACTCCCGTATCGCGCCGAGCGATTCGGCGTAGGGCACGGCCGGGTCGGGCTTGTGCAGCTGGTAGAGCCCGATCGCCCCGCCGCCCAGCCGGCGGGCCGAGTCCTCGGCGGCCCGCCGCAGGTGCTCGGGCCGCCCGTCGACCGTCCAGCCGCCGTCGGCGCTCCGGCCCCGGCCGCCCTTCGTGGCGACGAGCACCGCGTCGCGGTCCCCGCCGTACGCGGCGAGCGCCCGGGCCACCAGCCGCTCGTTGGCCCCGGTCTCGCCGCCCGGCGGGTGGTAGGAGTCCGCGGTGTCGAGCAGGGTCACCCCGGCGTCCAGGGCGGCGTGGACGGTGGCGAGCGCCCGGGCCTCGTCCGGGTGGCCCTCGATGGACAGCGGCATCGCGCCGAGTCCGACGGCGCCGACGGTGCGGTCGCCCAGCGTGCGGTGCCGCATCAGGCCTCCCCGGCGCCGGCCGCGGAAAGGGTCTCGGCGATTGCCCGGCCGAGCCATTCCGAGGAATGCGAGAAACGGAAACCCAGCGATTCCGCGCGGGAATTGTCCATGCCGTACGAGCGGGCGAAGGAGAACGGCGACACCGCCCCGACCTCGACCTCGCGGAAAACGGTCCGGCCGCCGGTGAGCTCCTCGATCCGCGCGCAGATCTCGGCCGTCGTCAGCGGCCCGTGGGAATGCGCGTTCACCGGCCCGGTGAATTCCGTGCCCGTCGCCGCCCACGCCAGGAAGTCCGCGATCTCCTCCACGTAGACATAGGTCGCGGGCCGGTTCACCGGCGGCACGGCGACCGGCTCGCCCGAGCGGATCCGCTCCGCGTAGTGCCCGATCCGCCCGGTGAAGTCGTCCGCGCCGCCGAGCACGTGCGCGACCCGCACCGCCGCCCACGCGAAGGAGGCCCCCCGGTCGGCGGCGAACACCGCCTCCGCCTGCCGCTTCCCCTCCCCGTAGTGCGCCTCCAGGAACTCCGGGTCGTCCCAGGGCAGCTCCGGGTCGACCGCGACGGACGCCGGGTCCACGGCGCCCTCGGCGACCGGGGCCGCCGCGTCCTCGTACTCGTACACCTCGACCGTCGAGGTCATCACATAGCGCCGGGTGCGGCCCGCGAAGACGCGGGTGGCGACGGCCGCCTGGCGCGGGGTGTAGCAGACCTGGTCGACGACGACGTCGAAGCGCCGCCCCGCCAGGACCTCTTCCAGGGCCCGCTCGTCGTTCCGGTCGGCGACCAGTTCCGTCACTCCCGCCGGCGCGGGGGAGGACCCGCGGTGCAGCACCGAGACGGTGTGCCCGGCCTCCAACAGGCGTGTGACCAGGCGCTTTCCGAAGTAGCGGGTACCGCCGATGACCAAGATCTCCATGTCCTCCAGTGTTACGTTGGGGCCTCGCCGACTGAAGGGGGAAACATGGGAGTCCGGGCCGTACCGCCGAAGGAACCTCGGTCGCAGCGGCCGGCCGCCGTCGAAACGACGGCGGCCGCTTTCGACGCCGTGGACCGGCAGATCCTGGACCTGCTGCAGAGCGACGGACGGATCAAGCTGAGCGAGCTCGGCCGCCGGGTCCGGCTGAGCCCGGCCGCCGTCACCGAGCGGGTCCGCCGCCTGGAGGCCTGCGGCGCGATCACCGGCTACGGCGCGCAGGTCGCCCCCGCCCTGCTCGGCTACGGCATCCAGGCCTTCGTCCGGGTCAACCCGCACGGGGGCTACACCCTCAAGAGCCCCCGCACCCTCGAACTCCTCGCCCGCCCCGAGATCCGCGAGGCGCACCACGTGGTCGGCGAGGACTGCTGGATCCTCAAGGTCGCCGTCACCGGCACCGTGCACCTGGAGGAGGTCCTGGAACAGATCTCCGCCCTCGGCCGCACCACCACCTCCATCGTGCTGACCTCCCCGGTGGAGCGGAAGCCGCTCCTCCCTGCCTGACCGGACCGCCGTCAGCCCTCCGCGCCCGGCCCGTCCTGCGGCCACAGCAGGGTGGAGTGCTCCGCCACGAGCCCCCGCACCCGCTCCAGCAGCCCGGCCGCGGGCAGCGGTGCCAGCCGGCGGCCGTCCCGGAGCCGCACGGACACCTGGTCGGCGGCGGCCTCCTTCGCGCCGATGACGACCTGGTACGGGACGAGGCGCGCCCCGCGGATCCGGGCGCCCAGGGTGCCGTGGTGCGGGCCCACCACCTCGGCGCGCAGACCGAGCGCGGCGCAGCGGTCGGCGAACCGGGCGGCGGCCCCGTGCTCGGCGTCGGAGACCGGCAGCACGGCGAGCTGCACCGGGGCGAGCCAGGCGGGGAAGGCGCCGGCGTGCCGCTCCACCAGGTGGGCGACGGCGCGTTCGACGCTGCCGACGACCGAGCGGTGGATCATCACCGGGCGGTGCCGGGCGCCGTCGGCGCCGATGTAGTGCAGGTCGAAGCGCTCGGGCTGGTGGAAGTCGACCTGGACGGTGGAGAGGGTCGACTCGCGCCCGGCCGGGTCGGCGACCTGCACGTCGATCTTCGGCCCGTAGAAGGCCGCCTCGCCCTCGGCCTCCTCGTAGTCGAGCCCGGAGGCGTCCAGGACCTCGCGGAGCAGCGCGGTGGCGCGGGCCCACTTCTCGGGCGCGTCCACGTACTTGCCGCCGGGCCCGGCGAGCGAGAGGCGGTAGCGGGCGGCCTCGACGCCCATCGCGGCGTGCGCCTCGCGGATCAGCCGCAGCGCGCCGGCGGCCTCCTCGGCGACCTGGTCGAGGGTGCAGAAGACGTGCGCGTCGTTGAGCCCGATGGCCCGCACCCGGGTGAGCCCGCCGAGCACCCCGGACAGCTCGGAGCGGAACATGCCGCCCAGCTCGGCCATGCGCAGCGGGAGTTCGCGGTAGCTGTGGGCGCGGGAGCGGAACATCACGGCGTGGTGCGGGCAGAGGCTGGGCCGCAGCACGAACTGCTCGCCGCCGACGTCCATGGGCGGGAACATGTCGTCCTGGTAGTGCTCCCAGTGCCCGGAGATCTCGTACAGCTCGCGCTTGCCGAGCACGGGCGAGTACACGTGCCGGTAGCCGGCCCGCCGCTCGGCCTCCCGTACGTACTCCTCCAGGGCGTGCCGGACGACGGCGCCGTCCGGCAGCCAGTACGGCAGCCCGGCGCCGATCAGCGGATCGGTGTCGAACAGGTCCAGTTCGCGGCCGAGCCGGCGGTGGTCGACGACGTCCTTCGCGAGGTCTCTCGCGACACCCTGCTCGATGTCCTGCGCGATTCCCTGGTCGATTCCCATGGTCACTCCTCGTGCGGTCGGGGGAGGGACGAGGCCCGGACGGCACGACGAAGCCCCGGGGCACTCGCCCCGGGGCTTCGGACAAACTCAGCTGTCAGCGCGCCGGGACACTCTCCGGCGTCGTCGTCTGGAACGCGGCACGCTGCTTCATGCGGTGGAGGCTAGCAGGGGACGGTCCGCCCGCGCACGGGTTTTCTCCGGCCCGCGGGACCGGGACCCGGCTCGTCAGGACACAAAAAAGCCCCGGACTAGAATTGCAGTCAGGGGTGCGTCTCGCGTATATTTCTGGATTCCGTGTCCGCGCACAACAGTGACACGGACTGATTCACTAAACGCACTGTATCGCGCCGGGAGTCGAATTGTCAACCGAAGAATTTCGGAACGAGCAGAAATTCATCACCGAGCTCTACGCACGACTCGACGCCCTGAGGGACCAGGCCGAGGCGGGGGTCGCCCGCGCCCTCGCCACCCCCGGCGAGGGCAGTGCCCAGGCCCGCCTGGAGCGGGACGTACTGGTCGCCGAGCAGTCCGGCCTGCTCGCCGCGCTCAACGCCGGCGAGACCGGACTCTGCTTCGGCCGGCTGGTCTTCCGCGACGGGCGCGACCACCACATCGGACGGCTCGGCATCCGCGCCGACGACGCGCAGCGCACCCCGCTCGTCGTCGACTGGCGCGCCGAGGTCGCCCGCCCCTTCTACCTCGCCACCGGCCACACCCCGATGGGCCTGACCCGCCGCCGGCACCTCACCACCAAGGGCCGCGAGGTGGTCTCCCTGCACGACGAGGTGCTCGACCTCCGCGACACCACCCGCACCGGCCACGAGAACCGGGACGCCGACGAGGTGCTGCTCGCCGCGCTCGACGCCGCCCGCACCGGCCGCATGCACGACATCGTGCAGACCATCCAGGCCGAGCAGGACGCCATCATCCGCTCCCCGCACCGCGGCGTCCTCGTCGTCGAGGGCGGCCCCGGAACCGGCAAGACCGCCGTCGCCCTGCACCGCGCCGCCTATCTGCTCTACGCCCACCGCGAGCAGCTCGCCCGGCGCGCCGTCCTCATCGTCGGCCCCAACCCCGCCTTCCTCGGCTACATCGGCAACGTGCTGCCCTCCCTCGGCGAGACCGGCGTCCTGCTCGCCACCCCCGGCGAGCTCTACCCCGGCGTCCACGCCACCGGTACGGACACCCCGCGCGCCGCCGCCGTCAAGGGCTCCGCCCGCATGGCCGAGGCGCTGGCCCGGGCCGTCGCCGACCGCCAGCAGGTGCCCGAGCGCGGCGCCCCCCTGATCGTGCCGCACGAGGACGGCGACCTGGTCGTCGACTGGGACATGGCCCTGGAGGCCCGGCACAAGGCCCGCGAGACCCGGCTGCCGCACAACCTGGCCCGCCCCTACTTCGTCTTCGCGATCCTCGACGCCCTCGCCGAGCAGCTCGCCGACCGGATCGGCGCCGACCCCTACGGCGGCCCCAACTTCCTCGGCCCCGACGACCGCGCCCTGCTCGCCAAGGGCGTCGCCGCCAACCCCGAGGTGCACGCCGCCCTCGACACCCTCTGGCCGGCCCTCACCCCCGAGGAGTTCCTCGCCGACTACCTCGCCGAGCCCACCCACCTCGACGACGAGGCCGACCTCGCCGCGATCCGCCGCGACGGCGGCGCCTGGACCCCGGCCGACGTGCCGCTGCTCGACGAGGCCGCCGAACTCCTCGGCGAGGACGACTCCGCCGCCCGCGCCGCCGAGGAGGCCGAGCGGCAGAAGCAGATCGCCTACGCCCAGGGCGTCCTCGACGTCTCCTACGCCTCGCGCACCTACGAGTTCGAGGACAAGACCGAACACGACGCCGACGCCTCCGAGGTGCTGTCCGCGCACGACATCATCGACGCCGAGCGCTTCGCCGAGCGCCACGAGGAGGCCGACCACCGCAGCGCCGCCGAACGCGCCGCAGCCGACCGCACCTGGGCCTTCGGGCACATCATCGTCGACGAGGCGCAGGAACTGTCCGCGATGCTGTGGCGGCTGCTCATGCGCCGCAGCCCCACCCGCTCCATGACCCTGGTCGGCGACCCGGCGCAGACCGGCGACCCGGCAGGCGTCGGCTCCTGGCGGGAGATCCTCGCCCCGTACGTCGAGGACCGCTGGGAGCTGGTCCGGCTGGGCGTCAACTACCGCACCCCCGCCGAGATCATGGCCGTCGCCACCGCGGAGCGGCGCGCCGCCGACCCCGGCTTCGAGCCGCCCCGCTCGGTCCGCTCCACCGGCGTCGAGCCGTGGGACCGCGCCGTCGAGGACCCGGTGAAGGAGACTGCCGACGCGGTGGCGGCCGAGCTGCGCCCCGAGGGACGGCTCGCCGTCATCGCGCCGGCGGAGCTGCACCCCGAGCTGGTCGCCGCGCTCCCCGAGGCCGCCCACGGCCCGAAGCCCGACCTGACCCGCCCGGTGGTGCTGCTCGACCCGCGCCAGGCCAAGGGCCTGGAGTTCGACACGGTCCTGGTCGTCGACCCGGAGGGCATCCGGGCCGGCGCCCCGCACGGCGTGAACGACCTGTACGTGGCGCTGACCCGGGCCACCCAGCGGCTGGGCGTGATCAGGCGGGCCTGAGCCAGACCGTCGCGAGCGGCGGCAGCGTCATCCGGACGCTCGCCGACCGCCCGTGCCACGGCACCGACTCGGTCTTCACCGGGTCGGTGCCCACCACGTCACCGCCCCCGTAGCGGGCCGCGTCCGTGTTCAGCACCTCCGCCCAGGCCGCGAAGTCCTCCGGCACGCCGAGCCGGTAGTCGTGCCGCACCACCGGCGAGAAGTTGGACACCGCGAGCAGCGGCGAGCCGAACGCGTCGAAGCGCAGGAAGGCGAAGACGTTGTCCTCCGCCGCGTCGCCGACGATCCACTGGAAGCCCTCCGGCGAGGTGTCCCGCTCCCACAGCGCGGGCGTCGCCGTGTAGACCGTGTTCAGGTCGCGCACCAGGTCCCGTACGCCCCGGTGGTCACCGGCCGAGTGGTACGTCTCGTCCATCAGCCACCACTCGGGGCCGTGCTCCGCCGACCACTCCGCGCCCTGCGCGAACTCCTGCCCCATGAACAGCAGCTGCTTGCCCGGGTGGGCCCACATGAAGCCCAGGTACGCGCGGTGGTTGGCGCGCTGCTGCCACCAGTCGCCCGGCATCTTCGACACCAGCGAGCGCTTGCCGTGCACCACCTCGTCGTGCGAGATCGGCAGGATGTAGTTCTCGCTGTACGCGTACACCATCGAGAAGGTCATCTCGTGGTGGTGGTACTTGCGGTGCACCGGGTCCTTGCCGACGTAGCCCAGCGAGTCGTGCATCCAGCCCATGTTCCACTTCATGCCGAAGCCGAGCCCGCCGAAGCCGCCCGGGCCGACCTGGTCCGTCGGCCGGGTCACCCCGTCCCAGGCCGTGGACTCCTCGGCGAAGGTGACGACCCCGGGGCAGCGCCGGTAGACGGTGGCGTTCATCTCCTGGAGGAAGGCCACCGCGTCCAGGTTCTCCCGGCCGCCGAACTCGTTCGGCAGCCACTCGCCGCCCTCGCGCGAGTAGTCGAGGTAGAGCATCGAGGCGACCGCGTCCACCCGCAGCCCGTCGAGGTGGAACTGCTCGCACCAGTACACCGCGTTGGCCACCAGGAAGTTGCGCACCTCCTTGCGCCCGTAGTCGAACTCCAGGGTGCCCCAGTCGGGATGGGCCGAGCGGCGCGGGTCCTCGTGCTCGTACAGCGGGCGCCCGTCGAACTCGGCCAGCGCCCAGTCGTCGCGCGGGAAGTGCGCCGGCACCCAGTCCATCAGGACGCCGATCCCGGCCCGGTGCAGCGCGTCCACCAGGAAGCGGAAGTCGTCCGGGGTGCCCATCCGCGCGGTCGGCGCGTAGAAGCCGGTGACCTGGTAGCCCCACGAGCCGTGGAACGGGTGCTCGGCGACCGCCATGAACTCGACGTGCGTGAAGCCCAGGTCGCGCACGTACCCGGGCAGCTGCTCGGCGAGCTGACGGTAGGTCAGGCCGGGTCGCCAGGACGGCAGGTGCAGCTCGTACACCGAGATCGGCGACTCGTGGTGCGGGCGGGCGCCGCGCCGGGCCATCCACTCCTCGTCCTGCCACACGTGGTGGTCGGCGGTCACGATCGAGGCGGTGTTCGGCGGGCACTCGGTGCGCCGGGCCATCGGGTCCGCGCGCAGCGTGTGGCTGCCGTCGGGCCGGGTGATGTCGAACTTGTAGACCGC
Source organism: Streptomyces sp. NPDC053541 (assembly GCF_044544705.1). Taxonomy (NCBI): domain Bacteria; kingdom Bacillati; phylum Actinomycetota; class Actinomycetes; order Kitasatosporales; family Streptomycetaceae; genus Streptomyces; species Streptomyces sp. NPDC053541. Next base: position 408,143 of record NZ_JBITXM010000002.1, read on the forward strand.
GCCCTCGCCGACGCCCGGCACGAACAGCTCCCAGACCCCGGACGAGCCCAGCGAGCGCATCGGCAGCGCGCTGCCGTCCCAGTACGTCCAGTCGCCGGTCACCCGCACCCCGCGGGCGTTCGGCGCCCACACCGTGAACCGGGTGCCGGACACGCCCTGGTGGGTCATCACGCGGGCGCCGAGCGCCGTCCACAGCTCCTCGTGCCGGCCCTCGCCGATCAGGTGCAGGTCCAGCTCGCCGAGCGCGGGCAGGAAGCGGTACGGGTCGTCGAGCACCAGCTCCTCGGCGTCGTAGCGCACCCGCAGCTCGTACTCCGGCACCTTGCGCAGCCGCGGCACCAGGACCGAGAACAGTCCGTCGCCCTCCGACCGCAGCTCGACCCGGCGCCCCTTCGGCAGGACCGCCGCCACCTCCTTCGCCCAGGGCCGCAGCACCCGGATCACCACCCCGCCCTTCACCGGGTGCGCGCCGAGCAGCCCGTGCGGGTCGTGGTGCTCCCCGGCGATCAGCCGGGCCCGGTCGCCGGGGTCGAGCGGGGGTGCCGTGCGGGTCGGGGGTGCCGTGCGGGCGGTCGTGCCGGCCTTCTTTCCTGCGGGCGTTCCTGCGGGACGGGCGGTCACCGGGGGTGCCTCCTGGGGGTGCGAGAGGGGTACGGGTACGGAACGCGCGGGCGCGCTCCGGGAAACTCGGCCGAACGGGCCCCGTCGGCGTCACCGCAGGCGGGGGGACCGGCCGGGCGGGCGCGCGGTGCGCCGAACGGGGGAGCGGGCCTCACGCTCCCCCCGCGAGCCGTTCGATCGCGGCCATCGGCACCGGCAGCCAGTCGGGCCGGTGCCGGGCCTCGTAGACCACCTCGTAGACCGCCTTGTCGGTCTCGTAGGCGCGCAGCAGCGCCGGGTGGTCGCGCGGGTCGGTGCCGGCGGCCTCGGCGTAGCCCGCGCAGTAGGCGGCGCGGCAGCGGGCCGCCCAGTCGGCGTTCCACGGGCGGTGGGTGCGGGCCGCGTAGTCGAAGGAGCGCAGCATGCCGGCGATGTCACGGACCGGCGGCTGCGGGCTGCGCCGCTCGGCGAGCGGCTTGGCCGGCTCGCCCTCGAAGTCGATCACCGCCCAGGCCCCGTCGGAGCCGCGCAGCGTCTGTCCGAGGTGCAGGTCGCCGTGGATGCGCTGGAGCGGCCCGGCGCCGGCCGCGTCGCCGGCCGCCGCGAACACCGCGCGCAGACCGGGGACGTACGGCAGGAGCGCGGGCACCGCCTGGGCGGCGGCGTGCAGCCGGGCGTCCATCGCGGCGGCCAGGTGCGCGGCCCGGTCGCGCCGCAGGCGCTCGGTGGGCAGCGCGGTCGCGAGCGCCAGGTGCACCTCGGCGGTGGCCCGGCCGAGCGCGCGGGCCTCGGTGGTGAACTCCCGCCCGTCGGCGAGCGCGTCCAGGGCGAGCCGCCAGCCGTCCCGCGACGCGCGCAGGAAGGGCTGGAGGACGCCGAGGGTGGCGTGCTCGGTCTCGAACCAGGCGACCGGCGCCGGGACCCGGGCGCAGCCCGCCCCGGCGAGGGCGAGCGGCAGCTCCAGGTCGGGGTTGGCGCCCGGGCTGACCCGCCGGAAGATCTTCAGGATGAACGAATCTCCGTAGACGAGCGAGGAGTTGGACTGTTCGGCGTCGAGCACCCTGGGGGCGAGGGCGGGCGGCAGCGGGGCGGTGGAGTGGAAGCGCAGCGGACCGATCCGGCCCGGCACGCGCAGCCGTTCGTAGAGCAGTCCGGCGAGCCGTGGATCGCGCAGCGCCTCGTACACGGCCCGCCCGGCCAAGGGGCCCTGGCGGATCCGCCCGATCAGGGCGGGGGCGAGGCGCGGCGGCAGCTGGGCCCGCACCCCGAGGAGCAGCTGGTAGCAGTCGGCGGGGGTGCCGGCCGGGCGGGCGGGCTGCTCGACCCGTACCAGCAGATGGAGGAGACCGGGCCCGGGGCCGTCCAGCGGCAGCAGCTCGGTGGCCGCGTCCAGGGTGAATCCGGTGACCCGACGGCCCTTGCCGGCGAACCAGCGCTGCCGGGGCAGCCAGCTGTGCAGCAGGGGGGTGAGTGACGGAAGGAGGGCGTCCTGGGCCCGGGTGGTGGATGCGGTCTCCGGCATGGCAACGCGTCCTTTCCCCGGGGTGCGCACGGTGGGTTCGTATGCGTTCAAATGCGCAGAGTGTCCCGGATGGCGGCTTCGGCTGTCCGGCTGTGCGGGACGTGTCGGAGGGGAAGATCCGTACGGGCCGGGCAAGATGGCCCGTATGGACCCTCCCGGTGTGAGGCGGGGGAAACCGCCTCACACGGGACAGAACTGAAATGACGGTACTTCAGGATCGCTTGAGGCGGAACCAGTAGAACCCGTGCCCGGTCAGGGTCAGCAGATACGGCAGCTGCCCGATCGCCGGGAACTCCACCCCGCCGATCAGCTCCACCGGCTTCACGCCGTCGAAGCGGCGCAGGTCGAGCTCCGTGGGCTGCGCGAACCGCGAGAAGTTGTTCACGCACAGCACCAGGTCGGCGTCCGTTCCCTCTTCGGGGGCGGACTCCCGCAGGAAGGCGAGCACCGCCGGGTTGCTCGACGGCAGTTCGGTGTACGAGCCGAGTCCGAAGGCCCGGTTCTGCTTACGGATCTCGATCATCCGCTTCGTCCAGTGCAGCAACGAGGACGGCGAGGCCATCCCCGCCTCCACGTTGGTCACCTGGTAGCCGTGCACCGGGTCCATGATGGCCGGCAGGTAGAGCCGGCCCGGATCGCAGGACGAGAAGCCCGCGTTGCGGTCCGGGGTCCACTGCATCGGGGTGCGCACCCCGTCCCGGTCGCCCAGCCAGATGTTGTCGCCCATGCCGATCTCGTCGCCGTAGTACAGCACCGGCGAGCCCGGCAGCGAGAACAGCAGCGCGGTGAACAGCTCCATCTGCTTGCGGTCGTTGTCGAGCAGCGGGGCGAGCCGCCGCCGGATGCCGATGTTGGCCCGCATCCGCGGGTCCTTGGCGTACTCGGCGTACATGTAGTCGCGCTCTTCGTCCGTCACCATCTCGAGCGTCAGCTCGTCGTGGTTGCGCAGGAAGATGCCCCACTGGCAGCCGGACGGGATCTCCGGCGTCTTCGCCAGGATCTCCGAGACCGGCAGCCGCGACTCGCGCCGCACGGCCATGAAGATCCGCGGCATGACCGGGAAGTGGAACGCCATGTGGCACTCGTCGCCGCCCGAGCGGAAGTCGCCGAAGTAGTCGACCACGTCCTCCGGCCACTGGTTGGCCTCGGCGAGCAGCACCGTGTCCGGGTAGTGGTCGTCGATCTCCTTGCGGACCCGCTTCAGGAAGGCGTGGGTGGCGGGCAGGTTCTCGCAGTTGGTGCCCTCCTCCTGGTACAGGTACGGCACCGCGTCGAGCCGGAAGCCGTCGATGCCCAGGTCCAGCCAGAAGCGCAGCGCCGACAGGATCTCCTCCTGCACCCGCGGATTCTCGTAGTTGAGGTCCGGCTGGTGCGAGAAGAAGCGGTGCCAGTAGTACTGCTTGCGCACCGGGTCGAAGGTCCAGTTGGAGGTCTCGGTGTCGACGAAGATGATCCGGGCGTCCGGGAACTGCTTGTCGTCGTCGGCCCAGACGTAGTAGTCCCCGTAGGGGCCGTCCGGATCGCTGCGGGACTCCTGGAACCACGGGTGCGCGTCGCTCGTGTGGTTCATGACGAAGTCGATGATCACGCGCATGCCGCGGGCGTGCGCCGCGTCCACGAACTCCACGAAGTCGGCGAGGTCGCCGAACTCCGGCAGCACCGAGGTGTAGTCGGCCACGTCGTAGCCGCCGTCGCGCAGCGGCGACTTGAAGAACGGCGGCAGCCAGAGGCAGTCGACGCCGAGCCACTGCAGGTAGTCGAGGCGCGACGTGATGCCCTTCAGGTCGCCCACCCCGTCTCCGTTGCTGTCCTGGAAGGAGCGGACCAGGACCTCGTAGAAGACCGCCCGCTTGAACCACTCGGGATCGCGGTCCCTGGCGGGGGTGTCCTCGAAGGTGTCGGGGACGGGTTCGTTGACTGTCATGATGTGGGTGACCCTCCGGTCTGCGGGGACGGTCGCAGGACGAGCACGTGCGCGGGCGTCACACCCGGTTCCAGACGCACGTAGTTGGCCCTGCCCCAGTGATAGGTGTCGCCGGTGAGCTCGTCGCGCACCGGCACGGTCTCGTGCCAGGCGAGGCCGAGTTCCGGCATGTTCAACGAGACCGTGGCCTCCTGGGTGTGGTGGGGGTCGAGGTTGGCGACCACCAGGACGGTGTTCGGCCCGGAACGCTTGGAGTACGCGAGGACGGCGTCGTTGTCCGTCGCGTGGAAGGTCAGGTTGCGCAGCCGGCGCAGCGCCGGGTTGCGCCGCCTGATCCGGTTCAGGCGGGTGATCAGCGGGGCGATCGAGGCGCCCGAGCGCTCCGCCGACTCCCAGTCGCGCGGCCGCAGTTGGTACTTCTCCGAGTCCAGGTACTCCTCGCTGCCCTCGCGCAGCGGGGTGTTCTCGCACAGCTCGTAGCCCGCGTACATCCCCCAGGTCGGGGAGAGGGTCGCCGCGAGCACCGCCCGCACCTCGAAGGCCGGCCGGCCGCCGTGCTGCAGATAGGCGTGCAGGATGTCCGGGGTGTTCACGAACAGGTTGGGCCGCATCTGCGCGGCGGCCTCCCCGGACAGCTCCGTCAGGTACTCGGTCAGCTCGGCCTTCGTGTTGCGCCACGTGAAGTACGTGTACGACTGCTGGAAGCCGACCGCGCCCAGCGTGCGCATCATCGCCGGCCGCGTGAACGCCTCCGCCAGGAAGATCACGTCCGGGTCGGCGGCGTTGATCTCGCCCAGCACCCGCTCCCAGAACACCACCGGCTTGGTGTGCGGGTTGTCCACCCGGAAGATCCGCACCCCGTGGTCCATCCAGTGCCGCAGCACCCGGACCGTCTCGGCGACGATCCCGTCCATGTCGTCGCCGGCCGCGTCGAAGTCGATCGGATAGATGTCCTGGTACTTCTTCGGCGGGTTCTCGGCGTACGCGATCGAGCCGTCCGGCCGGCGCCGGAACCACTCCGGGTGCTTCTCCACCCACGGGTGGTCCGGCGAGCACTGCAGCGCGAAGTCCAGCGCGACCTCCAGGCGCAGCTCGCGGGCCCGCGCCACGAAGGCGTCGAAGTCCTCGATCGTGCCCAGGTCCGGGTGGACCGCGTCGTGCCCGCCCTCCGGCGAGCCGATCGCCCACGGCACGCCCACGTCCTCCGGACTCGCCGACAGCGAGTTGTTCGGGCCCTTGCGGTGGGTCACGCCGATCGGGTGGATCGGCGGCAGGTACACCACGTCGAAGCCCATCGCGGCGATCGCCGGCAGCCGCTCGGCGGCGGTGCGGAAGGTGCCCGGGACGGTGCGCCCGCGGACCGTGCGCACCCCCTCCGAGCGCGGGAAGAACTCGTACCACGAGCCGAACAGGGCCCGCTCCCGCTCGACCCGCAGCGGCAACGGGTCCGAGGCGGAGACCAGTTCGCGCAGCGGATGGCGGTCCAGGGTCTCCACCACCCGGGGCGCCAGCGCCGCCGCGAGCCGCACCGCGGCCGGCCGGGACTCGTCGCGCAGCACGTCCGCCACCGCGAGCACCGCCTCCCGGCCGCCGCCCTTCTTCGGCACGCCCTTGGCCGCGCGCTCGTGCAGCAGCGCGCCCTCGGCGAGGACCAGTTCGGAGTCGATCCCGGCCGGGATCTTGATCCGCGCGGTGTTCCGCCAGGTCGTCAGCGGATCGCTCCAGGCCTCGACGGTGTACGTCCACAGGCCCTCGGCGTCCGGGGTGACCTCGGCGCCCCAGCGGTCCGTGCCCGGCGCCAGCTCGCGCATCGGCGTCCAGGGCCCGGGCCGCCCGGACGGCCCGCGCAGCACGACATTGGCGGCGACGGCGTCATGCCCCTCCCGGAAGACGGTGGCCGTGACCTCGAAGGTCTCGCCCACCACCGCCTTCGCGGGGCGGCGGCCACGATCGACCGAAGGGCTGACGTCGAGGACGGGAATGCGTCCCATGAGCGGATTCACGGCATCACCTGACGGTTCGCGAGGGTGCGGGTGGTGTGTGCGCTCTTTCTAGCTCCGCCGACGGCCGGGGAGTTGCGGGCATGGCCGGTCCGGTGCGCGTTCACTCGGATGGCGGGTCTCGGAGGAGTACGGCGGGGTACGAGGAGGAGCCTTCCCCCGAGATTCGGGTGGGCAATCCGGGGCTTTGTTAACTACTAGGACGTAGCGTTCCGGACGGCAAGCGCACGGACCGGTCACTTCCGCCAGAAGAGGTGGTGCACCACCCCGCTCGGGCTCGGCACCACGTCCAGGTGGAAGCGGTCGGTGAGGTCCTCGGGGGAGTCCCACAGACGCAGGCCCGAGCCCGCCGTCACCGGCGAGACCGCCACGTGCAGCGTGTCGACCAGGTCGGCGTCCAGGAACGCGCGGACCGTGGTGACCCCGCCGCCGAGCCGCACGTCCTTGCCGCCGGCGGCCTCCTTCGCCATCTCCAGGGCGGTGGCCGGATCGGCGTCCACGAAGTGGAAGGTGGTGTCCGAGAGCGTGATCGAGGGCCGCGGGTGGTGGGTCAGCACGAAGACCGGCGTGTGGAACGGCGGCTCGTCGCCCCACCAGCCCTGCCACTCCAGGTCCTGCCACGGGCCGCGCTGCGGACCGAACTTGTTGCGGCCCATGATCTCGGCGCCGATGTTGTGCGAGAAGTCCCGGACCAGGTAGTCGTCCAGGCCCCGGCTGCCGCCCTCCTCGGTGCGCGTCGGCCAGCTCGCGGTGGCCCCGCCCCAGGCGAACAGCTCCCGCGGATCGATGGCGTGCCCGAACGGGTGCTCCAGGGACTGGTCCTCGCCGGCGGCGACGCCGTCCGCGGTGACGTTGAAGTTCTGGACCTTGAGCAACTGACGTGCCATGGGTGTGCCCTCCTGTGGCGTGTGCCGGGCGGTGCCGGTGATGGTCGTGACGATCATGTGACTCCCGGGGACGGGAAAAGTCATCGGCACGCCCACCGATCGCGTGGTGCTTCCGCGTCGCCCCGCCCCCTCCTGCGAAGGTGGACCACGTGAAGGCAATCCGTCGATTCACCGTGCGTCCCGTCCTCCCCGACACCCTCCGACCGCTCGCCGACCTCGCGTGCAACCTGCGCTGGTCCTGGCACGACCCCACCCGCGCGCTCTTCGAGTCGGTGGACCCCGAAGGGGTCCGTGACGCCGACGGCGACCCCGTCCGCGCGCTCGGCGCCATCGACTCCGGGCGGCTCGCCTCCCTCGCCGCCGACCCCGACTTCCTGGCCCGGCTGCGCGCGGCGGCCGAGGACCTCGACCGCTATCTGACCGAACCCCGCTGGTACCAGCGGCAGCCCGGCGAACCGCCCGCCGCCGTCGCCTACTTCTCGCCCGAGTTCGGCATCACCGCCGCCCTCCCGCAGTACTCCGGCGGCCTCGGCATCCTGGCCGGCGACCACCTGAAGGCCGCCAGCGACCTCGGCGTGCCGCTGATCGCCGTCGGACTCCTCTACCGGCACGGCTACTTCCGCCAGTCGCTCTCCCGGGACGGCTGGCAGCAGGAGCACTATCCCGTGCTCGACCCCGGCGAACTCCCGCTCTCGCTGCTGCGCGAGCCCGACGGCGGCCCCGCCCGGGTCACCCTCGCGCTCCCCGGCGGGCGCAGCCTGCACGCCCACGTGTGGATCGCCCGGGTCGGCCGCGTCCCGCTGCTCCTGCTCGACTCCGACGTCGAGGAGAACGCCCCCGGCGAACGCGAGGTCACCGACCGGCTGTACGGCGGCGGCAGCGAGCACCGGCTGCTCCAGGAGATGCTGCTCGGCATCGGCGGCGTCCGCGCGCTCCGCACGTACTGCCGGCTCACCGGCACCCCCGCCCCCGAGGTCTTCCACACCAACGAGGGCCACGCCGGCTTCCTCGGCCTGGAACGCATCCGCGAGCTCGCCGAACCGGCCGCGGACGGGCGCCCCGGGCTCGACTTCGACGCCGCCCTGGAGGCCGTCCGCGCCGGGACCGTCTTCACCACCCACACCCCCGTGCCCGCCGGCATCGACCGCTTCGACCGGGCCCTGGTCGCCCGCCACCTCGGCGAGGACGGCGCGCTGCCCGGCCTCGACACCGCCCGGATCCTCGCGCTCGGCGACGAGACCCCGCTCGGCGGCGAACCCGGGGTCTTCAACATGGCCGCCATGGGCCTGCGGCTCGCCCGCCGCGCCAACGGCGTCTCCACCCTGCACGGGCACGTCAGCCGCGCCATGTTCGCCGGCCTGTGGCCCGGCTTCGACCCCGAGGAACTGCCGCTCACCTCCGTCACCAACGGCGTCCACGCCCCCACCTGGACCGCCCCCGAGGTCGCCGCGCTCGGGCCCGGGGCCACCGACCGGGAGCTGTGGGAGGTGCGCCGCACCCTGCGCGAACGCCTCGTGCTCGACGTACGGCAACGGCTGCGGGCCTCCTGGCGGCAGCGCGGGGCCGCGGCCGCGGAGCTCGGCTGGACCGACTCCGTCCTCGACCCCGACGTGCTCACCATCGGCTTCGCCCGCCGCGTCCCCTCGTACAAGCGGCTCACCCTCATGCTGCGCGACAAGGAACGGCTGCGGTCCCTGCTGCTCCACCCCGAGCGGCCGGTCCAGCTGGTCGTCGCGGGCAAGGCGCACCCGGCCGACGAGGGCGGCAAGCGGCTGGTGCAGGAGCTGGTGCGGTTCGCCGACGACCCGCGGGTGCGGCACCGGATCGTGTTCCTGCCCGACTACGGCATGGGCATGGCCCGCGGCCTCTACCCCGGCTGCGACGTCTGGCTCAACAACCCGCTGCGGCCCCTGGAGGCGTGCGGCACCAGCGGGATGAAGGCCGCGCTGAACGGCTGCCTCAACCTGTCCGTCCTGGACGGCTGGTGGGACGAGTGGTTCGAGCCCGACTTCGGCTGGGCCATCCCCACCGCGGACGGCGCCGCCGCGCTCGACGAGGAGCGCCGCGACGACCTGGAGGCGGCCGCGCTCTACGAGCTGATCGAGCGCCGGGTCGCGCCGCGCTTCTACGACCGCGGCGCGGACGGGGTGCCGGCCGACTGGACGGCGATGGTCCGCCGCACCCTCACCGACCTCGGACCGAAGGTGCTCGCCGACCGCATGGTCCGGGAGTACGTGGAGCGGCTCTACGTCCCCGCGGCCGAGGCCCACCGGGCGCTCGGCCCGGACGCGGCCCGCGAACTCGCCGCCTGGAAGGCCCGGGTACGGGCCGCCTGGCCGCGGGTATCGGTCGACCACGTCGAGGTCGGCGACGACCTGCGCGACGCGGAACTCGGCGCCACCCCGGCCGTCCGCGTCCGGGTCGCCCTCGGCGACCTGCTCCCCGAGGACGTCGAGGTCCAGGTCGTCACGGGCCGCGTCGACGCCGACGACCGCCTCCTGAGCCCCCGCACCGCCGTCCTCAAACCCGCCGCCGGCCCCGACCTCGACGGCCGCCACCCCTACACGGGCGCCCTCTCCCTCGACCACACGGGCCCCTTCGGCTGCACGGTCCGCGTCCTCCCTTCCCACCCCCTCCTCTCCCACCCCACGGAACTGGGCCTGGCGACCCTCCCGTCGGAGACGACGGGCGAGGGCGCGGGCGTCCTGCTCCGCTGAGCGCGGGGGCCCTGGGGGCCGGGGGCTCTGTGAGCGGCCCCGCGGCCCCGCCCGTGGCGGGGGCGGCCTCGGCTTTGCCGGGAGCGCCTGCGGCGGTGCTCCGGCAGCCGGCTCGGCCGTCCGGCCGGGCCACGGCCGGCCCGCCCACCGGCCCCCAGGACGGGGGCGGGGGACAAGGCTCCCCGCCCCCGGAGGGTCCCTCAGCCCAGGCGGTCCTTCGTCGTCAGGCGGCCGTTCGTGAAGCAGAGGCGGTAGACCGGGGTTTCGGCGAAGACCGTGGCGCGGTAGTAGCGGCACTCGTCGGTGGGCTTCGGTTCGGGAGGGAGGCCGGGGGGAGGGGTCGGGAGGGGGTGGTCGGGGAGGTCCTCGGCGAGGGCCTCGTAGGGGCGGCCCGGCAGGAGGCGGGCGTAGTCGTCGGGTTCGAGGTAGGCGCGGGTGCTGGTCCAGAGGGCGACGCCGCCGACCAGGGCGGTCAGGACGGCGAGCAGGGCGAGCGGGATCCAGATGGCGCGGGCCAGGTCGCGGCGGACCTCGCGGCGGTGGCGGTCCAGTTCGCGGGCCGAGGTCGGGGCGGCGGGCGCCGCCGCCGGGGCGCGGCGCGGGACGGTGGCCGTCAGCAGGAAGCCGCCGTCCTCGGACGGGCGGTGGGCGAGCGAACCGCCCACCAGGCGCAGCCGTTCGTCCAGGCCCACCAGGCCGGTGCCGGCACCGGTGCGCCCCGGCTCCGCGCCGGGCCCGTTGGCGATCCGTACCCGCACCGCCTCCGGTGTCTCCTCGACCGTCACCGTGACGGCGGCGCCCGGCGCGTGCCGGGCCGCGTTCGTCAGACCCTCCTGCACCACCCGGTGCAGCGCCCGCCCCGGCATGCCCGCGAGCACCGGCACCGGGCCGCCCGCCAGGGTGACCGCGAGGCCCGAGGCGCGGGCCCGGTTGAGCAGTTCGGCGACCGTCTCGTCCGGGGGCGCCGTCGGCGCCGCCGCGCCCTCCTCCCGCAGCACCCCGATCACGTCCCGCAGCCGCTCCGTCGCGTCGGCCGCGGCCCGTCGCAACTCGCCGGCCGCCCGCTGCTGCTCCGGCCCGAGCCCGGGATCGACCTCGAGCGCCCCGGCCCGGATCGCGATCAGCGCCAGGTCGTGGCCGAGCGAGTCGTGCATGTCGCCGGCGATCCGCGACCGTTCGCGCAGCCGCTCCCGGTCCGCGACGGCAGCCTGCTCCCGCTCCATCCGGTCCGCCAGCTCCCAGCCGCTGCGCACCAGCCGGTCGTACTGCCGCACGTACCGCCCGATCAGCCACGGCGCCACGATCGCCAGCGCGATGGCGAGCAGCAGGGTGAACCACGGCCCCAGCGAGGTCCCGGTGAGCCGGGTGAGCACCAGGCCGACCGCCGCGACCGCGCCGAACAGCCACCACGCGCCCCGGCTGTGCTCCTGCCGCCGTCCGGCGAGGTAGCCGAAGACGACGAGGGCCAGGCTGTACGAGGGGGTGAACAGCTCCAGGGTGGCGGGCAGGCTGGCCGCGACGGTGACCGCGAGCGACAGCAGCGGCCATCGGCGGCTGACCGCGACGCAGCCCGCGAGCACCACCACACCGACCGCCACCTGGGTCCACGAGCCGCCGTCGTTGGGGTCGGAGCGCAGCAGCACCGGGACGCACAGCAGCAGCCACAGGCCCAGGTCGAAGAGGCGCTCGCGCAGCGGGGACGGCTCACGCATGCGAGGCATCCGGCGCGCCCGCCGCACCCGTCCCGCCGGGCGCGCCTGCCGCACCCGTTCCGCCGGGCGCGCCTGCCGTACCCGTTCCGCCGGGCGCGCCTGCCGTACCCGTTCCGCCCGGCGCGCCTGCCGTACCCGTTCCGCCCGGCGCGCCTGCCGTACCCGTTCCGCCCGGCGCGCCTGCCGTACCCGTTCCGCCCGGCGCTCCCGCCGCTCCCGCCGTGCCCGTCCCGCCCGCCGCGTACGCCACCAGCCCCGCCTCGTGCGCCAGGACCGCGAGCTGCACCCGGTTGCGCAGGCCCAGCCGGCCCAGGACCGCGCTGACGTGGGCCTTGACGGTCGCTTCCACCACATGGAGCCGCTCCGCGATCTCCTGGTTCGACAGGCCCGCGGCCAGCAGCGCGACCACCTCCCGCTCGCGGCCGGTGAGCGGGGCGAGCCGCTCCCGGGCGTCGGCGGCCCGGCCGAGGCGTTCGCCGCCGAGGGTGTCGATGACCCGCCGGGCCACGGCCGGCGAGAGCGCGGCCCCGCCGCCCGCGACCGCCCGCACCCCGGCGATCAGCTCGCGCGGGTCGCCGGACTTCAGCAGGAAGCCGCTCACCCCGCTGCCGAGGGCCCGCTCGATGTACGTGTCCTCGGAGAAGGTGGTGAGCACCACGACCGCCGTCCCGGGTGCCGCCCGGCGCAGCTCCTCGGCCGCGTCGAGCCCGTCGAGCCGGGGCATCCGGATGTCGAGCAGGGCCACGTCGGGCCGGTGCAGCCGGGCCAGCTCGACCGCCTCGTGTCCGTCCCCGGCCTCGGCGACCACCTCGATCCCGGGGTCGGTGGCGAGGATCGCCCGTACCCCGGCCCGGATCATCGTCTCGTCGTCGGCAAGCAGCACCCTGATCATCCGACCAGCGTACGGACCCCGCCCGGAACGACGACGCGGACGGTCCCCGGGGCGAAGCCGCCCCGGGGACCGTCCGTGGTGAGTGTGCCGTGCGTGTGCGCGTGGGCGCACGCGTCCCTTACGGGAAGGTCAGCTTGAAGCTGTTGATGTAGCCGGTGTCGATCGACGCCTTGTCCTGGACGCGGAGCTTCCAGGTGCCGTTGGCGACCTCGGTGGAGGCGTTCACGGTGTACGTCTGGTTGATGTTGTCGGCGCTGCCGCCGGCGCGGTTGTGCAGGTTGTAGACCGAGCCGTCGGGGGCGATGAGGTCGACGACCAGGTCACCGATGTAGGTGTGGACGATGTTCACACCGACCTGCAGGTTGCTCGGCGCGTTGCCGGTGACGCCGGTGACGTTGACCGAGGAGGTCACCGCGACGCCGTTGTCCGGGATGGACACGTCGGTGTCGTTGGTGAACACCGTGCCGCCGGGGGTGCCGCCGCCGGGGCGGGTGCCGACGTTGACGGCGGCCCAGGCGTTCTCGACGGCCGCGACCTCGGCGCTGCCGGCCCCGTAGAGCTCGGTGGCGGCGGCGACGGTGCCGGTGCGGGCGCCCGCGTAGTTGGTGTTCGAGGTGAACTTGGTGGTGAGCGCCTTGAACCAGATCAGGCGGGCCTTGTCGATGCCGATGCCGGTGACCGGGAGGCCGTCGGAGGTCGGCGAGTCGTAGCTCACGCCGTTGACGGTCTTGGCGCCGCTGCCCTCGGAGAGCAGGTAGAAGAAGTGGTTCGCCGGGCCCGAGGAGTAGTGGACGTCGATGGAGCCGATGCCCGAGTACCACGCGTCCTTGGACGAGCCGTCCTTGCTCGGCTTGTCCATGTAGCGCAGCGGGGTGCCGTTGCCGCGGATGTCGATCTTCTCGCCGACGAGGTAGTCGCCCTTGTCGTTGGCGTTGTTGGCGTAGAACTCGACGGCCGCCGCCATGATGTCCGAGGTGGCCTCGTTGAGGCCGCCGGACTCACCGCTGTAGACCAGGCCGGCGGTGTTGGAGGTGACGCCGTGCGTCATCTCGTGCGCGGCCACGTCGATCGAGGTCAGCGGCTTGGCGTTGTTGGTGCCGTCGCCGTACGTCATGCAGAAGCACGAGTCGGACCAGAAGGCGTTGACGTACGCGTTGCCGTAGTGGACCCGGGAGTACGCGCCGACGCCGTCGCCGCGGATGCCGGAGCGGCCGTGCACGTTCTTGTAGTAGTCCCAGGTGAGCGCGGCGCCGTAGTGGGCGTCGGCGCCGGCCGTCTCCTTGTTGGAGGGCAGGCCGTTGCCCCAGGTGTCGGTGGTGTTGGTGAAGAGCGTGCCGGTGCCGGACGTACCGCCGTTGAGGTTGTACGTCTTGTGGTTGCCGCGCGTGGTGTCGGTCAGCGAGTACGAGGGCGCGGTGCCGAGGGTCACCTGGCCGCTGTACATCGTGTTGCCGATGCCGGTCTCGATGGCCTGCCACTCGTAGAGCTTGGCGCCGGTCTTGGCGTCGGTGACGACGTGCAGCTCGTTCGGGGTGCCGTCGTGCTGGAGGCCGCCGACGACGGTCTCGTACGCGAGGACGGGCGTGCCGTTCGCGGCCCAGACGACCTTGCGCGGGGCGCGGTCGGCCTTGGCGGCCTTCGAGCCCTCGGCGTTGGCGCGGCCCAGGGCCTGCTTCTCGGCGGCGGCCGGGGCGACGGTCGCGGCGGCGACGTCGACCTTGGTGATGTCGGCGCGGGTCGCCTTGGTCACCGAGGTGGTGGCGCCGGCCTTGGAGGCCTCGACGACCAGGTCGCCGCCGAGCACCGGCAGGCCCTGGAAGGTGCGCTCGTAGCGGGTGTACGTCGTGCCGTCGACGCTCTGGACGACGTCACGGACGACCAGCTTCTCCTGCGCGCCGAGGCCGAGGCGCTGCGCGGTGGCGGCCGTGTCGGCCTGCGCGGCCTTGATCAGCGCGGCGCGCTGGGCCGGGGAGAGGTCGGCCGGCAGCTTGCCGGGGTTGGCGCCGCGGGCGCTCTGGGCCTGGGGCGCGACGCCCCCGTTGCCGCCGTCGGCGGAGGCGGTGCCGGTCTGGACACCGACGGCGAGCATGGCGGCGGCAGCGATCAGGGCGCCGGTCGCGGTGGCGCGACGGCTGGGCGTGGATCTCACGCAGACTCCTTTTGCGAGGGGGGTACCGGTCGACTGGGTGGGTCGGCCGGGCAGAGCAAGCAGAGAGCTGTGGAGCACGTGCGGGTGAACGGCTGAACGTCTTTGCGAAGAGCCGGGGGAGAGAGTGGCAGGTGTGGACGCCGCCTGTCAGGAGCGCGTCAACAAGTTGGCCGGAATTCGTCCGATGGCCGAAGGAGGGTGTTCGTTAACCGGACGTTTCGCGGAGCGTGACTCGGGTGCCGTCCGGCGTTGTCCGAGGCCGGATCCGGAGGCGGTGCCGGATCGGGAGCCGGGTCGCCGTTCCTGGCCGGAGCACGGGGAACGCCGGAGAGCCGACCGACCGGATCACCTCCGGTCGTGGCTGATTTCTTTCCCTGCGTGCGGCACCCCGGAGCCCCGCCCGCGGCCGGCCGCGATCCTCGCGACCGGCCGCCGTTCCCACCCCTTGGGACGGGCCCCGGAGGGCGGGTCAGCCCACCAGGCTGTCCCGCCACGCCCGGTGGAGGCCCGCGTAGTGCCCGTCGCCGTGCACCAGGGCGGCGGGGGAGCCGTCCTCGGCGATGCGGCCGGACTCCATGACGAGGACCCGGTCGGCGACCTCCACCGTGGAGAGCCGGTGGGCGATGACGACGGCCGTGCGGCCCGCGAGGACGGTGTCCATGGCCCGCTGCACCGCGCGCTCGCCGGGGACGTCCAGCGAGCTCGTCGCCTCGTCCAGGATGAGCACCGCCGGGTCGGCGAGCAGCGCCCGGGCGAAGGCCACCAGCTGGCGCTGGCCCGCCGAGATCCGGCCGCCGCGCTTGCGGACGTCCGTGTCGTAGCCGTCGGGGAGGCCCGCGATGAACTCGTGCGCGCCGATCGCCTTCGCCGCCTGCTCGATCTCCTCGCGGCTCGCGTCCGGCCGCCCGATCGCGATGTTCTCCGCGACCGTCCCGGAGAACAGGAACGCCTCCTGCGTCACCATCACCACCCCGCGCCGCAGTTCCGGCGTCGCCAGGTCCCGCAGGTCCACCCCGTCGAGCAGCACCCGCCCGTCCGTCGGGTCGTAGAAGCGGGCGAGCAGCTTCGCGAGGGTCGACTTGCCCGCGCCGGTCGCGCCGACCACCGCCACCGTCTGCCCGGCCGGGATCGTCAGGTCGAAGCGGGGCAGCACCTCGCCGCCGGTCCGGTAGGCGAAGCGGACGCCCTCGAAGACCACCTCGCGGCCCGGCGCCCCGGTCCGCTCCGGCAGCGGGCGCGGGCTCGCCGTCTCCGGGACGCCCGGCTCCTGCGCCAGCAGGCCCGCGATCTTGGCGAGCGAGGCCGCCGCCGACTCGTACGAGTTGAGGAACATCCCGAGCCGGTCGATCGGGTCGTACAGCCGCCGCACGTACAGCACCGCCGCCGCGAGCACGCCCAGCTCCAGCGTGCCGCCCGCCACCCGGACCGCGCCCCACAGGCACATCCCGGCCACCGCCGTGTTGGCGACCAGGCGCGAACCGACCACATAGCGGGCCATCTCCAGGATCGCGTCGCCGTTGGCGCGCAGGTGCCGCTCGTTCAGGGCGGCGAACTCCCGGTCGTTGGCCCGCTCGCGGCGGAAGGCCCGCACCGGCCGGATGCCGTTCATCGTCTCCGCGAACTTCACGATCACCGCGGCGATCGCCGTCGACCGCTCCGCGAACACCACCGCCGTACGCCGCCGGTAGAGCCGCACGAGCAGGTACAGCGGCCCGAACGAGGCCACCGCCACCGCGCCGATGCCCAGGTCCAGCCAGAGCAGCATCAGCGAGATCGACACGAAGGACAGGACCACGCCGATGAGTTCCTGCAGGCCCTCGGAGAGCAGCTCGCGCAGCGACTCCACGTCCGTGGTCGAGCGGGAGATCAGCCGCCCGGAGGTGTAGCGCTCGTGGAAGTCCACGCTGAGCACCTGCGCGTGCCGGAAGATCCGCCCGCGCAGGTCGAGCAGCACGTCCTGGTTGATCCGGGCCGCCGCGCGCACGAACGCGTACTGCAGCAGACCGCTGCCCGCAGCGCACCCCAGATAGCCGAGCGCCACCGCGATCAGCGGGGTGTGGTTCCCGTCCCGGAAGGCGGGCACGCCCCGGTCGATCGCGTACGCCACGAGCAGCGGGCCCGCCTGGAGCGCGGCCTGCTGCACGAGCAGCACCAGCGCCGCGACCGTCACCCGGGCCCGGTGCGCGGAGAGCAGCGAGCGCAGCAGCCGCCCGGTCGCGCCGGGCGCGGTGGGCAGGTCGTCCTGGTCGAAGGGGTCCGGGGCGGCGGCGGCCGGTGCCCGGACCTTCCCGGTCCCGGTCCCCGCCCCGGTCCCGGTCCCCGCCCCGTCCGCCGTCTTCGCGGTCTTCGCCGCCTTCGCCGTCTTCGTGGCCGGTTTCGCCGTCGGCTCGGTGTCCGTCATCGGGCCCCCTCGTACTCGTCGCGCTCCTCGTCCGCGCCCGACATCAGCCAGGCGTACTCGGCGCTCTCCCGCAGCAGTTCCTGGTGCGTGCCCACCGCCGCGATCCGGCCGCCGGACAGCAGCGCCACCCGGTCGGCGAGCAGCACCGTCGACGGGCGGTGCGCCACCACCAGGGCGGTGGTGTCGCGCAGCACCTCCCGCAGCGCCGCCTCGACCCGGGCCTCGGTGTGCACGTCGAGCGCCGACAGCGGGTCGTCCAGGACCAGGAAGCGCGGCCGTCCCACCACCGCCCGGGCCAGCGCGAGGCGCTGGCGCTGGCCGCCGGACAGGCTCAGGCCCTGCTCGCCGACCTGGGTCGCGGTGCCGTCGGGCAGCCGGTCCACGAAGCCCTCGGCCTGGGCGACGGCCAGCGCACGCCGCAGCTCCGGCTCGCCCGCCTCCGGCCCGGCGCCCATGAGGACGTTCTCGCCGATGCTCGCCGAGAACAGGGTCGGGTCCTCGAAGGCCACCGACACCAGGGACCGCAGCCGGTCGCGGGGCATGAGCGCGATGTCCTCGCCGTCGAGCAGGATCCGCCCGCCGGTGAGCTCGTGCAGGCGCGGTACGAGCGCGGTGAGCGTGGTCTTGCCGCAGCCGGTGGCGCCGACGAGCGCGAGCGTCTCGCCGGGCCGGATGTGCAGGTCGACGCCGTCGAGCACGGGCGGCGCGTCCTGCGGCGCGTCGGGATAGCGGAAGGTGACGCCCTCGAACCGCACCCCGTCCGCCGCGCCGTTCCCGGCGCCTGCCTCCGCTGCGGGGGCGCCGGCGGCCGGGTCCGTCTCCTCCGTCGCGTCCATCACCTCGAAGTAGCGTTCCGTCGCCGTCGCCGCCTCCTGGCTCATCGCGAGCAGGAAGCCGATCGACTCCACCGGCCAGCGCAGCGCCAGCGCCGTCGACAGGAAGGCCACCAGGGTGCCCGCCGACAGCTCGTCGTTCGCGACCTGCACGGTGCCGACGACCAGGGCCGCGCCCACCGCGAGCTCGGGCAGGAAGGTGATGAGCGCCCAGATCCCGGCGAGCAGCCGCGCCTTGGCCAGTTCCGTGCCCCGCAGCCGCTCGGCCAGCGACCGGAAGGCCTCCGCCTGGCTGCGGTGGCGGCCGAAGCCCTTGACGATCCGGATGCCGAGGACGCTCTCCTCGACCACCGTCGTCAGGTCCCCGACCTGGTCCTGCGCCCGCCGCGCCACGACGGCGTACTTCCGCTCGAAGAGCGAGCAGAGGATCACCATCGGCGCCACCGGCGTGAGCAGCACCAGGCCCAGCGTCCAGTCCTGGGCGAGCAGCACCGCGTAACCGACCAGGATCGTCACCGCGTTGACCAGCAGGAAGGTCAGCGGGAAGGCCAGGAACATGCGGACCAGCATCAGGTCCGTGGTGCCCCGCGAGAGCAGCTGGCCGGAGGCCCAGCGGTCGTGGAAGGCGATCGGGAGGCGCTGCAGCCGCCGGTAGAGCGCGGCCCGCATGCTCGCCTCGACCCCGGCCAGCGGCCGGGCCACCAGCCAGCGCCGCAGTCCGAAGAGCAGCGCCTCGGCGATCCCGAGCAGCAGAAGACAGAGCGCGCCGAACCACACGCCCGCCGTGTCCCCGTCCGTGACCGGCCCGTCGACCAGCCACTTCAGGACCAGCGGGATGACCAGCGACAGACAGGACGCGACGATCGCGACGAAGGCGGCGGTGAACAGCCGGGCGCGCACGGGCCGTACGTACGGCCAGAGGCGCAGCAGCGAGCGGACGGCGGACCGGGACTCCGGCGCGGCCTCGGCCGGCCGGTCCTTGGCGGGGGCATGGTGTTCGGGCATCAGGTCCGAGCCTAGGGTTCACCCCTGACATCCCTCATGTGGTTTTCCGGCCACCGGAAACGCGTCGGCGGTCCCGCGCGCCGTCCCGTACGATCGCCGCTCGACGATCAAAAGGGGTGGGGAGAATGAGGAACACGCCTGTCAGATGGGCGGCGCTGCCACTGCTGCTCGCGGCCCTGGCCGGCTGCCAGTCCGGCGACGGTGCGGCCGCGGACGGGAAGGCGCCGAAGCCGACGGGCACACCCGTGTACGAGGTGCGCCTCGACGACCAGCTGTCGGCCGCCTCCCGGGCGACCGCGGCGGCCGGCTCGTCCGCCTTCACCTGGACGCTCAGCTACGGCTCCGCCAGGGGCACGGCCGTGGACCGCACGACCGGCACGCAGGACTACGCGAAGGACACGGCCCACGCCGAGCGCGTCCTGGACATCCCGCGCCGCTTCCCCGAGGACGCCGCCGCCGAACTCGGCGGCCGGCCGGGCGCGAAGCCCGTGCCCGAGGTGTACGAGGTCCAGGGCAACCAGGTCGACTACCGGACGCGGCGGGGCGGCTGGCTGCGCTACTCCTCGCAGGCGGACATGGAGGTCGTCGACCTCTTCGGGCCCGTCCTCGGGCGGGCCGGTGACGCCGCTCCGTACGGCGGGACCCTCGCCGAGGTGGTGCGCGTCTCCGACCCCGAGAAGCAGCCGGCCGAGGGCGCCGACGGCAGCCGCACGTACGAGCTGCGCGTCCCGTGGCAGACGGCCGACGACGCCCTGCCGGCGAGCATCGCCGCCGCGGCCAGGTACAGCGACCGCGGCGGCCTCGTCCCGCTGACCGTCGTGCTCGACGGGCAGGGCCGGCTCACCCGCGCGAGCGCCGACTACACGTCCCTCCTGAAGTGGATGCACGAGGGCGGTGTCCTCAACGGCGTCACCTCCCTCAGGGCGGACTACACCCTCACCGGCCACGGGAGCACCGCCGTCCCCGCCCGGGCCGCGGGGAAGAGCGGCACGCTGGAGGACGCCGAGAAGGCCCTCGCCCCGCTCGCCGAGGTCGAGCCCGGCGCCTGCGCCTCCTCCGACACCGGCCTCGGCGGCAGCCTCGCCCTGGTGCGCGCCCTCCCCTGCGGGAAGGACGCCGACCTGAGGGTCTTCGGCCAGGTGAAGATCAAGGAGACCATCCGGCGGAACCCGACCGGTGTCGCCGACGAGAAGGCCGGGGAGCGCTGCCGCAGTGCCTTCCGGTCCGCGCCGGACGCCTGGGTGGCCGACGCGCGCCCGGCCGGCACGTACTTCACCTCCGGCAGCAGCTCCAGCAGCTCCTCCTACACCGGACCGGACGTCGAGATCGCGGGCGACTTCACCTGCTACGTCCGGCTCTCCGCCCCCTGACCGTTCCTCACCCCCCGACCCGCAGCAGCACCACCGACCGCCCCGCCACCGTCAGCACCTCGCCGCCCCGGTGCACCGTCGCCGGGGCGGCGGACTGCTCCTCGCGGGCGGTGTCCACGACCAGCTCGTACGACTCCGCCCACGGCGGGCCCGGCAGGCGGAAGTCGATCGGGTCGGGGCCCGCGTGGAGGACGGCGAGGAAGCTGTCGTCGGTGATGCGTTCGCCGCGCGGATCGCGGCCCGGGATGTCGCGGCCGGAGAGGTAGAGGCCCAGGGTGGCGGCGGGGGCGTACCAGTCGGGTTCCGTCATCTCCGTGCCGGACGCCGTGAACCAGGCCAGGTCGCGCAGGCCGTCCGCGCCGCGCCGGCCGGAGAAGAAGGCCCGGCGGCGCAGCACCGGGTGGCGGTGGCGCAGGGCGAGCAGCCGGCGGGTGAGCGCGAGGAGTTCGGCGCGGCCCGGTTCCTCCGGCAGGGTCCAGTCGAGCCAGCCGGTCTCGTTGTCCTGGCAGTAGGCGTTGTTGTTGCCGCCCTGGGTGCGGCCCATCTCGTCGCCCGCGACCAGCATCGGCACGCCGGTGGAGAGCAGCAGGGTGGTCATCAGGTTGCGCAGCTGGCGGCGGCGCAGCGCGTTGACGGCCGGGTCGTCGGTCTCGCCCTCCGCGCCGCAGTTCCAGGACCGGTTGTCATGGGTGCCGTCCCGGTTGCCCTCGCCGTTGGCCTCGTTGTGCTTGCGCTCGTAGGTGACCAGGTCGCGCAGGGTGAAGCCGTCGTGGGCGGTGACGAAGTTGACCGAGGCGTACGGGCGGCGCCCGCCCCAGGCGTAGAGGTCGCTGGAGCCGGAGAGGCGGTAGCCCAGGTCGCGCACGTCCGGCAGCGCGCCGCGCCAGAAGTCCCGCACGGCGTCCCGGTAGCGGTCGTTCCACTCCGTCCACAGCGGCGGGAAGGCGCCCACCTGGTAGCCGCCGTTGCCCACGTCCCAGGGCTCGGCGATCAGCTTCACCCGGCGCAGCACCGGGTCCTGCGCGATCACGGCGAGGAACGGGGACAGCATGTCGACGTCGTGCATCGACCGGGCGAGGGCGGCGGCCAGGTCGAAGCGGAAGCCGTCCACGCCCATCTCGGTCACCCAGTAGCGCAGGCTGTCGGTGATGAGCCGCAGCACCTGCGGCTGCACCACGTGCAGGGTGTTGCCGCAGCCGGTGTAGTCCGCGTAGCGCCGGGCGTCCGACTGGAGCCGGTAGTAGCCGCGGTTGTCGATGCCCTTCAGGGACAGGGTGGGGCCGAGCTCGCCGGCCTCCGCGGTGTGGTTGTAGACCACGTCGAGGATCACCTCGATGCCGGCCGCGTGCAGCGCCCGCACCATCCGCTTGAACTCGCCGACCTGCTGCCCGGTGGTGCCGGAGGAGGAGTAGGCGGCGTGCGGGGCGAAGTAGCCCACCGAGTTGTAGCCCCAGTAGTTGCGCAGGCCGCGCCGCAGCAGGTGGTCCTCGTGCGCGAACTGGTGCACCGGCAGCAGCTCGACGGCCGTCACCCCGAGCCGTACGAGGTGCTCGACCGCCGCCGGGTGGGCGAGGCCCGCGTAGGTGCCGCGCAGCCGCTCGGGGACGCCGGGGTGGCGGGCGGTGAAGCCCTTGACGTGCACCTCGTAGAGGACCGAGTCCGGCCACGGCGTCTTGGGCCTGCGGTCGTCGGACCAGTCGTCGTCGTCCTGCACGACCACGCCCTTGGGCACGTACGGGGCGGAGTCCCGCTCGTCGCGGACGGTGTCGGCGACGTGCTGCTGGGGCCAGTCGCGGACGTGCCCGTACACCTCGGGCGGCAGCGCGAACTCTCCGTCGACCGCCCGCGCGTACGGGTCGAGCAGCAGCTTCGCCGGGTTCCAGCGGGCCCCGGTCCACGGGTCCCAGCGGCCGTGCACCCGGTAGCCGTACCGCTGCCCGGGGCCGACGCCGGGCACGAAGCCGTGCCAGATCTCATGGGTCAGCTCGGTCAGCGGCAGCCGGGTCTCCGCGCCGTCCGCGTCGAACAGGCACAGCTCGACGGCCTCCGCCCCGCCCGCCCACAGCGCGAAGTTGGTGCCCGCGACCCCGCCCGGCCCCACCCGGCAGCGCGCGCCGAGCGGCGTGGGCGCGCCCGGCCACACCGCCGCCCCGCGCGGCGCGCGGGCATGCTGACGTACCGCCTCCTGCTCGGCTGCGCTCGACACCGTCCCCGCCTCCCGCGGCTCTCCCCGTGAGCGGAGCCGCGGCGTCCCGGCCGCGGCTCCCCGCACGTGGTCCTCCACCTGTTCTGCCCGCGCGGGCCCGCTCCCAACATGCCCCGCACGCACGTTTCCCCTGGAGGGTGGCCGTCGTTGGGCTGGGCGTGACTCTTGTACTGAAACGGGCGGGGTACGCCCTCGCGGTGGCGGGACTCCTGGTGGGGCTCGCGGGATGCACCGGAGGGGACGGCGGAGGCGGCGGCATCGACCTGAAGCTCCCGGGCACGGCGCGGGCCCCCGGTGACGTGATCCGGGTCAGCCCCGAGGACGGGGCCCGCGCGGTGCCGGCCGACGGGCCGGTGGAGGTGCGGGTCGACAGCGGGCGCCTGGAGCGCGTGACGGTCGTCCAGGTGGAGGACGCGCAGCGGACCGAGGTGGCGGGGGAGATCTCCGCGGACGGGCTGCGCTGGCGACCCCGCCCGGACACCCGGCTCGCGCTCGCCGCCAAGTACAGCGTGGACGCGGTCGCGCTCGACGGGCACGGGCGCCGCTCCGCCCGGCACACCACCTTCACCACCGTGGTCCCCGAGCACCGGTTCATCGGCTACTTCAAGCCGGAGAACCGTTCCACGGTCGGCGTCGGGATGATCGTCTCCTTCTCCTTCAACCGGGAGATCGAGAACCGGGCCGAGGTCGAGCGCGCCATCCGGATCACCTCCGACCCGCCGGTCGAGGTGGCCGGCCACTGGTTCGGCAAGGAGCGCCTGGACTTCCGGCCCCGGGAGTACTGGCGGCCGGGCACCCGGGTCACCGTCGAGCTGGCGCTGCGTGACGTCGAGGGCGCGCCGGGGGTGTACGGCATCCAGCGCAAGACGGTCGGCTTCACGGTGGGCCGCTCGCAGGTCTCCCTGGTCGACGCCGAGAAGCACACCATGGAGATCCACCGGGACGGCGCGCTGCTGACCACGCTGCCGATCACGGCCGGGGCGCCGAAGACCACCACGTACAACGGCAAGATGGTGGCCACCGAGCTGTACGACGTGACCCGGATGAACGGCGCCACGGTCGGCTTCGGCGGCGAGTACGACATCAAGGACGTGCCGCACGCGATCCGGCTGACCGACTCGGGCACCTTCCTGCACGGCAACTACTGGGCCTCCGCCTCGACCTTCGGCTCGGCCAACGTCAGCCACGGCTGCGTGGGCCTGCGGGACGTGAAGGGCGGCGGGTCGGACACCCCGGCCGGCTGGTTCTTCGACCGGACGCTCATCGGGGACGTGGTCGAGGTGGTGAACTCCAAGGACAAGCAGGTCGCGCCGGACAACGGCCTGGGCGGCTGGAACCTGGACTGGGCCCGGTGGAAGGCCGGCTCGGCGCTGGGCTGACCCCTTCGCGTGCCGCCCGGGGCGCCCGCGGCGCCCCTGCTTCCGCCGTATCACGCCAACTGGGACTGAACGGTGACATGTACGAGGAACTTTCGTGTCCTGCGGTGTGATTAATTAACGCCGTGTGCGCGTGAGGATGCGCATTGGGGGTGGGGCCCGGGCGTCGCCGGGTCGTGCGAGGGGAGAACACCATAGTGAACGGGCAGCCGATATCCGCACCGGCCGCGGGCCGACGGCGCCGTGGCGCCCGCGCCCGTCTGGGCGCCCTGGCGACGGGGACGCTGCTCCTCGTCCTGACGGCCTGCGGCGGCGGGGGCACCGACGCCGGGGCGAGCGGGGGCAAGGACGGCGGCGCCGACGGCGGCAAGCAGGAGATCGCGGCCTCCCAGGCGGTCGTGAACATCACGCCGAAGGACGGCGCGGACGCCGTGGCGACCAGCGGGGCGCTGAAGGTGACGGCCCAGCAGGGCAAGCTGACCACGGTCACCGTCGCGGACACCGAGGGCAACCCGGTCGAGGGCCGGCTCGCCGCCGACGGCACGAGCTGGGAGCCGGTGGGCCACCTGGCGGCCAGCACCCAGTACAAGGTGCACGCCATCGCCAAGGACGCCGAGGGCCGCGAGTCGGCGAAGGACACCACCTTCTCGACCCTGACCCCGAAGAACACCTTCATCGGCCACTACACGCCGGAGAACGGGCAGACCGTCGGCGTCGGCATGCCGGTGTCCATCAACTTCACCCGGGGCATCACGAACCCGGAGGCCGTCGAGCGCGCCATCACGGTGACGGCGGAGCCGGCCGTGGAGATCGAGGGCCACTGGTTCGGCAACGACCGCCTCGACTTCCGGCCCGAGGAGTACTGGGCCGCGGGCACCAAGGTGACCGTGAAGCTGAACCTGGACGGCGTCGAGGGCCGCCCGGGCGTCTACGGCAAGCAGAAGAAGACCTTCTCCTTCACCATCGGACGCCGTCAGGTCTCCACGGTGGACGCCTCCGCGAAGACCATGAAGGTCGAGCGCGACGGCAAGATCATCAAGACCCTGCCGATCACCGCGGGCGCGCCGTCCACGACGACGTACAACGGTCAGATGGTCATCAGCGAGAAGTTCAAGGTGACCCGGATGAACGGCGCCACCGTGGGCTTCGGCGGCGAGTACGACATCAAGGACGTGCCGCACGCGATGCGCCTGTCCACCTCGGGCACCTTCGTGCACGGCAACTACTGGGCCTCCGCCTCGACCTTCGGCTCGGCCAACGTCAGCCACGGCTGCGTCGGTCTGCGCGACGCCCGGGGCGCCGGGGACTCCTCGACGCCGGCCGCCTGGTTCTACGACAGCTCGATCATCGGTGACGTGGTCGTGGTGAAGAACTCCAAGGACAAGCAGATCCAGCCCGACAACGGCCTCAACGGCTGGAACATGGACTGGTCGGAGTGGAAGGCCTGAGCGCCTGACGTTCCGTGAGGGCCCCGGTGCGGTTGTGACCAACCGCACCGGGGCCCTTCGCGTTAACGGCGGCTAACCTTCGGACCATGACTGTGAACCTCGAAGTCGCCGAAGGCGTCGGCACGATCCGCCTCGACCGTCCCCCGATGAACGCCCTGGACATCGCCACCCAGGACCGGCTGCGCGAGCTGGCCGAGGAGGCCACCGACCGCGACGACGTGCGGGCCGTGGTCCTCTACGGCGGCGAGAAGGTGTTCGCGGCCGGCGCGGACATCAAGGAGATGCAGGTCATGGACCACGCGGCCATGGTCAAGCGGTCCCGGGCGCTGCAGGACTCCTTCACCGCCATCGCCCGCATCCCCAAGCCGGTCGTCGCGGCCGTCACCGGGTACGCGCTCGGCGGCGGCTGCGAGCTGGCGCTGTGCGCCGACTACCGGATCGCCGCGGACAACGCGAAGCTGGGCCAGCCGGAGATCCTGCTCGGCCTGATCCCCGGGGCCGGCGGCACCCAGCGCCTGTCCCGGCTCATCGGCCCGTCCAGGGCCAAGGACCTCATCTTCACCGGCCGCATGGTGAAGGCCGACGAGGCCCTGCGGCTCGGCCTGGTGGACCGGGTGGTCCCGGCCGCCGAGGTCTACGAGCAGGCGCACGCCTGGGCCGCGAAGCTGGCCCAGGGGCCGGCCATCGCGCTGCGCGCCGCGAAGGAGGCGATCGACCAGGGTCTGGAGGCGGACATCGACACCGGCCTCGCCATCGAGCGCACCTGGTTCGCCGGCCTGTTCGCCACCGAGGACCGCGAGCGCGGCATGCGCAGCTTCGTCGAGGAGGGTCCGGGCAAGGCGAAGTTCGTCTGAGCGGATCCGGCCGGCCCGGTGTCCGGTTCCGGCCGATCCCGACCGCGTACGGACTGACTTTGGCATATGCCGGAGTCAGTCTCGCGGAATTGTCGATTCCGAGGGGGCGAATCCCCCGGAACGGCCCCGCGCCGGGGCTCCGTGCGGCCATGATGGGGGACATGGCGGGCCTGGAGGGTACGGATCAACCGCGGCAGCGCGGCGGCGCGACCGCCGCCCGGTGGGCACCGGGCGCCGAGGACGAACAGGCCGCGGAAGCGCTGCGCTGGTACGGGAATCCGGCCGAGGAGGACGCCCGGCTGCCGTCCCGGCCGGAGTCCGCGGCGGTCGCCCGCCGGCTCACGCAGTGGGTGATACTGCGCCACTGGGGGCTCTCCCCGCAGATCGCCGAGCACGCGGTGCTGCTCGTCTCCGAACTCGTCGGCAACGCCGTCCGGCACACCGGCGCCCGGGTCTTCGCGCTGCGCCTGCAGCGCCGCCGCGGCTGGATCCGGGTCGAGGTGCGCGACCCCTCGCGCGGGCTGCCCTGTCTGATGCCGGTGCACGAACTGGACGTCAGCGGGCGGGGCCTCTTCCTCGTCGACAAGCTCTCCGACCGCTGGGGCGTCGACCTCGCCCCGCGCGGCAAGACCACCTGGTTCGAGATGCGGGTCAGCGACCGCTAGGCCGCTTCTTCCCGGATGCACGAAAGCCCCCGTCCGCCGGGGTACGGCGCCTGGGGGGCTCTCGTGTGGTGCGCCGCGGAATAGGGGGGTGTATCCGCGGCCGCTTCGACGACCTGGCCCGGGTCAATGGGGGTCGTGTCATCGACTATGGCAGACGGGGGACCGCTACGCCAAAAGTCCCTACTGGGGCAGATTCGGGCAAAGCGGGACTATTCATCTATGAATCATTGGTGACGTACAGCACTGACCTTGCAAAGCGTGAATAGGTATGGCGTTCATCGAGTGTTTCCTCGGTGTGTCCGCATGATGGACGGCTGATGGCGACCCGCAAACGTCCTGAAACGGCTCAATCGTCACCTTTCGGTCCCAGGGCTCCTTAAATGGTCCCGTGATGCCGACCGACCGCCGCGGTGCCCTCCGGGCGGGCGCGGCCACCGCCCTCGCGGGAGCCCTCGCCACCGCCTGCGGCACCGAGCCCCGCCCCGCCGCCCCGCCGCCCGAACGCGCTGCCCCCGCGGCCCCCGCCGCCGCGCCCGCGCCCCGCCGCTGGCCCGGCCGGCCCGCCGAGATCACCCATGGACCGCGCACGCACCCCCGGGTCGCCCTCACCTTCCACGGCCAGGGCGACCCCGCCCTCGCCCGCGCGATCCTCGACGGCGCCGAACGGGCCGGCGCCCGGATCACCGTCCTCGCCGTCGGCAGCTGGCTCGACCAGCACCCCGAGATGGCCCGGCGGATCCTCGACGGCGGCCACGACCTCGGCAACCACACCCAGCGCCACCTCGACATCAGCGCCATGACCGAGGACGAGGCCTTCGCCGAGATCGACGCCTGCGCCGGCCGGCTGCGCCGCCTCACCGGCTCCGTCGGCAGCTGGTTCCGGCCCTCCCGCACCCCGCACGCCACCGCGACCGTGCTGCGCGCCGCCCGCCGGGCCGGCTACCCGCACGCCCTCTCGTACGACGTCGACTCCCTCGACTTCACCTCGCCCGGGCCCGCGGCCGTCGTCGCCCACGCCACCGGGCGGATCAGCGCCGGCTCGGTGGTCAGCCTCCACTTCGGCTACCCGGACACCGTCGCCGCGCTGCCCCTCCTCCTCGCCGACCTCGACCGCCGCGGCCTGAAGGCGGTCACCACCACGGAGCTGCTGAGCTGATGCCGAACCCCCCGCGCCGCACCAAGGCCGTCCTCGCCGCCACCGCCCTGCTGCTCGGCCTCGCCGCCTGCGGCGGCCCCCGCCCCGCGCCCCCGCACCCCAGCGCCACCCCCACCAAGGCCGCCGCGCCCAAGCCGGCCGCCGCGCCCGCCGGGCTGCCCGGCATGCCGCCGCCGCTCCGCCCCGACGACGTCTACGCCGCCGACCGGCCGAACGCGCTCTCCCCGGTCGTCAAGGGCTTCCCGTCCCGGGTCTACGTCCCCAACACCAACTCCAACACGGTCTCCGTCATCGACCCCGCCACCTACAAGGTCGTCGAGACCATCCCCGTCGGCACCCAGCCCCAGCACGTCGTCCCGTCCTGGGACCTCAAGACCCTCTGGGTCAACAACAACCGCGGCCACACCCTCACCCCGATCGACCCGGCCACCGGCGTCGCGGGCAAGCCGGTCGAGGTGCACGACCCGTACAACCTCTACTTCACCCCGAACGGGCGGTACGCCGTCGTCATGGCCTCGCTCGACCGCGAGTTGGTCTTCCGCGACCCGCACACCATGGAGCGCAGGAAGACCGTCCCGGTCAGCTGTTACGGCGTCAACCACGCCGACTTCTCGGCCGACGGGCGCTACTTCGTCGTCTCCTGCGAGTTCTCCGGCGAACTCCTCAAGGTCGACACCGAGCGGATGGAGGTCGTCGGCCAGCAGAAACTGCCCTTCCAGGGCGCCATGCCACAGGACGTCAAGATCTCCCCGGACGGCAGGACCTTCTACATCGCCGACATGATGGCCCACGGCATGTGGGTGCTCGACGGCGAGAAGTTCACCACCCCCACCCTGCTGCCCACCGGCAAGGGCTGCCACGGCCTCTACGTCTCCCGCGACTCCCGGGAGATGTACGTCTCCAACCGCGGCGAGGGCACGGTCTCGGTCTTCGACTTCACCAAGAACGCCCTCACCAAGAAGTGGAAGCTCCCCGACGGCGGATCCCCCGACATGGGCGGGGTCTCCGCCGACGGCAAGGTGCTGTGGCTCTCCGGCCGCTACGACTCCGAGGTCTACGCGATCGACACCGCCACCGGCCGCCAGCTCGCCCGCATCCCGGTCGGCAGCGGCCCGCACGGCCTCGCGGTCTACCCCCAGCCCGGCCGCTACTCCCTGGGCCACACGGGCATCTTCCGTTAGTGGGGGAGGCTCGGTTCACCTCCGCCCGGGTGGTCCCAGGTGGCTCAGCCGGCCGTCAGCAGCGCCTCCGAGCCGACCGGGCGGTAGCCGGCCGCCTGGAAGACGCGGACGCTGCGGGCGTTGCCGGGGGACTGCTGGGACCAGACCACCGGGTCCGGGGTGAGGTGGCGGGCCGCCGTGGCCAGGGCGCGGCCCAGGCCCCGGTGGCGGGCGTCCTCGTCGACCTCGATCGCCACCTCCGTCCGGCCCGCCACGCCCCGGCCCAGGGTCAGCAGCCCGCCCTCGGTGGCCCACACCCGCACCTCGTCGCGGTACTTCAGGGCCCTGGCCACCCGCGGGTGGTCCTGGTCGTGGATCTCCCGGAGCGGCAGCTCCGGGGCGCCGGGCAGCGCGTCCGCGACCGTCAGCAGGTCGATCGTGTTCATGGAGCGGCCCGAGCGGGCGGTGAGCGCCGTCAGGAAGCCCGGGGTCATGCTCGCCACCAGCGGGTCCGTCGAGGCCCGGGCGAGCTCCGCCCGGATCCAGTCCGGGTCCTCGTCCAGGAACACCACCGAGTGCGCCGTGAAGGACAGCACCCCGGCGTCCCGCCCGCTCGGCTGCGGGACGATCGTCGTCGAACCGTCCGGCGGGGGGAACTCCCCGCGCGCCGCCGCCGCCAGTATCCGTGCCACCTCGCTGCTCATACCGCCATCATCCGTCACGCGCGCGCCCGCTAATCTGACCCCCGACAATCGAGCACCATGAAGGGGCGGAAACAGTGGCGGACATCGAGTCGGCGCGCACGGCATTCAACAAGTTCGACGTGGACGGGGACGGCTTCATCACGGCCGCCGAGTACAAGCACGTCATGGCCGAGATGGGCGACTTCCACGTGACCGAGACGGTCGCCGAGGCGCTCATCAAGCAGCGCGACGCCAACGGCGACGGCAAGCTCTCCTGGGACGAGTTCTGGTCCCACCTCAGCAAGGCCTGAGCCAGGGCCTGACCCGTCCCGGGGCGCGGGCGGGCGGCTCCGTACGACCATGCGTACGTACGCGAGTTGCCGCCCGTCCGGCCCCCGGTGACGATCGTCCGGTGAGCCTCCCCGGACCCCTCGGCACCCCGATCCGACGGACGGCGGCCGTCCTCGCGTTACTCGCCGTCCTCACCGTCGCCCTGCTCGGCGTCTCGCTGGCCCAGACCGGCACCGGCGAGCTGGAGATCCCCGCCGCCGGCGCGATCACGCTGCTGCGGCTCCTCGTCCTCGTGGCGCTCGCCGTCCAGATCGGCGAGCTCGCCGGCGCCCGGCTGGCCGGTGAGGGCCCGCTGCCGCGCCGCTGGTCCGTCCCGGCCGCCACGACCGGCTGCGCCGCCTCCGCCGGCCTGCTCGTCCTGCTCGCCTGGCTCAGCGGCCTGGGCCTCGGCACCGCCTCCGGGCTCCGTGAGGGCCGGCTCCTGCTGGTCACCGCCAACGCGCTGGGGCTCGCCGCGCTGTGCGCCGCCACCCGGCGCCCCGCCCTCGCCGTCGCGCCGCTCGCGGTCGCCGTCGGCGCCGAGGCGATGCGCGCCCACCCCGAGGCGTACACCCCGGCGATCGGCGTCACCCTCACCGTGGTCCATCTGACCGCCGCCTCGCTGTGGTGCGGCAGCCTGCTCTACGTGCTGCGCACCATGCGGCTGCGCGGCTGGGGCCGGGACGTGCTGATGCGCTACGCCCGGATGGCCGCCGTGGTCTTCGCCGCGCTCGCCGTCACCGGCACCTGCTCCACGCTGCGCCGGCTGCCCCTGGACGGGGTGTTCACCACCGCGTACGGCAGGGTCCTGCTGGTGAAGCTGGCGCTGTTCGGGCTGACCGCCCTGCTCGCGCTGACCGCCCGCCACCGCATGCTGCACGCCGCCGACCCGGAGCCGCCGGCCCGGGTCGAGCTGGCGGTCCTCGGCCTCGTGGTGCTGGTCTCGGCGCTGCTCACCGTGGTCCCGGACCCGCACTGGCTGCTGCCCTGACGGGCCGGGACCGCGGCCCGGCTCAGCGGCCGCGGGTGCTCAGCACTCGATGATGTTGACGGCGAGACCGCCGCGGGCCGTCTCCTTGTACTTGACGGACATGTCCGCGCCGGTCTCCTTCATGGTCTTGATGACCTTGTCGAGGGAGACCAGGTGGCTGCCGTCGCCGCGCATCGACATCTTCGCCGCCGTGACGGCCTTGACCGCCGCCATGCCGTTGCGCTCGATGCACGGGATCTGGACCAGGCCGCCGACCGGGTCGCAGGTGAGGCCCAGGTTGTGCTCCATGCCGATCTCGGCCGCGTTCTCCACCTGCTCGGGGGAGCCGCCGAGGACCTCGGCGAGGGCGCCGGCGGCCATGGAGCAGGCGGAGCCGACCTCGCCCTGGCAGCCGACCTCGGCGCCGGAGATCGAGGCGTTCTCCTTGAAGAGCATGCCGATGGCGCCGGCCGCGAGGAGGAAGCGGACCACGCCGTCCTCGTCCGCGCCCGGGACGAAGTTCATGTAGTAGTGCAGGACCGCCGGGATGATGCCCGCGGCACCGTTCGTCGGGGCGGTGACCACCCGGCCGCCGGCCGCGTTCTCCTCGTTCACGGCCATCGCGTAGAGGGTGATCCACTCCATCGCGTGCGCGGCCGGGTCGCCCTCGGAGCGCAGCTTGCGGGCGGAGGTGGCGGCCCGGCGGCGGACCTTCAGGCCGCCCGGCAGGATGCCCTCGCGGGACATGCCGCGCGAGACGCAGGCCTGCATGACCCGCCAGATGTCGAGGAGCCCGGAGCGGATCTCCTCCTCGGTGCGCCAGGCCTTCTCGTTCTCCAGCATCAGGGAGGAGATCGACAGGCCCGTGTCCTTGGTGAGGCGGAGCAGCTCGTCGCCGGTGCGGAAGGGGTACTTC
The DNA here is from genome assembly GCF_044544705.1 of Streptomyces sp. NPDC053541. Lineage (NCBI taxonomy): Bacteria > Bacillati > Actinomycetota > Actinomycetes > Kitasatosporales > Streptomycetaceae > Streptomyces > Streptomyces sp. NPDC053541. The sequence goes on from NZ_JBITXM010000002.1 coordinate 439,919, forward strand.
AGGACGGTGTCGTCCGGGATGATCGGGTTCTCGCCGGCCACCGCGTCCTCGTCGACGACGAAGCCGCCGCCGACCGAGTAGTAGGTCTTCTCCAGGACCAGGGCGCCCTCGGCGTCGTACGCGAAGACCGTCATGCCGTTGGCGTGGTAGGGCAGGGCCTTGCGGCGGTGCAGGATCAGGTCGTCGTCGAACGAGAACGGGATCTCGTGGGCGCCGAGCAGGTTGATCCGGCCGCTCTGCTTGATGCGCTCGAACTCGTCGTCGGCGGTCTCCACGTCCACCGTGCGCGGGGAGTGGCCCTCCAGACCGAGCAGCACCGCCTTCGGGGTGCCGTGGCCGTGGCCGGTCGCGCCGAGCGAGCCGTAGAGCTCGGCCCGTATCGAGGCGGTGTGGGCGAGCAGCCCCTCGTTCTTCAGCCGGCGGGCGAACATCCGGGCGGCGCGCATCGGGCCCACCGTGTGGGAGCTCGACGGACCGATGCCGATCGAGAACAGGTCGAAGACCGAGATGGCCACAGGGGACTCCTTGTGGGGGCTGGACGCCGTTGTCTGCCGGGGTGGAGCAGAAAGGCTGAACACGGGGCGGGGCACCGCGCCCACTGTCCAGTGTGCGCGGTGCCCCGGGGATGTCGTACGAACGAGACCGGAACTAAATCGTACGAAACTACTTCAGGCCGGGGTACAGCGGGTGCTTGTCGGCCAGCGCCGTCACCCGGGCCTTCAGCGCCTCGGCGTCGAAGCCGGGCTTGAGGGTCTCGGCGATCACGTCGGCGACCTCGCGGAAGTCCTCGGCCGTGAAGCCGCGGGTGGCGAGGGCCGGCGTGCCGATGCGCAGGCCGGAGGTGACCATCGGCGGGCGCGGGTCGTTCGGAACGGCGTTCCGGTTGACCGTGATGCCCACCTCGTGCAGCCGGTCCTCGGCCTGCTGGCCGTCCAGCTCGCTGTCGCGCAGGTCCACCAGGAGCAGGTGCACGTCGGTGCCGCCGGACAGCACGGACACGCCGTGCTCCTTGACGTCGTCCTGGACCAGGCGCTCGGCGATGATCCGGGCGCCCTCCAGGGTGCGCTCCTGGCGCTCCTTGAACTCCTCCGAGGCCGCGACCTTGAAGGAGACGGCCTTGGCCGCGATCACGTGCTCCAGCGGGCCGCCCTGGAAGCCGGGGAAGACCGAGGAGTTCAGCTTCTTCGCGAACTCCTTCTTCGCCAGGATGATGCCGCCGCGCGGGCCGCCGAGCGTCTTGTGCGTGGTGGAGGTCACCACGTCCGCGTACTCGACCGGGTTCGGGTGCAGACCGGCCGCGACCAGGCCCGCGAAGTGGGCCATGTCGACCCACAGGTAGGCCTCGACCTCGTCGGCGATCCGGCGGAACTCCGCGAAGTCCAGCTGGCGCGGGTACGCCGACCAGCCGGCGATGATCACCTTCGGGCGGTGCTCCTTGGCGAGGCGCTCGACCTCGGCCATGTCGACCAGGCCGTTCTCGTCCACGTGGTACGCGACCACGTTGAACTGCTTGCCCGAGAAGTTCAGGCGCATGCCGTGCGTGAGGTGGCCGCCGTGCGCCAGGTCGAGGCCGAGGATCGTGTCGCCGGGCTGGGCGATCGCGAACAGCGCGGCCTGGTTGGCGGAGGCGCCGGAGTGCGGCTGCACGTTGGCGTACTCGGCGCCGAACAGGTCCTTGATCCGGTCGATCGCGATCTGCTCGGCCACGTCGACGTGCTCGCAGCCGCCGTAGTAGCGGCGGCCCGGGTAGCCCTCGGCGTACTTGTTGGTGAGGACCGAGCCCTGGGCCTCCATGACCGCGACCGGAGCGAAGTTCTCCGAGGCGATCATCTCGAGGGTGGACTGCTGGCGGCGGAGCTCGGCGTCGACGGCGGCGGCGACGTCCGGGTCCAGCTCGTGGAGAGGGGTGTTCAGAAGCGACATGAATCGATCCCTAGGGGGTCTCGGTTAGCCGGCGGTGAAGGCGGTGTACTCGTCGGCGGAGAGCAGGTCGTCCGGCTCGCCCTCGATGCGCACCTTGAACAGCCAGCCACCCTCGAACGGGGCGGAGTTCACCAGCGACGGGTCGTCCACGACGTCCTGGTTGGCCGCGACGACCTCGCCGGTCACCGGGGCGTACAGGTCGCTGACGGACTTGGTCGACTCCAGCTCACCACAGGACTCGCCGGCGGTGACGGTGTCACCGACCTCCGGGAGCTGCACGAAGACGACGTCGCCCAGGGCGTTGGCCGCGTGCTCGGTGATGCCGACCGTGGCGACGCCGTCCTCGACGGCCGACAGCCACTCGTGCTCCTTGCTGTAGCGAAGCTGCTGGGGGTTGCTCATGACCTGATTCTCCTGGATGCGGGGAGTGCGGATGTACGGGGGTCTTGCGGGGTGAGACGTGTCCTGAGACGAATGCGTCACGTCGGGCGCACCGCGGGGGTCACGCCGGGCGCCGGCGGGGCCGACGCCCCCATGGTCACTTCTGGCGCTTGTAGAACGGCAGCGCCACGACCGCGTACGGCTCGTGGGTGCCCCGGATGTCGACGCCGACGCCCTCGGTGCCCGGCGCGGCGAAGGCCGCGTCCACGTACGCCATGGCGATCGGCTTGCCGAGGGTCGGGGACGGGGCGCCGGAGGTGACCTCGCCGATCACCTCGCCGTTCGCGACCACGGACATGCCGGCGCGCGGCACCCGGCGGCCCTCGGCGACCAGGCCGACCAGCTTGCGCGGCGGGGCGCTCTCGGCGCGCTCGGCGGCCTTCTCCAGCGCCTCGCGGCCCACGAAGCGGCCCTCGTTCGTCGTCTTCTCGAACTTCACGACCCGGCCGAGACCGGCGTCGAAGGGGGTGAGCGCGGTGGTCAGCTCGTGCCCGTACAGCGGCATGCCCGCCTCCAGGCGCAGCGTGTCGCGGCAGGACAGGCCGCAGGGGATCAGGCCGGCGTCCTTGCCGGCCTCGGTCAGCGCCTGCCACACGCCCTCGGCGTCGGCCGGCTTCAGGAACAGCTCGAAGCCGTCCTCGCCGGTGTAGCCGGTCCGGGCGATCAGCGCGTCCACGCCGGCCACGGTGCCCGGCAGGCCCGCGTAGTACTTCAGGCCGTCCAGGTCGGCGTCGGTGAGCTGCTTGAGGATGCCGGGGGACTCCGGGCCCTGGACGGCGATCAGGGCGTACGCGTCGCGGTCGTCGCGGACCTCGGCGTCGAAGCCGGCCGCGCGCTCGGTCAGCGCGTCGAGCACGACCTGGGCGTTGGAGGCGTTGGCGACGACCATGTACTCCGTCTCGCCGAGGCGGTAGACGATCAGGTCGTCCAGGATGCCGCCGTCCTCCTGGCAGATCATCGTGTAGCGGGCGCGCCCGTTGCCCACGGTCGAGATGTTGCCGACCAGGGCGTAGTCCAGGAGGTCCACGGCCTGCGGGCCGGTGACGGTGATCTCGCCCATGTGGGAGAGGTCGAAGAGACCGGCCCGGGTCCGCACGGCGTTGTGCTCGTCGCGCTCGCTGCCGTAGCGCAGCGGCATGTCCCAGCCGGCGAAGTCGGTCATGGTCGCGCCCAGCGAACGATGCAGGGCATCGAGGGCGGTCAGACGGGGGGCAGTGCTCATGGGGTGGCTCCCGGGTCCCAGGCGTGCGGGGCACGACGTGCATGACGGTGAGGACGGATCCTCCCCATCTGTCATGGAACCTGAGAGGTTCACCGAGGGCATCTCGTCACCGAGAGCTTCGGCTTGCACCTTGGGTGGGGACGCGCCAGGGCGACCCGCTTTTCAGATCTGCCTCATCCACGCGGTACGGGGCCTGAGAGATTCAAGGGAGGTGCTTGCTCCTTCGGCGCCCGGGTGACACGAGGTGCCCCGGGACTCTCCCGCGCGGATTCGAGCGGCCGGTATGCGGTTGTGCGCGCTCGGGCGAGCGCGTGGCGCGCTCATCATTGCACGCCCGATCCGCGCGGCAAATCGCTTGTGCCTCATTACCGTCTCTTTACACTTTGTGGGCAGGGGTCCCGCAGTCCCGTCAGGGGGAGACCCGACAGGGGGAGAAGCGATGACGATCCAGCGCACCGGAGTCCCCGCCACGGCCTCGGCCACGGCGGCGGAGGCCGGCATACCGGCCCAGCGGGCGGTCGCCCGGGCCCGCACCCGCGAGCGGGCCCGCACCCGGCGCCGCGCGCGGCTGCTGCGCGACCTGCGCGAGCGGGACGGCCGCAGTCCCCGCGCGCTCACCTACGCCGCCGGAGACGTCGTGGTCGTCTCCGGGCTGCCCGGCGCCGGCAAGTCCACCCTGATGGCCCGCGCCGCCGAGGGCCGCGCCGTCGACTCCCAGGACACCCGGGAGCGCTGGGAGGCCCGGCTGCCCCGCTTCCTGCCCTACGCGCTCTACCGCCCGCTCGCCCGCCTCGCCCACTACGCGGGCCTGCGCCGCGCCCTGCGCACCGGCGCCGGCCTCGTCGTGCACGACTGCGGCACCCAGTCCTGGGTGCGCGGCTGGCTGGGCCGCGCCGCCCGCCGCCGGGGCGCCGCGATGCACCTGATCCTGCTCGACGTGGACCCGGCGACCGCCCGGGCCGGCCAGCGCGACCGGGGCCGCGGCGTGTCCCCGTACGCCTTCGCCCGGCACCGCCGCGCCGTCGCCCGGCTGGTCCGCACCGCCGAGGCCGGCACCCTGCCGCCCGGCTGCGCCTCGGTCACCCTGCTCGACCGGGACGCCGCCGACGCCCTGCGGAGGATCTCCTTCCGGGACCCTTCGTGACGCACTCCGCACCCCTTTCCGGTCACACGGGGCCGACGGCGCCATTAGGGTTCTGATCCGACCGTGTGCCGGGGAAGGGGACGACGAGAACCGTGGACGTGACGTGGCCGGGCAATGAGCTCGAGGAAGTACTGGCCGCCTCCCTCGGCAACCCCTCCGCCGGCGGCCGCCTGGTCGAGGTGCTCGGCCGCAGCCCCGTCTGGGTGCCGCTGCCCAACGGCGGCGGCCCCGACAGCCGGGACCTCGACCTGCCCACCATGGAGATCGACGGCGCCGCCTACGTGCCCGTCTTCAGCTCCGAGCAGGAGTTCCTCGCCGTCGCCGGCGCCCACATGTCGTACACCGTCGCCCCCGCCCGCGACTTCGCCCGCGGCCTGCCCCCGCAGCTCGGCATCGCCGTGAACCCCGGCGGCACCGTCGGCGTCCCGCTGCCCCCGCCCGCCGTCGCCGAGCTGTGCCGGGTCGGGCGCACCGCGCTCGACGGGCCCGCCACCGGCGGCCGGGTGCGGCTCTTCGAGCCCGACTGGCAGGACGACCCGGTCGACTTCCTGGCCGCCGCCTCCGCCGAGTTCGAGGCCACCGGCGTGGTCGCCACCGCCCACCGCGCCCTCGCCAGCGTCGAGGGCACCGAGCCCGCCCTCTTCGTCGGCGTCCGGCTCACCGGCCCCGAGGCCGACCGCAACGCCCCGCTCGACGCCCTGGGCCGCGCCCTCGGCCGGGTCGAGGTCGCCTGGCCGGTCAACCTGATCCTGCTCGACGTCGCCCAGGACCCCGTCGCCGACTGGATGCTGGAGAAGGTGCGCCCCTTCTACCAGCGCGCCGCCGTGTGACGGACCTCCCCCTTAAGCTGAACTGATTCAAGAACCTCCGAGCCGAGTCGTACGACATAGAGGGGCGGGACCCACGGTGAGCGCGTCAGGCACCGCCGCGACCGGACAGGTCGAGCACATGCTGCGCCAGGTGGCACCCGGGCGCCACGACGCCTACGAGCAGCTGCTGCGCGCCCTCGCCGACTCCGAGGTCCGGATGCTGCTGTGGCACGGCACCCCGGGCTCGCCCGACGCCCAGTACGGCAACATGGAGGTCGACGGCTACGGCTACGCGCCCTGCGTGACCTCCGCGCAGGAGCTCGCCGCCTCCGGCTGGACCCGCGGCCACGAGCTCGTCGCCGGCCTGGAGATCGCCCGCGCCCTCTACCCCGACCGCTGGGGCCTCTGGCTGAACCCGCACGCCCCCGGCGGCGGCGTCGGCATCCCCTGGGCCGACCTGCGCCGCATCGCCACCGGCCTCGACCGGATGCCCGCCGGACCGCTGCGGCTGTCCGAACCGGCCCTGGAGATCCCGCAGTTCTACGCCCTGCTCACGCAGAACGCGCACCGCACCCCGGCCGTCCGCTCGCTGCGCCGCGCCTGGGTGCAGCCCGCGCTCGGCTCCCCGTACCTGGCCATCGGCCTCGACCTGTACGACTCCTCGCCGGCCTCCGTCGAGGCGGTGCGGGCGATGATGCACCAGACCGTCGCCGCCGTGCCCGACGGCCTGCCGGTGTCCACGGTGGCCATGTCCGACACGTACGACCCGGTCGCGATGTGGCTGTACGCCCACGCCCGCCCCTTCTACGACCGCGACGCGCACGCCGCGGGCCGCGGCTCCGCGTCTCACCAGCCGGGCTACGGCTACCCGCCCGCGCAGCCGCGCTGAGCCCGCCCGGACACCCCGCCGAAACCCGGGCGAAATCCCTTGCCGAGCTGAGGTTTTGGCTCCGCTTGCGGGCGACGCGGAGGCTCTGTCCCGCAACCGCCCGATTTGCCAACTGTCCGGGTCTCAGGTTGATATCACCGCTATGCGGACTGTTCTCTGCCGCGTCACTCGCCAGTAGCGTTCGGCCGGTCAGACCGACCACACATGGCGACCCAGGGGTGGACCCATGCGAATATTCACGTCCCGGTCAGCCCGGGCTTTGACGGCGGCCCTCGCGGTCGGCCTCATCGCCACCGGCTGCGCGAGCGAGCGGGGCAAGGACGGGGACAAGGACGGCGCGAAGGACACCTTCGTGTTCGGTGCCCCCGGTGACCCGGCCTCCCTCGACCCGGCCCTCGCCTCCGACGGCGAGACCTTCCGCGTCACCCGTCAGGCCTTCGAGGCCCTGCTGGAGCACGAGTCCGGCGGCAGCAAGCTGGTCGGCGGCCTCGCCGAGAAGTGGTCCAGCAACCCCGCCGGCACGGTCTGGACGTTCAACCTGCGTCAGGGCGTGAAGTTCCACGACGGCGAGAAGTTCGACGCCGCCGCGGTCTGCGCGAACTACGACTACTGGTTCAACTGGAAGGGCACGTACCAGTCCAGCGCGGTCTCCTACTACTGGCAGACCATCATGGGCGGGTTCGCGAAGAACGAGGACAAGGAAACCCCGAAGGCCAACTACAAGTCCTGCACCGTCAAGGACCCGAACACGGCCGTCATCGAGGTTCACGAGCCCTCCGCCAACCTTCCGGGCGGCTTCTCCCTCCAGGCCCTCGCGATCCACTCGCCGAAGGCGCTCAAGGAGTACGCGAAGCAGGAGGCGACCGCCAAGGGCGACGCCATCACGTACCCCAAGTACAGCCAGGAGGCCGGCACGGTCGCCGGCACCGGCCCGTACAAGATCACGAAGTGGAACAAGGGCAACAAGGAAGTCACCCTGACCCGCTTCGACGACTACTGGGGCGAGAAGGCCAAGGTCAAGAACCTGGTCTTCCGCACCATCGACACCGAGAGCGGCCGCCGTCAGGCGCTGCAGGCCGGTGACATCGACGGCTACGACCTGGTCGCGCCCGCCGACATCAAGACGCTCGAGGCGGCCGGCTTCAAGGTGCCGACCCGTGACGTCTTCAACCTGCTCTACCTCGGCATGTCCCAGGAGAAGAACCCGGCGCTCAAGAAGCCCGAGGTCCGCCAGGCCATCGCCCACGCCATCGACCGCGAGAACATCGTCAAGACCCAGCTGCCCGCCGGCGGCAAGGTCGCGACCCAGTTCATGCCCGACACGGTCGCCGGCTTCTCCGAGAACGTGAAGAAGTACCCCTTCGACACGAACAAGGCCAAGCAGCTCCTCGCCGCCGCCGGCCAGAGCAACCTCAGCATCGAGTTCTGCTACCCGACCGAGGTCACCCGGCCGTACATGCCGGCCCCGCAGGACATCTTCGAGCTGATCAAGGCCGACCTGGAGAAGGCCGGCATCAAGGTCACCCCGAAGCCCATGAAGTGGAACCCGGACTACCTGGACGCCACCGAGGCCGGCTCCTGCGCCCTGCACATGCTCGGCTGGACCGGTGACTTCAACGACGGCTACAACTTCATCGGCACCTGGTTCGCCGGGTACGACAAGCAGTGGGGCTTCAAGGACGACAAGGTCTTCGCCGCGGTGAAGGCGGGCTCCCTCCAGGGCGACCCGGCCAAGCGCACGGACCTGTACAAGAAGGCCAACGAGGCCATCATGGACTACCTCCCGGGCGTCCCGCTGTCCTCCTCGCCGCCGGCCATCGCCTTCGGCAAGAACGTCAACCCGCCGAAGGTCTCCCCGCTGACGCAGGAGAACTTCGCCGAGGTCTCCTTCAAGTAACACCACCGCCAGCGGTCCGCCCGGCCACGGAAACAGCGTGGCCGGGCGGCTTCGCATCCGACTCCCGAACAACGCAAGAAAGGGGCACGCGGGGTGTTGCGACTCGTCGTACGACGACTTCTCCAGCTGATACCCACCCTGCTCGGCCTGTCGGTTCTCCTCTTCATCTGGCTGAACCGACTGCCCGGCGGACCCGCCTCAGCGATCCTGGGCGAGCGGGCGACCGAAGCCGACGTGGCGCGCATCAACCGCGCGCTGGGACTCGACCAGCCGCTCTACGTCCAGTACGGACGCTTCCTCAAGCGGCTCTTCAACCTCGACCTCGGCACCTCGGTGCAGACCGGACAGCCGGTCTGGGACGAGTTCGTGCTGCGCTTCCCGGCCACCGTGGAACTCAGCGTGGCGGCCATGATCATCGCCACCGTCGTCGGCATCCCGCTCGGCTACCTGGCGGCCCGCAAGCGCGGCGGCTGGCTCGACGTGGCCTCCGTCTCCGGCTCGCTCGTGGGCATCTGCATCCCCGTCTTCTTCCTGGCCGACCTGCTCAAGGGCGCCTTCGGCGGGATCTTCGGCACCTTCGGCCGCCAGTCCACCGGCATCGACGCCACCAGCGTGACCGGCTTCGCCGTCCTCGACGGCATCCTCACCGGCGAGCTCGACGCCTCCTGGGACGCCCTCATGCACCTGGTGCTGCCCGGCATCGCGCTCGCCTCCATCCCGCTCGCCGTCATCGTCCGGATGACCCGCGCCAGCGTCCTGGAGGTGCTCGGCGAGGACTACATCCGCACCGCCGAGTCCAAGGGCCTGGAGCGCCGCGTCGTGCGCGGCCGGCACATCCTGCGCAACGCGCTGCTGCCGGTCGTCACCACCGTCGGCCTGCTCACCGGAAGCCTGCTGTCCGGCGCCGTCCTCACCGAGTCCGTCTTCTCCTTCGGCGGCATCGGCTCCTTCATCAGGACCGCCATCGACGCCCGTGACTACCCGGTGCTGGTCGGCTTCATCATGTTCATCGCCTTGATCTACGTGCTGATCAACATGCTGGTGGACCTCGCGTACAGCGTCATCGATCCGAGGGTGCGGGTGCACTGATGAGCCTGACGAACACCGCTTCCAAGGTCGACCGGCTCGCCCAGCTCACGGCGAGGACCGAGACCTCGACCGGCGCCAGCCTCTGGCGCGAGGCGCTGCGCCGGCTGCGCAACAGCAAGGCCGCGATCATCGGCGCCGTGATCATCGCCGCGTTCGTGCTGCTCGCGATCGTCGGCCCCTGGATCGCCCCGCACGCCCCGACCGACCAGGCCTGGCGCGGCGAGGTCTTCCCCAACCGCGGCGAGTTCGTCGGCGCCCGCGCCGAGAACTGGTTCGGCCTCGACCACCTCGGCCGCGACGTCTTCTCCCGCATGCTCGTCGGCGCCCGCCAGACCCTGCTCGTCGGCGTGGTCTCCATGCTCATCGGCCTCGTCATCGGCGCCGTCGTCGGCGCCGTGTCGGGCGCGGCCGCCACCCTCGGCGGACGGACCGGACAGCGGATCGACGACGCCGTCATGCGCGTCACCGACATCATGCTGGCGCTGCCCTCGCTGCTCCTCGCCGTCTCCGTCGCCGCCGTGATGGGCCAGTCGCTCACCACCGTGATGATCGCCGTCGGCGTGGTGCAGATCCCGGTCTTCGCCCGCCTGCTGCGCGGCTCGATGATCGCCCAGGGCGGCACCGACTACGTCCTCGCGGCCCGCGCGCTCGGCATCCGCAAGCGGCGCATCGTGCTGACCCAGATCATGCCGAACTCGCTGAGCCCGGTGATCGTCCAGGCGACGCTCAGCCTCGCCACCGCCATCATCGAGGCCGCCGCCCTCTCGTACCTCGGACTCGGCAACCCCGACCCGTCGGTCCCCGAGTGGGGCGTCATGCTCTCCCAGGCGGAGCGCTTCTTCGACAACGCGCCCATGATGTCGATGTATCCGGCGGTCGCCATCATCATCACCGCCCTCGGCTTCACCCTCCTCGGCGAGGCCATGCGCGAAGCGCTCGACCCGAAGCTGCGAGGTTAGTCATGCCACTGCTCACCGTGGACGAACTCACCGTCACCTTCGGCGGCCGCGGCCGCAAGGACGTCCGGGCGGTCAACGGCGTCTCCTTCGACGTCGACCAGGGCCAGGTCGTCGGCCTGGTCGGCGAGTCGGGCTGCGGCAAGTCCGTGACCTCGCTCGCCCTGATGGGCCTGCTGCCGTCCAAGGGCGTCACCCTCGGCGGGCGCGCCGACTTCGACGGCACCGACCTGCTGACCCTCAGCCCCGGCAGGATGCGCGACCTGCGCGGCCGGGACCTGGCGATGATCTTCCAGGACCCGCTGTCCTCGCTGAACCCGGTCATCCCCATCGGTCTCCAGGTCACCGAGATCCTCCAGCGGCACCGCGGACTGAAGGGGGAGGCCGCCCGCAAGGAGGCCGCCCACCTCCTGGACCGGGTCGGCATCCCCGACCCCACCCGGCGCCTCAAGGAGTTCCCGCACCAGCTCTCCGGCGGCATGCGGCAGCGCGCGCTCATCGCCATGGCGGTGGCCTGCGCCCCGCGGCTGCTCATCGCCGACGAGCCGACCACAGCGCTCGACGTCACCATCCAGGCCCAGATCCTCGAACTCCTCAAGGAACTGGTCGACCAGGAGGGCACCGCGCTCCTGATGATCACCCACGACCTGGGGGTCGTCGCCGGCCTGTGCGACCAGGTGAACGTGCTCTACGCGGGCAAGGTCGTCGAGTCCGCCGGCCGCCGCGAGCTGTTCGCCCACCCCACGCACCCGTACACCCACGGGCTGCTCGGCTCCATCCCCCGGCTCGACGCCCCGCGCGGCGAGCCCCTGCACCCGATCCGCGGGTCCATCAACGACCAGATCGCCTGGGCCGAGGGCTGCGCCTTCGCCCCGCGCTGCGACCGGTACGAGATGGAGTGCCTCACCGGCACGCCCGAACTGACCGAACCCCGCGAGGCCGGCCACCGCGCCCGCTGCGTCAACCCGGTCCTGGCCACGACGGAGGTCCCGGCATGAGCCTGCTCGAACTGGACGGCGTGAAGGTCCACTTCCCCGTCAAGAAGGGCATCCTCTTCGACCGCACGGTCGGGCACGTCTACGCCGTCGACGGCATCTCGCTGTCGGTGGAGGCGGGCCAGACCTACGGCCTGGTCGGCGAGTCGGGCTGCGGCAAGACGACCCTCGGGCGCGCCGTGCTCCGCCTGGTCGACATCACCGACGGCTCGGTCGTGCTCGACGGCACCGACGTCGCCAAGCTCTCCGAGAAGGACCTGCGCTCCTTCCGCCGCCGGCTCCAGATGGTCTTCCAGGACCCGCTGGGCAGCCTCAACCCGCGGCAGAACATCGAGTCGATCCTCAGCGAGGGCATGGCCGCGCACGGGATCGGCGCGGACCAGGAGGAGCGCCGGGAGAAGATCAAGGAGATCCTGGCGAAGGTGGGCCTGCCCGCCAACGCGCTCTCCCGCTACCCGCACGAGTTCTCCGGCGGCCAGCGCCAGCGCATCGGCATCGCGCGGGCGCTCGTCCTGGAGCCGGACCTGATCATCTGCGACGAGCCCGTCTCGGCCCTGGACGTCTCCATCCAGGCCCAGGTGATCAACCTCCTGGAGGAGCTCCAGGAGTCGATGGGCCTGACCTACCTGGTCATCGCCCACGACCTGGCGGTGGTCCGGCACATCTCGGACGTCATCGGCGTGATGTACCTCGGCTCGCTGGTCGAGGAGGCGCCGAGCGACGCGCTGTACGCGGAGCCGATGCACCCGTACACCCGCGCCCTGATGTCGGCGGTGCCGGTCCCGGACCCGGAGGTCGAGGAGCGCCGCGAGCGCATCCTGCTCCACGGCGACCTCCCGTCCCCGGCCAACCCGCCGGCCGGCTGCCGCTTCCACACCCGCTGCCCGTGGGCGCAGCAGACGCGCTGCGCGACGGAGCGCCCGGAGCTGACGGACGTCGGCGGCGGCCACAAGGTGGCCTGCCACTTCGCCCGGGAGATCCAGGACGGCACGATCACGCGGGCGGGCGAGCCGGAGAAGGCGGCCGGGGCCGCCGAGGCCACGAAGGCCGGGAAGGCCGAGAAGGCCGGGAAGGCCGTGGTGCCGGCGCAGGCGACGGCGGAGCCGGCGGACGCGAAGCCGGAGGCTACGGAGCCGGAGGTCGCGAAGCCCGAGGCTGCGACGTCCGAGGCGGCCGAGCCCGAGGCCACGGAGCCGGAGGTCGCGAAGCCCGAGGCCGCGACGTCCGAGGCCGCCGAGCCGGAGGTCGCGAAGCCCGAGGCCGCGAAGGCCGAGGCCCCGAAGGCCGAGGGCTGACCGGGTCCGGCCGCCTCCCGCCTCCCCACGCGCGCGTGGGGAGGCGGGAGGGCCCCGGTGGAACCGGGACAATGGTTCGGTGCTCCACGATCTGTTCAATCCGTCGGTCCAACACGCGCTGGACCTCGTCGGCATCTTCGTCTTCGCCATCTCGGGCGCGCTGCTCGCCGTCCGCAAGAACTTCGACGTCTTCGGCATCGCCGTCCTCGCCGAGGTCACCGCGCTCGGCGGGGGCCTCTTCCGCGACCTGATCATCGGCGCGGTGCCGCCGGCCGCCTTCACCGATCTCGGCTACTTCCTGATGCCGCTGATCGCGACGGCCTTCGTCTTCTTCCTCCACCCCGAGGTGGAGCGCACCCAGACCGCGGTCAACGTCTTCGACGCGGCGGGCCTCGGCCTGTTCTGCGTGACGGGCACGACCAAGGCGTACGACTACGGGCTCGGGCTCACCTCCTCCGCGGCGCTCGGCCTCGCCACGGCCGTGGGCGGCGGCGTGCTGCGCGACGTGCTGGCCAACGAGGTGCCCTCGCTGCTGCGCTGGGACCGCGACCTCTACGCCGTACCGGCCATCGTGGGCGCGACGATCGTCGTGCTCTCCCTCCGCTTCGACGTGCTCAACGCGTACACCAGCGGCTTCGCCGTGCTGACCGCCTTCGCGCTGCGGCTGCTCGCGATGCGCTACCACTGGCGGGCCCCGCGCGCCTGGAACCGGCGGTCGAACGCGCGCGAGGAACCGGACAACGAAAAAGCTACCGCTTAGTAGCTACTTCGGGTAGCGTTTCGGCCATGAGTACGAGCAGCATGGAGACGGTGAACGGCACGACGAACGGCGCGGCGGACGGGGTCGCGAGCGGCGCCACGAGCGAGTTCGACCGGGACACCGCGGTCACCCTGCGCGAGCCCGGGGTCTACGACGCCGAGCTGTCCGCCGGCTGGACGATCATCCACGCCGTCAACGGCGGCTACCTCCTCGCCCTCCTCGGCCGCGCGCTCGGCGAGCACCTGCCGCACCCGGACCCGTTCACGATCTCGGCGCACTACCTCACGCCGTCCGTGCCCGGCCCGGCCGTGATCCGCGTCGAGACGGTCCGCACCGGCCGCACCCTCTCCACCGGCCAGGCCTCCCTGCTGCAGTTCGCTGAGGACGGCAGCGAGGTGGAGCGGATCCGCGTGCTCGCCTCGTACGGCGACCTGGACGCCCTCCCGGACGACGTCCGCACCACCGCCGCCCCGCCCGCGATCGCCCCGATCGACCAGTGCTTCGGCGCCTCCGACGGCCCCACCCCGGCGATCCCCGGCTCCTCCGCGATCACCGAGCGCCTGGACATCCGCCTCGACCCGGCCACCGTCGGCTGGGCGATCGGCGCGCCGTCCGGCAAGGGCGAGATGCGCGGCTGGTTCGGCCTCGCCGACGGCCGCGACCCGGACCCGCTGTCGCTGCTCCTCACGGTCGACGCCCTCCCGCCGACCTCCTTCGAACTGGGCCTCAAGGGCTGGACCCCCACCGTCGAGCTGACCACCCACGTCCGCTGCCGCCCGGCCCCCGGCCCCCTGCGCGTCTCCATCACCACCCGCAACCTCGCGGGCGGCTTCCTGGAGGAGGACGCCGAGGTCTGGGACAGCGCCGACCGCCTGGTCGCCCAGTCCCGCCAGCTCGCCCGCGCGCCGAGGGGCTGAGTCGAGGGGCCGGGCCGAGGGGCCGGGCCGAGGGGCCGGGCCGAGGGGCCGGGCCCAGGGGTTGACGCGAGGGGCCGGGCCGGGACCGCCCCCTGGCGAGGGGCGCGGCCGGGTCGCGTCGCCGCTGATGGCGCAAGGGCGCCTTCCCGGGTGGGCGGGCCCGCCTCGTAGAATCGACGCACCATGGCTTACCTCGACCACGCCGCGACCACGCCCATGCTTCCCGAGGCGATCGAGGCGATGACCGCCCAGCTCGCCGTCACGGGCAACGCCTCCTCGCTGCACGCGGCCGGCCGCCGCGCCCGGCGGACCGTCGAGGAGGCCCGCGAGAGCCTCGCGGGCGCGCTCGGCGCGCGGCCCAGCGAGGTGGTCTTCACCTCCGGCGGCACCGAGGCCGACAACCTCGCCGTGAAGGGCCTCTTCTGGTCCCGCCGCGACGCCGACCCGCGCCGCACCCGGGTCCTCGCCAGCCCCGTCGAGCACCACGCGGTGCTCGACGCCGTCGACTGGCTCGCCACCCACGAGGGCGCCACCGTCGAGTACCTGCCGGTCGACTCCTACGGCCGGGTGCACCCCGAGGCGCTGCGCGAGGCACTCGCCCGCGACCCCGAGGACGTCGCCCTGGCCACCGTGATGTGGGCCAACAACGAGATCGGCACCGTGCTGCCGGTCCGCGAACTCGCCGACGTGGCGGCCGAGTTCGGCGTGCCCCTGCACGCGGACGCGGTCCAGGCGGTCGGCCAGGTCCCGGTCGACTTCGCCGCCTCCGGACTCGCCGCCATGACCGTCTCCGGCCACAAGATCGGCGGCCCGTACGGCATCGGCGCGCTGCTGCTCGGCCGCGAGCACACCCCGGTGCCCGTCCTGCACGGCGGCGGCCAGGAGCGCCACGTGCGCTCCGGCACCCTCGACGTGCCCGCCGTCGCGGCCTTCGCCGTGGCCGCCCGGCTCGCGGCCGAGGGCCAAGAGGAGTTCGCCCGCGAGGTCGGCGCCCTGCGCGACGAGCTCGTCGCCGCGGTCCGCTCCGCCGTCCCCGACGCGCTCCTCGGCGGCGACCCGGTCGACCGGCTCCCCGCCAACGCCCACTTCACCTTCCCCGGCTGCGAGGGCGACTCCCTGCTGCTGCTCCTGGACGCCGCCGGCATCGCCTGCTCCACCGGCTCGGCCTGCACCGCCGGCATCGCCCAGCCCAGCCACGTGCTGCTCGCCACCGGCGCCTCCCCGGAGCTGGCCCGCGGCACCCTCCGCTTCAGCCTGGGCCACACCTCCACCAAGGAGGACGTGGCCGCGGTCGCCGAGGCGATCGGCCCGGCGGTCGAGCGGGCCCGGAGCGCCGGTCTCAGCTGACCCGCCGTTGCAAGGCCGGCCGCCGGTTTCAGCCGGCCGGCGCCGGGATCTTCGCGCGCGCCTGCCGCACCAGCGCGATGTACCGCTTCCAGTCCCAGTGCGGGCCCGGGTCGGTGTGGTCCGTGCCGGGCACCTCCACGTGCCCGATGATGTGCTCCCGGTCCACGGGTATCCCGTACCGCGCGCAGATGCCGGCGGTGAGCCGGGCCGAGGCCTCGTACATCGCCGGCGTGAAGTCCTGCGGGCGGTCGACGAAGCCCTCGTGCTCGATGCCGATGCTGCGCTCGTTCATGTCGCGGTTCCCGGCGTGGAAGGCCACGTCGAGCTCGCGGATCATCTGGGCGACGTGCCCGTCCTTGCGCACCACGTAGTGCGCGGCGGCGCCGTGGGCCGGGTCCTTGAAGACCTTGAGCGCGGAGCGGTAGCTGCCCTGGACGACATGGATCACCACCCGGTCGATCACGTAGTCGTCGGGGCGGTCGGCGCGCCGCCAGTTGTAGCCCGAGGCGGCCGTCCACTCGGCGCCCTTGTGGTCCAGCTCGCCCTCC
This sequence comes from Streptomyces sp. NPDC053541, assembly GCF_044544705.1. Lineage (NCBI taxonomy): Bacteria > Bacillati > Actinomycetota > Actinomycetes > Kitasatosporales > Streptomycetaceae > Streptomyces > Streptomyces sp. NPDC053541. The sequence continues at coordinate 456,151 of NZ_JBITXM010000002.1, forward strand.
ACCCGCTTCTTCTCCATGCCGGGCAGCCGCCACCAGAGGCGGGCCAGCTCGTCGCGGGCGAAGACGGCCGCGCCGGCCACGGCGACCGTGCCGCCGAGCAGCACCGCCCGCCGGGTGGGCCCGCCCTTCTTCCCCGCGGCTCCCTTCTTCCCGGCGGCTCCCTTCTTCGCGGGCCGTTTCCTTCCGCTCCCCTTGTTCCCCATGTGAGCGAGAACGCTCCCGCCCGCGACCCTGGTTCCCCGCTCCCGGTTCCCGGCGCCCCGTACCCTGGTAGGGCTATGACTGAGACCTCGCCGCAGCGCCCGCACCCCCGACCCCTCCGGGTCCTCGCCGCCATGTCCGGCGGAGTGGACTCCGCCGTCGCCGCCGCCCGCGCCGCCGAGGCCGGTCACGACGTCACCGGCGTGCACCTCGCCCTCTCGGCGAACCCGCAGTCCTTCCGCACCGGCGCGCGGGGCTGCTGCACCATCGAGGACTCGCGCGACGCCCGGCGCGCCGCCGACGTCATCGGCATCCCCTTCTACGTGTGGGACCTCGCCGAGCGCTTCCGCGAGGACGTGGTGGACGACTTCGTCGCCGAGTACGAGGCGGGCCGCACGCCCAACCCGTGCCTGCGCTGCAACGAGAAGATCAAGTTCGCCGCGCTGCTCGACAAGGCCCTCGCGCTCGGCTTCGACGCCGTCTGCACCGGGCACTACGCGACCGTCGTCGTCAACGAGGACGGCACCCGCGAGCTGCACCGGGCCTCCGACATGGCCAAGGACCAGTCGTACGTGCTCGGCGTGCTCGACGAGCGCCAGCTGGCCCACGCCATGTTCCCGCTCGGCGACACCCTCACCACCAAGGACGAGATCCGGGCGGAGGCGGAGCGGCGCGGCCTCGCCGTCGCGAAGAAGCCCGACAGCCACGACATCTGCTTCATCGCCGACGGCGACACCCAGGGCTTCCTCGCCTCCCGCCTCGGCACGGCGGAGGGCGACATCGTCGACGAGTCCGGTACGAAGGTGGGCACCCACGAGGGCGCCTACGGCTTCACCATCGGCCAGCGCAAGGGCCTGCGCATCGGGCACCCCGCCCCCGACGGCAAGCCGCGCTACGTCCTCGACATCTCGCCCGTGAACAACACGGTCACCGTCGGCCCCGTCGAGTCCCTCGACGTCACCGCCCTCACCGCCATCAAGCCCCGCTGGTGCGGCGCCGCCCCCGAGGGCCCCGGCCGCTACACCGCCCAGCTCCGCGCCCACGGCGAGGAGACCCCGGTGAGCGCGGCGATGGCCGACGGCGAACTGACCGTCACCTTCGACGAGCCGGTCCGGGGCGTGGCCCCGGGCCAGGCGATCGTGCTGTACGACGGCACGCGGGTGGTCGGCTCGGCGACCATCGCGAGGACGGTGCGCCGGACGGCCGTCTCGGCGTAGCACCTTCCGGAAGAGGCGTCACGCCCCCACCGGCTGCTCCGTGCGGCAGGCGTCCAGGAAGTTCTCCAGGACCGGCGCCAGCACGTGGGGCGCCACCTCGTGGGTCTGGCCGGTCAGGGTGCGGTGCCGGCCGCGCGGGAGGGCGGCCGCCACGCACCGGGCCGCCCGCCGCGCCCAGGCAGGGCTCGCCCCGCCGTCCACCACGAGCACGCGCGCGTGGACCCGGCCGAGCCGGCCGGAGTCCTCCGGCCCGTACGGCGGCTCGTACACCGACACCGGCCCGACCGGCACCCCGGCGGCCGCCGCCGCGAGGGCAAGCGCGCCGCCGCAGGCCGTGCCGTGCACCGCCGCCGTGCCCGCCGCGCCGCCCACCGCGTCGACCAGCGCCGCCAGGTCGGCGATCTCCCGCTCCACCGCGCACGGCCCGGTGCCCCCGCTCGCACCCCGGCCGCGCCGGTCGTAGGCCACCACCGAATAGCGCCGGGCGAGCAGCCCGGCCAGCGGCCGCTCCCCGCGGGCCGTGCCCGACGCCCCGCTCACCAGGATCACCGGCGGCCCGTCCCCGTACCGCTCGTAGGCGATGCGGGTCCCGTCCTGCGACCTGACCAGGCCCCGGGAGCCGCACCGCGTCGTCGTCACCTCGTCCATGGAAGGGCAGACCGGGGCCGCCCCGGGAACTCATCGCTCCCGGCGGGAACTTCCGGAAAAATTCTCGCCGCCGGGGCGAGCGCCTACGGTGGGGCCCATGAACATCTGCGTCTTCCTCTCCGCCGCCGACCTCGACGAGCGGTACACCGCCCCCGCCCGCGACTTCGCCACCCGCCTCGGCAAGGCGGGCCACACCCTGGTCTGGGGCGGCTCGGACACCGGTCTGATGAAGGTCGTCGCGGACGGCGTCGAGGAGGCCGGCGGGCGGCTGGTCGGCGTCTCCGTCGACTTCCTCGCCCACAAGGCCCGCCCCAAGGCCGATCAGATGGTCGTCGCCCGCGACCTCGCGGAGCGCAAGGCGCTGCTGCTCGCCAAGTCCGACGCGATCGTCGTCATGGTCGGCGGCACCGGCACCCTCGACGAGGCCACCGAGATCCTGGAACTGAAGAAGCACGCCAAGCACACCAAGCCCGTCGTGCTCCTCAACACGGCCGGCTTCTACGACGGCCTGAAGGCGCAGTTCCGCCGCATGGAGGACGAGGGCTTCCTGCCGATCCCGCTGACCGACCTGGTCTTCTTCGCCGACGACGGGGCGGCGGCGCTCGCGTACCTGGAGGAGACGGTGCTGGGCCACGGGGCCTGAGAGCATGGGTCCCATGGCTACTCATGTGATCACCGGAGCCGGTTCCGGCATCGGCGCCGCCGTCGCGCGTCGGCTGCACGCGCGCGGGGACGAACTCGTGCTGCACGCGCGCGACGCGGGGCGGGCGAAGGAGCTGGCGGCGCGGTTTCCGGGCGCGCGCACGCTCGTCGGCGACCTGGCGGACCCGGACCGCCTGTCCTGGGCGTTCTCGCACCAGTCGCTGCCCGAGCGGGTCGACACCCTGCTGCACGTCGCCGGCGTCGTCGACCTCGGACCGGTCGGGGAGCTCACCCCGAAGGCCTGGCACCACCAGCTGAACGTCAACCTCGTCGCCCCCGCCGAGCTCACCCGGCACTTCCTGCCCCAACTGCGGGTCTCCAAGGGCCACGTGCTGTTCGTGAACTCCGGCGCCGGCCTCAACGCGCACGCCGAGTGGAGCGCCTACGCCGCCTCCAAGCACGGCCTCAAGGCGCTCGCCGACTCCCTGCGCCACGAGGAGCACGGCAACGGCGTGCGCGTCACGTCCGTCTACCCGGGCCGCACCGCGAGCCCCATGCAGGCGAAGGTCCACCAGCAGGAGGGCAAGGAGTACGACCCGTCCCGCTGGATCGATCCCGAGTCGGTGGCCACCACCATCGTCATGGCGATCGACCTCCCGCGCGACGCCGAGGTCAACGACCTGACCGTCCGCCCGGGGCGCTGAGCCGGAACGGGACACGGGGGCGGGAGCGGGGATGAGCACGGGGGCGGGGAGCGGCAACTCCATCACCGGCGGGACGCAGGGGACCGTCGTCCAGGCCGGCCACATCGAGCACCTGGTGGTGCACCAGGCTCCGCAGCCCGCCGACGAGGTGACCGTCGCGCCCCCGTTCGGGCGGCGCGGCGCGCCCTTGCGCGGGCGCGGGGACCTGCTCGACCGGTTGCTCGCCGCCACCGGCACGCACGTCCTCCACGGCCTCGGCGGCGTCGGCAAGACCAGCATCGCCCTGGAGGCCGCCGACGTCCTCGCGCGCCGCGGAGCCCCCGTCTGGTGGGTGGCCGCGCAGGACGCCGGACGGCTCGCGGGCGGGCTGCGGGCGGTGGCCCGCCGGGTCGGCCTCCGCGAGGACGAGCTGGCGAGCGGTCAGACCGCCGACCTCCTGTGGGAGCGCCTCGCCGCCCTTCCCGGCCCCTGGCTCCTCGTCCTCGACAACGCCGACGACCTCTCCCTGCTCGACGGCCCGGGCGCCCTCGCGGCCGGCACCGGCTGGGTCCGGGCGCCCCGCGCCGGGGGCCTGGTCCTCGTCACCACCCGCGACGGCGACCCCGCCGCGTGGGGCCACGGCCCCGTGCTCCACCCGCTGGGCGCGCTCCCGGGCGACGAAGGCGCCCGCGCCCTGGCCGACCGGGCGGGGGAGGGGGCCGGGCCCGCCACGGACGCCGCCGCCCTCTCCGTACGCCTCGGCGGCCTTCCGCTCGCCCTGGACAGCGCCGGCCGCTACCTGGCCTCCGTCGCCGAACGCCCCGCCTTCCTCCGCACGGACGGCGAGCCCGCCACGTACGCCGCCTATCTCGCAGCCCTCGGCGCGGGGGACCTCGCCGTCGACCGCGACGGCACCCTCGCCCGCATCTGGGAGATGTCCCTGCGCCTGCTGCGGGACCGCGGGCACGCGCGCGCGGAGGAGGTCCTGCGGCTCCTCGCCGGCTTCGCCGACGCGCCGGTGCCGCTGCGGGTGTTCGCCCCCGGTCGGGTCGCGGTCCCGCCGGGCGAGCTGTGGAGCTGCCTCCAGGGCCTGGACCGCGTGGGCCTCGCGGCCCTGCGGACGGACCGGGAGCCGGTGGTGACGCTCCATCCGCTGGTGCGGGACGCGTACCGGGGAGCGCGGGAGCTCCTGTCGGCGCGGGCGGCGCTCGACAGCGAGGTGCCGGAGGAGCACGGTCCGCTGTGGCCGCTGCTCGTCCCGCACCTGCTCGACGCCCTGCGGCCGGGCGTGCCGGAGGACGTCTGGGAGGGCGCGGTGCTCGCCGTGCGCTCGCTGAACGCGCGCGGTCTGGTCGCCGAGGCCGGCACGGCCGTGGACCTGGTGTGCCGGGGCGCCGAGGAGGGACTCGGGGCCGGGCACCGCATCGTGCGGGAGGCGCGCTTCGAACGGGGCCGGGCGCTGCTGAACGCGGGCCGCGACCGCGAGGCACTGGAACTGCTCGGCGACCTCGCGGTGGAGAGCGCGGCGGACGACGTCGAAAGGGAGTTCGCCCTCCAGGTCCGCAACGAGCTGGCGACGGCGTTCCAGCGCAACGGGCGGCTGGACCGGGCCTGCGCGGAGTACTCCCTGGCGCTGGCCGACTGCGCCCGCGCTCTGGGCCCGGAGCACTGGCGAACCCTGGCCTGCCGGCAGAACCTCGCGGTCTGCTTCGCCCTGCTCGGGCGCACCCGCGAGGCGCTGGCCGAGCTGGAGACCGTACGGGAGGTCGAGGCCCGCACCCTGGGGGCCGAGCACCCCAACGCGCTCGTCACCCGGGAGAACCGGGCCGTCCTCCTCCTGGAGTTCGGCGACCGGGCCCTCGCACGGGCGGAACTGGAAGCCGTGACCGCGGCCCGGCGGCGGCTGCTCGGCACGGAGCACCCGCACACCCTCACCGCCCGCTTCAACCTGGCCCGCTGCCTGGAACCCGACCTCGCCCGTGCGGAACTCGCCGCCGTCCTCGACGCCCGCGCCCGCGTCCTCGGCCCCGACCACCCCGTCACCGTCGCCACCCGCGACGCCCTGGAGCGCACGGCACGTACCCTGCCGGGGTGAGTGACACGAATGACTTCCCCTGGGCCTCCGCCACCGGCGTCGGTTCGCTGCCCGGCGGCGACGCCCGGGAGGCCGCCAAGACCGTGACCGGGTCCTTCGAGGACTTCCCGTTCCTGGCCGAGCTGCCCGCCCGCGGGCCGGGCGCGGACATGATCGGGCGGACCGCCGGGATGCTCGTCGAGCTGTACGCGCACGTGGAGCCGAGCGGCTGGCGGATCAGCGACCGGCCGGGGCGGGACACCCGGCGGGCCAGGTCCTGGCTGGGCGAGGACCTGGACGCCCTGGAGGAGTTCACCCAGGGCTACGAGGGCGCCCTGAAGGTGCAGGCGGTGGGGCCGTGGACGCTCGCCGCGGCCCTGGAGCTGCGCGGGGGAGAGGCCGCCCTCTCCGACCCGGGGGCCTGCCGGGACCTGGCCGGCTCACTGGCCGAGGGACTGCGCGGGCACCTCGCCGAGGTGCGCCGGCGGGTGCCGGGCGCCCGGCTCGTGCTCCAGCTCGACGAGCCCTCGCTGACCGCCGTGCTGCTCGGGCGGATCCGCACCGCCAGCGGCTACCGCACCCACCGGGCCGTCGACCGGCAGGTGGTGGAGAGCGCGCTGCGCGAGGTGATCGCCGTGCACGACGGTCCGGTCGTGGTGCACTCGTGCGCGCCGGACGTGCCCTTCGGGCTGCTGCGGCGGGCCGGGGCGGCCGGGGTGTCGTTCGACTTCGCGCTCCTCACCGAGCGTGACGAGGAGCCGATCGGCGAGGCCGTGGAGGCCGGGACCAAGCTCTTCGCCGGTGTGGTGCCGTCCACGGACCCGGCCTCGGGGGCATTGTCGGACCCGGGCGGTAGCGTCATGGGTGTCAGGACGCTGTGGCGCAGGCTGGGGCTGAATCCGGGGACTCTCGCCGAGTCCGTGGTGGTCACCCCGTCCTGCGGTCTCGCGGGCGCCTCGCCGGCGTACGCCCGCAAGGCGCTGGCGCACTGCGTCCGGGCGGCGAGATCGCTCGCGGACAACCCAGAGTGACCGGGTTTCAGGGATCGGGAGGACGAGGAACGGTGGCAGTCGAACAGGGGGCCCCCGCCGAGGCGCGGGAGAAGCACGCCGAGCTGGCGGAGCAGGTCGAGGAGCACCGCTTCCGGTACTACGTGAAGGACCAGCCGGTCATCAGCGACGCGGAGTTCGACCGGCTCCTGCGCGCCCTGGAGGCCCTGGAGGAGGAGTATCCCGAGCTGCGGACGCCCGACTCGCCGACCCAGAAGGTCGCCGGGTCGTACGAGACGGAGTTCACCGCGGTCCAGCACCGCGAGCGGATGCTGTCGCTGGACAACGCCTTCGACGACGAGGAGCTGGCCGCCTGGGCCGAGCGGGTCGCCAAGGACGTCGGCACGAGCACCTACCACTTCCTGTGCGAGCTCAAGGTCGACGGCCTCGCCGTGAACCTCACCTACGAGCACGGCCGGCTGACCCGGGCCGCGACCCGCGGCGACGGCCGCACCGGCGAGGACATCACGCCGAACGTGCGGACCATCGCCGACATCCCGGAGCGGCTGCGCGGCGAGCGCGTGCCGGACCTGGTGGAGATCCGCGGCGAGGTCTACTTCCCGATGGAGGCCTTCGAGGGGCTCAACGCGCGCCTGGTCGAGGCCGGCGACAAGCCCTTCGCCAACCCGCGCAACGCCGCCGCGGGCTCGCTGCGCCAGAAGGACCCGAAGGTCACGGCGACCCGCCCGCTGCACATGGTGGTGCACGGCATCGGCGCCCGCGAGGGCCTGGAGATCGGCCGCCTCTCCGACGCGTACGAGCTGCTGCGCGAGTGGGGCCTGCCCACCGCCCGGCACAACAAGGTGGTCGACTCGCTCGACGGCGTGCGGGAGTTCATCGCGTACTTCGGGGAGAACCGGCACTCCGTCGAGCACGAGATCGACGGCGTGGTCGTCAAGCTGGACGAGATCCCGCTCCAGGGCCGGCTCGGCTCCACCGCGCGCGCCCCGCGCTGGGCGATCGCCTGGAAGTACGCGCCGGAGGAGGTCAACACCAAGCTGGTCGACATCAAGGTCGGCGTCGGCCGCACCGGCCGGGTCACCCCGTACGCGCAGGTGGAGCCGGTGACGGTGGCCGGCTCCGAGGTCGAGTTCGCCACCCTGCACAACCAGGACGTGGTGAAGGCCAAGGGCGTGCTGATCGGCGACACGGTCGTGCTGCGCAAGGCCGGTGACGTGATCCCGGAGATCCTCGGCCCGGTCACGGACCTGCGGGACGGCAGCGAGCGCGAGTTCGTCATGCCGGCCGAGTGCCCGGAGTGCGGGACGCCGCTGAAGCCGATGAAGGAGGGGGACATCGACCTGCGCTGCCCCAACGCGCGGACGTGCCCCGCCCAGCTCCGCGAGCGCCTGTTCTACCTGGCCGGGCGCTCCTCCCTGGACATCGAGAACTTCGGCATGGTCGCGGCGGCGGCGCTCACCCGCCCGCTGGAGCCGGCCGAGCCCCCGCTGGCCGACGAGGGCGACCTCTTCGACCTGACGATCGAGCAGCTGCTGCCGATCAAGGCGTACGTCCTCGACCAGGACAGCGGGCTGCCCAAGCGGGACCCGAAGACCGGCGAGGAGAAGGTCGTCTCCGTCTTCGCCAACCAGAAGGGCGAGCCGAAGAAGAACGCCCTGGCGATGCTGGCCAACATCGAGGCGGCCAAGACCCGCCCGCTGGCCCGCTTCCTCAACGGCCTGTCGATCCGGCACGTCGGCCCGGTGGCCGCCGAGGCGCTGGCCCGTGAGTTCCGCTCCCTGGAGCGGATCGAGCAGGCCACCGAGGAGGAGCTGGCGGCGGTCGACGGGGTCGGCGGGATCATCGCCGCCGCGGTGAAGCAGTGGTTCACCGAGGACTGGCACCGCGAGATCGTGCGCAAGTGGCGGGCCGCGGGGGTCACCTTCGAGGACGAGGGCGCCGGCGAGGACCAGGGCCCGCGTCCGCTGGAGGGGCTGACCGTGGTGGTCACCGGCACCCTCCAGGACTTCACCAGGGATGGCGCAAAAGAGGCGCTGCAAGCCCTGGGTGCGAAGGTGACGGGTTCCGTTTCGAAGAAGACCGGCTTCGTGGTCGTCGGTGACAATCCCGGCTCCAAGTACGACAAGGCCATGCAGCTGAAGGTTCCGGTTCTCGACGAGGCCGGCTTCCGGATCCTGCTCGAACAGGGTCCCGAAGCCGCTCAGGAGGCCGCGCTGCCCGTCGCCGAGTAGCCGCCGCCGGGTCGCGGCGGGCCGGCGGCCGGCCGCGACCCGCCCCTCGACGGGCCCCGGAAGCTCACCCGTTCGGCGCATACCAGATCGTTACGGGTGGCCTGGTGGCATTCGGGCAAGAGATGGAGAGCGCTGCCCGTAGCGGCCCTCCGCGGCCTAGTGTGGTGACCGTGCGTCCGTCGCGCACGGCCGCACGAGGGCCCTGCCGGCGCGCAGGAGCAGGACACGCGTGTCCGGCGCGCGGCGGGACGACGGCCCAGTGGCATCACGACGGCCCCGCGTTGCGACGGCACCGCCGGCTGTGAGAGGGACGGGAATGAAACCGACCGAGAGTGCCGCCCCGGTCGCACGGCCCCAGGGCCGTGCGGCGTTCGTGGGCATCACCTCCGGGCTGCCCGGAGTGCTGGTGGGCGTCGCCGCCGTCCTGCTCGTCGCCGGTCTGTACCGGGCGCTGAGCACCGGCGAGGGCCTCTTCCCCGGCGGCGCCGCCGGCTGGTCACTGGCCGTCCTCACCGGCCTGATCGTCGGCCACCTGGTCGCGCTCGGCCGCGACCGCTGGTGGGGCGGCACCGGCTCCGGCGCCGCCCTCACCCTCGCCGTGCTGCTGCTCTACGGCTGGCTGCCCGCCTGTCTGGTCGCGCTCACCGTCGTCGTGCTGGTCGCCGCCGCCCGCCGGCACCGCTGGCGCCAGGGCCTGCTGCACGGCGCCGTCGACGTCGTCGGCACCGCCGCCGCCGCCCTCGTCCTCGCCACCTTCGGCGACGTCCCCACCGTCGAGCACCCCTGGCGACCCCTCGACTGGGGGATCGCCGACGTCCCGGAAGTGATGCTCGCCGCCGTCGCCTATCTCGTGGCGACCCGGCTGCTGCTGTGGTACGCGCTCGCGCCGCAGACCGGCGGACTGCCCACCGCCGCCCGCACCGCACTGCTCCGGCAGGGCCTCGTCGCCGTCGCCCTGCTCGGCATCGCCCCCCTCATCTGCGTGGTCGCCGCCTCCCGGCCCGTACTCCTGCCGCTCTTCGCCGTCCCGCTGATCGCCCTCGACTCCACCCTGTGGATCGCCCGCGCCCGCGCCGAGGAGCAGCTGCGCGACCCGCTCACCGGCCTGCCCAACCGCCAGTGGCTCCTGGAGCGCACCTGGACCGCCCTGGAGGAGGCCGAGGGCGAGGGCGTGCGCTCCGCGCTCGTCCTCATCGACCTCGACCGCTTCCGCTCGGTCAACGACACCCTCGGGCACCTCGCCGGCGACCGGCTGCTGCTCCAGATCGCCGAACGGCTCCGGCTCGCCCTGCCCCGCGGCGCCGAGGCCGCCCGGCTCGGCGGCGACGAGTTCGCCGTCCTGCTGCCCACCGCCGACTCCACCACCAGCGCCCAGCGGGTCGCCCGGCACCTGGTCGCCGAGCTGTCCTCGCCGCTCGACCTCGACGGGCTCACCCTCGTCCTGGAGGCCAGCGCCGGCGTCGCCGTCTTCCCCGAGCACGCGCTCGACGCCGAGGGCCTGCTGCGCCGCGCCGACGTCGCCATGTACCAGGCCAAGCGGGACCGCACCGGCGTCGAGGTCTACGAGTCCAAGCGCGACTCCAACACCCCCGACCGGCTCGGGCTCCTCGGCGACCTGCGCCGCGCCCTCGACGCCGGCGAGGTCGAGCTGCACTACCAGCCCAAGGTGCGCTTCGACGGCCAGGTGGCCGGCCTGGAGGCGCTGGTCCGCTGGGTCCACCCCGAGCGCGGGAAGGTTCCTCCGGACGAGTTCATCGCCATCGCCGAGTCCTCCGGCCTGATGCCCCACCTCACCGAGTACGTCCTGGAGACCGCCCTCGCCCAGGTCGCCCGCTGGCGCGCCCAGGGCCTGGACGTGCCGGTCGCCGTCAACGTCTCGCCCCGCGACGTGCACACCCCCGGCTTCGCCGGCGCCGTCGCCGCCCGGCTCGCCCGGCACGGCGTCCCGGCCGGCGCGCTCCAGCTGGAGATAACGGAGCACGTGCTCCTGGAGGACCCGCAGCGGGCCGCCGACACCATGGCCGGCCTCACCGGCCACGGCGTCAAGATGTCGCTCGACGACTTCGGCACCGGCTACTCCTCCCTGGTGCACCTGCGCCGCCTCCCGGTGAGCGAACTGAAGATCGACCGCTCCTTCGTCGCCCGGCTCGCCGTCGACACCGAGGACGCCGAGATCGTCCGCTGCACCGTCGACCTCGCCCACTCGCTCGGCCTGCTCGTGGTCGCCGAGGGCGTCGAGGACGACGAGACCTGGGAGCGCCTGCGCGACCTGGGCTGCGACGCCGTCCAGGGCTGGCTGGTCGCCGCCGCGATGCCGCCCGGCGAGACCACCGCCTGGCTCCGCGCCCGAGGCGAACACGGCTGGCGCCGCCCCTCGGAGATCGCGGCCCTGGCCGAGGTCGAGGCCTCCCCGGACCGTGTCGTCCAATGACCCCGGGCGAGCCCGGGCGGCGGCGTATCGTGGTGCCCCCGGCCCCCGACCGGGATGTCCCCTCTCCTGGGGATGATCCGGGCGACGAACTCGTGCATTTCGCCGGACAACCCTGCTCCCCGCACCGGCGGGGAGGGCGATCGGTGTTCATGGCCGCGGCGCACGCCCCCTAGGATTGCGGTACATCCACAAGACTCACCCAGAGGATCGCTGCATGCCTGGCATCACGCGCGAGGAGGTCGCACACCTCGCTCGGCTGGCGCGTCTGGAACTCGCCGACGAGGAACTCGACCACTTCGCCGGACAGCTCGACGACATCATCGGCGCGGTCGCCCGCGTCTCCGAGGTCGCCGACCAAGACGTACCGCCGACCTCCCACCCGCTGCCGCTGACCAATGTCATGCGCGCGGACGAGGTCCGTCCGTCGCTCACCCCCGAGCAGGCGCTCTCCGGCGCCCCGGCCCAGGAGCAGCAGCGTTTCAAGGTGCCGCAGATCCTGGGGGAGGACTAAGACCGTGACGGACATCATCAAGCTCACCGCCGCCGAGATCGCGGCGAAGATCGCCTCCGGCGAGCTCACCGCCGTCGAGGTCACCGAGGCCCACCTCGCGCGCATCGACGCCGTGGACGAGAAGGTCCACGCCTTCCTGCACGTCGACCGCGAGGGCGCCCTCGCCCAGGCCCGTGCCGTGGACGAGAAGCGGGCCCGCGGCGAGAAGCTCGGCCCGCTGGCCGGCGTCCCGCTGGCGCTCAAGGACATCTTCACGACCCAGGGCGTGCCCACCACGGTCGGCTCGAAGATGCTGGAGGGCTGGATCCCGCCGTACGACGCCACGCTGGTCAAGAAGCTCAAGGCGGCCGACGTGGTCATCCTGGGCAAGACCAACATGGACGAGTTCGCCATGGGCTCCTCCACCGAGAACAGCGCCTACGGCCCGACCGGCAACCCCTGGGACCTCACCCGGATCCCCGGCGGCTCCGGCGGCGGCTCCTCGGCCGCGCTCGCCGCGTACCAGGCCCCGCTCGCCATCGGCACGGACACCGGCGGTTCGATCCGCCAGCCCGCCGCCGTCACCGGCACCGTCGGCGTCAAGCCGACCTACGGCGCGGTCTCCCGCTACGGCATGGTGGCCTTCTCCTCCTCGCTCGACCAGGGCGGCCCCTGTGCCCGCACGGTCCTCGACGCGGCCCTGCTGCACGAGGCCATCGCCGGGCACGACCCGCTCGACTCCACCTCCATCGACGCCCCGGTCCCGCCGGTCGTCGAGGCCGCCCGCAACGGCTCGGTGGCCGGCATGCGCGTCGGCATCGTCAAGCAGTTCCGCGGCGAGGGCTACCAGGCCGGCGTCGTGCAGCGCTTCGACGAGTCCGTCGAGCTGCTGAAGTCGCTGGGCGCCGAGATCGTCGAGCTGGACTGCCCGTCCTTCGACCTCGCGCTCTCCGCGTACTACATCGTGGCGCCGTCCGAGTGCTCGTCCAACCTGGCCCGCTTCGACGGCCTGCGCTACGGCCTGCGGGCCGGCGACGACGGCACCCGCTCCGCCGAGGACGTCACCGCGCTCACCCGCGAGGCCGGCTTCGGCCCCGAGGTCAAGCGCCGCATCATCCTCGGCACCTACGCGCTGAGCTCGGGCTACTACGACGCCTGGTTCGGCTCGGCGCAGAAGGTCCGCACGCTCATCACCCGTGAGTTCGAGAAGGCCTTCGAGCAGGTCGACGTCATCGTGTCGCCGACCACGCCGACCACCGCCTTCCCGATCGGCGAGCGCGCCGACGACCCGATGGCGATGTACCTCGCGGACCTGTGCACGATCCCGACCAACCTGGCCGGCAACGCCGCCATGTCGCTGCCCTGCGGCCTCGCGCCGGAGGACGGCCTCCCGGTCGGTCTCCAGATCATCGCCCCCGCCCTGAAGGACGACCGGCTCTACAAGGTCGGTGCCGCCGTCGAGGCCGCCTTCGTGGAAAAGTGGGGTCACCCGCTGCTCGAGGAGGCTCCGTCGCTGTGAGTGCCATGGCAAAGAAGGCCAAGAACTTCAAGAAGTCGAAGACGGGCATCTACGTGTCGCTGGCGACCACCGCCTTCGGCGCCGTCAGCGTGGCCAAGCAGGCCAAGCTGGCCCGCAACGACCACGACGTGCTGCGCCTGATCGACTCCGCCGTGTCGGCCGCCGCCATCGTCACCGGTCTCGCGATCCTGTACCGCGAGCTGAAGCGTCTCGGCGACGACGACGTCCTGCTGGGCTGAGAGGGAAAGTTCCACCGTGACTGTCACTGAACTGCTGTCGTACGAGGCGGCGCTCGCCGAGTTCGACCCCGTCATGGGCCTGGAGGTCCATGTCGAGCTCGGCACCAAGACCAAGATGTTCTGCGGCTGCTCGACCGAGCTCGGCCAGGACGCCAACACGCAGACCTGCCCGACCTGCCTCGGCCTGCCCGGCGCGCTGCCGGTCGTCAACGCCGTCGGCGTCGAGTCCGCCGTCAAGATCGGCCTCGCGCTGAACTGCGAGATCGCCGAGTGGTGCCGCTTCGCCCGGAAGAACTACTTCTATCCGGACATGCCGAAGAACTTCCAGACCTCCCAGTACGACGAGCCGATCGCCTTCAACGGCTACCTCGACGTGCAGCTGGAGGACGGCGAGGTCTTCCGCGTGGAGATCGAGCGCGCCCACATGGAGGAGGACACCGGCAAGTCCACCCACATCGGTGGCGCGACCGGCCGCATCCACGGCGCCTCGCACTCGCTGCTCGACTACAACCGGGCCGGCATCCCGCTCATCGAGATCGTCACCAAGCCGATCGTCGGTGCCGGCGAGCGGGCCCCCGAGGTCGCCAAGGCCTACGTGGCCGAGCTGCGCGAGCTGATCCGCGCCCTGGGCGTCTCCGAGGCGCGCATGGACAAGGGCCAGATGCGCTGCGACGTCAACCTCTCGCTGATGCGGAAGGGCGCGTCGGAGTTCGGCACCCGCTCGGAGACGAAGAACGTGAACTCGCTGCGCTCGGTCGAGCGGGCGGCGCGCTTCGAGATCCAGCGGCACGCGGCGATCCTGGAGTCCGGCGGCAAGGTCGTGCAGGAGACCCGGCACTTCCACGAGGACGACGGCACCACGACCGCCGGCCGCATCAAGGACAACGCCGAGGACTACCGCTACTTCCCCGAGCCGGACCTGGTGCCGGTGGCCCCCGCCCGCGAGTGGGTCGAGGAGCTGCGCAAGGGCCTTCCGGAGCTGCCGCGGGTGCGCCGCAACCGGCTGCGCGAGGAGTGGGGCGTGTCCGAGCTGGACATGCAGGCCATCCTCAACGCCGGCGCGGTCGACCCGATCGTCGCCACCATCGAGGCGGGCGCCGACGCGGCCTCGGCCCGCAAGTGGTGGATGGGCGAGCTGGCCCGCAACGCCAACGAGAAGGGCGTCTCCCTGGAGGAGCTGCCCATCACCCCGGCGGACGTGGCCCGGATCTCGGCCCTGGTCGCCTCCGGCGACCTGAACGACAAGCTGGCCCGTCAGGTCATCGAGGGCGTCCTCGCCGGCGAGGGCACCCCGGACGAGGTCGTCGACAAGCGCGGTCTGAAGGTCGTCTCCGACGACGGCGCGCTCGGCGCGGCGGTCGACGAGGCCATCGCGGGCAACGCCGCCATCGCCGACAAGATCCGCGGCGGCAAGGTCGCCGCGGTCGGCGCCCTGGTCGGCGCGGTCATGAAGGCCACCCGCGGCCAGGCGGACGCGGCGAAGGTCAAGGACCTGATCCTGGAGAAGCTGGGCGTCAGCGAGGGCTGATCCCGGCCACCCGGCACAGAGCGGCCCCGCACCGGAGTTCCGGTGCGGGGCCGCTCCCTTGAGCCGTACGAGGGGGTCAGACCCGCCAGGGGCTCCACTGCTGGTTGGCGCCGTAGTGGCAGTCCCACAGGCGGGCCGGGGCGCCGTTGTCGGTGCGCCAGTCGGCGATCTCCAGGCACTTGCCCGGGGCGTAGTCGAAGGGCGCGGAGATCGTGTAGTTGCCGGTCCACTGCTGGTTGGCGCCCCAGTGGCAGTCCCACTGGCGGGCGGGCGCGCCGTTGTCGGTGCGCCAGTCGGCGATCTCCAGACACATGCCGCTGTTGAGGTTCACCCACCACACGACGCCGGTGTCCTTCATGGGGTCGTTCTCGTAGAACTTCATCCACTTCTGGTTGGCCCCGCCGGTGCAGTCCCACAGGCGGACCGGAGCTCCGGCGTCCCTCCGCCAGTCGGCGACCTCCAGGCACTTGCCGGGGGCGTGCTTCGGGCTGAGGGTGTAGGTGAAGTCGGAGACGTGCGCGGCCTGCGCCGGCGTCGCCGTGACGCCGAAGAGCAGCCCGAGGGAGGCTGCGAGGACGAGCAGGCCGCGGCGGACGCGGCGGGGCGAGATGAAGGACATGGCCTCTGCATTCCGTGTCGTGCGCGGTCGGTGACCGGCGGTCGACGGCATGATGGCACGCACGGGCGAGCCCGACACCCCGTTTTCGATCAAGTGTCCTGTGGTCTCAGGTCGTTGTGCCGACGAAGGCGCTCCAGGCGGCGGGGGAGACGGTGAGGACCGGGCTGGTCTCGCCGAGCTTGGAGTCCCGGAGGTGGACGGCGGCGGGGTGGGCGGCCACCTCGACGCAGTTGCCGCCCTCGCTGCCGCTGTAGCTGGACTTGCGCCAGTCGTAGGCGACTTCGACGCAGTCGCCGCCCTCGTCGCCGCTGTAGCTGGACTTGAACCACGAAAGTGCTGCTGCGCTCATGTCACTCCTGCCAGACGTTCCAGCAGGCCCATGGTGTCCTCGGGCGTCAGGGCCTGTGACCGCAGCATTCCATACTTGGCCTGGAGGATGCCGACCTCGTCGGGGTCGTCGATGAGGAAGCTCACCCGCTGCCCCTCGATGTAGGCGACGTGCTCGTGGTCGCGGGTTTCGATGAGCACCATGGGACCGTTGAGCCCCGCGTGCGTGGTCCGTGCCTTCGGGATGATCTGAAGGGTGAGGAAGGGGAGTTCGGCCATCTCGCGCAGGTGGAGGATCTGCCCCCGCAGCACCTCCCGTCCGCCGATCGGCTTCTCCAGGACGGACTCGTCCAGGAGGAAGGACATCATCGGCGGCCAGGGCGTCTGCTCGAAGATCCGCTGGCGGTCCAGCCGGTCGAGCATCCGCTCCTCGGCCTCCTGCGGGGTGATCGGCGGATACAGGCAGTCGAAGACCGCGCGGGCGTATTCGGCGGTCTGGAGCAGACCGGGCACCACCCCGTTCTGGTACGAGCAGATGCTGAGCGCCTGCGCCTCCAGCTCGATGAACTCCTGTGCGAACGCCGGGTATCGCTCCTTCTTCGGTGCCTTCTCGACCGCCACCGCGAGCGCGCCGCCCGTGCTCAGGAGCGAGTCCAGCTCACCCGCGAGCCCCAGCCGCAGCGCCCGCCGCCCCTGCTCGATCGAGCCGAGCGTCTCCAGCGCCACGCACGCCTGCGTGGCCAACTGGGGCTGTGTCAGGCCCGCTTGTTTCCGGTAGAGCGCCACCAGGGCGCCGACCACTTCCCATGAGGGGACCTTCTTCCTGGAGTTCGTACCGCGCTGCATGAGCGGTGCCTTCCCCGTCCCGTACGTACGCGACGCGTTCCCGACCCGTACAAAGAATTTGTACGGGCCCGCGTCCTGGGGCGCGTGGGGCGCGAGGCGCCACCGTGAACCCCATGAACGCCCAACTCCCGCTGTTCCGCGAGGCCTTCTACCGCCGCGAGCGCCGCTCCGTCCCCCTCGCCCGCGCCTTCGCCCGCACGGCGCTGGCCGACTGGGGCCTGGACGCCCGCGCGGAGGACGTACTGGTGTGCGTGAGCGAGCTCGCCACCAACGCCCTCCTCCACGGAGTCCCGCCCGGCCGCGGCTACCGCCTCCAGCTCTTCCTGGACCACCCCGGCCCCCTCCGCGTCGAGGTCCACGACAGCGGTGCCGGCACCCCCGCCGTCCGCGAGCCCTCGGACGAGCCGGGCCGCGGCCTCCTCCTGGTCGCCGCCCTCGCAGACCGCTGGGGCGTGGGGGAGCGGAACCCCGGCAAGATCGTCTGGTGCGAGTTCACCGCCCCGGCGGACCGCCACCTCCAGGGCGTCCGTCTCAAGGGCCCCGCGATGCCGGACCCCGCGGCCCTGTGAGAGGCTCCGCTCCGCTCCGTCGCGCCCGGCGGAGCGGGGGTGGGGAAAGGGGAACACTGGTGGAAGCCACGGACTACGTCGCCCGGCTGCGCTCGCAGGCGAACGATCCGGGTCGTGAGGAGGCGCTGCGGCGCGACCGTGCGGTGCGGCGCCGCAAGATCGCGCTCGGGGCCGGCGCCGGTGTGCTGGTCCTCGGCGGGTTCGGCTTCTGGCTGGCCGACGTGACGGGGGAGCGGCCGCCGTACGAGCCGTACAGCCCGCAGACGCTCCACGAGCCGAGCTGGCCCGCGGCGTGGCCGTACTCCGTCCGCATGCCGTTCCGGAACTCGCCCGCGTCCCCCTGGGCGGAAGGGGCCGACGGGATCCACCTCCCCCCCGGCTGTGCCCTCCGGGAAGTTCACCGCGAAGGACGTGACCGCCGTCCTGGAAGACGTGAAGACCCTGCTGTCCGAGACGAACGTCTCCGACGGCACGCTCGCCGGCGAGGCGCCCACGGCGGCGCTCGCCCTGCTCGACCCGCGCGGCGTCGACGCCGCCGTACGACAGGACATGGTCACCCGCTTCGACCCCGAGGAGGCCTATCCGCACGAGACGGGCGTCCGGGTCAAGGGCACCATGACCTACAAGGTCTCGCCGGCGGGCGAGCTGGTGGTGGACGCCGACTACACCTTCGTCCACCCGCTGGTGCGGGCCGGGGAGGGCCACGAGGTGCTGCCGGGCGTCGACGAGGTGGCCCGGGTCGTCGTACGGCGCCGGATGACCCTCACGGCGAGGGACGGCAAGCTCGTCCTGGACGCCTACGCGAGCGAGGTCGCCAACCACGACTGCTCGGCGCCGAAGGACGGAACCCTCCACCCGCTCTTCGCCGAGGGGCGCTGGAAGGCGGCCCAGGCGGCCGAGGGGGCCCTCGTCGACCCGTACGACCGGGCGCGGGCCCTCCCCGACGGGCCCGGACACTGCGTCACCCCGACCCGGACCTGACACTTCACCACCGCGCTCCCGCCGGGCCTTCTCCGCGTCACCCCGTCTCATTAGCGTCCCCGCCGAACCACCCCCGTGGCTCGAAGGCGAACCACGGGGCCGTCGATGAGGAGGTCGGGGCGTGGCACCGGAGATTTCGCGCAGGAGGCTGCTCGCACTGGGCGGGGGCGCGCTCGGCGTGGCCGCCGCCGGGTCCCTGCTGCCGCCGTCGCTCCAGCAGGCGCTGGCCGCGGGGCCGCCGGCCGGCGGGCTCGGCGCGGTGCGGCACGTGGTGATCCTCATGCAGGAGAACCGGTCCTTCGACCACTACTTCGGCACCCTGCGCGGCGTGCGCGGCTTCGCCGACCGCAACGCCATCGAGCTGCCCTCCGGCCGGCCGGTCTTCGAGCAGCCCGCGGCGGACGGCCGGACCGTGCTGCCCTTCCCGGTGCGCGGCGCCGCCGAGGCCCAGCGGAAGGACCTCCAGTACATCGGCGACCTCGACCACTCCTGGGGCGGTGGCGCCAAGGCCTGGCACGGCGGCTGGATGGACGGCTGGGTGACGGCCAAGACCGCCGCCACCATGGCCCACTACGACCGGCAGGACCTGCCGCTGCACTACGAGCTCGCCGACACCTTCACCATCTGCGACGCCTACCACTCCTCCATCCACACCTCCACCAGCCCCAACCGCAACCACCTGTGGTCCGGCTGGACCGGCTACGAGGCCGACGGCCGCCGCGCCGTCACCAACGCCGCCTACGCCGAGGCCACCCACCCCGGCTACACCTGGCCCACCTAAGCCGAACGGCTCGAAGCCGCCGGGCGGAGCTGGAAGACGTACACCGAGTGGGAGAACTTCACCGACAACAACATCGAGTTCTTCACCACCTTCAAGAAGATCGCCCGCAAGGCGCTGGCCCGCACCGGCGGCGCCGGCACCCCGGCGCACACCTTCATGGAGTCCTTCTACGCGGCCGTCCGCGACACCGCCGACCCCGCCGAGCGGGCCAGGCTGCTCGGCCTCCTGGAAGAGGGCGTCGCCGGGCTCACCGCCGCCGAGCGCTCCCTCTTCGAGCGCGGGCTGCGCCGGGTGGAGACCGGCACCCTGGCCGCCGCCTTCCGCGCCGACGTCGCCGCCGGCACCCTGCCCGAGGTGTCCTACCTGGTGCCCTCGGCCGCCGACTCCGAGCACCCCGGCGCCTCCTCGCCGATCGCCTCCGCCTCCCTCGTCTACCAGGTGCTCGACGCCCTCGGCGCGCACCCGGACGTGTGGCGGCACACCGTCGTCCTGATCAACTACGACGAGAACGACGGCTTCTTCGACCACGTGCCGCCGCCGGTCCCCGGCGCCGACGACCCGGCCGGCGCGGCCGAGCGCTGGCAGGGGCTGCCCACCGGCCTCGGCATCCGGGTCCCGCTCCTGGTGATCTCGCCCTGGTCGGTCGGCGGCTACGTCTGCTCCGAGACCTTCGACCACACCTCCGTGATCCGCTTCCTGGAGCGCCTGACCGGCGTCGAGGAGCCCCAGATCACCCCCTGGCGCCGGGCCGTCACCGGCGACCTCACCTCCGCCTTCGACTTCCGTCACGCCCGCTCGCAGCCGCCCGTCGAGGCGCCCGCCCCGATCCCGCCGTTCTCCGGGCGCTGGCGCCCCCAGCCGCCGGCGGTTCAGTCGATGCCGGTGCAGGAGCCCGGCGTGCGGCCGGCCCGCCCGCTGCCGTACCAGCCGGACGCCTCCGCCACGGTGGGCGACGGGCTCGTCACCGTCGCCCTGCGCAACACCGGCCGGGCGAGCGCGCACTTCGCGCTCTACCCGTACGCGGGCGAGTTCGCCGTCCCGCAGCACCGGGACGTCCGCGGCGAGGCGCGCTGGACGGTCCCGCTCGCGGGGGACCGCTACCGCTTCACGATCACCGGCCCGAACGGCTTCCGCCGCGAGTTCGAGGGCCCCGCGGCCGGGCGCGCCCAGCTCACCTCGCGCGTCGACCACCACGACCGCGACCTGCACCTCACCCTGCGCAACGACTCTCCGGTGCCGGTCACCTTCACCGTCCGCCCGCTGGCCTACGTGGACGCCGACGACCTCGCCGACTGGCGCCGCACGGTCACCGTGAAGCCCGGGCGGGCGCGCAGCGTCGTGCACTCCGCCGCCGACGCCCACGGCTGGTACGACCTGGAGGTCACCGGCCCCGACGGCTTCCGGCGCCGGCTGATGGGCCACATCGAGAACGGGCGCCCGAGCGTCTCCGGCTGAGCCGGGCGGAGGGCGGTGAGGGGCCGGATACGGGGAGGTGAGGAGCCGGATACGGGGCGGTGAGGGGCCGGAGGCGGCGGTTCCTTATGTCCCTCCGACACCCCTGTGAGGATCGCCACGAAACGGGCAAACGATCACTATTGGCTGTAACAGTGGGCGGAGCACTGATCCACCCAGGGGAGAACCTTCGTTGGCAGCCATCGCCCGGTGGTGCGTGAAGCACCGCCTCGTCGCCGTTCTGCTCTGGCTCGTCGCCCTCGGCGGCGCCGTCACCGGAGCGGCGCTCGCCGGCAGCGCCTACTCCAACGACTACGAGGTGCCCGGCACCGAGTCCGGCCGGGCCACCGCCCTCCTGGACCGCGGCTTCCACGGCGCCGGCGGTGACAGCGACACCATCGTCTGGCACACCGAGCACGGCAGCGTCCGCGCCGCCGACGTCGAGCAGCGGATGTCCGCCATGCTCGACCGGGTCGAGGACCTCCCCGGCATCGCCTCCGTCACCTCCCCCTACGGCTCCGCCCCCGGCCAGATCAGTGAGGACGGGCGCACCGCCTACGCCGCCGTCACCTTCGAGGCCCAGGCCGACGACATCCCCGAGGCCCAGGCCCAGGCCCTCGTCGACACCGCCCGGGCCGCCGCCACCGACGACGTACGGGTCGAGCTCGGCGGGGCCGCCGTCGGCGCCACCGTCGCCCCCGGCGGCCACACCGCCGAGGCCGTCGGCGTGGCCGTCGCCGCCGTCGTCCTCTTCCTCGCCTTCGGCACCGTCGCCGCCGCCCTGCTCCCCATCGCGACCGCCCTCGTCGGCGTCGGCATCGCCTACTCCGGGATCGTCCTCCTCGGGCACCTGATGACCGTCGCCGACTTCGCGCCCATGCTGGGCCTGCTCATCGGCCTCGGCGTCGGCATCGACTACGCGCTGTTCATCGTGACCCGGCACCGCAAGGGCCTCAAACGCGGCCTGTCCGTGGACGAGGCCGCCCGCACGGCCGTCGCCACCACCGGCCGGGCCGTGGTCTTCGCCGGCGCCACCGTCTGCATCGCCCTGCTCGGCATGCTCATCCTGCGGCTCGGCTTCCTCAACGGCGTGGCCATCGCCGCCTCGCTCACCGTCGTCCTCACCGTCGCCGCCTCGGTCACCCTGCTGCCCGCGCTGCTCTCCCTCATCGGCATGCGCGCGCTCAGCCGCAAGGAACGCCGGCAGCTCGCCGAGCACGGCCCGCAGCCCGAGCTGCCCACCGGCTTCGCCGCCCGCTGGTCCGCCTTCGTCGAGCGGCACCCCAAGCTGCTCGGCGCGGTCGCCGCCGTCGTCATGGCGCTGCTCGCCCTGCCCACCCTCTCGCTCCACCTCGGCAGCTCCGACCAGGGCAACAACCCGGCAGCGACCACCACCCGCAAGGCCTACGACCTGATCGCCGAGGGCTTCGGCCCGGGCGCGAACGGCCCGCTCACCCTCGTCGCCGAGCTCGACGGCGCCGACGACCGGGTCGCCCTCGACGCGCTGCCTGCCCGCCTCGCGCACACCCAGGGCGTCGAGTCGGTCTCCCCGATCACGTACAACGGACCCGGCGACACCGCCGTCCTCACCGTCGTGCCCGACTCCTCGCCGCAGTCCAAGGCCACCAGCGAGCTGGTCGACCGGCTCCGGGACGACGTGCTGCCGGCCGCCGAGGACGGCAGCTCGCTCCAGGTGCACGTCGGCGGCGTCACCGCCTCCTTCGACGACTTCGCCGAGATCATCGTCGGCAAGCTGCCGCTCTTCGTCGGCGTCGTGATCGCCCTCGGCTGCGTGCTGCTGCTCCTCGCCTTCCGGTCGATCGGCATCCCGCTCAAGGCCGCCCTGATGAACGTCATGGCCGTCGCCGGCGCCTTCGGCGTGGTCGTCGCGATCTTCCAGTGGGGCTGGGGGAGCGAGCTGCTCGGCCTGGGCAGCGCCGGCCCGATCGAACCCTTCCTGCCCGTGATCATGGTCTCGGTGCTCTTCGGCCTCTCCATGGACTACCAGGTCTTCCTGGTCAGCCGGATGTACGAGGAGTGGCTGGAGACCGGCGACAACCGGCGGGCGGTCCGGGTCGGCCTCGCCGAGACCAGCCGGGTGATCAACTCGGCGGCGGTCATCATGATCTCCGTCTTCCTCGCCTTCGTGCTCTCCGGCGACCGGGTCATCGCGATGTTCGGCATCGGACTCGCCGCCGCCGTCGCCCTCGACGCCTTCGTCCTGCGCACCCTCCTCGTCCCCGCCCTCATGCACCTGCTCGGCGGCGCCAACTGGTGGCTGCCCCGCTGGCTGGACCGCCGGATGCCGCGGATCAGCATCGAGCCGCCCGAGTGCCGCGTGGCCGCCGACACCCGTGCGAAGATCGCCACCGAGACCCTGGCGGCCGTGGCCGCCGGGGAGCCGGGGGAGACCCGGCAGGCCGGGGATCCCGCGCGGATACCGGCCCAGCGCGTGCTGACGACCGAGGCGAAGGCGGAGGGACCCGAGGATGTTCGCGATACCACTGGGTGACGACGGAGCCGAGCTGACCCCGCTCGCCCCCTGGCAGGCCGAGGAGTTCCTCGCCCACATCGACCGCGGCCGCGAGTTCATCGGCGCCCACGTCGGCCTGCCGGACATCGTCACCGACCTCGACTCCGCCCGCGCCCACCTCACCCGCTACGCCGACAAGGCCGCCCGCGACGCCGGCTACCTCTACGGCATCCGGGTCGACGGCCTCCTCGTCGGCGGCGTCCTCTTCGTGCACTTCGACGCGGCGAACGGGACGGCCGAGGCCGGCTGCTGGATCGAGCCCGGATACGCGGGCCGGGGCCTGGTCACCCGGGCCTGCCGGGCCGTCATCGACTGGGCGGTCGAACGGCGCGGCATCCACCGCGTCGAATGGCAGGTCTCCCCGCTGAACACGCCCAGCATCGCCGTCGCCCGCCGCCTCGGCATGACCAAGGAGGGCACGCTCCGCGAGGACTACCCCTACCGCGGCCGGCGCAACAGCACCGAGATCTGGTCCGTGCTCGCCCCGGAGTGGCGCGCCGCGAAGGAAGCCACCCGCGCCTCCTGACGCCCCCCCGCCCGCGCCCGAGGCCGGGCCGCCGTACGCCTGAGGCCGGGCCCGCCGTACGCGTAAGGCATGCCGCCGTACGCCTAAGGCACCCCGGCGTACGCCTAAGGCCCCCGGCGGTCCACAGATGCGGCACCCGCCCGATGTGGGCGCACCCCCTGGGACACGACAGTGGAGGCATCGCGGAAAGCGACACCGACACCGATGCCGACACCGGGACCCGAGGTCCCGCGGCCCCAGGGAGCACACCATGATCGCGTACGAACTCCACCAGGCCCGCCACGCCGAGCTGGTCCGGGAGGCCGCCGCCCACCGCCTCGCCCGCGAGGCCCGCGCGGCCGCCCGCACCGGACGCCGGGAACCCGAAGGGCGGGTGAGCCCGCAGCCGCACCGCTTCGTCCGGGCCGCGTGACCCCCCGTATGGGTGCGGACAAGGACGCCTGTGCGATGCTCGGCGCCGTGGAGACCAGGTCAGTCAGCCCCGTCTTCGTCGGCCGGGCCGGCGAACTCACCGCCCTCACCGAGGCGCTCTCCCGCGCGGGCGCGGGAGAGCCCCAGGCCCTGCTCCTCGGCGGCGAGGCCGGCGTCGGCAAGACCCGGCTCGTCGAGGAGTTCACCACCCGCGCCCGCGCCGCCGGCGCCGTCGTCGCCCTCGGCGGCTGCGTCGAGATCGGCGCCGACGGACTGCCCTTCGCCCCCTTCTCCACCGCCCTGCGCGCGCTCCGCCGCGAACTGCCCGAGCCCTTCGCCGCGGCCGCCGCCGGCCAGGAGGGCGAACTCGCCCGCATGCTGCCCGAACTCGGCGACCCCACCGGCCACGAACCCGCCGCCGAGGAGGCCACCGCCCGCCTCTTCGAACTCACCGTACGGCTCCTGGAAGGCCTCGCCGCCGACCGCACCGTCGTCCTCGTCCTGGAGGACCTGCACTGGGCCGACGCCTCCACCCGGCACCTGCTCGCCTACCTCTTCCGCACCCTCGCCCGCGGCCGGATCACCGTCGTCGCCACCTACCGCGCCGACGACATCCACCGCCGCCACCCGCTGCGCCCGCTGCTCGCCGAACTCGACCGGCTGCGCTCCGTCCGCCGCGTCGAACTCGCCCGCTTCACCCGCGCCGAGGTGCACCGCCAGCTCACCGGCATCCTCGCCGCCGAACCCGAACCCGCCCTCCTCGACGAGGTCTTCGCCCGCTCCGAGGGCAACGCCTTCTTCGTCGAGGAGCTCGTCGCCTCCCACGAGTCCGGCTGCGCCGCCGGCAGCCTCAGCGACTCCCTGCGCGACCTCCTCCTGGTCCGCGTCGAGGCGCTGCCCGAGGCCGCCCAGCGGGTCGTCCGGATCGTCGCCGAAGGCGGCTCCACCGTCGAGTACGACCTGCTCGCCGCCGTCGCCGGGCTCCCCGAGGACACCCTCATCGAGGCCCTGCGCGCCGCCGTCGGCGCCAACATCCTGCTCGCCGCCCCCGACGGCGAGGGCTACCGCTTCCGCCACTCCCTGGTCCGCGAGGCCGTCAGCGACGACCTGCTGCCCGGCGAACGCTCCCGGCTGCACCGGCGCTACGCCGAGACCCTGGAGGAGCGGCCCGCCCTCGTCCGGGCCGACGTGCGCGCCACCCGGCTCGCCACGTACTGGTACCACGCCCGCGACGCCGCCCGCGCCCTGCCCGCCGTGCTCCGCGCCTCCGTCGAGACCCGCAAGCGCTACGCCTACGCCGAACAACTCCGGCTCCTCGAACGGGCCATGGAGCTGTGGGACGAGGTCCCCGACGAGGTCCGCGCCGCCCTGCGCCCCATCGACTACGCCGAGTCCTACCCCGCCTGCGGCTGCGACCCCGAGACCCCGCTGCGCCACCTCGACCTGCTCGCCGAGGCCGCCGTCGCCGCCCGGCTCAGCGGCGAGCGGGAGCGGGCCGCCAAGATCTGCCGCACCGCCCTGCGGATCCTCGACGGCGACGAGCACGACCCGCTGCGCGCCGCCTGGTTCTGGACCGAGATGGCCCGCCTCCAGTCCAACCTCGGCAAGGGCGACGGCTGGCCCGAGATCGCCCGCGCCCAGGAACTCGTCAAGGGCCTCCCGCCGTCCGCCGTCCACGCCACTGTCCTGGTCGGCGCGGCCGGCTGGGGCATGCTCCGCAACCCCGGCCCCGAGGCCCTCGCCGCCGCCGAACGCGCCGTCGAGTACGCCCGGTTCGTCGAGGCCGAGCCGATCGAGCTCAACGCCCGGATCACCCTCGGCACCCTCATGGTCTCGGCCGGCGACCCCGAGGGAGGGCTCGCCGCGATGCACGAGGCCCGGGAACGGACCCTCGCCCTCGGGCAGTTCCACGAGGCCGCCCGCGCCCATGTGAACCTCTCCTCCTCCCTGGAGGCACTCGGCCGCTCCCGCGAGGCCGTGGACATCGCCACCGCCGGCATCGAACTGGCCCGCTCCCGCGGCCTCGTCGAGGCCACCGGCTGGATCCGCGCCAACCTCGCCGAGTCGCTGCTCTCGCTCGGCGCGTGGGACCGCTGCAAGGAGGAGGCCGAGCGGCTGCTCGGCTCCGGCGTGAGCAACAGCAAGACCTGCGGCACCGCCCTGCTCCAGCTCGCCCACCTCGCCACCGCCCGCGGCGAACCGGACACCGCCGCCGGGCACCTCGCCGAGGCCCGCGTGCGCTACGGCACCCGCGACCCGATCCCGCAGTACACCCTGCCCATGGCCCAGGCCGCGACGGCCGTCGCCGCCGCCGCGGGACACCTCGCCGAGGTGCGCGAACAGTTCGCCGCCGCCGCGGACACCGGCTTCCCGCCCGGCACCCACCGCTACGGCTGGCCGCTCGTCCTCGCCGCCGTCACCGCCGAGGCCGACGCCCGCGGCCTCCCGGCCGCCGCCGACGGCCGCCCGGCCGCCCTCGACGCCGTACGCCGCTGCGTGCGCGCCCTGGCCACCCCCGCGCCCGTATGGCAGGCCCACTCGCTCGCCGTCTCCGCCGAGCTGGCCCGCGCCGAGGGCCGCGCCACCGCCGAGCGCTGGGCCGAGGCCGCCGCCGCCTTCGAGGCCCTGGAGCGGCCCTACGAGCTCGCCCGGGTCCGGCACCGGCACGCGGACGCGCTGCTGGCCGAGGGCGGCCGGCGCGAGGAGGCCGCCGCCCTGCTCCGGGCCGCCCACGCCACCGCCGTACGCCTCGGGGCGCACCCGCTGCGCGAGGACGTCGAACTCCTCGCCGCCCGCGCCCGGCTCGCCCCGCTCGACGCCGCCCCCGACACCCCGGCGCGCCCCGAGCCGGAGGACGACGCCTTCGGGCTCACCCCGCGCGAACAGGACGTGCTGCGCCTGGTCGCGGCGGGCCGCACCAACCGCCAGATCGCCGAGGAGCTGTTCATCTCGCCGAAGACGGCGAGCGTCCACGTCTCGAACATCCTCGCCAAGCTCGGCGTCGCGGGCCGCGGCGAGGCGGCCGCCCTGGCCCACCGGCTGCGGCTGCTCGACGGCTCCCCGGCCTGACCCTCAGGAGGCCCCGTCCGGAGCCTCCGGCGCGTCGGGGGCCTCCGGCGCCTCCGGCGCCGGGCCGGGCAGCCGTATCGTCACCTTCCCCGAGGACAGGTCTATCGGCCCCTTGTGCGGATCGCCCTCGCCCAGGTCCTCCCGGGTCAGCGCGAGCCGCCGGCGCTCGTCGTCCGTGTGCTTGCGGCCCGGCGCGAACAGCTCTTCCATCAGGTTGAACACGTGCTCCGCCTCCCTCTCGGGGATGTCAGCCGAGCTCCAGCCGGAGGATCCGGTCGTCGCCGGGCCCCGGGGTGCCCCGGGTGTCGGTCTCGCTCGTCACGAGCCAGAGCCGGGCACCGCCCGCGGTCGCCAGGACCGTGCGCAGCCGCCCGTACTCACCCCTGAGGAACGCCTCGGGCTCCCCGGACCGTTCCCCTCCGGAGAGCGGGATCCGCCACAGGCGCTCGCCGCGCAGCCCGGCCGTCCAGATCGCGCCCCGGGCGTACGCGATCCCGCTCGGCGAGGCGTCCGCCGTCCGCCACTGGGCCACCGGGTCGGTGTACCCGGAGCGGTGCGCGGCCCCTTCGACCACCGGCCAGCCGTAGTTCCGGCCCGGCCGGACCAGATTGAGCTCGTCCCAGGTGTCCTGGCCGAACTCCGAGGCCCACAGGCGCCCGTCCGCGTCCCAGGCGAGCCCCTGCACGTTGCGGTGCCCGTACGAGTAGACGAGCGAGTCCGGGAAGGGG
Organism: Streptomyces sp. NPDC053541; assembly: GCF_044544705.1. Taxonomy (NCBI): domain Bacteria; kingdom Bacillati; phylum Actinomycetota; class Actinomycetes; order Kitasatosporales; family Streptomycetaceae; genus Streptomyces; species Streptomyces sp. NPDC053541. The sequence continues at coordinate 483,906 of NZ_JBITXM010000002.1, forward strand.
TTGCCGGGCGCCGGGCGGCCCTCCGGGGTCATCCGCAGGATCTTCCCGCCGAGCGAGCCGCGGTCCTGCGCCAGGCCGGTCCGCCCGGTCTCGCCGGTCCCCGCCCAGAGCATGCCGTCCGGGCCGAAGGCGATCCGCCCGCCGTTGTGGACGAAGCCCTTGGGAATCCCGGTGAGCACCGGTTCCGGCGCCCCGAGCCGGTCGCCCGCCCCGCCGCCGTAGCGCATCCGGACGATCCGGTTGTCGGAGGCGGCGGTCAGGTACGCGTACACCCAGCCGTCCCGCACGGCCAGGCCGAGCAGCCCGCCCTCGCCCTCCGGCCGGACCCCCGGCACCTCGCCGAGCGGGGTCTGCCGCCCGGACCGCGCGTCGACCCGGGTGACCGTCCGCTCGTCCCGTGACGACACCAGCAGGTCCCCACCGGGCAGCTCGGCCAGCCCCCACGGCGACTTCAGGCCCTCGGTGAGCGTGCCCGCGACCCGTACGGGGGCCGGGGCCCGGGACCCGCTCGTCGCGGGCGCGGACGGCGTGCCGGACGGGGCCCCGGCGGGGGCGCCGGCGCACCCGGCGAGCAGGAGCAGCGCCACCGCCCCGCCCGCGAGCGCCCGCCCCGCTCCGGTCCCGCTGCGGACGGTCCTGCTGACGACACGGCCTCGGCGCATCCGGCGCACCCCTTCCCGCGACCGCCTCCCGACGGCCGCTCCGGCGGCTCCTTCCTTGATACACCGCCGACCCGCCCCGGGCCCGGAGACGCTCGGGGCCCGTCCGGCCGCCCAGGGGCGGACACCCCTGGGCCCTGTCCGGAAGGTTTCGCCTGGCTCGTGGCTCCCCCAGAGCTTCGCCTGGGTGGGGGTGCCCCGGCGGAGCCTGGGGGAGTGCCCCCAGCACGCCCCCGTGGCCCTGCGGGCGCGGGAAGTGTCCCCACGCCGCGTTGTCGTCGGTCGCCATGGCAGCGTCGTCTCCGCCCCCTCGGCCTGGCGGCCGGGGAGGTGCCCCCCCCACCTCCGCCTTGCGGTCCTTCCCCTGGGCCCTGGCGGGCCCGGGGAGACCCCAACCCTCGGCCCTGACGGGCCTGGGGAGACCCCATGCACCGGACGCCGCTCTCCCCTGTAGCCCTCCGGGCACGGGAGGTGCCCCCAGGTCCGGCCTGATCGACAAGACACCCCCTAGTCCCAGGACCCGCGGGGCGCCGGAAGTGCCGCGATCTCCGTCAGGTCGGCCGGCTCCAGGACCAGGCCGGCCGCCGCCGCGTTCTCCACCGCCCAGCGCTCCCGCTTCGCGCCCGGGATCGGGATCACGTGCGGGCCCTGGGCGAGCACCCAGGCCAGCGCGACCTGGGCCGGGGTGACGCCGGCGCCGTGCCGGGCCGCGACCCGGCGCAGGCCGGCCACCAGCGGCTGGTTGGCGGCCATCATCTCGGCCGTGAAGCGGGGGTGCCGGGCCCGCGGGTCGTCCTCCTCGAATCCGCCGCCGGGCGTCAGCGTGCCGGTGAGGAAACCGCTGCCCAGCGGCATCGCCGCCAGGAAGCCCACGCCCCTGGCCGCGCACCAGGGCAGCAGCCGGTCGAGCGCCTCCGGGGACCACACCGACAGCTCCGCCTCGACCGCGCTCACCGGGAACACCTGCTGGATCCGCTCCAGCTGCCGGATCGTTCCCTCATGGGCGCCGCCGCCCGCCGAGCGCCGCGAGGGGCGGGTCCGGGCACCGACCGCGCACAGCCCGAGCGCCCGCACCTTCCCCGCCCGCACCAGATCGGCCATCGCGCCCCAGGTCTCCTCCACCGGCACCTCGGGATCGGCCCGGTGCAGCTGGTAGAGGTCGATCACATCGGTCTGCAGCCGCCGCAGCGAGGCGTCGCAGGCCCGGCGCACATAGCCGGGGCGCCCGTTGGCCACGACGTGCCCGTCGCCCACCAGCAGACCGCACTTCGTCGACACGAAGGCCTCCGCCCGGCGCTCCTTCAACACCCGCCCGAGCAGCAGCTCGTTGGTGAACGGCCCGTACATGTCGGCGGTGTCGAGCAGCGTCACCCCGGCGTCCAGGGCCGCGTGCACCGTGCGCAGCGAGCGGTCGCCCCGCTGCTGGGAGGAGCTGTACGCCCAGTTCATCGGCATGCACCCCAGGCCCACCGCACCCACCCCGAGCGCCGCCGCCCCGATCGTCCTGCGCTCCACCTGCCGCTACCCCTCCCTGTGCAGCCCCCAAAGTAACCAATGGAGCACGGGATTCTTCGCATAGCCTCCCGGTCATGACACTCGATGACACCGCCGCTGACGTGTGGCTTCCGATTCCCGCGGACGAGATCGAAGGGCTGCCCGCGCCGGGCGCGTCGGGCCTGAACTACCGCTTCTGGGACGGCGGACCGGACTTTCCGGCCGATCCCGCCCGCTGCGCCTTCTACGTCGTGCCCTACATGAAGGGCGAGGAGATCGCGGTCCGCCCGCTCGCCGGGATGGGCGCGCTGCGGGTCGTGCAGACGCTGTCCGCCGGCGTCGACCACGTCACCCCCGGCCTCGGCCTGCTGCGGCCCGGCGTGCGGCTGTGCAACGCCCGGGGCGTGCACGAGGCCAGCACCGCCGAGCTCACCCTCGCCCTGATCCTCGCCTCGCTGCGCGACATCCCCGGCTTCGTGCGCGGCCAGGACGCCGAGGAGTGGCGGTCCGGCTTCTACCCGGCGCTCGCCGACAAGTCGGTGCTGATCGTCGGCTACGGATCGATCGGCGCCGCCATCGAGGACCGGCTCGTGCCCTTCGAGTGCGCGCGGATCACCCGCGTCGCGCGCTCCGCGCGCACCACCGCGCGCGGACCGGTGCTGCCGTTGACCGAGCTGGCCGCCGAACTGCCCCGGGCGGACGTGGTGGTGCTGTCCACCCCGCTCACCCCGGAGACCCGGCAGCTGGCCGGCGCGGACTTCCTCGCCCGGATGAAGGACGGCGCCCTGCTCGTCAACGTGGCGCGCGGCCCCGTCGTGGACACCGCCGCGCTCCTCAAGGAGGTCGAGAGCGGGCGGATCCGCGCGGCACTCGATGTCACCGACCCGGAACCGCTGCCGGCCGGACACCCGCTGTGGCACGCTCCCGGTGTGCTCGTGAGCCCCCATGTGGGCGGCTCCACGTCGGCGTTCATGCCGCGCGCCAAGCGCCTGATCGCGGCCCAGGTGAGCCGGTTCGCGGCGGGCGAGGAGCTGGTCAACACGGTCCTCACCACCTGAGCCGCCGCTCCGGGGGGCGTGCGCCCCCCGAACGCGCTCCTCGCGAGCCCCCTGTTCGTCACGGAGAGTACTCCACCCCTGTCCCTGAGTGACGATCCTGGTGTATGGTCCCGGAGCGGGGGACTGCGTCGAGAACGGGCAGACGCTGGGGAGCGAAGTGACGGGACATCAGATTCCGAGGGGGGCGACGGGTGGAGCACGGCCGAGCGACCGACGATCCGACGCGACGGCGCCACCGCCGCCCACCCCACGCCCCACAGCCGCCCCACCGCCCGGAGCGGTACCCGACCAGCCCGTCCGCGCCGTGGGACCGGCTTCGGACGCCCGCGACATCCAGCCGACGGCCGGAGCTGTGCCGGACCAGCCCGTCCGCGCCGTGGGACGGGCTTCGGACGCCCTTGGTGTCCAGCCGACGGCCGGGGCGGTGCCGGACCAGCCCGCCCGTGCCGTGGGACCGGCTTCGGACGCCCTTGGCGTCCAGCCGACGGCCGGAGCGGTACCCGACCAGCCCGTCCGCGCCGTGGGACCGGCTTCGGACGCCCGTGACATCCAGCCGACGGGTGCTCCCGGCCCGGGGCCCGGCACCGGCGCCGGAAACGGTGCCGTCGCCGTGCCCGCGCCCCGCGCGGCCGGGATGCGCTGCGCGGACCACACCGAGCCGGCCGGCGGCTGCGGCGGCCACGCCGGGCCGCGGACCGGAGGCCCCGACGACCCCCTCGCCGGGCAGCCGGCGCAGCCGCATCCCGGTGAGAACCCGGAGGAGCCCGTGAGCGCCGGGGCGCTCGCCGGACCCGCGCCCGCCGTCGCCAGGACGGCGCCCGCCGGGCGCGGCACCGGCGCGCCCGCGCCCGCGCCCGGCCGCGGACCGGGGCGGCGGCCCGGGCCCGGCGCGGGCGGGCTGCTCGCGCAGATCGGCCTCGGCCTGATCTGCGGCGGCTACGCCACCGGCGCCGCGCTCGGCTGGGGCTCGGAGGAACTCGCCCTGATCATGGGCGACTTCGGACTCAGCGCCGCCGCGCTCGCCGCCGCCCTCTCCTGCTTCCGCTACGCCCGCGGCCACCGCCGCAGCTTCCGCCCCGCCTGGTACCTCTTCGCCTTCTCGTCCTTCATGGCCGCCGCGGGCAACGCGGTCTGGGGGTGGTACGAGGTCGTGCTGCGCCGGGACGTGCCCAGCCCCTCCGCCGCGGACCTCTGCTTCCTGCTGTTCGCCCCGCCCGCCATCGTCGGCCTGCTCGTGCTCGCCAAGAAGCCCGTCACCCGGGCCGGCTGGGTCTGCCTCGGGCTCGACTCCTGGCTGATCGGCGGCTCGCTGCTCACCCTCTCCTGGAGCCTGGCGCTCGCGCACACCGCGTACGTGCCGGGCGAGAGCGTCGCCCGGGCGGCGCTCTCCCTCGCGTACCCGCTGCTCGACATCGTGCTCGTCAGCATGGTGCTCGCCCTGCACTTCCGGCGCTCCCACGTCAACCGCTCGGCCGTGCACACCGCCATCGCCGCGCTCGCCCTCACCGTGCTGTGCGACGCGCTGTTCACCTCGCCGCTGCTGCGCGAGCACTACAGCTCCGGACAGCTGCTCGACGCCGGCTGGTTCGCCGGCTCGCTGCTGCTCGCCTACGCGCCCTGGGGCGCCCGCCGGCCCGCGGAGCCGGGCCCCGCCGCCCGGGCCCGCCAGCCGCACAGCCGCCCGCTCGCCGGCTCGCTCGCCGCCCTCACCCCGTACCTCGCCGCCGCCGTCTGCACCCTGAGCATCCTCTACAACGTCGTCGAGGGCCGCAGCGTCGACCGCGTGGTCGTCCTCACCGGGTGCACCGTCGTGCTCGCGCTGGTCGTCCGGCAGGGCATCATGCTGCTCGACAACATCGCCCTCACCCACGAACTGGCCCAGAAGGAGAACCACTTCAGGTCCCTGGTGCAGGGCTCGAGCGACGTCATCATGATCGCCGCCCCCACCGGCATACTGCGCTACGTGAGCCCGGCCGCCGCCGGGGTGTACGGGCGCGAGGCCGAGGAGCTGGTCGGCTCCGAGCTGGCCTCCCTCATCCACCCCGAGGACCTCGGCGCCGTCGTCCACGAGGTGCGCCGCTTCCTGGCCGCCCCGCCCTCCGAGGAGCCCACCACCCGCATCGAGTGCCGCTTCCGCTCCGGCCGCGGCGACTGGCTCAACGTCGAGTCCACCGTCAACCGGCACCAGGGCGGACTGATCTTCAACAGCCGGGACGTCACCGAGCGGGTCCGGCTCCAGGCCCAGCTGCGGCACAACGCCGAGCACGACCCGCTCACCGACCTGCCCAACCGGGCGCTGTTCACCGAGCGGGTGCGCGGCGCGCTGAGCGGCCGGCGCGCCACCGACCCCGGCACCGCCGTGCTCTTCATCGACCTCGACGGCTTCAAGGCGGTGAACGACCGGCTCGGCCACCAGGCCGGCGACGAACTCCTCGTCCAGGCCGCCCGCCGCCTCCAGGACTCCGTACGGGCCGGGGACACCGCCGCCCGGCTCGGCGGCGACGAGTTCGCCGCGCTCATCCTCGGCGACGGCGGCCGCGACCGGGCCGAGCGCGAGCAGCGGGTCGCCGAGATCGCCGACCGGCTGCGGCTCACCCTCTCCCAGCCGTACCGCGTGGACGGCGGCGAGGTACGGGTCGCCGCCTCGATCGGCGTCGCCTTCGCCGAGCCCGGCATCAGCGCGGGCGACCTGCTGCGCAACGCCGACCTCGCCATGTACCGGGCCAAGGCCGGCGGCAAGGACCGGGTCGAGCTCTACGCCCCGCAGATGCAGGCCGAGGTGGTGCGCCGCACCGAGCTCGCCGCCCGGCTGCGCACCGCGCTGACCGACGGCGAGTTCGCGCTGCTGCACCAGCCCGTGGTCGACCTGAACACCGGCCGGATCGCCGCCGTCGCCGCCCAGGCCCGGTGGCGCTCCGCCCAGGGCATCCTCTTCACCCCGGCCGAGTTCCTGCGGGTCACCGAGGACGGCGAGCGCACCGCCGAGCTCGGCCGCTGGCTCCTGGAGGAGGCCGTCGAGCAGGCCGCCGAGCGGGCCGGCCTCGGGCACCGCGCGCCCGTCACCGTCCGGCTCTCCGCCCGCCGGCTGCTCGACCGCTCGCTGCCGCTCGGCTCCGTCGAGTCATTGCTCACCCGGCACGGGCTGCCCTCCGGCTCGCTGATCGTCGAACTCACCGGCAGCGACCCCCGGGACCCCCGGGTCTCCTTCGACGAGCTGGAGCAGCGCCTGGCGGCCCTGCGCCGGCTGGGCGTCCGGATCGCTCTTGACGGATTCGGCAGCGGACATGCGGCGATCAACGCCCTGCGGAGGCTTCCGGTCGACATACTGAAGCTGGACCGCGGCCTGGTCGAGGGCATCGTGGAATCGGCCAGACTGCGCAAGATCACCAGCGGGCTGCTGCGCATCGCCGGCGACCTCGGCATGCAGTCCGTGGCCGACGGCGTGGACATGCCCGAGCAGGTGCTCGCGCTGCGCTCCATGGGCTGCACCCACGGCCAGGGCATGGCCTTCTCCGGCCCGCTGGACGAGTACCGGCTGCGCCGGGCCCTGGTCAGGGACGAGTATCCGCTGCCCGGGCCGGTCCCGGTGAGTGCCGGAAACCGACCCCCCGCCCGCTCACATGATGAGACGCCCGTCCCACCCACTTGACAGTGACCTGGCGTCGGGGGGAGGGTCAGTGCCATGCGCACCCGAATTCTCGTACTTGGACAGCGCGTCGGCTGAGACGGGCCGAAGAAGGCCCGCCTGAAACGCACCCGACGCGCTCCCCTCGCTTGCCTATCGGCACGAGGGGTTTTTTGTTGCACTGGAACCATGCAAAACCGGCCCAAACCGCCGTAGAACACCTCGCACAACGCTTCGCCAAAACCCTCTGCTTCGAGAAGAGAATGCTGATGACCGAGCAGGCCACCGGGCACCATCCGCAGCCGCGGACCCGTAGCGGCGCACAGCCCGCCACCACCGTCGAGCACGTCACGGGTGCGCAGTCCCTCATCCGCTCTCTCGAGGAAGTGGGCGCCGACACCGTCTTCGGCATCCCGGGCGGCGCGATCCTCCCGGCCTACGACCCGATGATGGACTCGAAGCGGGTGCGGCACATCCTGGTCCGCCACGAGCAGGGCGCGGGCCACGCCGCCACCGGCTACGCGCAGGCCACCGGCAAGGTCGGCGTCTGCATGGCGACCTCGGGCCCCGGCGCGACCAACCTGGTCACCCCGATCGCCGACGCCCACATGGACTCCGTCCCGCTGGTCGCGATCACCGGCCAGGTCGCCTCCAAGGCGATCGGCACCGACGCCTTCCAGGAGGCGGACATCTGCGGCATCACGATGCCGATCACCAAGCACAACTTCCTCGTCACCAGGGCCGAGGACATCCCGCGGACCATCGCCGAGGCCTTCCACATCGCCTCCACCGGCCGCCCCGGCCCGGTCCTGGTCGACATCGCCAAGGACGCCCTCCAGGCGAAGACCACCTTCAGCTGGCCGCCGCAGACCGACCTGCCCGGCTACCGCCCGGTCACCAAGCCGCACGCCAAGCAGATCCGCGAGGCCGCCAAGCTGATCACCGCCGCCAAGCGGCCCGTGCTGTACGTCGGCGGCGGCGTCATCAAGTCCGGCGCCACCGCCGAGCTGAAGGTCCTCGCCGAGCTCACCGGCGCCCCGGTCACCACCACCCTGATGGCCCTGGGCGCGTTCCCCGACAGCCACCCGCTGCACGTCGGCATGCCGGGCATGCACGGCTCGGTCACCGCCGTCACCGCGCTGCAGAAGGCCGACCTGATCGTCGCCCTCGGCGCCCGCTTCGACGACCGCGTCACCGGCAAGCTGGACAGCTTCGCCCCGTACGCCAAGATCGTCCACGCCGACATCGACCCGGCCGAGATCGGCAAGAACCGCACCGCCGACGTCCCGATCGTCGGTGACGCCCGCGAGGTCATCGCCGACCTGGTCCAGGCCGTCCAGGCCGAGCACAGCGAGGGCAACAAGGGCGACTACAGCGCCTGGTGGACGGATCTGAACCGCTGGCGCGAGACCTACCCGCTCGGCTACGACCTGCCGGAGGACGGCAGCCTCTCGCCGCAGCAGGTCATCCAGCGGATCGGCCAGCTGGCCCCGGAGGGCACGATCTTCGCCGCCGGCGTCGGCCAGCACCAGATGTGGGCCGCCCACTTCATCGACTACGAGCAGCCCGCCACCTGGCTCAACTCCGGCGGCGCCGGAACCATGGGCTACGCCGTCCCGGCCGCCATGGGCGCCAAGGCCGGCATGCCGGACCGCACGGTCTGGGCGGTCGACGGCGACGGCTGCTTCCAGATGACCAACCAGGAACTGGTCACCTGCGCGCTGAACAACATCCCGATCAAGGTCGCCATCATCAACAACGGCGCCCTCGGCATGGTCCGCCAGTGGCAGACCCTGTTCTACAACCAGCGCTACTCCAACACGGTCCTGCACTCCGGCCCGGAGGACGTCAACCCGGAGGCCAAGGGCACCCGCGTCCCGGACTTCGTGAAGCTCGCCGAGGCCATGGGCTGCGTCGCCCTGCGCTGCGAGGACCCGGCCGACCTCGACAAGGTCATCGAAGAGGCCAACGCCATCGACGACCGCCCGGTCGTCATCGACTTCATCGTCCACGAGGACGCCCAGGTCTGGCCGATGGTCGCCGCCGGCACCTCGAACGACGAGGTCATGGCCGCCCGGGGCGTCCGCCCCGACTTCGGCGACGGCGAAGACGACTGAGGCGAAGAGCGAAAGCGCGAACAGGAGACCCACACCATGTCCACGAAGCACACGCTCTCCGTCCTGGTCGAGAACACGCCCGGCATCCTCGCCCGGATCGCCGCCCTGTTCTCCCGCCGCGGATTCAACATCGACTCCCTCGCGGTCGGTGTCACCGAACACCCCGACATCTCCCGCATCACCATCGTCGTGAGTGTCGAGGACCTGCCCCTGGAGCAGGTGACCAAGCAGCTCAACAAGCTGGTCAACGTCCTGAAGATCGTCGAACTCGAGCCCAGCGCCGCGATCCAGCGCGAGCTCGTCCTGGTGAAGGTCCGCGCCGACAACGAGACCCGCTCCCAGATCGTCGAGATCGTCCAGCTGTTCCGAGCCAAGACCGTGGACGTCTCGCCCGAGGCGGTCACCATCGAGGCCACCGGTTCGAGTGACAAGCTGGAGGCGATGCTCAAGATGCTGGAGCAGTTCGGCATCAAGGAGCTCGTCCAGTCCGGCACGATCGCCATAGGGCGTGGGGCCCGGTCCATCACGGACCGCTCGCTGCGCGCCCTCGACCGCAGCGCCTGATACACCGCACGACCCCGCGGCGCGACCGCCGGTCCGACCGGCGGTCCGCCTGGCGAGACCCGAAAACTCATCCCACGCACCCCGCCGTACGGTGGGACGCAACACCAGCACCTCAAGGAGATTTCCCAGTGGCCGAGCTGTTCTACGACTCCGACGCCGACCTGTCCATCATCCAGGGCCGCAAGGTCGCGGTGATCGGCTACGGCAGCCAGGGCCACGCCCACGCGCTGTCGCTGCGGGACTCGGGCGTCGACGTCCGCGTCGGTCTGCACGAGGGCTCCAAGTCCAAGGCCAAGGCCGAGGAGCAGGGCCTGCGCGTGGTCACGCCCGCCGAGGCGGCGGCCGAGGCCGACGTCATCATGATCCTGATCCCGGACCCGATCCAGGCCAAGGTCTACGAGGAGTCCATCGCCCCGCACCTGAACGACGGCGACGCCCTCTTCTTCGCCCACGGCTTCAACGTGCGCTTCGGCTTCATCAAGCCCCCGGCCGGCGTCGACGTCGCCCTGGTCGCCCCGAAGGGCCCGGGCCACCTGGTCCGCCGCCAGTACGAGGAGGGCCGCGGCGTCCCCGCGATCGCCGCCGTCGAGCAGGACGCCACCGGCAACGCCTTCGCCCTGGCCCTGTCGTACGCCAAGGCCATCGGCGGCACCCGCGCCGGTGTCATCAAGACCACCTTCACCGAGGAGACCGAGACCGACCTCTTCGGCGAGCAGGCCGTGCTGTGCGGTGGCGCCAGCGCCCTGGTCAAGGCGGGCTTCGAGACCCTGGTCGAGGCCGGCTACCAGCCGGAGATCGCCTACTTCGAGTGCCTCCACGAGCTGAAGCTGATCGTCGACCTCATGTACGAGGGCGGCCTGGAGAAGATGCGCTGGTCGGTCTCCGAGACCGCCGAGTGGGGCGACTACATCACCGGCCCGCGCGTCATCACCGCCGACACCAAGGCGGAGATGAAGAAGGTCCTCGCGGAGATCCAGGACGGCACCTTCGCCAAGAACTGGATGGACGAGTACCACGGCGGTCTGAAGAAGTACAACGAGTACAAGACCCAGGACGAGCAGCACCTCCTGGAGACCACCGGCAAGGAGCTGCGCAAGCTCATGAGCTGGGTGAACGACGAGGAGGCGTAAGCCTCCCGGCGCGGGGCCGGACGACCTGTCCGGCCCCGCGCCACATCCTTGGACACCCCGTCCAACCACGGACGGGTGATCCTGCCAACGAGGCGTATGAGCGACGCCAAGCCACCACTACACTGCTCAACAACATCGCGTCTGGCCCACAGCGTCGTGCGCTTTCACGCGGCAAGCCCCCTCCACCGCTGCGGCCGTCGGGACGGCCGTCCGCACTGCCTTTGTGAGGACTCACGTGAGCTCGAAACCCGTCGTACTCATCGCTGAAGAGCTGTCGCCCGCCACCGTCGACGCCCTGGGACCGGACTTCGAGATCCGCCAGTGCAACGGCGCCGACCGCGCCGAGCTGCTGCCCGCGATCGCCGACGTCGACGCGATCCTGATCCGCTCCGCGACCAAGGTCGACGCGGAGGCCATCGCCGCCGCCAAGAAGCTGCGCGTGGTCGCCCGCGCCGGCGTCGGCCTGGACAACGTGGACGTCTCCGCCGCCACCAAGGCCGGCGTGATGGTCGTGAACGCCCCGACCTCCAACATCGTCACCGCCGCCGAGCTCGCCTGCGGTCTGCTCGTCGCCACCGCGCGCAACATCCCGCAGGCCAACACCGCGCTGAAGAACGGCGAGTGGAAGCGCTCGAAGTACACCGGCGTCGAGCTCAGCGAGAAGACCCTCGGTGTCGTCGGCCTCGGTCGCATCGGCGTCCTGGTCGCCCAGCGCATGTCCGCCTTCGGCATGAAGATCGTCGCGTACGACCCCTACGTGCAGCCGGCCCGCGCCGCGCAGATGGGGGTGAAGCTGCTGGCCCTGGACGAGCTCCTGGAGGTCGCCGACTTCATCACCGTCCACCTGCCCAAGACCCCCGAGACCCTCGGTCTCATCGGCGACGAGGCGCTGCACAAGGTCAAGCCCTCCGTGCGGATCGTGAACGCCGCGCGCGGCGGGATCGTGGACGAGGCCGCGCTCTACTCGGCCATCAAGGAGGGCCGGGTCGCCGGCGCGGGCCTCGACGTGTACGCGAAGGAGCCCTGCACGGACTCCCCGCTCTTCGAGCTCGACCAGGTCGTCTGCACCCCGCACCTCGGCGCCTCCACGGACGAGGCCCAGGAGAAGGCGGGCATCGCGGTCGCCAAGTCGGTGCGCCTGGCGCTCGCCGGCGAGCTGGTCCCGGACGCGGTCAACGTCCAGGGCGGTGTCATCGCCGAGGACGTGAAGCCGGGTCTGCCGCTGGCCGAGAAGCTCGGCCGGATCTTCACCGCGCTGGCCGGCGAGGTCGCCTCCCGGCTCGACGTGGAGGTCTACGGGGAGATCACCCAGCACGACGTGAAGGTGCTCGAACTCTCCGCGCTCAAGGGCGTGTTCGAGGACGTGGTCGACGAGACCGTGTCCTACGTCAACGCCCCGCTCTTCGCGCAGGAGCGCGGTGTCGAGGTGCGCCTGACCACCAGCTCCGAGTCGCCCGACCACCGCAACATGGTCACCGTGCGCGGCACCCTGGCCGGCGGCCAGGAGGTCTCGGTCTCCGGCACGCTCGCGGGCCCGAAGCACCTGCAGAAGATCGTCGCGGTCGGCGACTACGACGTGGACCTGGCGCTCGCCGACCACATGGTGGTGCTGCGCTACGAGGACCGCCCCGGCGTCGTCGGCACGGTCGGCCGGATCCTCGGCGAGGCCGGTCTGAACATCGCGGGCATGCAGGTCTCCCGCACGGTGGAGGGCGGCGAGGCGCTCGTCGTGCTCACCGTCGACGAGACGGTCCCGGCGGCCGTGCTCGCGGAGATCGCCGAGGAGATCGGCGCGGCCTCGGCCCGCTCGGTCAACCTGGTCTGATCCCACCCTCGCGCGTCCCGTACCCGGCCGCTAGACATTCGTCTTACACGAGCGTCTAGCGGCCGGGTACAGTGCTGTCATGGGACACAAGGAAGATCTGCTGGAGGGCGCCAAGCGCTGCCTCCTGGAGAAGGGGTACGGGCGCACCACCGCCCGTGACGTCGTCGCCGCCTCCGGCACCAACCTCGCCTCCATCGGCTACCACTACGGCTCCAAGGACGCCCTGCTCCAGCAGGCCTTCCTGGCGCTGACCGAGGAGTGGGGCGAGCGGGTCGGCGGGGCGGACGCCGAGGGGGCCGGGAAGCTCCCGGCCGATCCGTACGAGCGCTTCCGCGCGGTCTGGGAGCGCCTGATCGGCGCCGCCGAGGCCAGCCGCCCGGTGTGGCGGCTCCAGACGGAGGTCGTCACCCGCCTCGACGACGACGAGAAGCTCCGCGAGGCGATCAAGGAGCCGCAGCGCGAGGGCCGGCTCGGCATGGCCGAGGGCATGCTCGGCCTCGACCCGGCGGCCGACCCCGAGAAGGCCCGGGTGGCCGGCCTGCTCCTGCAGGCCCTCGCCACCGGCGTGATGATCCAGTGGGTGGTCGACCCGGACACTGCGCCGACCGCCGACGACCTCACGGCCGGCCTGAAGGTCCTGATGGGCGAGGACGGCTGACGCACCCCTGGGTCGTCTCTTCCGGATCGTGCCGGGCTCCCGACTCCCCCAGAGCTTCGCCTGGGTGGGGGTGCCCCCGGCGGAGCCTGGGGGGGTGCCCCCGGCACCGCGCCTCGCCGTGTTGTCGTCGGTCGCCGGTGGCCCCCTGGGCTTCGCCCGGGTGGGGGTGCCCCCGGCGGAGCCTGGGGGAGTACCCCCACCGCATCGCTTCGGCCCCCTCGGCCTGGCGGCCGGGGAGGTGCCCCCACCTCCGCCGTGCGATCGCACGCACCGGACACCGCGAGCCCTGCCCTGCGGGCAGACGACGCCACGTTCCGGACAGGACCTAGAGCCGGGCCGCCTTGAGGGCCATGTGGAGCAGCAGCCGGTCCTCGCCCGCGTCCAGGTCGAGGCCGGTGAGCTGCTCGACCCGGGAGAGGCGGTAGTAGAGGGTCTGGCGGTGGATGCCGAGGGCCGTCGCCGTGCGGCCCGCCTGGCCCGCGTGGTCCAGGAACACCTCGGCCGTGCGGGCCAGTTCGGCGTGGGCCGGGGCGAGCAGGGCCCGCACCGCCGGGTCCGGCTCGGCCGCCGGCAGGGCGGTCAGCATCCGGTACGGGCCGATGGCCGCCCACTCGGCGAGCGGGCCGAGCCGCGGCTGGGCGCTCGCCGCCCGGGCGGCCGAGGCGGCCTCGCGCCAGGACGCGTCGAGCTCGGCCAGGCCCCGGCGGGGCGCGGCGATGCCCGCCACCGCGTCCGGGCCCGCCGTGGAGCGCAGCCGGCCGGCCGCCGTGCCGGCGGGGGAGAGGTTGTCGGCCGAGCGCAGCCGGACCAGGACCGCGAGCGCCCGGGCGCCCTGCCGGGCCCAGGGCACCGTGCACAGGGCCGCCGCGCCCGGCACCGTACGCGGCGAGGGGGAGTCCTCGCCGGGCCAGGGCGCGAGGCAGACCAGGGCGTGCAGTCCGTCCGCGTCCGGGCCGAGCGCGGTGCGCAGGGCGGCCACGGCCATGTCGTACTGCCAGCCGCGCTCGGACGTCAGCGTGGTCCGCAGCTCGCGGGAGAGGTCGGCGCCGGCCCGCTCCTCGTCGGCGAGCAGCTCCCCGATCCGGGCCGCGACCTCCATCGCGGCGGCCAGCCGCTCGTGCGAGGGGCCCGGCTCGGCGTCGAGCAGCCACACGTACCCGAGGACCACGCCCCGATGGCGTACCGGGAGACAGATCCGGTCCCGGAACACCCCCGCGTCCGGCGCGGCCGGAATCCGCACCGGGCCGGTCGCCCGGGCGATCCCGAAGCCCTCGAACCAGGCGCGGACCGCCGGGGTGGACTTCCTGGTGAGGATCGAGCGGGTGCGCACCGGGTCCATGGCGCTGTCGTCCTCGCTGTCGTGCGCGCCGAAGGCGATCAGCCCGAAGTCACGGTTCTCCAGGGTCGCCGGGGTGCCGAGCAGCGCCGAGATCTCGTCGACCAGCTCCTGGTAATCGCCCTTCACGGCGCCATTCTCGCACCGCCCGGCCGCTGCTTCAGACATATGTCTGAGAGCGTGTCCACGGATGCGTGACAGCTGTAGATGGCGGACGATCGGAGCGATCCTTAGGTTTCACGGTGGTTCTTCGTGTGGTTCCCGATTCATCACCCGCGATCCGGTTTCGGATGATCGGGCACCGCACCCTCGTCACCCGCCCTCAGGAGGTCCCCGTGCTGGGTCCCGTGATCCTCGCCGCGTCGCGCAGCGACAAGATGCGCCGTTTCGTCTCGGCCGCCCCCGGCACCAAGCAGGTCGTGGCCCGCTTCATCGCCGGCGAGTCGGTGAACGACGTGGTCCCGATCGTGCAGGACCTGGCCGCCCGCGGCCTGGAGGTCACCCTCGACGTCGTCGGTGAGGACATCACCACCGTCGAGCAGTCCTACGCCGCCCGGGACGCCTACCTGGAGCTCATCGGCCGCCTCAAGGAGCTGGGCCTCGGCACCCGCGCCGAGATGTCCGTCAAGCTGTCGATGTTCGGCCAGTCGCTGGAGGACGGACACGAGCTGGCCCTCTCCAACGTGCGCCCGGTCGTCGTCGCCGCCGCCGAGATCGGCACCACGGTCACCCTGGACGCCGAGGACCACACCACCCTCGACTCGATGTTCGCCATCCACGAGGAGCTGCGGAAGGACTTCCCGCAGACCGGCTGCGTCATCCAGGCCTACCTCTACCGCACCGAGGACGACGCCCGCCGGCTCGCCGCCAACGGCTCGCGCGTGCGGATCGTGAAGGGCGCCTACAAGGAGCCCGCCGAGGTCGCGATCCAGGACAAGGCCGAGATCGACAGGGCCTACGTCCGGATCATGAAGATCCTCATGGAGGGCGAGGGCTACCCGATGATCGGGTCCCACGACCCGCGCCTCATCTCGATCGCCCAGGAGCTGGCGCGGCGCGCCGGGCGCAAGCTGGACGAGTACGAGTTCCAGATGCTGTACGGCATCCGCAGCGAGGAGCAGAACCGGCTCGCCGCCGAGGGCCACCGGATGCGCGTCTACACGGCCTACGGCACCGACTGGTACGGCTACTTCATGCGCCGCCTCGCGGAGAAGCCGGCCAACCTGCTCTTCTTCGTCCGCTCGATCCTCACCAAGGGCTGAGCCCCCCACCGCCCTCCCGGCCTCACACCCCTCAGAAGGAGTTCCGCGACTCATGGACGCTGTGACCCAGGTCCCCACTCCCGTCAACGAGCCGGTGCACGGCTACGCCCCCGGCTCCCCCGAGCGCGCCCGTCTGGAGGCCAAGCTCAAGGAGCTGGCCGACAACCCGCGCGAGCTGCCGATGACCATCGGCGGCGTCAAGCGCATGGGTGGCGGCGAGCGCGTCGACGTCGTGCAGCCGCACAACCAC
Source organism: Streptomyces sp. NPDC053541 (assembly GCF_044544705.1). NCBI lineage: Bacteria > Bacillati > Actinomycetota > Actinomycetes > Kitasatosporales > Streptomycetaceae > Streptomyces > Streptomyces sp. NPDC053541. The sequence continues at coordinate 499,884 of NZ_JBITXM010000002.1, forward strand.
AAGGCCGTCATCGGCACCTTCGCCGGCGCCACGGAAGCGGACGCCCAGGACGCCATCGACGCCGCCCTGGCCGCCGCCCCGGCCTGGCGCGCGATGTCCTTCGACGACCGCGCCGCGATCATCCTGCGCGCCGCCGAGCTGCTCGCCGGCCCCTGGCGCGAGACGCTGGCCGCCTCCACCATGCTCGGCCAGTCGAAGACCGCCCAGCAGGCCGAGATCGACACCCCGTGCGAGCTCGTCGACTTCTGGCGCTTCAACGTGGCCTACGCCCGCCAGATCCTCGCCGAGCAGCCGCCGGCGAACTCCCCGGGCGTGTGGAACCGTCTGGACCACCGCCCGCTGGAGGGCTTCGTCTACGCGATCACGCCGTTCAACTTCACGGCCATCGCGGGCAACCTGCCCACCGCCCCCGCCCTCATGGGCAACGTGGTGGTCTGGAAGCCGTCCCCGACCCAGACCCACTCCGCCGTGCTCCTCATGGAGCTCCTGGAGGAGGCCGGCCTGCCGAAGGGCGTCATCAACCTGGTGACCGGCGACGGCATCGCCGTCTCCGAGGTGGCCCTGAACCACCCCGACCTGGCCGGCATCCACTTCACCGGCTCGACCAAGACCTTCCAGCACCTGTGGAAGACGGTCGGCAACAACATCGAGAAGTACCGCTCCTACCCGCGGATCGTCGGCGAGACCGGCGGCAAGGACTTCGTCGTCGCGCACCCCAGCGCCGACCGCGCCGTCCTGAAGACCGCGCTGACCCGCGGCTCCTTCGAGTTCCAGGGCCAGAAGTGTTCGGCCTCCTCGCGCGCCTACATTCCGGCCTCCATCTGGAACGACGGCTTCAAGGAGGAGTTCGCGGCCGAGGTCGACGGCATCAAGATGGGTGACGTCACCGACCTGTCGAACTTCATCGGCGCCGTCATCGACGAGCGTGCCTTCGCCAAGAACAAGGCTGCGATCGACCGCGCCAAGGCCGACGCCTCCTGCACGATCGTCGCCGGCGGCACCTACGACGACTCCGAGGGCTGGTTCGTGCGCCCGACGGTCATCGAGTGCACCGACCCGGAGAACGAGGTCTTCACGACCGAGTACTTCGGCCCGATCCTCGCCGTGTACGTCTACGAGGACGAGAAGTACGACGAGATGCTGACCCAGATGGAGTCCGTCTCCGACTACGCCCTCACCGGCTCGGTCATCGCGAACGACCGCGCCGCCGCCGCGTACACGATGGAGAAGCTGCGCTTCGCCGCGGGCAACTTCTACATCAACGACAAGTCGACCGGCGCCGTCGTCGGCCAGCAGCCCTTCGGCGGCGGCCGCGCCTCCGGCACCAACGACAAGGCCGGCGCCCCGCAGAACCTGATGCGCTGGACGCTGACCCGCGCCATCAAGGAGACGCTGGTCCCGCCGACCGAGTACGGCTACCCGCACATGGGCTGACGCCCGCCCGCCGCGCGAGCGGCCCCTGATCACCGCCCCCCTCCTCGGTCCCCCAACTGAGGACGGGGGCGGTTCTCATGCGGGCGTTACGCTGGCCGGGAGGGGGCTGTCCCGACCAGGAGGTGCGCCATGCCCGGTTCGACGACCCTCGGCCACGGGCACGGGGCGGACGCGATCGACCACCCCGACGCGCTGCGGCTGACGGCCGTGCTGCGCGAGCTCCACCGGCTGCTCACCACGACCGGGGCCGACCGGATCACCGACGCGCAGGCGGCGGCCCTGTCCGGCGGCGACCCCTACGGCCGCGGCGAGCTCGTCGACTGGGTGGAGCGGGTGACCCGGGAGCTGGAGCGGGTCACGACGTAGGCGGCGTCTCCCGGCCCTTGCGGGTCTCCAGGTTCGCCGTGACCACCGCGGCGGCCGCGCCGCCGAAGGCCATCAGGACCGCGAAGCCCGGCAGGCCCATCGACGCGTACGCCGCCACCGAGGCCAGCGCCCACAGCGCGAGCAGCGCCTTCGCGCGCCGGCTGAGGAAGAGGCGGCCGGCCGGGGTGCGCGGCAGCGTGCGCAGGGCGCCCGCCGGGCCCGCGGTGGCCGCCTTGGGGCGCTTGAAGTAGCCGTACACCAGCCACTCGCCGCACAGCTCCCAGCCCTCGGGCTCCAGCGCGCCGAGCACCGCGGCCCGGCGCCGGCCGGCGAGCACCTCGCGGCGGTACTCCCAGGCGAGCGCCACCCCGGGCGCCCGGCGGCACACGAACCGGCCGAGCGAGTCCAGGGACTCCACCTCCCAGCCCTGGTCGCCGTGGACCGCCAGCATCCGGCGGTCGTTGAACAGGTCCGCCGTCCAGGTCCAGTGCTCCGCCTCGGCGTCCGGCTCCCCGGGCGCGGGCGCGAGCCCGCCGAGCGAGACCGCGAAGCGGTCGGCGGGGCCGAACTCCTCCTCCGGGGCGGTGCCCGACTCGGCCAGGTGGCCGCGCAGTTCGTCCACCGTCCGGGTGATCTGCTCCTCCGGGACGCGCGCGGCGCCCAGGGCCCGCGTCAGCTCCGCGAACCAGTCCTCGGTCGTGCTCATGATGTGTGGTCTCCCCCTGCGTGTCCCGGGGCGCGCGACCGCTCCCCGGCGTGCAACTGCCTGCCGACGGCCCGGTGGAACTCCGTCCAGGCCTCGGTCTCGGCCGCGAGCGCGGTCCGCCCGGACTCCGTGAGCCGGTAGTAGCGCCGGCCGGGGCCGCGCTCGGCGGCCCGGAACTCGGCCTCCACCAGGCCCGCCTCCTCCAGGCGGTTCAGGACGGGGTAGAGCGTCCCGCCCTTGATCTCGCCCAGGCCCGCCTCGGCGAGCGCCTTGGCGATCTCGTACCCGTAACTCTCCCGCTCGGTCAGACAGGAGAGGACGAGCAGGTCGAGGACTCCCTTGAGCCAGCTGGATCTGCGGTCTGCGGCCATGACGGCATTCCATCACACTACCTAGGTAGGAACGCAACCTAGGTGGGCGTGCGACCCGTCCCCGTCTCAGATAGTAGGAAGTCCGAGTAATTGTGGAGACAGTCGCGCCCTTCGGGTCTAGCTTTGTAGGAGCCGAACGTCCCGCTCCATCGAGCGCAGGGCGGTCGAGAGCGCGACGCCCCGTGCAGGCCACCCCTGCGGCGGCGCTCCCCGCCCCTTTCCGGCGCCTTCGATCACCACCGATCTCGCATCACCGTTGCTCGTCGATCTCGGATCAACGCTGATCTCAAGGAGTCGATCCCTCATGGCCGCTCAGACCGCCCGCCGCGTCCGCCACTCCGCCGCCCGCCCCAGCGACGACGCCCGCAAGAACGCCGCCGCCGCCCTCCAGCGCGCCCTCGACCGCCGTGACAACGGCGGCGAGACCGGCCACTGAGCCCTCCCGCGCCTGTGCGTTCGTCCACATGGTGGACGGAACGTGTCAGACGATGGGACGAGCAGTAGGGTGCCGACATGTCTCACAGCATCAATCTCGCAGTCATCCCCGGCGACGGCATCGGCCAGGAGGTCGTGACCCAGGGCCTCAAGGTCCTCGCGGCCGTGCTTCCGCAGGATGTGAAGCTGGAGACGAAGGAGTACGACTTCGGCGCCAAGCGCTACCACGCCACCGGTGAGACCCTCACCGACGCCGACCTCGACGCCCTCAAGCAGCACGACGCGATCCTGCTCGGCGCGATCGGCGACCCGTCCGTCCCGTCCGGCGTCCTGGAGCGCGGCTTCCTCCTGAAGCTGCGCTTCGCCTTCGACCACCACGTCAACCTGCGTCCCTCGAAGCTGCTGCCCGGCGTCGCGACCCCGCTCGCCGGCCAGCCCGAGATCGACTTCGTCGTGGTCCGCGAGGGCACCGAGGGCCCGTACACCGGCAACGGCGGCACCATCCGCAAGGGCACCGCCCACGAGGTCGCCACCGAGGTCTCGGTCAACACCGCCTACGGTGTCGAGCGCGTGGTCCGGGACGCCTTCGCCCGCGCCCAGGCCCGCCCCCGCAAGAAGCTCACGCTGGTCCACAAGAACAACGTGCTGACCTTCGCGGGCCACCTCTGGACGAACGTCTTCAACAAGGTCGCGGCCGAGTTCCCCGAGGTCACGACCGACTACCTGCACGTCGACGCCGCGACGATCTTCCTCGTCACCGACCCGGCCCGGTTCGACGTCATCGTCACCGACAACCTCTTCGGCGACATCATCACCGACCTCGCCGCGGCCGTCTCCGGCGGCATCGGCGTCGCCGCCTCCGGCAACATCAACCCGAGCGGCGAGTTCCCGTCCATGTTCGAGCCGGTCCACGGCTCCGCGCCGGACATCGCGGGCCAGGGCAAGGCCGACCCGACGGCCACCGTCCTCTCCGTCGCCCTTCTGCTGCGTCACCTCGGCCACGACGCCGAGGCCGCCCGGATCGAGGAGGCCGTCGCGGCCGACCTCACCGAGCGCGGCGACGCCGTCCGCTCCACGGACCAGATCGGCGACGCGCTCGCCGCGCGAGTAGCGAGCTGACCCGCCGCTGACGCTCCACGACAGCCGCCGGGTCGCCCTTCGCACCCGGCGGCTGTACCTGTGCGGTCGCAGGGTGCCACCATCGAACCCTGGACCGCGCACGCACCGTTTCGTGCACCGGCCCCCACGCGCGATAATCGAACGTGGGGCCGCGGCATGCGGGAAAGCTCGGACGTCCAAGCAGTGCCTGTGTGACTGCGGAGCGGCGTGAGCGCGGTCCGACCCACACAACCGGTGAAGGACAAGCACTCATGACGACGCCCACCATCGAGCTCAAGCCCTCCTCCAGCCCGCTGTCCGCCGCGGAGCGCGAGGCGATCCTGGCCAACCCGGGATTCGGCCGGCACTTCACCGACCACATGGTCACCATCCGCTGGACCGAGGGCCGCGGCTGGCACGACGGCCAGCTCGTGCCGTACGGCCCGCTCTCCCTCGACCCGGCGACCAACGTCCTGCACTACGCCCAGGAGATCTTCGAGGGCCTGAAGGCCTACCGCCGCCCCGACGGCTCCGTCGCCACCTTCCGCCCGGACGCCAACGCCCGCCGCTTCCAGGCCTCCGCGCACCGGCTCGGCATGCCCGAGCTGCCGGTCGAGACCTTCGTCGAGGCCTGTGACGTGCTGGTCCGCCAGGACCAGGCCTGGGTCCCGGCGCACGGCGGCGAGGACTCGCTCTACCTGCGTCCGTTCATGATCGCCACCGAGGTCGGCCTCGGCGTCCGCCCGGCCAACGAGTACCTCTTCGTCGTCATCGCCTCGCCGGCCGGCCCGTACTTCCCCGGTGGCGTCAAGCCCGTCTCCATCTGGGCCTCCGAGGACCGGGTCCGCGCCGTCCCCGGCGGCATGGGCGACGCCAAGACCGGCGGCAACTACGCGGCCTCCCTGCTCGCGCAGGCCGAGGCGGCGGCCAAGGGCTGCGACCAGGTCTGCTACCTCGACGCGGTCGAGCACAAGTGGGTCGAGGAGCTCGGCGGCATGAACCTGTACTTCGTGTACGGGAACAAGATCGTCACCCCCACCCTCACCGGCTCGCTGCTCGCCGGCATCACCCGCGACTCGCTCCTCAAGGTCGCCCGCGACCTCGGCTACGAGTCCGAGGAGGCCCGCGTCTCCATCGACCAGTGGCAGGAGGACACCGCGAACGGCACCCTCACCGAGGTCTTCGCCTGCGGCACCGCCGCCGTCATCACCCCGGTCGGCACGGTCAAGTCCGCCCGGGGCGAGTGGCAGCAGTCGGGCGGCGAGCCCGGCGAGGTCACGATGAAGCTGCGCGAGGCGCTGCTCGCCATCCAGACCGGCCGGGCCGAGGACGCCCACGGCTGGATGCACGAGCTGGGCAAGTAGCACCGGCTCCGGAGTCGTGACCCCGCCGTGGGGTCACGACTCCGAGTCCACCAGGGCGCCCGGGACGGTCACCGTCCCGGGCGCCTCCGCGTCCGGCGCCGGGCCGCCGGCCGGCCGCGCGGCCGGGGTGAGCACCGCGTACAGCAGACCGCCGACGATGCCGGAGAGCACGAAGCTGCAGTCGATGCCGCCGGTCAGGGCGAGCAGCGGGCCCTCGTAGAGCGGGGTGGACACCCCGGCCAGGCCCACCGCCGCGCCGATCGCCCAGGAGGCGGTGGCGCGCGGGTGCCAGCCCGCCGCGAACCAGTAGACCCCGCCGCGCGAGCGCCGGTTGTAGACCTGGAGCGCCTCCGCGTCGTACCCGCCGCGACAGCGCCGGTGCCCGATCAGGGTGATGACCGCCCAGGGGGTGCCGATCGCGGTGAGCAGCAGCACGAACGAGGTCATGGCGGTCTGCGCGTCCGAGGCGAAGTGCCCGAGGAAGACGAAGGCGGTGGCGACGGCCGCGACGACGAGGGTGGCGCGGGCGCGGGTGGCCTTCGGCAGGATCGCGTCCAGGTCCAGGCCCATCGAGTAGAGCATCAGGCCGGCGTTGCCGACCGAGCCGGCGGTGGCGGCGAGCAGCAGCGGCACCAGGTACCAGCCGGGGGACGCGGCGACCAGCGGGCCGGCGTAGTCGGCGCCGCCGCGGGCGGCGAGCGCGGTGAAGGTGCCGAAGAGCTGCGGCACGAGCAGGCCGACGAGCAGGCCGAGGCAGGTGGCGCGCCAGACCTTCCGCGGGCTGTGCTTCGCCGGCGAGATGTAGCGGGTGTAGTCGCCGAGCAGGGTGATGAAGGCGACCGGGCCGCTGAGCCCGGCGGCGACCGCGGAGAGCAGCCAGGTGGGCCAGAAGGAGCCGAGCAGGTACGGGGTGTCGGGCACGGCCGCGGTGGTGAAGTCCCCGGCGTAGGCGACGAGGCCGACGGCGAGCAGCACGGTCATGCCGAGCGCGAGGGCCTGGCTGAGCCGGAGCAGCAGCCGGTAGCCGTAGACCGCGCCGACCACGGTGAGCGCGGCGAGCAGCGCGTAGACGGCGGCGTGCACGGCGCCGCCGGTGGGCAGGCCGACGAGCCGCTCCAGGGTGCCGACCATCACGTCGCCGCCGATCCACAGGGTCAGCGCGGTGTAGCCGAGCGAGAGCAGCAGCCCGACCACCGAGCCGACCAGCCGGCCCCGGACGCCGAAGAAGGCGCCGGAGGAGGTGGAGAGGTTGGTGGCGGTGCGCAGCGAGACCAGTGCGAGTGGCGCGGTGACGGCGACGCCGACCAGGGTGCCGGCGACGACCGAGGTCACCGAGGCCCACCAGCCGAGGCCGAAGGAGACCGGGAGCCAGCCGAAGACGATCACGCCGAGGCAGAGGTTGGAGCCGAGCAGGATCGACACCAGGTCCCGGGGACCGCTGGTGCGTTCCTCCTCGGGGACGGTGTCGACTCCGCGCTGTTCTATCGCCATGAGCACTCCCAGATCGTGGGCACCAATTTTGAGCGCCGCTCTAGTCCTGGCCTGTCGTTCAATGTGAGGCACGCTTATTGGTCACGTCAATGCTTGGAAGATGGCGTCTCAGCATTTAGAGTGTCGCTCAAACAGGAGGTGTGACCACGTGCGACTGACCCCCACGGAACGCGACCGGCTGCTGATCTTCGGCGCCGCCGAACTGGCCCGCGCCCGCCGGGCCCGCGGGCTCCGGCTCAACGTCCCGGAAGCCACCGCGCTCATCGCGGACACCGTCTGCGAGGCGGCCCGCGACGGCAAGCGACTCGCCGAGGCGATCGAGGCGGCCCGCTCCGTGCTCGGCCCGGACGACGTGCTGCCCGGCGTCGCCGACGTGGTCACCGAGGTGCACGTCGAGGCCGTCTTCGACGACGGCTCCCGGCTCGCGGTGGTCTCCGACCCCATCGGCGGGGAGTCGCTGGGGGAGGGCGCGCCCGGCGCGCTGCTCCCGGGGCCCGGATACGAGGAGACCGCCCCGGCCGTCACCCTCGCCGTCCGCAACACCGCCGCCGTGCCGGTGAGCGTCACCTCCCACTTCCACTTCTTCGAGGCCAACCCGCGCCTCGATTTCGACCGCGCGGCGGCCTACGGCATGCGCCTCGCCATCCCGGCCGGCGCCTCCTTCCGCTTCGACCCCGGCGGCTCGGCCGAGGTCGGCCTCGTACCGATCGGCGGCGCCCGCGTCGCCATCGGCTTCGCCGGCCTGGTCGACGGCCCGCTGGACGCCCCCGGGGCGAAGGAGGAGGCCCTGCGGCGCGCGGCGGCCTGCGGCTACCTGGGCGCCGAGCCCGGCACGTCCGGCAAGGAGGACAGCTGATGGACCCCTACGAGTACGCCTCCGTGCACGGCCCCCGGGCCGGCGACCGGGTGGTCCTCGGCGACTCCGGCCTCGTCGTGCGCGTCGAGTCCGACTCCCAGCGGCCCGGCGACGAGTTCCTGGCCGGCTTCGGCAAGACCGCCCGCGACGGACTGCACCTGAAGGCCGCCGCCGTCCGCGAGACCTGCGACGTCGTCATCAGCAACGTGCTGGTGATCGACGCCGTGCAGGGCATCCGCAAGACCTCGATCGGCATCCGCGAGGGCCGCATCCACGCCATCGGCAGGGCCGGCAACCCGGACAGCCTCGACGGGGTCGAGGTGGTCGTCGGCACCGGCACCTCGATCGTCTCCGGCGAGGGCCTGATCGCCACCGCCGGCGCCGTGGACACCCACGTCCACCTGCTGTCGCCGCGGATCATGGAGGCCTCGCTCGCCTCCGGCGTCACCACCGTCATCGGCCAGGAGTTCGGCCCCGTCTGGGGCGTCGGCGTCAACTCGCCCTGGGCCCTCCGGCACGCCTTCAACGCCTTCGACGCCTGGCCCGTCAACGTCGGCTTCCTCGGCCGCGGCTCCTCCTCGGACCCGGCGCCGCTGGTCGAGGCGCTCGCCGAGGGCGGCGCCTCCGGCTTCAAGGTGCACGAGGACATGGGCGCCCACACCCGGGCCCTGGACACCGCCCTGCGGGTCGCCGAGGAGCACGACGTCCAGGTCGCCCTGCACTCGGACGGCCTCAACGAGTGCCTGTCCGTGGAGGACACCCTCGCCGTCCTGGAAGGCCGTACGATCCACGCCTTCCACATCGAGGGCTGCGGCGGCGGACACGTCCCCAACGTGCTGAAGATGGCGGGCGTGCCGAACGTCATCGGCTCCTCCACCAACCCCACCCTCCCCTTCGGGCGCGACGCCGTCGCCGAGCACTACGGCATGATCGTGTCCGTCCACGACCTGAAGACCGACCTGCCCGGCGACGCCGCCATGGCGCGCGACCGGATCAGGGCCGGGACGATGGGTGCCGAGGACGTCCTGCACGACCTCGGCGCGATCGGCATCACGTCCTCGGACGCGCAGGGCATGGGAAGGGCCGGCGAGACCGTACGCCGGACCTTCGCCATGGCCGGCAAGATGAAGGCCGAGCTCGGCCCGCTGGAGGGCGACGGTCCGCACGACGACAACGCGCGCGTGCTGCGCTACCTCGCCAAGCTCACCCTCAACCCGGCCATCGCCCACGGCCTCGCCCACGAGATCGGCTCCATCGAGACCGGCAAGCTCGCCGACATCGTGCTGTGGCGGCCCGAGTTCTTCGGCGCCAAGCCCCAGCTGGTGCTGAAGTCCGGCTTCCCCGCGTGGGGCGTCGTCGGCGACCCCAACGCCGCCACCGACACCTGCGAACCGCTCGTCCTCGGACCGCTGTTCGGCGGCCACGGCGCGACCGCGGCCGACCTCTCCGTGGCCTTCGTCGCCCAGGCCGCCGTCGACCTCGGCGGCGACCGGATGCCGACCCGCCGCCGGCGCGTCGCCGTCCGCGGCACCCGCGGCATCGGCCCCGCCGACCTCAGGCTCAACTCCCGCATCGGCGACGTCCAGGTCGACGGCCGCACCGGCCTCGTCTCGCTGGACGGCTCCCCGATCCGCTCCGAGGCGGCCGAGTCCGTCTCCCTCAACCGCCTCTACTTCCTCTGACCCCGCTAGGACCTGATCCCATGACGTACCGCATGCCCGCCGAGTGGACGCCGCACGAGCGCACCTGGATGGCCTGGCCCAGCCCCAACCCCACCTTCACCAACGAGGAGGAGCTGGCCGAGGCCCGCGAGGCCTGGGCCTGCGTGGCCCGCGCCGTCCGCCGCTTCGAGCCGGTCACCATGGTCGTGGCGCCCGGCGACGCCGACTCGGCCCGCGCCCTGCTCGGCGCGGACGTCGAGCTGGTCGAGCGGGAGCTGGACGACGCCTGGATGCGGGACATCGGCCCCACCTTCGTCAAGGACGAGCAGGGCCGGCTCGCCGCCGTGGACTGGGTCTTCAACGGCTGGGGCGGCCAGGACTGGGCCCGCTGGGAGCACGACTCCAAGATCGCCCGCCACGTCGCCGACGCCGCCGGCGTCCCGGTCCTGAGCAGCGCTCTGGTGAACGAGGGCGGCGCCATCCACGTCGACGGCGAGGGCACCGTCCTGCTCACCGACACCGTCCAGCTCGGCGCCGGCCGCAACCCGGAGTGGAACCGCCAGGAGGTCGAGGCCGAGATCCACGCCAAGCTCGGCACCACCAAGGCGATATGGCTGCCGCACGGCCTGGCCGGCGACTACGGCCTCTACGGCACCCAGGGCCACGTCGACATCGTCGCCGCCTTCGCCCGCCCCGGCACCGTCCTCGTGCACAGCCAGCAGAACCCCCAGCACCCCGACTACGAGCGCTCCCGCCTCTACGTCAACCTCCTGCGCGGCCAGACCGACGCCCAGGGCCGCCCCCTGGAGGTCATCGAGGTCCCGGCCCCGACCGTCCTCAAGGACGAGGAGGGCGACTGGGTGGACTACTCGTACATCAACCACTACCTGTGCAACGGCGGCGTGGTCCTCTGCGCCTTCGACGACCCGCACGACGAACTCGCAGCCGAGATCTTCCGCCGCCTCTTCCCGGAGCGCGAGGTCGTCCTGGTCGACGCCCGCCCGATCTTCGCGGGCGGCGGCGGCATCCACTGCATCACGCAGCAGCAGCCGGCGGTCTGAGCGCGCGGAGGGGGTGAGGTAGAACATACGGGTGAGTCAGAGCAGCAGCACGCCGCCCCACCCCCGCCGCCGCAACCAGGCCGCGCCGCCCCGCGAGGACGTGCTCGCCGCCGCCATGGACACCATCGCCGAGCGCGGGCTCGACGGGCTGACCATGGCCGGGCTCGGGCGGCAGGTCGGGATGAGCAGCGGGCACCTGCTCTACTACTTCCGCACCAAGGACGAGCTGCTGCTGCGGACGCTCGAGTGGAGCGAGGGCCGGCTCGGGGTCCGGCGCGGGGCGCTGCTCGCCGGGCCCGGCACGGCCCGGGAGCGGCTGGACGGCTATGTGGACGTGTACGTGCCGGACGGCCCGCGCGACCCGCACTGGACCCTCTGGCTGGAGGTCTGGAACCGCTCGCAGAACGCCGACGACGACGCCCGCGCCCGGCAGGCCGCCATCGAGGGTGCCTGGCACCGCGACCTGGTCGCGCTCCTCGCCGAGGGCGTCTCGCGCGGCGAGTTCCGGCCGGTCGACCCGGACCGCTTCGCGCACCGGATGCGGGCCCTGCTGGACGGGTTCAGCGTGCACGTGGCGGTCGGCATCCCCGGCACGGGGAGGGAGCAAGTCCTGGCCCATGTACGGGAGTTCATCGCCGAAACCCTCATTCCGTGACCGTTAGGCACGCAAGTACTCCTGATCGTTGTCCGGTGCACCCTTGTTGCCGCCCGGCGCTCTCCGGCACGGTTCGGGGCCATGGGACGAGAGCACTGGAAGAAGATCTGGGTCGGCTCGGCCGGCAACATGGTCGAGTGGTTCGACTGGTTCGTGTACGCGAGCTTCGCGACCTACTTCGCGGGGGCGTTCTTCCCCGAGGGGAACGACACCGCCAAGCTCATGAACACCGCCGGCATCTTCGCCGTCGGCTTCTTCATGCGCCCGGTCGGCGGCTGGCTGCTCGGCCGGGTCGGTGACCGCAAGGGCCGCAAGGCGGCCCTCACCCTCACCGTCACCCTGATGTCCGCCTCGGCGGTCCTCATCGCCGTCGCCCCCACCTACGCCGTCGCCGGCTACGGCGGCGCCGCCGTCCTCCTGGTCGCCCGGCTCCTCCAGGGCCTGTCCGTCGGCGGCGAGTACGCCGCCAGCGCCACCTACCTCACCGAGGCCTCCGCGCCGCGGCACCGCGGCTTCGCCTCCAGCTTCCAGTACGTGTCGATGACCGCCGGCCAGATCCTCGGCCTCGGCCTGCAGATCATCCTCCAGCGGACCATGTCCACCGAGGCCCTGCACGGCTGGGGCTGGCGCATCCCCTTCATCGTGGGCGCCCTCGGCGCCGCCGTCGTCTTCTACCTGCGGCGCACCATGCTGGAGACCGAGGTGTACGAGGAGAGCGCCGACGCCGGCGTCGCCCAGGGCCAGCAGGGCACCCTCAAGGCGCTCTGGGCGCACAAGCGCGAGGCCTTCCTCGTCATCGCGCTCACCATGGGCGGCACGGTGGCCTACTACACGTACACCACCTACCTCACCAAGTACCTCTCGAACTCCGCCGGACTGCCCAAGCAGTCCGCCACCCTGGTGTCCTTCTGCGCGCTGATCGTCTTCGCCTGCCTCCAGCCGCTGGCCGGCCGGCTCTCCGACCGGATCGGGCGGCGCCCGCTGCTCATCACCTTCGCGGTCGGCTCCACCCTCCTCACCGTGCCGATCATGACGATGCTCCAGCACGCCGGGTCCTTCTGGCCCGCGCTCGGGCTCTCCCTGCTCGCCCTGGTCGTGGTCACCGGCTACACCTCGATCAACGCCTGCGTGAAGGCCGAGCTCTTCCCCACCGGCATCCGCGCGCTCGGCGTCGCCCTGCCGTACGCCATCGCCAACGCCCTCTTCGGCGGCACCGCCGAATACGTGGCCCTGTGGTTCAAGGACGCCGGCGTCGAGTCGGGCTACTACTGGTACGTGGCCGGCTGCGCGGCCGTCTCCCTGATCGTCTACCTGACCATGCGCGAGACCCGCGACATCGACCTCGGCCGGGTGGGCGGCGCCCCCGCGCCCGAACCGAAGCGAGATCAACTGCCCGTATCGTGAGACCGGCGTCCCGCTGAAACCGGACCTGTGCCAGAATTCCGGCGTGCTTGCTACCACGATGATTATCGGCAGCAGCGCGCCGGTCCGCAGTGGCCGCTGATTCGCGGAACGACCCCCGCGGCAGTGGACACCGTGCCCCAGACCCGCGCGCAGACCTCTCGCACCCGCGAGGGGTTTTTTCGTTTTCCGGCCCCACCTCCGCCGGAAGCGGACGACGCGTGAGAATGGGGGCAAGTGGATCCATACCTTCCGGAGCCACATCCGACAGGAGCCATCACAGCCATGACCACGGAGAACGCCGAGGGTTCGCGCCTCGACGACAGTTTCCATGTCTTCGACACCACCCTGCGCGACGGAGCGCAGCGGGAAGGCATCAACCTCACCGTCGCCGACAAGCTCACCATCGCGCGGCACCTGGACGACTTCGGGGTCGGCTTCATCGAGGGCGGCTGGCCCGGCGCCAACCCGCGGGACACCGAGTTCTTCGCCCGGGCCCGGCAGGAGATCGCCTTCAAGAACGCGCAGCTCGTCGCCTTCGGCGCCACCCGCCGGGCCGGCGGCAGCGCCGCCGACGACCCGCAGGTCAAGGCCCTGCTCGACTCCGGCGCCCCGGTGATCACCCTGGTCGCCAAGTCCCACGACCGGCACGTCGAGCTCGCCCTGCGCACCACCCTCGACGAGAACCTGGAGATGGTCCGCGACACCGTCTCCCACCTGCGCGCGCAGGGCCGCCGCGTCTTCGTCGACTGCGAGCACTTCTTCGACGGCTACAAGGAGAACCCCGCGTACGCCAAGGCCGTCGTCCGCACCGCGCACGAGGCCGGCGCCGACGTCGTCGTGCTCTGCGACACCAACGGCGGCATGCTGCCCGCCCAGATCCAGGCCGTGGTCGCCACCGTCCTCGCCGACACCGGCGCCCGGCTCGGCATCCACGCCCAGGACGACACCGGCTGCGCCGTCGCCAACACCCTCGCCGCCGTGGACGCCGGCGCCACCCACGTCCAGTGCACCGCCAACGGCTACGGCGAGCGGGTCGGCAACGCCAACCTCTTCCCGGTCGTCGCCGCCCTCCAGCTCAAGTACGGCAAGCAGGTGCTGCCCGAGGGCGCGCTCGCCGAGATGACCCGGATCTCGCACGCCATCGCCGAGGTCGTCAACCTCACCCCCTCCACCCACCAGCCGTACGTCGGCGTCTCCGCCTTCGCGCACAAGGCGGGCCTGCACGCCTCCGCGATCAAGGTGGACCCCGACCTCTACCAGCACATCGATCCCGAGCTGGTCGGCAACACCATGCGGATGCTGGTCTCCGACATGGCCGGCCGCGCCTCCATCGAGCTCAAGGGCAAGGAGCTCGGCGTCGACCTCGGCGGCGACCGCGCCCTGGTCGCCCGGGTGGTCGAGCGGGTCAAGGAGCGCGAGCTCCAGGGCTACACCTACGAGGCCGCCGACGCCTCCTTCGAACTGCTGCTGCGCGAGGAGGCCGAGGGCCGGCCGCGCCGCTACTTCCGCACGGAGTCCTGGCGCGCGATCGTCGAGGACCGCCCCGACGGCACCCACGCCAACGAGGCCACCGTGAAGCTGTGGGCCAAGGGCGAGCGGATCGTCGCCACCGCCGAGGGCAACGGCCCGGTCAACGCCCTCGACCGGGCGATCCGGGTCGGCCTGGAGCGCATCTACCCGCAGCTCGCCAAGTTCGAGCTGATCGACTACAAGGTGCGCATCCTGGAGGGCCGGCACGGCACCGAGTCCACCACCCGGGTCCTGGTCACCACCAGCGACGGGAACGGCGAGTGGTCCACGGTCGGCGTCGGCACGAACGTCATCGCCGCCTCCTGGCAGGCCCTGGAGGACGCCTTCACGTACGGACTGCTGCGGGCCGGGATCGACCCGGCGGAGTAGGCGCACGGCGGGTCTCGGGGTTCTCGGGGGTCCTCAGGGTCTCGGGTTGTCAGGATCCTCGGGGGTCTCAGGGGGTCTCGGGGTCCTCTCCGGGATATCCCCTATGTCCTGTTCGATGGTGTTCGGGTAGCGTCGAACCATGAGGACCAGGGCCCTTCCCGTGCTGCCCGCCCTCGGCGGGCTGCTCCTGCTGCTGCTCCTGGTCCTGGCCCCGTCCGCGGGGGCCAGGGCCACGGGGGTCTCCGACGTGGCCGCCGCCCTGAAGCAGGGCCCGGTGTACGTGGACCCGGGGGCGGCCGACCAGCTCTCGAAGAGCGACGCGGACGCCCTCGCGCGCAAGATCAAGGACGCCGACAAACCCCTCTTCGTGGCCGTGCTCCCGGCGAACGCGCAGTTCCCGCCCGAGAACCTGCTGCGCAACGTGCGCACCCAGACCGGCATCACCGGGCTCTACGCGATACGCCTCGGCGACCGCTTCGACGCGGGCGCCGACCGGGCCGTGATGTCGGGCGCCGCCGTGGACAACCTGGTCACGGCCGTGCAGCAGCCCGGCGTGGACGCGAGGACCGAGCTGAACGACTTCGTCGACCAGGCCCTGCCGACCATGCGCGGCTCCGCCCCGGCCTCCTGGGGCGGCGCCGCCGACGACTCCGGGGTGCCGGTGGCCGGGCTGGTCGTGCTCGGCGGCGTCGTGGTGGCCGGTGGCGCCGGCGCCTACGCGGTGGTGCGGCGCAACCGGCGCCGCAAGGAGGCCGAGGAGCGTGCCGCCCTGGACCGGCTGCGGGTCGTCGTGGACGAGGACATCACCGCCTTCGGCGAGGAGCTGGAGCGGCTCGACTTCCACCCGGCCGAGGCCGGCGCCGACGACGCCATGCGCGGCGACTACGAGCGGGCCCTCGACGCCTACGACACGGCGAAGTCCCGGATGGGCGCCGTGACCCGGCCGCACGAGGTGCGGGAGGTCACCCAGGCCCTGGAGGACGGGCGCTACTCCCTCGCCGTGCTGGCCGCCCGCCGGGAGCACCGGCAGCTGCCCGAGCGCCGCCCGCCCTGCTTCTTCGACCCCCGCCACGGACCCTCGGCCGGGGACCGCACCTGGACCCCGGCGGGCGGCGCGCCCCGCCAGGTGCCGGTCTGCGCCGCCGACGCGGCCCGCCTCGACGACGGCCAGGACCCGCGGGCCCGGACCGTCGAGACCGACACCGGCCGCCGCCCCTACTGGGAGGCGGGCCCGGCGTACGGCCCCTGGGCAGGGGGCTACTTCGGCGGCGGCATGCTGCCGGGCCTGCTGGTCGGCACCATGCTCGGCTCGATGCTTTCCACCCCCGCCTACGCGGGGGAGTACGGCGGCGGTGACTTCCAGGACTTCCAGGGCGGCGACTTCTCCGGCGCCGACTTCAACCCGGGTGACTTCGGCGGCGGAGACTTCGGCGGTGGGGGCGGCTTCGATGGAGGCGGCGGCGGTTTCGACGGCGGAGGAGGCTTCTGACGTCCGGCGGGACCGGGCTCCGGCCCGGGTCGCCCGTCAGACCAGCGGCTTCACCGACATCAGCAGGTGGCGGTGGGTGGCCCCGCCGGCGTCCGGGGTGCCGGTGGTGTCCGCGGTGTCCGTGATCAGGGCACGCTGGCCCGGGCCGAGGAGGCGGAGGGCCAGCTCCGGGGTGTCGAAGGAGCCGAGCGCGTCCAGGAGGTAGCCCGGGTTGAAGGCCACCGTCAGGGGCGCGGATCCGGACGGGGAGCCGGTCAGGGAGGCGGGCAGGCGCTGGGAGGCCACGTCGTCCTCGTAGCCCGCCTGGAGGTGGACGGTGGTCCCGTCGAAGGTCAGCTGGACCGGGCTGTCGCCCTCGGCGACCACCGCGACCCGCTTCACGGCCTCCACCAGCGGGCCGCGGGCGGTGATGGCCACCGCGTGCTCGCCGAGCGCGAAGAGCTTGTCGTGCCGGGGGAGCCGGCCGTCGAGCAGCCGGGTCGTGGTGCGCGTCCCGCCGCTCTCGAAGCCGAGCGAGCCGCCGTCCAGACCGAGCCGGACCGTCCCCGCGCCCGCGAGGGAGCGGGCCAGCTCGGTCAGCCGGCGGGCCGGCACGACGACGTCCAGTGCCTCGGCCGGGGCGTCCGCCGCCGGCTTCCACTCCAGGGTGCGCACCGCGTAGCGGTAGCGGTCGGTCGCGGCCAGGGTCATCGTCGTGCCGTCCAGGCCGAGCCGGATGCCGGTGAGGACCGGCAGCGCATCGTCCCGGCCGGCCGCGACCGCCACCTGCCCGACGGCCGCCGCGAACGCCGCCGCGTCGACCTCGCCGCGCGGCGCGGGCAGCCCGGGCCGGTCCGGGTAGTCGTCCAGCGGCAGCAGCGAGAGCCCGAAGCGGGCCCCGCCTCCGGTCACCGACAGGCGCGCCCCGTCCACGGCGCACTCCACCGGCCCCTGCGGCAGCACCTTGCAGATGTCGAGCAGCCGCCGCCCGAGCACCAGCGCCCGGCCCTCCCCGAGCACCTCGGCCTCGGCCTCGGTCCGGGCGGACGCCTCGTAGTCCAGGCCGGAGACGGCGAGCCGGCCGTCCGCCGCCTCCAGGAGCAGACCGCCGAGTACGGGCACGGGGGAGCGGGCGGGCAGGACGCGGGCCGCCCAGGCCACGGCCTCGGTCAACGCACCGCTGTCGATGTGGAATTCCATGCCGGGGACGCTAGCGACCGCCACTGACAATCGGCCCGGGGCGGAAATCCCGGAGCGGGAATCCCGTAGCGGGAATCCCCGGGCGGGAATCCCAGGGCGTCCTTGATCGTTCCTTGGAGGGAACGAGCGTTCCGCGGGACGGCTCGCGGACCCAGGGGGAGGGGCGGTCATGACGCAGGTCCACGGCACCGTGGCGAGCGGATTCGAGTCCGTGCGGGAGGAGTTCGCGACGGTCGCGGACGGGGAGGCGCGCGACGGCGGCGCCCAGCTCGCCGTCTACCACCGGGGCGAGCTGGTGGTCGACCTGTGGGGCGGCGAGGGCGTGGACGGTGACACGCTGCTCGCGCTCTACTCCTCCTCCAAGGGCGTCACCGCCCTGGTCGCCGCCCTCCTGGTGCAGGACGGCGCGATCGAGCTGGACCGCGAAGTGAGCGCGTACTGGCCGGAGTTCGCCGCCGAGGGCAAGGGCGCCGTCACCGTGCGGGAGCTGCTCGCGCACCGGGCCGGCGCCATCGGCGCGACCGGCGGCTTCAGCCTCGCCGAGCTCGCCGACGACCGCGTGGTCGCCGCCCGGGTGGCCGCCCACGCCCCGTACTGGACGCCCGGCACCGGCCACGGCTACCACGCGCTGACCTTCGGCGCCCTGGTCGGGGAGGTGGTGCTGCGCGCCACCGGCCGCACGGTCCAGGAGCACTACGCGGAGCGGGTGCGCGAGCCGTACGGCGCCGACTACTTCCTGGGGCTGCCCGAGGAGCTGGAGGCCCGCTTCCGCACGGCCCTGCCGGTGCGGCCCACTCCGGCCCAGGCGGCCTTCGAGGCGGAGCACCCGGTGGCGCCGGACAGCCTGCTCGCGGTCGCCTTCGACCAGCAGGCCGACCCGCCCTTCGACGTCCTCGCCTACGGCAACTCCCGCGCGGTGCACGCGGCCGCGCCGCTCTCCGGCGGCGGCGTCGGCACCGCGCGCGGCCTCGCCCGGGTCTACGCGGCGGTGGCCGGCGAGCTGGACGGGCGGCCCCCGCTGCTGAAGCCGGAGACGCTCGCCGAGTTCTCCCGTACGCACTCCTCGGGCACCGACCTGGTCACCGGCGAGTCCAACGCCTTCGGCCTCGGCTTCGTCCCGCTCGCCACCCGCTACCCCTCCCTCGGCCCCACCGCCGTCGGCCACAGCGGCGTCCCCGGCAGCCAGTCCCTCGCCGACCCCTCCCGCACCCTCTCCTACAGCTACGCCCGCCGCCGCTTCGGCTTCCTCTCGGGCCCCGGCGCCCCGGAGAACGCCCGCCTGATCGCCGCGGCCACGGCGGCGGCGGACCGCCGGGACGGCCGCGGCTGAGTACGCCTCCGGGGCGCCGGGGGGGCACACCGTCCCGGAAACACCACCGCCCGGCAGCCCTGGGGGCTGCCGGGTGCGGGGTGACGCGCTGTCGCGGGGGCGCGGGGCCGGTGGGGTGCCGGCCCGGGCGATCCGGGGGATCCGGGGGGATCAGGCGGCGTTCTTGATGGCGGAGATGTCGAAGGTGAGCTTCACCTTGTCGGAGACCATGACGCCGCCGGTCTCCAGGGCCGCGTTCCAGGTCAGGCCCCAGTCGGAGCGCAGGATCTCGGCGGTGCCCTCGAAGCCGACCCGCTCGTTGCCGAAGACGTCGGTCGCGGTGCCGTTGAACTCCAGGTCGATGGCGAGCGGCTTGGTGACGTCCTTGATGGTCAGGTCGCCCGTGATCCGGTACGTGTCGCCGCCCAGGTAGGCCGCCTCCGTGGAGCGGAAGGTCATCAGCGGGAAGGTCTCGGCGTCGAAGAAGTCGGCGCCGCGCAGGTGCCCGTCGCGGTCCGCGATGCCGGTGTCGATCGAGGCGATCTTGACATCGATGGAGGCGCTGGAGGCGGCCGGATCCGTGCCGTTGAGCTTCAGCTTGCCCTCGTACTCGGCGAAGGAGCCGCGGACGTTGGTGACCATGGCGTGCCGGACGGTGAAGCCGATGCTGCTGTGGGCCGGGTCGATGGTGTAGTCGCCGGTCAGGGCGGCCAGGGCCGGGTCGACGGGGAGGGTGGCGACGGCGGAGGCGGACTCGGTGTTGTTCTTGCGGTTGAAGAGACCCATGACGTGCTGCTCCTTGGGGACGGTGCGCGGGGGTGGGTGCGCTTGGTCGTGCATTCGTTGAACCTTCAACGACATCGACCATAGACCTATTCCGTTCAACTTTCAACATCTAGCGCGAGGGGATTCCCCGGGACGGCCCCGGCCCGCCGCCCGCCCGTCATCCACTCGTCGTCGACGCCCTCTGGCGGACGCGCGTAGAACTGCGGCACCATGCCCAGGCACCACCTGCACAGCCGTCCCCAACCGTCACGGTCATCCGCAGGAGGCAACCCTCGTGAAGTCCCCGATGAGACTCCGCTCCGTCCTCACCGCGCTCGCCCTGGTCCTGGGCGCGCTCCTCGCGCCCGGCTTCGGCGTCCTCACCGGCGCCGGCGACGCCCACGCCGCCGTCACCAAGATCAGCCACGCCACCGCGACCTCGATGTTCCGCGAGGTCGGCATCACCTGGTCCTCGTCCGGCAACTGCTCGGACCGCTACAACTCCAGCTGTACGTCCTTCGAGCAGCTCAACCTCGCCACCGCCCAGGGCGCCCAGACCCTCAAGCGGGCCAGCGGCTGCGCCCTGAACATCACCGGCGGCACCGAGACCGGCCACGCGAGCGGCACCTACTCGCACTGGAACGGCTACAAGCTCGACTACAGCAAGTACACCTGCATCGGCAGCTACATCAAGAACACCTTCACCTACATCGGCCTGCGCGGCGACGGCGCCCCGCAGTGGAAGTCCGGCTCCGGCAACATCTACGCCGACGAGGGCAACCACTGGGACGTCACCTACTACAACTGCGGCGGCTGCTGAGCCGGTCGGCCCTCTCCCGGCCGCCCCGGCGCCACCCGCGCCGAGGCGACTTGGACTAACCGGAAGGGATTGTTGGACTGGCGGCGCCCTCGGCGCACGATCTCGTTGACGGTGCTCCGTCACCCAGGCCAACTGGTGCGCATGTCGCACCCCTACCCCCGTTCCGCCGCGCGGCGGCCGCGCACCGCGCGTGCGCTGGCCGCCGCCACCGCCACCATCGCCGTGCTGGGCCTCGCGGGCCCGGCCCGCGCCCAGTCGCCGGGCCCCTCCTCAGCGGCCGCCGCCGAGGCCGTCATCGGCTCGGCCGAGCTGGCCGTCGCCGTCGCCGGGGACTTCCCCCGCGTCCTGTCGTACACCGACCGCGGCACCGGCGCCCGGTTGCTCGGCTCCACCGCACCCGTCACCCAGGTCGTCCTCAACGGCACCGGACACCCGGTCCGCACCACCGCCGCCCCCGTGGTGACCGCCGACTCCGCCGCGTACACCCTCGCCTTCCCCGACCTGCCCGGCGTCGAGATCGACGCCCGGCTGAGCGTCCGCGGCAGGGCCACCACCTTCGAGGTCACCGCCGTCCGCGACACCGAGGCCTTCCGGGTCGGCACCCTCGACATCCCCGGCCACGACCTGGTCTCGGTCGGCTCCGCCGACCCCGGCGCCGGCACCGCCTTCACCCGGCTCGACCCCGACTCCACCCGCACCGCCGACGTCTTCACGAAGATCACCGGCGCGACCCCGGCCGAGGCCGCCGCCACCGGCGCCAGCTACGCGATCGTGCACACCGGCCGGCTCGCCGCCGCCGTCGAGTCGAACTCCTCCTACGACCGGCCCGCCGGGCCCTCCGCCCGGGACGGCGCCCGCTTCTGGCACCAGGCCCGCACCCGCACCACCGACACCGGAGCCACCGAGACCCGGGTCGGCGTCTGGTCCGGCCAGTGGACCTACCGCGGCGCCGGCGCCCCCGCCCCGGAGAGCGGCCCGAACCTGCCGCGCGCCCAGGTCGTCGTCACGCCCGACGCCAACGCCGACGGCACCGTCGACTGGCAGGACGGCGCCCTCGCCTTCCGCACCATCGGGGTCCGGGCCCCCGGCAGCGAGGAGACCCCCGACCGGGTGGTCGCCCACATCCCCTTCAACTTCGCCTCCCAGGCCACCCACCCCTTCCTGCGCACCCTCGACGACGTCAAGCGGATCTCCCTGGCCACCGACGGACTCGGCCAGTTCGCACTGCTCAAGGGATACGGCTCCGAGGGCCACGACTCCGCGCACCCCGACTACGGCGGCAACCACAACAAGCGGGCCGGCGGCCTCGCCGACCTCAACACCCTGCTCCACGAGGGCCGGAAGTGGGGCGCCGGCTTCGGCGTCCACATCAACGCCACCGAGGCCTACCCGGAGGCCAGGAACTTCAGCGAGACCCTGGTCGACAAGACGAAGCCCGGCTGGAACTGGCTCAACCAGAGCTACTACATCGACCAGCGCCGGGACGTGAACAGCGGCGACCTCGCCCGCCGCCTCAAGCAGCTGCGCGACGAGACCGACCCCAACCTGTCGACGCTCTACATCGACGTCTACTACACGCACGGCTGGATCGCCGACAAGACCGCGCAGGCCGTCCGGGCCCAGGGCTGGAACCTCGCCACCGAGTGGTCCGAGAAGTTCGAGCGGGCCTCCCTCTGGTCCCACTGGGCCAACGACCTCGACTACGGCGGTGCCACCAACAAGGGCCTCAACTCGCAGATCGTGCGGTTCATCCGCAACGGCGAGAAGGACGTCTGGAACGACCACCCGGTCCTCGGCCACACCGCGCTCGTCGACTTCGAGGGCTGGACCGGCGAGACCGACTTCACCGCCTTCACCGCCAACGTCTGGCAGCGCAACCTGCCCGCCAAATACCTCCAGCACCAGCGGATCACCCGCTGGGACGGCAACGACATCACCTTCACCGGAGGCGTCCGCGGCACCCTGGAGAACGGCCGCCGCACCTTCTACGAGCACGGCCGCAAGGTCCTCGACGGCGACGCCTATCTGCTGCCCTGGGCCGACGGCCGCGGCGGCACCAAGCTCTACCACTACAACAAGGCGGGCGGCCGCACGAGTTGGGCCGTGCCCGGCACCGGCCCGTACACCGTCTACGAGCTCACCGACAACGGCCGCCGCAGGACCGGCACCGTGACCCCTGCCGACGGCCGGATCACCCTCGACGCCACCGCCGGCCGGCCCTACGTCCTCTACCCGGACCGGGCACCCGAAGCGCCGGACCCGCGCTGGGGCCAGGGCACCCCCGTCAAGGACCCCGGCTTCAACGACGCCGCCCTCGCCGCCTGGACCACCACCGGCACCGTCGCCCGCGACACCGACGCCCAGGGCCGCAACAGCGCCCGGCTCACCGGCCCCGCCACCGCCTCCGTGCGCCAGCGGATCACCGGCCTGAAGCCCGGCGCCCGCTACACCGCCTCCGCCCTCGTCGAGGTCGAGCCCGGCGCCACCCGCCCCACCACCCTCTCCGCCGGCGGCCGCTCCGTCACCGTCGAGCGCTCCGCAGTGGAGAACCGGGTCGCCGCCTCCGACTGGAACGGCACCCGCTTCCAGCGCGCCAAGGTCACCTTCACCGCGCCCCCCGGCGGCACCACCACGCTCCGCGTCGAGGCCGCCGCGGGCAGCTCCGCCACCGTCCGGGTCGACGACGTCCGGATCGTCGCCAACGACCCCGCGGGCAAGCCGGGCGCCCTGGTGTACGAGGACTTCGAGGCCGTCGACCAGGGCTGGGGCCCCTTCCTCAAGGGCGACGCCGGCGGCACCACCGACCCGCGCACCCACATCGCCCAGCTGCACGCCCCCTACACCCAGGCGGGCTGGAACGGAAAGGCGATCGACGACGTCCTGGACGGCGCCGAGTCCCTCAAGTCCCACGACGAGAACAGCGGACTGGTCTACCGCACCGCGCCCTGGACCGTGCCGATGAAGGACGGGCACCGCTACCGCGTCTCCTTCGACCACCAGTCCAGCCACGCCGGCGCCTACGAGTGGGTCACCGGCTACGACCGCACGAGCGGCCCCCGGGGCGGCGCCGTCGAGACCCGCCGCACCCCGATCGGACAGCAGCGGACCACCGGGCACTTCACCGAGACCGTCACCGCCGGCTGCGGCGACACCTGGACCGGCCTGCGCAAGCGCGCCGACGCCCCCGACGGCGCCGACTTCGTCCTCGACCGCTTCACCGTCACCGACCTCGGCCCGGCCCCCGAACGCGCCGCCTGCGGCACCCTCGCCGTGACCGCGCCCGAGGCCCTGGAGCCCGGCCGGGCCAACACCGTCACCGTCGACTACGCCAACGACGAGACCGGCACCGTCTCCGGCGCCCGCGCGAGCCTCGCCCTGCCCGCCGGCTGGACCGCCGAACCCGCCGGGCCCGTCACCCTCGACCCGGTCGCCGCCGGCGGCACCGCCACCGCCACCTGGCGGGTCACCCCGCCCGCCGACGCCGCCTACCGCCCGTACGAGCTCGGCGCCACCCTGGCGTACGAGACGGACGGCACGCCCCGCACCCTGAGCGCGGCCACCACCGTCCGCACCCTGCCCCCGCCGCCCACCGCGGACGTCTGGGCCAGCGACCTCGACTGGACCACGGCGTCCAACGGCTGGGGCCCGGTCGAGAAGGACGGCTCCAACGGCGAGACCGGCAGCGGGGACGGCGGGCCGCTGCGGATCGGCGGGGTGACCTACGCCAAGGGGCTCGGCACCCACGCCCCGGCCCGGGTGCGCTACTACCTGGGCGGCCACTGCACCTCCTTCACCGCCCAGGTCGGCGTGGACGACGTGCAGACCAGCCGCGGCAGCGTGCGGTTCGCCGTCCTCGCCGACGGCACCGAGAAGGCGGCCTCGCCGGTGCTCCGGGCCGCCGACAGCGCCTGGAGCCTCACCGCCGACGTCACCGGCGCCTCGTACGTGGACCTCGTGGTCGGCGACGGCGGCGACGGGAACGGCAACGACCACGCGGACTGGGGCGAGGCGCGCTTCCACTGCGCGGCCTGAGCGCCGGGAGAAAGCGCTTGCGGTGCTCATTGATTGCGTCGGAACGGGGGTGTTACACCGGGCGCCGACCGGTCTCCACCACTTCCCCCGGGAGGCTCCCGTGTCCCTGCCCCTCTGGTCCCGCCGCACCTTTCTGAGCACCACCGCCGGCGCCGCCGCGGCCCTCGCCCTGTCCCCGTCCCCGGCCGCGCACGCCGCCGGGAACGCGGACGAGTTCGAGGCGCTGCGGCTGCGCTGGCTCGACCTCCAGCTCGGCTCCGGCTACGACGCCGGGGCCGAGCCCTACGCCTCCCGGCTCGCCGAGACCGGCACCCTGGCCCGCGGCTTCCGCGCCGCCATGGCCCCCACCGACACCACCCTGTGGCCCGGCGTCCCCTTCGACCCGCCGTCCGGCATCACCCAGAGCTACGGCCGGCTGTGGACCATGACCCAGGCCTACCTCCAGGAGGGCACCGGCTCCACCGGCGACCCCGGCCTGCTCGCCGACGTGCTGCGCGGCCTCGACCACCTCTCCGCCCGGGTCTACCGCGCGGGCACCGCCCGCTACGGCAACTGGTGGGAGTGGCAGATCGGCTCCCCGCGCCTCCTCATGGACATCGTCGCCGCCCTCCACCCCCTCCTCGGCGCCGAGCGGATCGCCGCCGCCTGCGCCGCCGTCGACCACTTCGTCCCCGACTCCGCGCTCGGCTCCTACACCGGCACCTCCACCGGCGCCAACCGGGTCGACCTGTGCCGCTCCGTCGCCCTGAGGGGGGTCCTCGGCGCCGACCCGGCCAAGATCGCCCTCGCCCGCGACGCGCTCTCGCCCGTCTTCCCGTACGTCACCAAGGGCGACGGCCTCTACGCCGACGGCTCCTTCGTCCAGCACACCTGGGTCGCCTACTCCGGCACCTACGGACAGGTCATGCTCGACGGCCTCGGCCGGCTCTTCACCCTGCTCGCCGGGTCCCGCTGGGAGGTCACCGACCCCGCCCGGCAGATCGTCCTCGACAGCGTCGAGCACGCCTACGCGCCCCTCCTCTACGACGGCCTGATGATGGACAGCGTCAACGGGCGCGCCATCAGTCGCGGATACCTGAGGAACGACGAGCGCCGGATCATGCGCTCCGACCACTTCCACGGCCAGGGCGTCATCGCCGCCATCGCCCTGCTCGCCGGCGGCGCGAGCCCCGCCGAACGCGAGCGCTGGCACGCCCGGGTGAAGGGCTGGATCGAGCGCGACACCGTCTCCCCGGTCCTCCGGGCCCGCCAGTTCGGGGTCGCCGACCTCGCCCGGCTCCACGCCATCGCCGACGGCCCCGTGCCCGCCGCCCCCGAACCCACCGGCCACCGCCTCTTCGCCGCCATGGACCGGGCCGTGCACCGGCGCCCCGGCTGGGCCGCCAACATCGCCATGGCCTCCGAGCGGATCAGCCACTACGAGTGCGGCAACGGCGAGAACCCGCGCGGCTGGCACACCGGCAGCGGCATGCTGTCCTGGTGGACGGCCGGTCAGGGCGGCCAGTACACCGACTGGTTCTGGCCCACCGTCGACCCCTACCGGCTGCCCGGCACCACCGTCTCCACCAAGCGCCTCGCCGACCGCGCCGGCGGCGAGTGGGGCGCGCCCCGGCCCGCCGTGACGTGGGTCGGCGGCACCACCGACGGCGAGTTCGCCGCCGTCGGGCAGCACCTCAAGGGCCTCGGCTCCACCCTGGAGGCCCGCAAGTCCTGGTTCTGCGCCGCCGACGCCGTGATCTGCCTGGGCGCCGGGATCACCGCGCGCGACGGCGTGCCGGTCGAGACGGTCGTCGACAACCGCAACCTCGGCGATGGGGGCACCTCCCGGACGGAGTCCGGGGGAGGCTCCGCCGCCCTCACCACCGGTCCGGGCTGGGCCCACCTCGAAGGCCACGGCGGCTGGGTCTTCCCGGCCGGCACGCGGAACCTGCGCACCCTGCGCGAGGACCGCACCGGCGCCTGGAGCGACATCAACACCACCAGCTCCACCGAGCGCCGCACCCGCCGCTACCAGACCCTCTGGTTCGACCACGGCACCGACCCGGTGGACGCCTCGTACGTCTACCTCCTGATGCCCGGGGCCGACCCGCGCACCCTGGCCGCCCGCGCCGCCGACCCCGGCTGGCTGCGGGTCCTCGCCAACCGCGCCGAGCTCCAGGCCGTCGCGGTCCCGTCCCTCGGACTGACCGCCGCCAACTTCTGGCGGGCCGGTACGGTGGAGCGGATCGCCGTCACTGCCCCCGCGAGCGTGCTGCTCCGCCGGACGCGGACCGGCGTGACGGTGCGCACCGCCGAGCCGGTGCGCTCGGGACAGCCCTACGAGCTGCGCTGGGACCGCCCGGTCCGGGCGGTGACCGCCCGCGACGACACGGTCGAGGTGCTGGCCGCCGGGGCGGCCGGGCTGCGCCTGCGGATCACCCCGGGCACGGCCGGCGCCACCCACGGCTGCGAGGTGCTCGTGTAGGGGCCGTCCAGCGGGCCCGGAGGGGCGGACGCGCGGAGACCGGCAGGCGTCTATGTGGAAACCCTACAATCATCCGGGCCTGCTGGCTGTGGACTCGGCCTGGTGGGGCAGCGGTTCTGTCACGCCCCACCAGGATTCGACACGCGAGACTGTACGGAGTGGACGGCGGGGTTTCCCCGGGTGAGTTCGTAGGGTCGGTACATGACCGTTGTGGACCAGATCCCGAGCGAGCCCGCCGACGCCCGTGGCCGTGTGGCCGAGCTGCACGAACTGCGCGAGCAGGCGCGGCGCGGCCCGAGTGACCGTGCGACCGAGGCGCAGCACGCGAAGGGCAAGCTCACCGCGCGCGAGCGGATCGAGCTGCTCCTGGACCCGGGGTCCTTCCAGGAGGTCGAGCAGCTCCGCCGGCACCGCGCCAGCGGCTTCGGCCTGGAGGCGAAGAAGCCGTACACCGACGGTGTCATCACCGGCTGGGGCACGGTCGAGGGCCGCACGGTCTTCGTCTACGCGCACGACTTCCGGATCTTCGGCGGCGCCCTCGGCGAGGCCCACGCCACCAAGATCCACAAGATCATGGACATGGCCATCGCGGCCGGTGCCCCGCTGGTCTCCCTCAACGACGGCGCCGGCGCCCGCATCCAGGAGGGCGTCTCCGCCCTCGCCGGCTACGGCGGCATCTTCCAGCGCAACACCAAGGCGTCCGGCGTCATCCCGCAGATCAGCGTGATGCTCGGCCCGTGTGCCGGCGGCGCCGCCTACAGCCCCGCCCTCACCGACTTCGTCTTCATGGTCCGCGAGACCTCGCAGATGTTCATCACCGGCCCCGACGTCGTCAAGGCCGTCACCGGCGAGGAGATCACCCAGAACGGTCTGGGCGGCGCCGACGTGCACGCCGAGACCTCGGGCGTCGCGCACTTCGCGTACGACGACGAGGAGACCTGCATCGCCGAGGTGCGCTACCTCCTGTCGATGCTGCCGCAGAACAACCGCGAGAACCCGCCGGCCGTGGCCTCCGAGGACCCCGCCGACCGCCGCTCCGACGTGCTGCTCGACCTGGTTCCGGCCGACGGCAACCGCCCGTACGACATGCACAAGGTCATCGAGGAGCTCGTCGACGAGGGCGACTACCTGGAGGTCCACGAGCGCTGGGCGCGCAACATCATCTGCGCCCTGGCCCGGATCGACGGCCAGGTCGTCGGCATCGTCGCCAACCAGCCCCAGACCCTGGCCGGCGTCCTCGACATCGAGGCCTCCGAGAAGGCCGCGCGCTTCGTCCAGATGTGCGACGCCTTCAACATCCCGATCGTCACCCTTCTGGACGTCCCCGGCTTCCTGCCCGGCGTCGACCAGGAGCACGGTGGAATCATCCGGCACGGCGCCAAGCTGCTCTACGCCTACTGCAACGCGACCGTGCCCCGGATCTCGCTGATCCTGCGCAAGGCCTACGGCGGCGCGTACATCGTGATGGACTCCCAGTCCATCGGCGCCGACCTGACGTACGCCTGGCCCACCAACGAGATCGCGGTCATGGGCGCCGAGGGCGCCGCGAACGTGATCTTCCGCAAGCAGATCGCCGAGGCCGAGGACCCCGAGGCGATGCGCGCCCGCATGGTCAAGGAGTACAAGGCCGAGCTGATGCACCCGTACTACGCGGCGGAGCGCGGCCTGGTCGACGACGTCATCGACCCCGCCGAGACCCGCGAGGTGCTCGCCCGGGCCCTCGCGATGCTCCGCACCAAGCACGCGGACCTGCCGTCCCGCAAGCACGGCAACCCGCCGCAGTGAGCCCCGGGCCTCCCCGCCCCCACGAAGCCTCAGCACCCAGCAAGAGGAGCCGAACGAAGTGACCACGCCCGCCACAGCCAACCTGCTCCGGGTCGAGAAGGGCCACGCCGACCCCGAGGAGCTCGCCGCCATCACCGCGGTGCTCCTCGCCCGCGCCGCGGCCACCCCCGACGAGCCGGCCGCCCACCACCGCCCCCGCACCGCCGGCTGGCGGCGCCTGGAGCGCGAGAGCGGCTTCCGCGCCCCGCACAGCTGGCGCTGACGCCCCGGGTACCCCCGAAGGGCCCCGCACCCATCGGTGCGGGGCCCTTCGCCGTCCCACGGCCGTACGCGCAGACATGGCGAGACATGACGAAGGCCCCCGCACCGGGAAACCGGTGCGGGGGCCTTCCTTCGTACGGTGAGCCCGTCGGGACTACCGCAGGCGCGCCATCAGCGCGTGCTCGACGAGCGTGATGAGCGCGCTCTTGGCGTCCGCGCGGTGGCGGGCGTCGGTGGTGATGATCGGCGTGTCCGGGCCGATCTGGAGGGCCTCGCGGACCTCCTCCGGGTTGTACGGCTGGTGGCCGTCGAAGCCGTTGAGGGCGATGACGAAGGGCAGGCCCGAGTTCTCGAAGTAGTCGACCGCCGGGAAGCAGTCGGCGAGCCTCCGGGTGTCCACGAGCACCACGGCGCCGATCGCACCGCGGACCAGGTCGTCCCACATGAACCAGAAGCGGTCCTGGCCCGGCGTACCGAACAGGTACAGGATCAGGTCCTGGTCCAGGGTGATGCGGCCGAAGTCCATGGCGACAGTCGTCGTCGTCTTGTCGCCCGTGTGGGTGAGATCGTCGATGCCCGCGGAAGCGGACGTCATCACGGCCTCGGTTCGCAGCGGGTTGATCTCCGAGACCGCGCCGACGAACGTGGTCTTGCCCACGCCGAAGCCGCCCGCCACCACGATCTTCGCGCTGGTGGTTGAACGGGCCGCGCCGCCGTTAGAGCTTGCGAAGTCCACTGAGCACCCTTTCGAGCAGTGTCACGTCTGGCTGACCGCCGGCGGCCTCGTCGCCGCCGGGCTGGTGGATGGCGACAAGTCCGGCCTCGGCCAGGTCGGCGACGAGAATCCGGGCAACGCCGAGGGGGATGGAGAGCAGTGCCGAGATCTCGGCGACCGACTTGATCTCGAAGCACAGCCGGCAGATCCGCTGGTGCTCGGGCAACTGCCCCTGCAGCCGGGCGGGATCGGCCGTGGTACTGACCAGCGCCTCGATGGCGAGCTGGTATCGCGGCCGGGTCCGGCCGCCGGTCATCGCGTACGGGCGGACGAGCGGGTTGTTCCCGCCCGAGGCACCTGACCGGCCGGCCGGCGCGGCGGGCGCACCCGGGGCGCCGGCGGGCGCGGGCTGGGCCTGCGGCTGCTGGTAGGGCTGCGTCATGCCCGGTCTGCTCGGCGCGGAGGGAAAGTTGTAGCGGTTCTGCGCGGGATCGCCCAGCGGCGACTGGTGCGCGTCAAAACCGTTGTAGGGGCTTGCGCCCGGGGGTGTGCCCACGTCTCCTCCTCCGACTGCCTCGCGGTGCCATGTCCCTTGGAACCGCGCCACCGCACCCTACGGTGCGGTGGCGAGAAACGCACTGTCTGTCTGTTAGTTGAGAAGACTTCCCTGAAGCTCCGCCCGCAGGTCGGGGGTCAGGACGCTGCCCGCCCGGTCGACCAGGAGCGCCATCTCGTAGCCCACCAGACCGATGTCGGACTCGGGGTGGGCGAGCACGGCCAGCGAGGAGCCGTCCGAGATCGACATGATGAAGAGGAAGCCGCGCTCCATCTCCACGACGGTCTGGTTGACCGCACCGCCCTCGAAGATCCGGGACGCGCCCGCGGTCAGCGAGGTCAGTCCGGACGCGACCGCCGCAAGCTGGTCGGCGCGGTCGCGGGGGAAACCCTCGGACATCGCCAGCAGGAGGCCGTCGGCGGAGACCACCACCGTGTGGGACACCCCGGGGGTGTTGTCCACGAAGTTGGTGATCAACCAGTTCAGATTCTGCGCCGCCTGGCTCATCGCGCTCACACTAACGCTCCTGGTTGTAGGTGTTGCCCGGGCCGAGGCCCGATCCGTTCGTGTCCGTACCCGCGCTGCGTCCCTGCTGGATGCCCCGGCGCAGGTTGCTCAACCTGCCCCGGACGTCCTCGGGTGCGCGGGAGACCTGTGGGCCGCCCTGCGGGGTGTGCTCCGCGGCTCCCTCGACCAGGTTGGCCTTCGGGACCCGTCGGGGAAGGCCGGAGGAGGTGACCCCGCCCGCCTTCGGGTCGCGGAGCTTCTCGGCCCGCTGCCAGCGCTCGTCGTTGGTCGAGCGCCAGGCGTCGGAGCCGTCGGCGTCCATGGGTGCCGTGCTGTTCGGCCGCGCCGGCTGGGCCGGCTGCTCGGACTGTCCCGCCTGCGGCTGCGGCGCCTGCGGGGCGCTGCCGCCGCGGCGCGGCAGACCGGCGTCGGTCAGCGCGTGGCCGGCGTCCGGGGTGGGAGCGGGGGCGCTCGCCGGACGGTCGAAGCCTACGCGGTCGCGGTCCTGTTCGGGAGCGCGGACGGCAGATTCCGATTCCGTTCCGAACTGCTGTGCGTAGCCCTGCTCGTAGCCCTGCTGCTGCGGCCAGTCGTCCTGGTGGGCCTGGGTGCCGTAGCCGTTGTCGTAGCCCTGCGGGGCGGCCGCGGCCTGCTCGTAGCCGGCTTCCGCATAGCCCTGCGCCGGGTAGCCGTCGACGGGCTGCTGGTAGCCCTCGTAGCCCTGCTCGGCATAGCCGAAGGCCTCTTGGCCCTGCGGCTGCTGCTGCGACGCCGGCTGCGCGTAGTCCTGCTGGTACTCCTGCGGGTACTCACCGGGGTAGGCCGATGCGTAGTCCTGCTCGTGCTGCTGCGGTACGAAGGCCTGCTGCTCGTGCGCGGCGGACTCGGTCCCGTCGTGGAACGGCTGGCGCTCGCCGCCGTGCACCTGGGCCTCCAGGGCCGCCCGGCGCTCCTCGCGCATCAGCGAGCGGTTGACCGGGTCGAGCTGGCGCTCGCCGTCCTGCTGCTCGTAGCGCGAGTCGTCGAAGCCGAGCTCGGCCGCGGTGCGCATCGGCTGGGCCTGCGGCTCGAAGGCGCTCTGGGCCTGCTGCGGGATGATCTGGGAGACGGTGAAGTCGTCCTGCACCGGGGCGTTCTCGCCGCCACCGCCGTGCGTGATCGCGTCCGGCAGCATGACCAGCGAGGTGGTGCCGGCCTGCTCGCCCGAGGGGCGCAGCTGGACCCGGATGCCGTGCCGGTCGGACAGCCGGCCGACCACGAAGAGGCCCATGCGCTGCGAGACGGCGGCGTCCACGGTCGGCGGGTTGGCCAGCTTGTGGTTGATGTCCGCGAAGTCCTCGGCGGTGAGGCCGATGCCCTTGTCGTGGATCTCGACCATCACGCGGCCGTCGGGCAGCCGGGTCGCGGTGACCCGGACCTTGGTCTGCGGGGAGGAGAACGTGGTGGCGTTCTCCAGGAGCTCGGCGAGCAGGTGCACGAGGTCGGTCACGGCCTGGCCGTGGATCTCGGCGTCGGGGACGCCGGCGATGTCGATGCGCTCGTACTGCTCCACCTCGGAGGCGGCGGCGCGCATGACGTCGACCAGCGGGACCGGCTGGTCCCAGCGGCGGCCGGGCTCCTGGCCGGCGAGGACCAGGAGGTTCTCGCCGTTGCGGCGCATGCGGGTGGCCAGGTGGTCCAGCTTGAAGAGGTTCTCCAGCTGGTCCGGGTCGGCCTCGTTGTTCTCCAGGTCGGTGATCAGGGT
This sequence comes from Streptomyces sp. NPDC053541, assembly GCF_044544705.1. Lineage (NCBI taxonomy): Bacteria > Bacillati > Actinomycetota > Actinomycetes > Kitasatosporales > Streptomycetaceae > Streptomyces > Streptomyces sp. NPDC053541. The sequence goes on from NZ_JBITXM010000002.1 coordinate 532,311, forward strand.
CAGCTGGCCCTCGATCAGCGACTGGTTGCGCTGCGACAGGTTGGTGAAGATCGCGTTGATGTTGCCGCGGAGCAGGGCCTGCTCGGCGGCGAGCCGGACGGCCTCGCGGTGCACCTGGTCGAAGGCGCGGGCGACCTCGCCGATCTCGTCCGTGGAGTCGATCGGGATGGGCTGCACGCGGGTGTCGACCCGGCCGGGCTCGGTCCGGGAGAGCTGGTCGACGAGCATCGGCAGGCGCTGCTCGGCGATGCCGAAGGCGGCGGTGCGCAGCTCGCGCATCGAGCGGCTCATCTGGCGGGCCATGAGGCCGGCCAGGACGAAGGCGGCGAGCAGCGCGACGACGGTGATGCCACCGGTGACGTAGGCGTCGGTCTGGGCGTCCGCGGAGATGTCGGCGGCCTCGGTCACGGCCTTGTCGACGAGCTCCTTCTCGACCTCGGTGTAGCCGTCGAACTTGGCGGTGGCGACGGCCATCCAGGTGTCGGGGGTGATCTGCTGCTTCTTCAGGTCCGCGATGGCGTCGGCGTCCTTGGCGCCGCCGATGGCCTGGGCCACGCCCGCGTAGACGGAGGGGTCCTTGCCGCCGCCCTTGGGCAGCTCGATGCCCAGGGCCGCCATCTTCTTGGAGCCCTCGGCGGACTTGGCCGCCATGACCTCCTTGAGGCGGTTCACGTCCTCCTCGGTACCACCGGACTGGTACTCGCCGAGGGCGATCTGCTCCAGGTAGTTGTACGAGTTGAAGGCGACCGACTGCTGGGCGAAGACGGCGTCCTTGGCGCTGGGCCGGACGAGCAGGTGGGTGCCGATGGAGCGCTGGAGCGACTCGGCGGCCTTGGCGAGCTGGATCGCGTAGACGGTCCGGCCGTAGCTGGTGATGTTGCCGGTGCCCAGGCCGAGCTCGTTGGAGAACTCCATCAGGTAGTGCTGGACCTCGGTGTAACCGGTCTCGGTGTTCACCGGGTCCAGGGCCTGCGTGTAGGCGATCTTGCGGAGCTCCTGGAGCTTCGGCTCGGCGTTGCGGAACAGGCCCAGGCGGCGCTCCAGGCCCTGGCCGCCCGGCATGTCCTTCACGGCCTCGTCGAACTTCGCCTTGGCCTCGTCGGTGGCGGCGTAGGCCTGGGTGACCTCGGCGCTCTCCCGGTCCCCGGCCTTGAGCAGCGTGGCGGCGGTCAGGTCGCGCTCGTTGAGGAGGGCCTGGCCGTAGTCCGAGGCGGCGCGCACGATGAGCGCCGTCTTCTCGGCGTCCTGTGCCTCCTGCCAGGTGTCGATGGCGGCCTTCACCTGGAAGCCGCCCATGACCAGGCCGACGAGCACGGGTATGAGGAGGATCGCGTTCAGCCTGGTGGGCACCCGCCAGTTGCGCGGGGACAGCTTGCTCGTGCTGCCCGTGCGGCTCGGGGCCGGCGACGCCGCGGGCTCGTCCGCGGGCGGCATCGCCGCGCGCGACGGCGGCGTGAAGTTGCCCCGCGCCTGCTGCTCCGCGGAGCTTTCCTTGCTTCGCCTCACTCGACCAACAACCTCTCGGCGCCGGCACCTGTGTTGTGCCGGGTGTTTCGTTCAGGGCCGTACTACTCGGGAGTTCATGAATTGCAGCACGTGAAGGGGGTCCCTTCCAAACAGTGCGAAGCAGCCGGTTTTCCTTGCCCGCCCTGGAGATAAAACGGGCATAAAGAGCGAGCCCCGCCAAATGGCGGGGCTCATGTGAGCGCAGCGGCATCGGCCGGATGCGTCGGGTGTCCGAGGCGCCGCAATTCTCTGTCGAAACGTTATGAACCGGCGGAACCGTCAAGGGCGGTCGTGTCGAACGACACAGACCGCCCCCAAAATCTCTACGACAACTGACGTATATCGACTTCTACTTGAGGTGTACTACTTCAGCCGCGCCATGAGGGCGTGCTCGACGAGGGTGATGAGCGCGCTCTTGGCGTCCGCGCGGTGCCGGGCGTCGGTGGTGATGATGGGAGCGTCCGGCCCGATCTGCAGCGCCTCGCGCACCTCGTCCGGCGTGTACGGCTGCTGCCCGTCGAAGCCGTTGAGCGCGATGACGAAGGGGAGGCCCGAGTTCTCGAAGTAGTCCACCGCCGGGAAGCAGTCGGCGAGCCGCCGGGTGTCCACGAGCACCACGGCGCCGATCGCGCCCCGCACGAGGTCGTCCCACATGAACCAGAAGCGGTCCTGGCCCGGCGTGCCGAACAGGTACAGGATCAGGTCCTGATCCAGGGTGATGCGGCCGAAGTCCATGGCCACCGTGGTGGTCGTCTTGCCACCGGTGTGCGTCAGGTCGTCGATGCCCGCGGAGGCGGACGTCATGACCGCCTCGGTCCGCAGCGGGTTGATCTCGGAGACGGCGCCCACGAACGTGGTCTTGCCCACGCCGAAGCCGCCGGCCACCACGATCTTCGCGCTGGTGGTCGAACGGGCCGCGGGGGCCTGGCCGCTAGAGCTTGCGAAGTCCACTGAGCACCCTTTCGAGCAGTGTCACGTCCGGCGTGCCGCCGGCCTCTCCGTTGCCCGGCTGGTGGATGGCCACCATGCCCGCCTCGGCCAGGTCGGCGACGAGGATGCGGGCGACGCCGAGCGGCATCGACAGGAGCGCCGACACCTCGGCCACCGACTTGACCTCACGGCAGAGGTGGCAGATCCGCTGGTGCTCCGGAAGCAGGGTGGCCAGATGCGCCGGGTCGGCCGTGGTGCTGACCAGCGCCTCGATGGCGAGCTGGTAGCGCGGCCGGGTCCGGCCGCCGGTCATGGCGTAGGGCCGGACCAGCGGCTGGTCGCCTTCAGCTCCGTACGGCTCGTCTATCGATGTGCCGTACGGATCGTGAGAGGCGGGGGGCGGGGTCATGAATCCTCCGGGCGTGACAGCAGAACCTTCTGCCGTCTGATGGGGCCGGTGGGGGGCCGGGTGGGGCGGCCGGACGGTGAACGGGTCCGGGGCGGTGCGGAGGGGCGCACCGCCCGGGCGTCTCGGTTTCGGGTACGGATCGGGTGCGGGTACGGATTCGAGCGGTCCGGGCTCGGCGGGCGGACGCTCCGGCTAGCGGAGCAGACTGCCCTGGAGCTCGGCCCGCAGGTCGGGGGTGAGCACGCTGCCCGCTCGGTCGACGAGCAGCGCCATCTCGTAGCCCACGAGACCGATGTCGCACTCCGGGTGGGCGAGTACGGCCATCGAGGACCCGTCCGAGATCGACATGATGAAGAGGAAGCCGCGCTCCATCTCCACCACGGTCTGCGCCACGGGTCCGCCCTCGAAGATCCGGGACGCCCCCGCGGTCAGCGAGGTCAGTCCGGACGCGACCGCCGCCAGCTGGTCGGCGCGGTCGCGGGGGAACCCTTCGGACATGGCAAGGAGCAGTCCGTCGGCGGAGACCACCACCGTGTGGGACACCCCGGGGGTGTTGTCCACGAAGTTGGTGATCAACCAGTTCAGATTCTGCGCCGCCTGGCTCATCGCGCTCAACTAACGCTCCTGCTGGTGGGTCGGGCCGAGGGGGAAGGAACCCGTGGTCGAGTTGCCCGCCTGACGGCCCTGCTGGATACCGCGGCGCAGATTGGTGAGCCGGCCGCGGACGTCGTCGGGTGCGCGGGACACCTGGGGGCCGGCCGTGGTGGCCTGCTCCTGGGCGGTCCCGGGCACGAGGTTGGCCCGCGGCACGCGCCGCGGGAGCCCGGAGGTGGTGACCCCGCCGGCCGCGGGCTTGCGCACCCGCTCGGCCTGGCGCACCAGCTCGTCGTTGGGCGAGGTCCGCCAGGCGGCCTGGCCGCCCGGCCGGCCCGCCTCGGACTGCTGGACCACCGGGGTCTGCATCGTCCGCTCGACGTCCGGCACGCCCTGGGCGGGCGCGGCCGGGGCCGCCGGGGCCGGACGCCGGGCCTCGAACTGGCCCTGCGCCGGAGCCTGCTGCGCGGGCCGGCCCTGCGGCTGACCCTGGGGCTGGCCGCCCTGACCCTGCTCCTGGCGGAACCAGTTGGTCTCCAGGGTGTCGTACAGCGGGGTGCGCCCGTCGCCCTGCTGGGCCGGCGGCAGCGCCTCCGGCTGACGCGGCTGCTGGAGCTGCGGCTGCCGCGGCTCCTCGGCGCGCGGACGCGGGGCCTGCGGCTGGGGCGCCTGGTGCTGCGGAGCCTGCGCCTGCGGTACGAACGGCTGGTGGCCGTACGACTGCTGCTGCGGGCTCTGCTGCAGCGGGGCCTGGGGCGCCGGCTGCTGCGGGACGCCGAAGTCCTGGCCGTAACCCTGCGGGGCCTGCTGCTGGGGCGCCTGGTGCTGCGGGGCCTGCTGCTGCGGGACGCCGAAGTCGGGGCGCGCGAACTGGCCGGTGGAGCCCGGACCGTCGAACGGCTCCTCGTGGCCGCGCGGCGCGTCCAGCGGCGTCATGTCCTGCTGCGGCCGGCGGACCGGCTGCGCCTGGTCGTTGCCCCAGCTGGCCGCCTGCGGCCGGGCCGGGTGCTGCGGCTGCGGGGTGCCGCCGGGCAGCTCGGCCCGCGGGAAGCCGCCCTCGACCGGACGGGGCTGCTGGGGGGCCTGCTGCTGCGGAGCCTGCGGGGCCTGGGGCGCCTGCGGACCGCGCGCGGGCTGGCCCTGCGGCGCGCCCTGGCCGCCCCACACGTCCGTACGGGACGGGATCGCGCTCTGCGCGCCGCCGACGAAGCCGCCGGGCGCCGGGCGCCGGTCGTCCTGCGGAACGGGCGGCATCGGCTGGGTCTGCGGACCCTGGTCCTGCGCGGGCGCCTGGGCCTGCGCGGAGGCCGGCACCTGCGAGCGCTCCTGGAAGAAGTTCTGGCCGCTCGGGCCGTTCTGGCCCTGGCCGGCACCGTCGCGCGCGGGCAGCGCGCCGCGGGCCGCACCGGCACCGAGCCGGCCGCCGGGCGCGCCCGGGGCACCGCCCGGACGTCCGCCGCCGACTGCGCCGGGACCGGCGGTCAGCCGGCCGCCCGGGGCGCCCTGGCCGCCCTGCGGCATCGCGCCCTGGCCGCCGGCGCCGGGCTTCGGCGCGGGCTTCTTGCCGCCGTGGGCGACGTCGACCGGGAGCATGACGAGCGCGGTGGTGCCGCCGGAGTCGGACGGACGCAGCTGGATCCGGATGCCGTGCCGCAGGGACAGGCGGCCGACCACGAACAGACCCATGCGGCGGGAGACCGAGACGTCCACGGTGGGCGGCGAGGCGAGCCGCTCGTTGATCGCGGCCAGGTCCTCGGGGGAGAGGCCGATGCCGGTGTCGTGGATCTCGACGAGCACCCGGCCGTCGGGCAGGGCGTGACCGGTGACCCGGACCTTGGTCTGCGGCGAGGAGAAGGAGGTGGCGTTCTCCAGCAGCTCGGCGAGGAGGTGCACGAGGTCGTTGACGACCCGGCCGGCGACCTCGGTCGCCGGGACCGCGGCCAGTTCGATGCGCTCGTACTGCTCCACCTCGGAGGCGGCGGCGCGGAGCACGTCGACCAGCGGGACCGGGCGGGTCCAGCGGCGGCCCGGCTCCTCGCCCGCGAGGACGAGGAGGTTCTCGCCGTTACGGCGCATGCGGGTCGCGAGGTGGTCGAGCTTGAACAGCGAGGACAGCTGGTCCGGGTCGGCCTCGCGGGACTCCAGCTCGGAGATGAGCGAGAGCTGGCGCTGGATGAGGCCCTGGGAACGCCGCGAGAGGTTGGTGAACATCGCGTTGACGTTGCCTCGGAGGAGGGCCTGCTCGGCGGCGAGGCGGACCGCCTCGCGGTGCACGTCGTCGAAGGCCGCGGCCACCTGGCCGATCTCGTCCCGGGAGTGCACACCGACGGACTCGACGGAGGTGTCGACGTCCTGCGGGTCGGACTCGGAGAGCTGCTTGACCAGCTCGGGCAGGCGTTCCTGGGCGACCTTGGTCGCGGTGTCCTGGAGCCGGCGCAGCGAGCGGATCATGGACCGGGCCACCACGAAGGCACCGACCAGCGAGACGCCGAGGACGAGGAGGATCAGCGCACCGTTGATGATGGCGTCGCGCTGCGACTCCTGGCGCAGCTCGCGCGCCTTGGTCTCCATCTCGCCCAGCAGCGTGGCCTCGATGGTCTTCATGGCACGCATCTTGGTGCCGTACTCGTCGGTGAAGTTCAGGTGACCGCGCTTGACGTCCGGCAGGCCGCGGTCCGACTTCAGCATGCGCCGCGCGTAGTTGTCGGCGGCCTCGATCGAGGGGTTGCCGCTCTCCAGGGAGGCGGTGAGCTCCTCGGCGTCGCCGCCGGTCGACTCGTAGATCGACTTGAAGGACTTGAGCTCGACGCCCTCACTGGTGAGCGCGGCGTCGCCGTAGAGGCGGTCACCCAGCTCGATCTTGGCGGGCCGGCTGTCGTTGGGCGGCAGCGCGGAGGCGATGATCGCCTGCTGGATGGAGGCGTACTCCTTGGCGGACGAGAACGCGGCGAGCGCGCGGGTCCGCTTGATCATGTCCGGGTTGCTGGTCGCCTGCGCCATGTCCTGCGACAGGCTGAGCAGCGAGCGGATGAGCCGGCTGTAGGCCTCGACGGTCACCGAGTGGGCGACCTTGTCCTCGTACGCGGTCGCGCGGATCGAGCCGAGCTGGCTGACCTGCGAGGCGATCTGGCTGACGTTCTGCCGGATGCTGCGCAGCGACTCGTCGTCGTCGGTCGTCGGAATGTCGTTGGTGGCCTCCAGGAAGGCCTTGTGCGCGCGGTCGGTCTCCTTGCGCGGGTTGGAGACCTGGTAGTCGCCGCTCGACCGCCCGTTCGCCAGCGGACCGGCGGAGAGGTCACGCTCCGCCTGGAGCTTCTCGGCGAAGTTGGTGGCTTCCTTGGTCAGCTTGGTGAGCAGCTGCATCTGGTCCAGCTGCTCCATGTCCTGCAGGGACTCGTTGATGCGGATGCCGCCGAGGCTGGTGGCCGCGACCACGGGGAGGGTCAGCAGGGCGACCAGACGCGTCGAGATGCGCCAGTTGCGCAGGGCTATTCGCGGGCCGACCTGGGTGTCGCCGGCGAGCCGGGGGAGCGGTGCGCTCTCCGCCACGGCGTCCGCGGCCGTGCCGCGCGCCGTCTTGTCGCCGGAGTCGCCCTTGGGGCTCTTGCCCTGGGCCTTGCCCTGGTTCTGGTTCGGGGAGTGCGGGGCCGCCGGAGAGCCGTGCTGGGTCCCGGCACGCGGCTCCTGCTCCGCCGAGGCTTCTCCTCGGCCCTTGCGGGCCTGGGAAGAGCCCGTGCCATCCCTCTTGAAACGTCCCTGCACTAGCGTCGCAACCTCTGGACCAGGCGTCCTTCCGGGTGAACGGAGAGGACGGTGTCGGCGTCGTGGGGCGCAGGCGCGCCCCAGTGGTGGTCGTCGGTGACCGGCGCAGATCCCCCTTCCCCGCCACTCGGCCGGACGCTGCGTTGCGCCCCCTGCGCGCCGGCCTGAAACCCGCGGCGGTGCGTGGAATTCCAGCACAGTGCCGGATCTCCAACAAGGGCCGTGGAGCGTGCCGCGACCGGCATGACAACGCGTGCACGCCATGTCACCCCATGTAGAAGATGATCACGGGCGAATCGGGCGTTACCCGGCGAAGCGCCAAGGTGGCGCGGGTGTCCCAGTCGCGATGATCAGCAGCGGAATGGAGCGTTCAGTGGAGGAATGTCCGTTTCGGTTAGCCCGGATGGCGGTGCGTAATGCCCGGTTTGTTCCCGCGGTGGTGAGCAAACTCACACGTAGTTCGTTGAATCCGCCATGCATTCGAAGGGAATTGCATGTTTAGCCTGACGCTTTACAGAATGGGCAACCCCCACCGCGCGCGCCCGCGCGCGCCCCACGCAGACGACAAGGGTCCGACACCGCGATGAACACGACGCCCGTACTCCGCACGACGGCCAACCCCCGCCGCTCCACCCTCGCCCACCTCGAGGACGCGGCGGAGCTCGGCCGGGGCGCCCAGCCCGAGTACGCCGCCGAGCTCCCCGGCACCACGGCCAACCCGCGCCGCACGGTCCTGATGAAGGCCCCCGAGCCGCACGTCCCCGCCTACCTCTCCGCCGAGTAGTCAGGCGGTCACCGCTCCTGGCCGAGATAGCCTGACGGGGTCAGACTCCAGCCAGTAGCAAGTGAGGGGCGGCAGCACTCGTGCGCATCGCCAGATTCTCCATCGACGGCAACGTCGCCTTCGGAGCGGTCGAGGGCGAGGGGACCGTCGAGTCCGGCGGCCTGGTCCTCGACATCATCAAGGGCATCCCGTACACCGACTTCGAGCTCAGCGGCACCAAGGTCCCGCTGAGCAAGGTCCGGCTCCTCCCGCCCGTGCTCCCCAACAAGGTCGTGGCCATCGGCCGCAACTACGCGGAGCACGCGCGTGAGCTCGGCAACGAGGTCCCCGAGGTCCCGGTGGCCTTCTTCAAGCCCACCACCTCGGTCATCGGCCCCGGCGACGCCATCGAGTACCCCTCCTTCTCCCGCGAGCTGCACCACGAGGCCGAACTGGCCGTGGTCATCGGCCGCATGTGCCGCGAGGTGCCCCGCGAGCGCGTCCAGGACGTCGTCCTCGGCTACACCTGTGCCAACGACGTCACCGCGCGCGACGTCCAGAAGCGCGAGTCCCAGTGGGCCCGCGCCAAGGGCTTCGACACCTCCTGCCCGCTGGGCCCCTGGATCGAGACCGGCCTGAGCACCGCCGACGCGAACGACCTCACCGTCCAGGCGACGGTCAACGGCGAACAGCGTCAGCTGGGTCGTACGAGCGACATGATCCGCTCCATCGAGGACCTGGTCGTCCACATCTCCGAGGCCATGACGCTGCTCCCGGGCGACGTCATCCTCACCGGCACCCCCGCCGGGGTCGGCCCCCTCAACGTCGGCGACGAGGTCGCCGTCACCATCGAAGGCATCGGCACTCTCACCAACAGGGTGATCAAGCGTGGCTAACGCGAACATCCGCGTCCGTTTCTGTCCCTCCCCGACCGGCAACCCCCATGTGGGCCTGGTCCGCACCGCCCTCTTCAACTGGGCCTTCGCCCGGCACAACCAGGGCACCATGGTCTTCCGCATCGAGGACACCGACGCGGCCCGCGACTCCGAGGAGTCGTACCAGCAGCTCCTCGACTCGCTGAAGTGGCTCGGCCTCGACTGGGACGAGGGCCCCGAGGTCGGCGGCCCGCACGCGCCGTACCGCCAGTCGCAGCGGATGGACATCTACAAGGACGTCGCCGAGAAGCTGCTCGCCGGCGGCCACGCGTACCACTGCTACTGCACCCAGACCGAGCTGGACGACCGCCGCGAGGCCGCTCGCGCCGCCGGCCGGCCCTCCGGCTACGACGGCCACTGCCGCGAGCTGACCGCCGAGCAGGTCGAGGCCTACAAGGCCGAGGGCCGCGAGGCCATCGTCCGCTTCCGGATGCCGGACGAGACGATCACCTTCACCGACCTCGTCCGCGGCGAGCTCACCTTCACCCCGGAGAACGTCCCGGACTACGGCATCGTGCGCGCCAACGGCGCCCCGCTGTACACCCTGGTCAACCCGGTCGACGACGCCCTGATGGAGATCACCCACGTCCTGCGCGGCGAGGACCTGCTCTCCTCCACCCCGCGCCAGATCGCGCTCTACAAGGCCCTGATCGAGCTGGGCGTCGCCAAGGAGATCCCGCAGTTCGGCCACCTGCCGTACGTCATGGGCGAGGGCAACAAGAAGCTCTCCAAGCGCGACCCGCAGGCCTCCCTCAACCTCTACCGGGAGCGCGGCTTCCTCCCCGAGGGCCTGCTGAACTACCTGTCGCTCCTCGGCTGGTCCTTCTCCGCCGACCGGGACCTCTTCACCATCCCCGAGATGGTCGAGAAGTTCGACATCGCGGACGTCAACGCCAACCCGGCCCGCTTCGACCTCAAGAAGGCCGAGTCGATCAACGCGGACCACATCCGCATGCTCGACGTGAAGGACTTCGCCGCGGCCTGCGAGCCCTGGCTGGAGGCCCCGCACGCCAACTGGGCCCCCGAGGACTTCGACCGGGCCGCCTGGGAGGCCATCGCGCCGTACGCCCAGACCCGCCTGACCGTCCTGTCGGACATCACGGCCAACGTCGACTTCCTCTTCCTGAAGGAGCCGGTCCAGGACGAGGCCAGCTGGACCAAGGCGATGAAGGAGGGCTCGGACGCCCTCCTGATCACCGCCCGCGAGCGCCTCGGCCAGGCCGACTGGAACGACCCCGAGTCGCTCAAGAACGCCGTCCTCGCCGCCGGCGAGGCCCACGGCCTCAAGCTCGGCAAGGCCCAGGCCCCGGTCCGCGTCGCCGTCACCGGCCGCACGGTCGGCCTGCCGCTCTTCGAGTCGCTCCAGATCCTGGGCCGGGAGAAGACCCTGGCCCGCATCGACGCGGCCCTGGCGAAGTTTGCCGGCTGACCTGTCCCGGACCCGTCCGGAGTACCCCCGTCCCGCCCCGGGACGGGGGTACCGTCGTTTTCATGCCGCTGCGCGCCGTCCTGTGGGACATCGACGACACGATCTTCGACTACGCGGGCGCCGACCGCGCCGGCATGAGCGCCCATCTCGCCGCCGAGGGGCTGCTCGGGCGGTACGGATCGGTGGAGCGGGCCCTGGGGCGCTGGAAGGAGCTCACGGAGCTGCACTGGCGGCGCTACGAGGCCGGCGGCGGCGACTGGCGGGAGCAGCGGCGGGACCGGGTGCGGGACTTCCTGGAGCGGCCCGGGATGGGCGCGGGGGAGGCCGACGCCTGGTTCGACCGGTACGCGGCGCACTACGAGGCCGCCTGGCGGCTCTTCCCCGACGCCCTGCCGGTCCTGGACCTGCTGGCGCGCAGCCACCGGCACGCCGTCCTGTCGAACTCCAGCGTCCACGCCCAGGAGCCCAAGCTGCGGGCCCTCGGGGTGCGCGACCGGTTCGAGGCCGTGGTCTGCGCCGCCGAGCTCGGCGTGGCCAAGCCCGCGCCCGAGGCCTTCCACGCCGCCTGCGCGGCTCTGGGGCTGCCGCCGGGGGAGGTGGCGTACGTCGGGGACCAGCCCGACATCGACGCCCGCGGGGCCACGGAGGCGGGGCTCGTGGGCATCTGGCTGGACCGCGCGGACACCGGCGACCGGCCCGGTCTGACCCGGATCACGGGCCTCCACCAGCTGCCCGGGGTGCTGCGTGCGGATACGCGTTTTGGAGCACCGTCCACCTTCGGGTAATGTTCTTCCTGCGCCGAGGGGAACGGGCCGAAAGGCCGGAAAACCCCGGAAGCGCAAGCCGAGCAAGATCCCTTCTCGAAGAGATCGCGTTCCGGTGGCCTATGGTGTAATTGGCAGCACGACTGATTCTGGTTCAGTTAGTCTTGGTTCGAGTCCAGGTAGGCCAGCTCGCAGAGCTCATCTGCAACCGTGGATTGGCATCCACAAAGCCCCCGTTGTGTAGCGGCCTAGCACGCCGCCCTCTCAAGGCGGTAGCGCCGGTTCGAATCCGGTCGGGGGTACAGATCCTTCCCGCAGGATCACTTGGGTAGCTCCCGGTGATGCTGATGCAGGATCGCTAGGGCCCCCGTTGTGTAGCGGCCTAGCACGCCGCCCTCTCAAGGCGGTAGCGCCGGTTCGAATCCGGTCGGGGGTACCAACTGGTCTAAACCACCAGTGGCCTATGGTGTAATTGGCAGCACGACTGATTCTGGTTCAGTTAGTCTTGGTTCGAGTCCAGGTAGGCCAGCGGATCTCTTGAGATCTTGCCCCCGTTGTGTAGCGGCCTAGCACGCCGCCCTCTCAAGGCGGTAGCGCCGGTTCGAATCCGGTCGGGGGTACGCACAGAGGAAGCCCTTCCCTTCGGGGGAGGGCTTCTTCGCTGTTTCCGGCCGACCATGATCACGATGTGATCCGGCACACAACTCCGGCCCACCGCTGCGGCGTTGGAGCGGTGGGCCGGACACGTACAGATCAACAGGGGAACGGCGGATCAGCCGTTGCGGCGCAGCGCCTCGGTGAGTCGCGCGGCGGCGTCGATGACCGCCTGGGCGTGCATGCGGCCCGGGTGGCGGGTCAGGCGCTCGATCGGGCCCGAGACCGACACGGCGGCCACCACGCGGTTGCTGGGGCCGCGCACGGGCGCGGAGACGGACGCGACGCCCGGCTCCCGCTCGCCGATCGACTGGGCCCAGCCGCGGCGCCGTACGCCCGACAGGGCGGTCGCCGTGAAGCGGGCGCCCTGCAGGCCGCGGTGCAGCCGCTCGGGCTCCTCCCAGGCCATCAGGATCTGCGCGGAGGAACCGGCCTTCATGGTGAGCGTCGAACCGACCGGGACGGTGTCCCGGAGTCCGGACAGGCGCTCGGCCGCCGCCACGCAGATGCGCATGTCGCCCTGGCGCCGGTAGAGCTGGGCACTCTCGCCCGTCACGTCGCGCAGGTGGGTCAGCACCGGTCCGGCCGTCGCGAGAAGGCGGTCCTCGCCGGCCGCGGCGGCGAGCTCCGCGAGCCGCGGTCCGAGGATGAAGCGGCCCTGCATGTCGCGGGCGACCATCCGGTGGTGTTCAAGGGCCACGGCCAGTCGGTGGGCCGTGGGTCGTGCGAGTCCCGTCGCCGCGACCAGTCCTGCGAGGGTGGCCGGACCGGACTCCAGGGCGCTCAGGACAAGGGCTGCCTTGTCGAGAACGCCTACGCCGCTAGAGTTGTCCATGCAACGATACTCGCGTCTCACTCTGTGAAACGCAAGTTCAATTTTCCGAGGAACCCGTCACTCTGGTGGTGCGGGCCGCCGGGCGGTCCGCGAAACGGGTCTCTAGTGGTGCCGGCGCAGCCGCCGGCCGGAGGGAAAGCGATGGGTAGGACACTCGCGGAGAAGGTCTGGGACGACCACGTCGTCCGGCGCGCCGAAGGCGAGCCCGACCTCCTCTTCATCGATCTGCACCTGCTGCACGAGGTGACCAGCCCCCAGGCCTTCGACGGGCTGCGTCAGAACGGCCGGCAGGTGCGGCGGCTCGACCTCACCATCGCCACCGAGGATCACAACACCCCCACCCTCGACATCGACAAGCCGATCGCCGACCCGGTCTCCCGCGCCCAGCTGGAGACCCTGCGGAAGAACTGCGCCGAGTTCGGCGTCCGGCTGCACCCGCTCGGCGACGTCGAGCAGGGCGTCGTCCACGTGGTGGGACCGCAGCTGGGACTGACCCAGCCGGGCACCACCGTGGTCTGCGGCGACTCGCACACCTCCACGCACGGCGCCTTCGGCGCGCTGGCCTTCGGCATCGGCACCAGCCAGGTCGAGCACGTGCTGGCCACCCAGACGCTGCCCATGGCCCGCCCGAAGACCATGGCCATCACGGTCGACGGCGAGCTGCCCGCCGACGTGACCGCCAAGGACCTGATCCTGGCGATCATCGCGAAGATCGGCACCGGCGGCGGCCAGGGCTACGTCCTGGAGTACCGCGGCGAGGCCATCGAGAAGCTCTCGATGGAGGCCCGGATGACCATCTGCAACATGTCGATCGAGGCCGGCGCCCGCGCGGGCATGATCGCCCCCGACGAGACCACCTTCGCCTATCTGAAGGGCCGCGCCCACGCCCCCGAAGGCGAGGACTGGGACGCCGCCGTGGCGTACTGGAAGACCCTGAGGACCGACGAGGACGCCGTCTTCGACGCCGAGGTCGTCATCGACGCCGCCGAGCTGGCCCCGTTCGTCACCTGGGGCACCAACCCCGGCCAGGGCGCGCCGCTTTCGGCGAACGTCCCCGACCCGGCTTCGTACGAGGACGCCTCGGAGCGCCTGGCGGCCGAAAAGGCCCTGGAGTACATGGGGTTGACCGCCGGCCAGCCGCTGCGCGACATCAAGGTCGACACCGTCTTCGTGGGCTCCTGCACCAACGGCCGGATCGAGGACCTGCGCAACGCGGCCGCCCTCCTGGAGGGCCGCAAGGTCGCCGAGGGCGTCCGCATGCTGGTCGTCCCCGGCTCGGTCCGGGTCGCCCTGCAGGCGGTCGAGGAGGGCCTGGACAAGGTCTTCAAGGAGGCCGGCGCCGAATGGCGGCACGCGGGCTGCTCCATGTGCCTGGGCATGAACCCCGACCAACTGGCTCCCGGTGAGCGCTCCGCGTCCACCTCCAACCGCAACTTCGAGGGCCGGCAGGGCAAGGGCGGCCGCACCCACCTGGTCTCCCCCCAGGTCGCCGCCGCCACCGCCGTCCTCGGCCACCTGGCCTCCCCGGCCGATCTGTCCGACGTCGCCACCACCGCGGGGGTCTGAGAACCATGGAAGCCTTCACCACGCACACCGGCCGGGCCGTCCCGCTGCGCCGCAGCAACGTCGACACCGACCAGATCATCCCCGCGCACTGGCTCAAGAAGGTCACCCGCGACGGCTTCGAGGACGGCCTCTTCGAGGCCTGGCGCAAGGACGAGCAGTTCGTGCTCAACCGCCCCGAGCGGCAGGGCGCCACGGTCCTGGTGGCCGGCCCCGACTTCGGCACCGGCTCCTCCCGCGAGCACGCCGTCTGGGCGCTGCAGAACTACGGCTTCAAGGCCGTGATCTCCTCCCGCTTCGCCGACATCTTCCGCGGCAACTCGCTGAAGAACGGCCTGCTGACCGTGGTCCTGCCGCAGGCGACCGTGGACGCGCTGTGGGAGCTGACCGAGGCCGACCCGACCGTCGAGGTGACCGTCGACCTGGAGGCCCGCAAAGTCCTCGCGCCCGGGATCGACGCCGACTTCGAGCTCGACGAGAACGCCCGCTGGCGTCTGCTCAACGGTCTGGACGACATCAGCCTCACCCTTCAGAACGAAGCGGACATCGCGGCCTACGAGGCGGCCAGGCCGTCCTTCAAGCCCCGTACAATTGCCGTCTGAGCAGCGCTTTTCCAGTACTGCGCCCCCCACCGTCCGGTGGGGGGCGCAGTCGCTTGTTGAGACCCTGTCGGGCGACAACTCGCCCTAGATGGCACAATCGGTGCATGGAACGCGACAGCCAACTCGAGCTCTACGAGGCAGTCGCCGCCCGATTGAAGGAAGCGCACACAAGGGTGCGCGAACTGCAAGTCCCGGAGGGCGTAAGGATGGCGCTGTCCCGGAAGCTGCTGGTCGTGACGGCCGCGGCGAAGCACGACATAGCGGACGCGGCATCGCGTCTGGACCGGTTGATGAAGGACCTCGACGAGGGCCGATTCCCTGAAGACGACTGACACCCGGAACTTCGCAACTCGTCCTCGCGTTGCGGCACAAGGGTGATTAGCCCGTTTCGTGTTTGATTTGCGGTATATACATGCCTAACGTGCGAAAAAGCTTGAACACTTTCGTTCCGGCAAAGTCTCCGAAGGGGAAGACGTGAACAAGGCGCAGCTCGTAGAAGCGATTGCCGACAAGTTGGGCGGTCGCCAGCAGGCCGCCGAAGCCGTCGACCACGTGCTCGACGCCATCGTGCGCGCCGTGGTGTCCGGGGACCGGGTCTCGGTCACCGGATTCGGCTCGTTCGAGAAGGTCGACCGTCCGGCCCGCTACGCCCGCAACCCGCAGACGGGTGAGCGCGTCCGGGTCAAGAAGACCTCCGTCCCGCGCTTCCGTGCCGGTCAGGGCTTCAAGGACCTGGTCAGCGGCTCGAAGAAGCTCCCCAAGGGCGGCGAGGTCTCCGTCAAGAAGGCCCCGAAGGGCTCCCTCACCGGCGGCGCCTCCGCCACGGTGAAGAAGGCCGCCGCGAAGAAGGCCACCACGGCCAAGAAGGCCGCCGCGAAGAAGGCCACCCCGGCCAAGAAGACCACCGCGGCCGCCAAGAAGACCACCGCCACGGCCAAGAAGACCACCGCGGCCGCCAAGAAGACGACCCCGGCGAAGAAGGCCACGACGGCCGCCGCCAAGAAGGCCACCCCGGCGAAGAAGACCACCGCCGCCGCGGCCAAGAAGGCCGCCGCGAAGAAGACCGCGCCGGCCAAGAAGGCCACCGCGAAGAAGGCGCCCGCCAAGAAGACGACGGCGCGCAAGACCACCGCGAAGAAGACCGCCGCGAAGAAGTAGCACGGCGGGTGCTCACACGCCGGGCCGGGCTCCCCCTGGGGGAGCCCGGCCCGCGGCGTGCCCGGCCCGGGAACCCGCCCCGGCCCCGGCTCAGAAGGTCTGCAGCGTCACCAGCGTGATCCGCAGGGCGCCCGGCGCGCCCTCCGTCTCGATCCGCACCCGCTGCCCCGGCCGGAGCAGCCGCAGCCCCCCGGCCTCGAAGGCCTCGGCCCCGAACTCCACCGGGGTGCCGTCGTCGAGCAGCACGCTGCCGCTGCGGGTCTCGGGATCGTACGTGTACGCGGTCGCCTGCATGCCCCGCAGCCTATCCGGCCGCGCGCGCCCAGCGGGCCGCCGTCCGCGGCCCCACGCCCAGCGCCACCGCGGCCGCCAGGTCCTCCCCGGTGTCCACGTCCCGGCGCACCGAATCCACCCCCGCCAGCCGGATTTCCACCGCCCCCGAGGACAAATGCCGGCGGCGCGAAGCCCCTCCGAAAGCCGGTTCCAATTCCACCCCCGGGCCCGCCGAGAGGAATGTCGTACCTATTTCGGCGGCATCCGCGAGAAAAGCCCGCGGAAATTGTCCGGCGGCCGCCAGGACCCGGGCCAGCTCCGCCGGCCGCAGCGCCGGCAGATCCGCGTTCAGGGCCGCGACCCGGGCCCGCGGCCGGCCCGCCCGGACCGCGCGGGCCCCGTGCGCCAGCGCCCCGTTGAGCCCCGCGCCCGGCACGTCGGGCACCACCCGCGCCCCGAGGGCGGCGAGCGCCGCCGCCGCGGCCGGGTCGTCCGTGACCACCACCACGTCCCGTACGCCGGGGCAGGCCAGCACCGCCGCCACCGTGTCCTCGGCGAACGCCAGCGCCAGCCGGCCGCGCAGCGGGCCGCCCACCGCGGGGGCCAGCCGGCTCTTGGCGTACGCCAGCGGCTTCAGGGGGACGACCAGGGACCAGTCGTCGGCTGGGGGCTCGGCGTGGCTCGTCATCGGGCCCCATTCTGTCCCGCCCGCGCGAGCCGCCCGAGCCCCGGGGCGTACGGTGTCCTCGACAGGCCAGGAGCAGGGGGCGACACTTGACCCCTTGCGCAGTCCGGAGAAAGGTGTTCGCGTGTCCCGCCGCAGAATCGGCTTCTGGTACCGCCTGGCGGCGGTCATCGCCAAACCCCCCCTGGTGGTGCTGTTCAAGCGGGACTGGCGCGGGCAGGAGCACATCCCGGCCGAGGGCGGCTTCATCACCGCGGTGAACCACAACTCGTACCTGGACCCGCTCTCGTACGCGCACTACCAGTACAACACCGGCCGCGTGCCCCGCTTCCTGGCCAAGGCGGGCCTCTTCAAGGGCGGCTTCGTCGGCACCATGCTCCGCAACACCGGCCAGATCCCGGTCTACCGCGAGACCACCAACGCCCTGGACGCCTTCCGGGCCGCCGTCGACGCCATCGAGCGCGGCGAGTGCGTCGCCTTCTACCCCGAGGGCACCCTCACCCGCGACCCCGAGATGTGGCCGATGGCCGGCAAGACCGGCGCCGCCCGGGTCGCCCTGCTCACCAAGGCGCCCGTGATCCCGGTCGCCCAGTGGGGCGCCAACCTCGCCATGCCGCCGTACGCCAAGGAGAAGAAGCTCCGGCTGTGGCCGCGCAAGACCCTGATCGTGCAGGCCGGTCCGCCGGTCGACCTCTCCCGCTTCCACGACGTCGAGCCCACGCCCGACGTGCTGCGCGAGGCCACCGAGGAGATCATGGCCGCCATCACCCGCCTCCTGGAGGAGGTCCGCGGGGAGAAGGCCCCGGCCGAGCCGTACGACCACAGGAAGGCCCGGCAGGAACAGCGCCGCAGGGCCGCGGAGGAGCGCAAGAAGTGACCAAGGCAGCCGTCTTCGGCAACGGATCCTGGGGCACCGCCTTCGCCATGGTGCTCGCCGACGCCGGGTGCGAGGTGAGCCTGTGGGGCCGCCGCGCCGCCCTCGCCGAGGCCATCAACCGCACCGGGACCAACCCCGACTACCTCCCGGGCGTCGAACTCCCCAAGGGCATCACGGCCACCGCCGACCCGGCCGAGGCCGCCCGCGACGCCGACTTCACCGTGCTCGTCGTCCCCTCGCAGACGCTGCGCGAGAACCTCGCCGCGTGGGCGCCGAAACTCGCCCCCGACACCGTCCTGGTGTCCCTCATGAAGGGCATCGAGCTCGGCACCGCCAAGCGCATGAGCGAGGTCATCCGCGAGGTCGCCGACGTCCCCGCCGAGCGCGTGGCCGTGCTCACCGGACCCAACCTGGCCAAGGAGATCGCCGCCCGGCAGCCCGCCGCCGCCGTGGTCGCCTGCGCCGACGAGTCGGTCGCCCAGCGGCTCCAGAGCGCCTGCATGACCCCGTACTTCCGCCCGTACACCAACACCGACGTCGTCGGCTGCGAGCTCGGCGGCGCGGTGAAGAACGTCATCGGCCTCGCCGTCGGCATCGCCAACGGCATGGGCCTCGGCGACAACTCCAAGGCCACGCTCATCACCCGCGGCCTCGCCGAGACCACCCGCCTCGGCCTCGCCATGGGCGCCGACCCGCTGACCTTCTCCGGCCTCGCGGGCCTCGGCGACCTGGTCGCCACCTGCTCCTCGCCGCTCTCCCGGAACAACACCTTCGGCACCAACCTGGGCCGCGGCATGACCCTCCAGGAGACCATCGCGGCCACCAAACAGACCGCCGAGGGCGTCAAGTCCTGCGAGTCCGTGCTGGATCTGGGCCGCCGCCACGGCGTCGACATGCCCATCACCGAGACGGTCGTCTCGATCGTCCACGACGGCAAGCCGCCGGTCGTCGCGCTCAAGGAGCTGATGTCGCGCAGCGCCAAGCCCGAGCGGCACTGACGCCGGCCGGGTGACCCGTCCGCGCGCGGCACACGCGCGGCACCCGCGGGGCTGAAGCAGTTCGGACGTCGCAGGGTACGCTCATCGCGATATGAGCGAGAACACCCAGAGCCCCCGCAAGCCGCGCGTGGCCGTCGTCTTCGGCGGACGCAGCTCCGAGCACGCCATCTCCGTCGTCACCGCCGGCGCCGTCCTGAAGGCGATCGACCGGGACAAGTACGACGTGCTGCCCATCGGCATCACCCGCGAGGGCCGCTGGGCGCTGACCGCCGACGCCCCCGAGCGGATGGCGATCGCCGACCGCACCCTCCCGGACGTCGCCCAGCTCGCCGAGTCCCAGACCGGTGGCGTGGTGCTGCCCGTCGACCCGGCCAGCCGCGAGGTCGTCCTCAACGAGCCCGGCGCGCTGCCGCGGGCCCTCGGCGAGGTCGACGTGGTCTTCCCGATGCTGCACGGCCCCTACGGCGAGGACGGCACCCTCCAGGGCCTCCTGGAGCTCTCCGGAATCCCGTACGTCGGCGCCGGCGTGCTCGCCTCCGCCGTCGGCCAGGACAAGGAGTACATGAAGCGGGTCTTCGTCTCCTTCGGCCTGCCGGTCGGCCCGTACGAGGTGATCCGCCCGCGCGAGTGGGAGCAGAACCCGGCCGCGGCCCGCAAGAAGATCGTCGAGTTCGCCGCCGACCACGGCTGGCCGCTCTTCGTGAAGCCCGCCCGCGGCGGCTCCTCCGTCGGCATCACCAAGGTCGACGACCTCTCCGGCCTGGACGAGGCCGTCGAGGAGGCCCGCCGCTTCGACCCGAAGATCATCGTCGAGGCGCTGGTCCGGGGCCGCGAGATCGAGTGCGGCGTCCTGGAGTTCGAGGACGGCCCGCGCGCCAGCGTGCCCGCCGAGATCCCGCCGGTCACCGACCACGACTTCTACGACTTCGAGGCCAAGTACATCGACTCGGCCTCCGGCCTGGTGCCCGCGCCGATCGGCGACGAGGCCACCGCCGAGGTGCAGCGGCTCGCGGTGCTCGCCTACGAGTCCGTGTCCTGCGAGGGCCTGGTGCGCGCCGACTTCTTCCTCACCGAGGACGGCGGCTTCGTCATCAACGAGATCAACACCATGCCCGGCTTCACGCCCATCTCCATGTACCCGCGGATGTGGCAGGAGAGCGGCGTCAGCTACCCGGAGCTCGTCGACCGGCTCATCCAGGCCGCGCTGAACCGCTCCACCGGACTGCGCTAGCGGCAGCCCGGGCCGGCCGCCGAGGGGGCCGCGCCGCGAGGGGGCCCGCCCGGCGTCTCAGACGCTGGGCGGCACGGCCCTGCGCACCGGCTCGGCCAGGTCCACCAGCGGGCCGACGTCGTGCGCGTAGCGCGCGTCGAGCGTCACCTCCACATAGGCCTTGCGGTAGGTGGTGGTGAAGCGCGGGCCGTCGCCGGCGCGCGGCTCGTACAGCCAGTTCACGCCGTTCGCGTCGATCCCCTGGGCCTGTGGATCGTTCATCTTTTCGGGCCGGGGGACCCCGCAGCGCAGTACGATCGCCGCGTCCCCCCACGCGGCGGTCAGCTCCGACTCGGGCTCGGTCCCGGTCCGCGGCAGACCGGCCACGGTGCCGGGCAGCTCCTTCGCGAGGGCACGGCAGACGGCGGCCTCGGCCTCCGGCGGACCGGGGACCGGCACCGTCGCCCTCGCGTCCGGCGCGGAACAGCCGGCGGCGGCCAGCAGCAGGACGGCCGCGGCGGCACGGGCGGGCAGGCCGAAGGGCCGGTGGGAAGACATCACCGGCCAAGGGTAGACGGGGGCTAGATATGCACGACCGGGCAGGTGAGGGTGCGCGTGATGCCTTCCACTTGCTGGACCTTGGCGACCACCATGCGCCCGAGCGCGTCCACGGTGTCGGCCTCGGCCCGCACGATCACGTCATAGGGACCCGTGACGTCCTCCGCCTGGATCACCCCAGGAATCTTGGCGATGGTCTCGGCGACGGTCGTCGCCTTGCCCACCTCGGTCTGAATAAGGATGTACGCCTGAACCACGGAACCTCCAGGGCGGCCACGAGGATCTTGTGGGAGAAAGAGACGCCACGGTACCGCGTCGCCGCGGGCCGCGGGGAGACCTCCGGGTCCGGAGGCGCACGCGGGGTGGCGTACGCACATGAGAAGTTGACGGTCTACTTGACGGTATCCGGCACGGTGACGGCCCGCGACCCGCACGGCGAGGAGCGGCACGGCGGCGCGGCGGCCGGCACGACGACACGAGGTGAATCGCGGTGAAGGGCACAGTCGGAGAGCTCGGCGAGTTCGGGCTCATCAGGGAGCTGACCTCCCGGCTCACCTCCACCCCGGCGGTGCGGATCGGGCCCGGCGACGACGCCGCGGTCGTCTCCGCCCCCGACCGGCGGGTGGTGGCCAGCACGGACATCCTGCTCGAAGGGCGTCACTTCCGCCGCGACTGGTCCACGGCCTACGACGTGGGCCGCAAGGCCGCCGCGCAGAACCTCGCCGACATCGCCGCCATGGGCGCCGTGCCCACCGCGCTGCTCCTCGGCCTGGTCGTGCCCGCCGAACTCCCGGTCACCTGGACCACGGAACTCATGGACGGACTGCGCGACGAATGTCAGGTCGCCGGTGCCGCCGTGGTCGGCGGGGACGTGGTCCGCGGTGACACGATCATGGTCTCCATCACCGCCCTCGGCGACCTGCGCAACCACGACCCGGTCACCCGGGGCGGCGCCCAGCCCGGCGACGTCGTCGCCTACACCGGCTGGCTCGGCTGGTCCGCGGCCGGCTACGCGGTGCTCTCCCGCGGCTTCCGCTCCCCGCGCGCCTTCGTCGAGGCCCACCGCCGCCCCGAGCCGCCGTACCACGCCGGCCCCGCGGCCGCCGGCCTCGGCGCCACCGCCATGTGCGACGTCAGCGACGGCCTGATCGCCGACCTCGGGCACATCGCCGAGGCCAGCAAGGTCCGCATCGACCTGCGCTCCGGCCTCATCGACATCCCCAGCCAGATGAACGACATCGGGCAGGCCGTCGGCGTCGACCCGCTCCAGTGGGTGCTCACCGGGGGAGAGGACCACGCCATCGTCGCCACCTTCCCGCCGGACGTGAAGCTGCCCGCCCGCTGGAAGGTCATCGGCGAGGTCCGGGGCCCCTCCTCGCTGCCCCAGGTCACCGTCGACGGCGCCCCCTGGCACAGCAAGAGCGGCTGGGACCACTTCGGGGAGACCGAGTGAACGACCGGCCGCCGCTGGTGCTGACCGTCGCCGGATCCGACTCCGGCGGCGGCGCGGGCATCCAGGCCGACCTCAAGACCATGCTCGCGCTCGGCGTCCACGGCATGAGCGTGATCACCGCCGTGACCGCCCAGAACTCCCTCGGCGTCCAGGGAGCCTGGGAGCTGCCCGCCGAGGCCGTACGGGCCCAGTACCGGGCCGTGGTGGACGACATCGGCGTCCAGGCGGTCAAGACCGGCATGCTGGCGAGCGCGGTGCTCGTCGAGACCGTGGCGGAACTCCTCGCCGGCACCGACGCCCCCGTGGTCGTCGACCCCGTCGGCGTCTCCAAGCACGGCGACCCGCTGCTCGCCGCCTCCGCGCTCGACGCCGTCCGCACCGCGCTGCTGCCCCTCGCGACCGTCGCCACCCCCAACCTGGACGAGGTGGCGCAGCTCACGGGCGTCACGGTCGAGGACGAGGACGGCATGCGCCGGGCGGCCGGCGCGATCCTGGCGTACGGACCGCGCTGGGCGCTGATCAAGGGCGGGCACCTGCCCGGCGACCACGCCGAGGTCGTGGACCTGCTCACCGACGGCACCGCGGAGCACTGGCTGCACGCCCCCCGGTACGACAACCGGCACACCCACGGCACGGGCTGCACGCTCGCCTCGGCGGTGGCCTCCGGCCTCGCGAAGGGCCTCGCCGTCCCGGAGGCCGTACGGGAGGCGAAGTCGTACGTGACGGGCGCCCTCGCCGCCGGATTCGCCCTGGGCGCGGGCATCGGCCCGGTCGACCACGGCTGGGCGCACCGGCGCTGAGCCTTCTCAGGGCATGGCAAAAGGCCGGTTCACCGAGGTGAACCGGCCTCTCAAGGCAACCGCAGGGGCTGCGCTACGACGAAACGTCGCGGTTAGCGCGAGACCTTGCCGGCCTTGATGCACGAGGTGCAGACGTTGAGCCGCTTCGGCGTCCGACCGACCACGGCACGCACACGCTGGATGTTCGGGTTCCAGCGACGAGACGTACGGCGGTGCGAGTGCGAAATGTTGTTGCCGAAGCCCGGCCCCTTGCCGCAGACGTCGCAGTTGGCAGCCACGGGTCACTCCAAAGACTTCAGATTTACAGTGAAACCGGCGCACCGGAATCGGATCAGGGATCTGAAGTGGTTTGCCGGGGAATGGCCCGACCAGTGCCGGGCAACCGAAGCAGCATACAACGGATGCTTCGGTGGAACGAAACTACCACGGCCCGCCGGGCCCCCGCCCCGGGCCCCGGGCGGTCGCCGGTCTACCCTGCGGTGAACCCACCGCGAAGCACAGGAGGACCACCCGTTGCCGCGAGCTCCGCAGACCCTCGACGCCGACACGGTCCGATCCTGGTGCGCAGGGGCGCTCGCGGCGCTCGGCAGGGAGCGCGCGGAGATCGACGCCATCAACGTCTATCCCGTCGCGGACGGGGACACCGGCACCAACCTCTACCTGACGGTGGAGTCCGCCGCCCGCGCCGTGACGGCCGCCGACGGCTCCGCCGACGTGGCGGAGATCATACGGACCATGGCGCACGGCGCCCTCCTCGGCGCCCGCGGGAACTCCGGCACGATCCTCTCCCAGCTGCTGCGCGGCATGGCCGCCGTCCTGGCCGAGGGCACCGACGGCGACCACCTCGCCCGCGCTCTGGCCGGCGCCGCCGCCGAGGCCCGCAAGGCCGTCGCCCACCCCGTCGAGGGCACCCTCCTCACCGTCGCCGACGCGGCGGCCGGCGCCTGCGCCGCCGGCGGCGACCTCGTCACCGTCGCGCGCAAGGCCCACGAAGGCGCCCGCACCGCCCTGGACGCCACCCCCGGACAGCTCGACGCGCTGCGCCGGGCCGGGGTCGTGGACGCGGGCGGGGCCGGACTCGTCGCCGTCCTCGGCGCCCTCCTGGAGGCCCTCACGGGCGAGGCGCCCGCCCCGGCCGCCGGGGCCGCCGCCCCCGCGGAACACCTCCACCACCCGCCGCTCGCCCTCGACTGCGCCGCCGACAGCGGCCCCGCCTACGAGGTCATCTACCTCCTTGAGGCCGCCGACGAGGCCGTCGACCGGCTCCGCGACCGGCTCGACGCCCTGGGGGAGTCCCTGGTCGTCGTCGGCGGCGACGGCCTGTGGAACGTGCACGTCCACACCGACGACGCCGGCGCCGCCGTCGAGGCCGGCGTCGAGGCGGGACGCCCGTACCGGATCCGCGTCACCCACTTCGAGCGCCGCCCCGAACCCGCCGAGCGGGCCGTCGTCGCCGTGCTGCCCGGCGAGGGCCTGGCCGGGCTCTGCGCCGAGGCCGGCGCCACCACCCTGGTCGCCCGCCCCGGCGAGACCCCCACCGCCGCCGAGCTCACCGAGGCCGTCCGCCGCGCCCACGCCCGCGAGGTCGTGCTGCTGCCCAACGACACCGAGCTGCGCGCCGTCGCCGCCGAGGCCGCCGAGCACGCCCGCCGCGAGGGCATCCGGGTCGCCCTCATCCCCACCCGCGCCGCCGTCCAGGGCCTCGCCGCCCTCGCCGTCCACGAACCCGGGCGCAGCTTCGACGAGGACGTCGTCGCCATGACCGCCGCCGCCGGCGCCACCCGCTACGCCGAACTCGGCGTCGCCGAGGCCCGGTCCTTCACCTCCGCCGGCGTCTGCCAGGCCGGCGACGTCCTCGGCCTCATCGAGGGCGACGTCGCCGTCATCGGCCGGGAGCTCACCGCCACCGCCGTCACCGTCCTCGACCGCATGCTCTCCGCGGGCGGCGAACTCGTCACCGTGGTCGTCGCCGCCGACACCCCCGACGACCTCGCCACCACCCTCGAACAGCACGTCCGCGCCACCTACTTGGCCGTCGACACCACCGTCTACCACGCCGGAGAGGGAGCGCCCCCGCTGCTCATCGGCGTCGAATAGGCCCGGCCCGCCGCCCCGGGGGCGCGACTTCTGTCAGTGCCGTGGTGTGCAATGGACCACGTGCCCGCGCTCGACGAACCCCTCAAGAAACTGCTCGGCGCCGCCACCGCCAAGGTGATGGCCGAGCACCTGGACCTGCACACGGTCGGCGACCTGCTGCACCACTACCCCCGGCGGTACGCGGAGCGCGGCGAGCTCACCACGCTCGCCGACCTGCCGCTCGACGAACACGTCACCGTCGTCGCCCAGGTCGCCGACGCGCGCGTGCACACCTTCAACCGGGGCGGGCGCGGCAAGGGACAGCGCCTGGAGGTCACCATCACCGACGGCAGCGGCCGGATGCAGCTGGTCTTCTTCGGCCGCACGGTGCACTTCCACCAGAAGGAGCTGCTGCCCGGCCGGCGCGCGATGTTCGCCGGCAAGGTCGGCATGTTCAACCGGCGCCTCCAGCTCGCCCACCCCGAGTACAAGCTCCTCGACGCCGAGAGCGGCACCGAGACCGTCAAGGCCTTCGCGAGCGAGCTGCTGCCCATCTACCCGGCCTGCAAGCAGCTGGAGTCCTGGACCATCGAGCAGTCCGTCGGCATCGCCCTCGACTCCCTGGCCGCCACCGGCTGGGAGGGCCTCGTCGACCCGCTGCCGCCCGCGCTGCGCGAGGGCCGCGGCCTCGCCGAGCTGCCCGACGCGCTCCTGAAGATCCACCGCCCCCGCACCAAGGCGGACATCGCGGACGCCCGCGACCGCCTCAAGTGGGACGAGGCCTTCGTCCTCCAGGTCGCCCTGGCCCGCCGCCGGCACGCCGACACCCAGCTCGCCGCCGTCCCCCGCCGCCCGGCCCCCGACGGCCTCCTCACCGCCTTCGACGCGAAGCTGCCCTTCACCCTCACCGAGGGCCAGCAGAAGGTATCGAAGGAGATCTTCGACGACCTCGCCACCGAACACCCCATGCACCGCCTCCTCCAGGGCGAGGTGGGCTCGGGCAAGACCCTGGTCGCCCTGCGCGCCATGCTCGCCGTGGTCGACGCCGGGGGACAGGCCGCCATGCTCGCGCCCACCGAGGTGCTCGCCCAGCAGCACCACCGCTCGGTCACCGAGATGATGGGCGAGCTCGCCGAGGGCGGGATGCTCGGCGGGGCCGAGCACGCCACCAAGGTCGTGCTGCTCACCGGCTCCATGGGCGCCGCCGCCCGCCGGCAGGCGCTGCTCGACCTGGTCACCGGCGAGGCCGGGATCGTCATCGGCACCCACGCCCTGATCGAGGACAAGGTGCAGTTCCACGACCTCGGCCTGGTCGTGGTCGACGAGCAGCACCGCTTCGGCGTGGAGCAGCGCGACGCCCTGCGCGGCAAGGGCAAGCAGCCCCCGCACCTGCTGGTCATGACGGCCACGCCCATTCCCCGGACGGTCGCGATGACCGTCTTCGGCGACCTGGAGACCTCCGTCCTCGACCAGCTGCCCGCCGGCCGCTCGCCGATCGCCAGCCACGTCGTCCCCGCCGCCGACAAGCCGCACTTCCTCGCCCGCGCCTGGGAACGGGTCCGCGAGGAGGTCGAGGCCGGGCACCAGGGGTACGTGGTGTGCCCGCGGATCGGCGACGAGGAGGACCGGAAGCAGAGCGGGAAGCGCAAGGCCTCGCCCGAGGACGAGGCCGAGAAGCGCCCGCCGCTCGCCGTCCTGGAGGTCGCCGAGCAGCTGCGCGCGGGGCCCCTCGCCGGACTCTCCGTCGAGGTGCTGCACGGCCGGATGCACCCCGACGACAAGGACGAGGTGATGCGCCGCTTCGCCGCCGGCGAGGTGGACGTCCTGGTCGCCACCACGGTCATCGAGGTCGGCGTCAACGTGCCCAACGCCACCGCGATGGTGATCATGGACGCCGACCGCTTCGGCGTCTCCCAGCTCCACCAGCTGCGCGGCCGGGTCGGCCGCGGCTCCGCCGCCGGCCTGTGCCTGCTCGTCACCGAGATGCCCGAGGCCAGCCCGGCCCGCGGGCGGCTGGCCGCGGTCGCCTCCACCCTCGACGGCTTCGAACTCTCCCGGATCGACCTCGAACAGCGCCGCGAGGGCGACGTCCTCGGCCAGGCACAGTCCGGCGTCCGCTCCTCCCTGCGGGTCCTCGCCGTCATCGAGGACGAGGAGGTCATCGCCGCCGCCCGCGAGGAGGCCACCGCCCTGGTCCTCGCCGACCCCGGCCTCACCGCCCACCCCGCCCTGCGCACCGCGCTCGACGCGCTGCTCGACAAGGACCGGGAGGAGTACCTGGAGAAGGGCTGAGCGCCGCCGGGCCGCCCGCGTCCGGCCCGGCCCCGATCCGCAACGGGCGGCCTAAGCTAGGGCGTACGCACTGCCTGCCGGAGGACGAGGAACCCACATGACCCGCGTGATCGCCGGCACCGCCGGCGGACGCCGCATCGCCGTGCCGCCCGGCAACGGCACCCGGCCCACCTCCGACCGGGCACGGGAGGGACTCTTCTCCACCTGGGAGTCCTTCCACGGCCTGGACGGCGCCCGGGTCGCCGATCTGTACGCGGGCTCCGGCGCCGTCGGCCTGGAGGCGCTGTCGCGCGGCGCCGCCCACGCGCTCCTCGTGGAGGCCGAGCCGCGCGCGGCGCGCACCGTCCGCGAGAACATCCGCGCCCTCGGCCTGCCCGGCGCCGAGCTGCGCACCGGCAGGGCCGAGCAGATCGTCACCGGACCGGCCCCGGCCGAGCCGTACGACCTGGTCTTCCTCGACCCGCCCTACGCCGTCGCGGACGCCGATCTCCGCGAGATCCTCCTCACAATGCGCGCGGGGGGCTGGATCGCCGATGATGCCCTCGTCACCGTGGAGCGCAGCACCCGGGGCGGAGAATTCGGCTGGCCGGACGGTTTCGAGCCACTGCGGTCCCGTCGCTACGGCGAGGGAACGTTTTGGTACGGTCGCGCCGCCTCTACGTGCGAAGACGCACGATGACCGGACCGGAGAGCGAGGGACCAAAGTTGCGCCGCGCCGTCTGTCCGGGGTCGTTCGACCCCATCACCAACGGACATCTCGACATCATCGCCCGCGCCTCCAAGCTGTACGACGTCGTGCACGTCGCGGTGATGATCAACCAGTCGAAGAAGGGCCTGTTCGCGGTCGACGAGCGGATCGAGATGATCCGCGAGGTCACCGCCGACTTCGGCAACGTCGAGGTCGAGTCCTTCCACGGCCTCCTCGTCGACTTCTGCAAGCAGCGCGACATCCCCGCCATCGTCAAGGGACTGCGGGCCGTCAGCGACTTCGACTACGAGCTGCAGATGGCCCAGATGAACAACGGGCTGTCCGGCGTCGAGACGCTGTTCGTGCCCACCAACCCCACCTACAGCTTCCTGTCGTCCTCGCTGGTCAAGGAGGTCGCGGCCTGGGGCGGCGACGTCTCCCACCTGGTGCCGCCGCAGGTCCTGGGCCGGCTGACCGAGCGCCTGCGGGAGCGCTGAACCGGCCGTGACCCCCGGCCACCATCGCTGACGCTCCGTCACCAGGTCCCGGACGGGGCCCGACTGGCCTTACAGTCGTCCCGTCCGTCTCCATCCAGCTGTAGAGAGTGGCGAGCACCGGTGGACGTGCAGAAGAAGCTCGACGAGATCGTCGATACGGTCCGGAGCGCCCGCTCCATGCCCATGTCGGCCTCCTGCGTGGTCAACCGGGCCGAGCTGCTCGCTCTGCTCGAAGAGGTCCGGGGCGCCCTGCCGAGCTCCCTGGCCCAGGCCCAGGAGCTGCTGGGCGGGCGCGAGCAGATGGTCGAGCAGGCCCGCCAGGAGGCCGAGCGGATCATCGAGGCCGCCCACGCCGAGCGCGGCTCGATCGTCTCCGACTCCCAGGTCGCCCGGCAGTCCCAGGACGAGGCCGAGCGGATCCTCGCCGAGGCCCGCCGCGAGGCCGAGGAGATCCGGGCCGAGGCCGACGACTACGTGGACTCCAAGCTCGCCAACTTCGAGGTGGTCCTCAACAAGACCATCGCCTCGGTGGACCGCGGCCGCGAGAAGCTGCTCGGCCGGGGCCCGGGCCTGGACGCCGACGGGTACGGGGACGAGGACGCCCCCGAGTACAGCGCCGACCCGCAGACCCTGATCCAGCGCGCCGACGGCTACGTGGACGCCAAGCTCGGCGCCTTCGAGGCGGTGCTCAGCAAGACCCTGGAGGCCGTGGGCCGAGGCCGGCAGAAGCTGCACGGCCGGATCGCCACCGACGCCCTCGGCGAGCACATGGCCGCCCAGGACGCGGCCGGCGGCGCGGGCCTGCACCACGCCAGCGACGCGGACTACCTGGCCGGCCTCGCGGAGCTGGCCGACCCCGAGCCCGTACCGCAGCAGCCGGCGCCGATCCCGGCGCAGCAGGCCCAGCCGGAGCCGTACGGCTACGAGCAGCCGGTCCAGGACCCCTACGGCTACCCGCAGCCGGTCCCGCAGGACCCCTACGCGTACCAGCAGCCGCAGGCCGACCCGTACGCCTACCAGGGGCAGTACGGCTACGAGCAGCCCGCCGTCCCGCCGCAGCAGCAGGCGCCCGCCTCGCTCGACGAGACCAGCTTCTTCGACACCAGCATGATCGACCTCGAACAGCTGCGCCGGTACGAGCAGGGGCACTGACCCGGGACGACCCGGATTGGGCCCTGGGCGAAGCGTCCAGTATCCTGGCTCTTCGGTCGCGCTATGTCCGCGATCCGTGCTGCCCGAGACTGGCAGCCCCCCTCACGTCTGTGAACGATCTGAAAGCAGGAAGAACCCTGAGCACGCGCCTCGATCACCGCAACCCCCTCGTGTTCGACACGCACGAGCTGGGGCGGCGTCCTGGTGCCATGCAGCGGATCTCCCGCACGGTCGACGCCCCCAGGGACCTGGGGATCGCGGGGGTCATCGCGGTGCCCGAGGGCGCCCCGGTGGAGATCGAGCTCCGTCTCGAGTCGGTCATGGAAGGGGTGCTTGTCACAGGCACCGCCCGTGCATCGGCCGAGGGGGAGTGCGTAAGGTGTCTGGAGCCCGTCGAGCTGGAGCTCGACGCGGACTTCCAGGAGATGTTCTCGTACCCCGACTCCGACGACCGGGGCCGCTCGAAGGCGGCCGCGGACGACGAAGCCGAGGACGACGAGGACATGATCCCCCTCGAGGACGGCATGTTCGACCTCGAGCCCGTGCTGCGCGATGCGGTGGTGCTCGCACTGCCGATGCAGCCGGTGTGCCGGGAGGACTGCGAAGGTCTGTGTTCCGAGTGCGGAATCAACCTGAACGAGAACCCGGACCACCACCACGACGCCGTCGACATCCGTTGGGCGGCACTGCAGGGACTCGCCGGTTCGCTGGGAACCGACGAGAAGGACAACATGAGCGATGCCGCATCCGGTGTCGACGAGAAGCAGGAGAAGTAGCCGTGGCTGTTCCGAAGCGGAAGATGTCGCGCAGCAACACGCGCCACCGCCGGTCGCAGTGGAAGGCTGCGGTCCCCACCCTGGTTTCGTGTGAGCGTTGCCAGGAGCCCAAGCAGCAGCACATCGCGTGCCCGAGCTGCGGCACCTACAACAAGCGCCAGGTCCTCTCCGTCTGAGGGGCTGGTGAGAGGCACGATGTCTGACCACGTCAATTCGGCCTCGTCCCACACGCTTCTGGAAGGGCGGCTCGGGTATCAGCTCGAGTCCGCCCTTCTGGTGCGTGCGCTCACCCACCGTTCGTACGCGTACGAGAACGGCGGTCTGCCCACCAACGAGCGGCTGGAGTTCCTCGGGGACTCGGTGCTCGGCCTGGTGGTCACGGACACGCTGTACCGCACCCACCCCGACCTGCCCGAAGGCCAGCTGGCCAAACTGCGGGCCGCGGTGGTCAACTCGCGTGCGCTGGCGGAGGTGGGCCGCGGCCTCGACCTGGGCTCCTTCATCCGGCTCGGCCGGGGCGAGGAAGGCACGGGCGGCCGGGACAAGGCGTCCATCCTCGCCGACACCCTCGAAGCGGTGATCGGCGCGGTCTATCTCGACCGGGGCCTCGACGCGGCGTCCGAGCTGGTGCACCGGCTCTTCGACCCGCTCATCGAGAAGTCCTCGAACCTCGGTGCCGGCCTGGACTGGAAGACCAGCCTCCAGGAGCTCACCGCCGCCGAGGGGCTCGGCGTTCCGGAGTACCTCGTCAGCGAGGAGGGTCCGGACCACGAGAAGACCTTCACTGCTGCCGCCCGCGTCGGTGGTGTCTCGTACGGCACCGGCACCGGCCGCAGCAAGAAGGAAGCGGAACAGCAGGCGGCGGAGTCCGCGTGGCGCGCGATTCGCGCCGCCGCGGACCAGCGCGCGGCGGCGGCCAAGGCCGCGAGCGCGGAAGAGGGCGCCGACACCTCTTCCGCCGGGGAGCAGGCCACCGCCTGACCCCCTCCGTTTCCGGTACGCGTGCCCCCGTCCCGCCCAGGGACGGGGGCACCGTGCTGTCGGTGCCCGGCGGTAGGCTGCGGTCAGCGGTCCCCGCCACCCACCGAACCCCCGGAGGAAGTCCCGTGCCCGAGCTGCCCGAGGTCGAGGTCGTCCGACGCGGGCTCGAGCGCTGGGTCGCCGGACGGACCGTCGCCGAGGTCGAGGTGCTGCACCCGCGGGCGGTGCGCCGGCACCCGGAGGGCGCCGCCGACTTCGCGGCCCGGCTGAAGGGGCAGACCTTCGGGATCGCCCGGCGCCGCGGCAAGTACCTGTGGCTGCCGCTGGCCTCCGGCGACGCCTCCGTGCTCGGGCACCTGGGGATGAGCGGCCAGCTCCTCGTGCAGCCCGAGGGCGCGGCGGACGAGAAGCACCTGCGGATCCGGATCCGTTTCGATGACCACGCCGGCACCGAGCTGCGCTTCGTGGACCAGCGGACCTTCGGCGGGCTCTCGCTGCACGACACCGCCCCGGACAGCGCGGACGGGCTGCCGGACGTCATCGCGCACATCGCCCGCGACCCGCTGGACCCGGCCTTCGACGACGCCGCCTTCGCGAGCGCGCTGCGGCTGCGGCGCACCACGATCAAGCGCGCGCTGCTCGACCAGTCGCTGATCAGCGGGGTCGGCAACATCTACGCGGACGAGGCGCTGTGGCGCGCGCGTCTGCACTACGACCGCCCGACGGCCGGCCTCACCCGGCCACGCGCGGCGGAGCTGCTCGGGCACGTCCGCGACGTGATGAACGCGGCGCTCGCGGCCGGCGGCACCAGCTTCGACAGCCTGTACGTGAACGTGAACGGCGAGTCGGGCTACTTCGACCGCTCGCTCGACGCCTACGGGCGGGAGGGCGAGCCCTGCCGCCGGTGCGGCACGCCGATGCGTCGCCGCCCGTGGATGAACCGCTCCAGCTACTTCTGCCCGCGCTGCCAGCGCCCGCCGCGGCTCGTCACCCGCTGACGGGGGCGCGCTCCGCGTCGTAGGCCTCGCGGGCGGCGAGGACCTGGTCCATCCGGCCCTCGACCAGGTGGATCAGGCCGAGCAGCCGCTCCGCGACCTCGCGGCCGAGCGGGGTCAGCCGGTAGTCGACCCGCGGCGGGTTGGTGGGCTGGGCCTCGCGGTGCACCAGGCCGTCCCGCTCCAGGGCGTGCAGCGTCTGGGACAGCATCTTCTCGCTCACGCCGTCGACCCGGCGCCGCAGCTCGTTGAAGCGGAACGTGCCTTCGTGGAGCGCGCCCAGGGTGAGGCTGCCCCAGCGGCCGGTCACGTGCTCCAGCGTGCCGCGCGAGGGGCAGGCCTTCGCGAACACGTCGTAGGCGAGGTCGTCAGTCATGCCCTCTACCATACGCGCGCACAGCGCTGTGGTACAGGTAGCGCTCACCACAGGCTTGCGCTTTCGAAAAGTTAGTGCTCTACTTCCTGTCGTTGTCCCCGCCGTCCCCGACGCACCGCCGAGGAGCCCTCCATGACCACGCCCGTCGTCTCCATCGCCTACCACTCCGGCTACGGCCACACCGCCGTCCTCGCCGAGGCCGTCCGCGACGGGGCCGCCGACGCCGGCGCCACCGTGCACCTGATCAACGTCGCGGAGATCACCGACGCCGAGTGGGAGCTGCTCGACGCCTCCGACGCGATCGTGTTCGGCTCGCCGACCTACATGGGCACCGCTTCCGGCGCCTTCCACCAGTTCGCCGAGGCCACCTCGAAGCGCTGGTTCACCGACGCGTGGCAGGACAAGCTGGCCGCCGGCTTCACCAACTCCGGCTCGAAGAGCGGCGACAAGCTGCACACCCTGCAGTTCTTCCAGACCCTCGCCGGCCAGCACGGCATGACCTGGGTCAACCTCGGCCTGAAGCCCGGCTGGAACACCACCGAGGCCTCCGAGAACGACCTCAACCGCCTCGGCTTCTTCTCCGGCGTCGGCGCCCAGACCTTCAACGACCTGGGCCCGGACGGCGTCCACAAGGCCGACGTCGCGACCGCCGAGCACCTCGGCCGCCGGGTCGCCACCACGGCCCGCACCTTCGCGCTCGGCAAGGCCGCCGCCTGACCGTCCCCGCGCGAGGACCGTACGGCAGAGGGCCCCGTCACCGCACCGGTGACGGGGCCCTCTCGCGTACGACCCTCGCGCGTACGGACGGCGGGGGAGCCGGCTCAGTAGCCGAAGTCCTGGGTCCACCAGGGGCCGCCGGCGCCGAAGTGCACGCCGACGCCGAGCGCGGTGTAGTCGCAGTTCAGGATGTTGGCGCGGTGCCCGTCGCTGGCCATCCAGGACTTCATCACCGCGGCCGCGTCCACCTGACCCCTGGCGATGTTCTCGCCGCCGAGAGCCGTGATGCCGGCCTTCTGGGCGCGGGACCAGGGGGTCGCGCCGTCGGGGTCGGTGTGGTCGAAGAAGTTCCGCGCGGCCATGTCGGCGCTGAAGGCGCCGGCCAGGGCGGCGAGCCCGGCGTCCGAACGGATCGGCACGCAGCCCACCCGGGCGCGCTCGACGTTCACCAGGCGCACCACCTCCGCCTCGGCGGCCTGCTCGCGGCTCGCCAGCGAGCGGGCGGTCGCCGTCGGGGCGGCGGGGGCCTCGGTGGCCGGGGCCGGCACGGGCGTCGTCCGCTCCGGGGCGGGGGTGGCCGCGGGCTCGGTCTTGGGCCTCGGCTTGGGCGCGGGCTTCGCGGGCGTGGCCTTCGGGCTCGGGGTCGCCGTCTTCGACGGGGTCGGCTTCGGCTTCGGTGCCGGCTTCGCGGACGGGGCCGCGGACCTCGGCGTGCCCGTCGACGGTCCGGCCGGGGTCATCGAGGAGCCGCCCTGGGTGTTCAGGCTCGGCGCCCGCTGCTCGGCCTGCGCCGTCACGCGGGGCTCCTCGTTGCCGGCGTTGTCGAACGAGAACGTGTCGCCGCCGGGCAGCAGCCCCGAGGCGACGCCGATCGCGCCGACCGCCACCGCCACGGAGACGCCGAGCAGCCCGGTCTTCACGGGCGCGCCGCGCCGTGTGCCGCGATGCCGTCCCATCCGCTCGCCTCCTGACGTACCGAACCGCTTGAGCCGTGTTCTTTGCTGATCTTTGCTTCCGCGGGCTTTCCGGCGGTCCTTCGAACAGGCACCCGCCGAACGGGTGAGGCCCGTTCCGCACGGACTGTACGCCATGACATGCCGGGCTGACGTGCTCCTTCCACAATTGGCCCGTTAGCGTGCAGGCATGAATGAGGACGTACGGATGACCGCCTGGGTGCGCGGCCGGGTACAGGGAGTGGGCTTCCGCTGGTTCACCAGGGCAAACGCGCTGGAGATCGGGGGGCTCGTCGGCTTCGCCCTGAACCTCGACGACGGCCGGGTCCAGGTCGTGGCCGAGGGGCCGAGTGACAATTGCCACCGTCTGCTCGACTGGCTGCGCTCCGCCGACACGCCCGGGCGGGTGGACGGCGTCACTGAGATATGGGACACCCCGCGCGGCGGCTACGAGGGCTTCGCCATCCGCTGACCCGCACCGCCCGAAGACCCCTCCCGCCCTCCCCGCGCCCCCGTCCACCGGCCCCGGGCCGCCCCGGACGGGGGCGCCCGTGAACGGTGGCGGAAGCGAGAACGGCCTGGTGGTTGCGAAGAATCGCTTGCCGTGCCAGGCTGCGGCAGTAAGGATGATCTCCACGCCCCTCGGGCACCGAGTTGCGAGGCGCCGCCGCCGGAATTCCGCGGCCGCAGCCCCCCGGTGAAGCCCGGAAGCAGGGCGTGATCGTGTTGACCGTCAAACTTTTTGGTGAGACTCTGGAAGCCCCGCGCACCTTAGCTGTTCGACCGTGAGAACCGGCACGACAAAGAGCACGGCCGAGCACCGCGGGTGCGAATCCCTCACGACCCACACCGCTTCGGTCGGTCACTCATTGTGGAGGACCATCCATCATGGCAAAGGCGCTTCTCGGTTACGTCGGCGGCTCCGACCCGCGACTCCTCGCCGAGATGCGACGGCTTCAGCAGCGCGTCCAGGACCTCGAGTCCGAGCTGGTTCGGATCCAGTCCGAGAACGACGCGCTCGCCGCTGCCGCCGCACAGCACCAGGGAGAGTCGCTGCTGGACAGCATCGATCTCGACGTCACCAAGGCGGAGCCTGCGCTCACCTGAGGTCCCAGCCCCGAGGGGCCAGGTGAGAAACACTCACGCCAGCACTGCCGGTATCGCGAAGGCTGGACATGCAAGGGGCGCTCCGGCGTCCCTTCTTTCTTTCGGCCGTCTCCGGCGATCTCCCGCGCGGTTCCTGCGGCGCCCCCCGTCCCCCACGTGACACTCCTTGGGGGAGGGTGTGCCCTGCACGTTCAGCGGTGAAACCCGAGACCCCGGGTAGAGTCCGCAGGCGTGCACCTCAAGGCCCTGACGCTCCGCGGTTTCAAGTCGTTCGCCTCCGCCACCACGCTGCGGTTCGAACCGGGAATCACCTGCGTCGTCGGGCCCAACGGCTCGGGCAAGTCCAACGTCGTGGACGCGCTGTCCTGGGTCATGGGAGAGCAGGGCGCGAAGTCGCTGCGCGGCGGCAAGATGGAGGACGTCATCTTCGCCGGCACGACCGGGCGCCCGCCGCTCGGCCGTGCCGAGGTCTCGCTGACCATCGACAACTCCGACGGCGCGCTGCCGATCGACTACGCCGAGGTCACCATCACCCGGATCATGTTCCGCGGTGGCAGCAGCGAGTACCAGATCAACGGCGACACCTGCCGGCTGCTCGACATCCAGGACCTGCTGTCCGACTCGGGCATCGGCCGCGAGATGCACGTCATCGTCGGCCAGGGCCAGCTCGACTCCGTGCTGCACGCCGACCCGGCGGGCCGCCGCGCCTTCATCGAGGAGGCCGCCGGCGTGCTCAAGCACCGCAAGCGCAAGGAGAAGGCGCTGCGGAAGCTCGACGCGATGCAGGCCAACCTCGCGCGCGTGCAGGACCTCACCGACGAGCTGCGGCGCCAGCTCAAACCGCTCGGCCGGCAGGCGGCGGTCGCCCGCCGCGCCGCCGTCATCCAGGCCGACCTGCGCGACGCGCGCCTGCGCCTGCTCTCCGACGACCTCGTACGCCTCCGGGAGGCCCTGAAGGCGGAGGTCGCCGACGAGGCCGCGCTGCTCGCCCGCAAGGAGACCACCGAGGCCGCGCTCAAGGCGGCCCTCGCCGAGGAGGCCGCCCTGGAGGACGAGGTGCGCCGCCTCGCGCCCCGGCTCCAGCGCGCCCAGCAGACCTGGTACGAGCTGTCGCAGCTCGCCGAGCGGGTCCGCGGCACCGTCTCCCTCGCGGACGCGCGCGTGCAGAGCGCCACCGCGCAGCCCGCCGAGGAGCGGCGCGGCCGGGACCCGGAGGACCTGGAGCGCGAGGCCGCCCGCGTCCGCGAGCAGGAGGCGGAGCTGGAGGCCGCCCTGGAGGCCGCCGAGCGCGCCCTCGACGACACCGTCGCGCACCGCGCCGAACTGGAGCGCGCCCTCGCCGTCGAGGAGCGGCGGCTCAAGGACCTCGCCCGCGCCATCGCCGACCGCCGCGAGGGCCTGGCCCGGCTGCACGGCCAGGTCAACGCGGCCCGCTCGCGCGCCGCCTCCGCCCAGGCCGAGATCGACCGGATGTCCGCCGCCCGCGAGGAGGCGCGGCAGCGGGCGGCCGCCGCCCAGGAGGAGTACGAGCAGCTGAAGGCCGAGGTCGACGGCCTCGACGCGGACGACACCGAGCTCGGCGAGCGCTACGAGACCGCCCGCCGCGAGCTCGCCGACGCGGAGGGCGCGCTGGCCGCCGCCCGCGAGGCCGCCGCCGACGCCGACCGGGCCCGCGCCGCGACCCGCGCCCGGCACGACGCCCTCGCCCTCGGACTGCGCCGCAAGGACGGCACCGGCGCCCTGCTGGCCGCCGGTCTCAGCGGACTGCTCGGCCCGGCCGCCGAACTCCTCACCGTCGCCCCCGGCCACGAGGTGCCGATCGCCGCCGCCCTCGGCGCCGCCGCCGACGCCCTCGCCGTCGACGGCCCCGCCGCCGCGGCCGAGGCGCTGCGGCTGCTGCGCAAGCAGGACGCCGGCCGGGCCGCGCTGCTCCTGACCGGCGACCGGCCCGCCGTACCGGAGGCGCCGCTGCCGGACGGGGCGCGGGCCGCCGCCGCGCTGGTCGACGGCCCGGGTGAACTCCTCGGCGCCGTACGGAGACTGCTGCACGGCGTCGTCGTCGTCGACGGGCTCGACGAGGCCGTCGAACTGGTGCGCTCCCGGCCGGAGCTGACCGCGGTCACCGCCGACGGCGACCTGCTCGGCTCGCACGTCGCGCAGGGCGGTTCCGCCGGGGCGCCCAGCCTCCTGGAGGTGCAGGCCTCGGTGGACGAGGCCGCCGCCGAGCTGGCCGAGCTCGACGTGCGCTGCGCCGCGCTGGCCGAGGCGAAGGAGACCGCCCAGGAGCGCCGGCGCGCGGCGGCCCGGCTGGTGGAGGAGCTGACCGAGCGGCGCCGTACCGCCGACCGCGAGAAGTCCCAGGTCGCCCAGCAGCTCGGCCGGCTCGCCGGCCAGGCCAGGGGAGCGGCGGGGGAGGCCGAGCGCACCGCCGCCGCGGCGGCCCGCGCCGAGGAGGCCCTTCAGACCGCGCTCGCCGAGGCCGAGGAGCTGACCGAGCGGCTGCTCGTCGCGGAGGAGGCCCTGCCGGACGGCGGCGCCGAGGAGCCCGACACCTCCGAGCGCGACCGGCTCGCGATCGACGGCTCCAACGCGCGCCAGACCGAGATGGAGGCCCGTCTCCAGGTCCGTACCCACGAGGAGCGGGTCAAGGGCCTGGCCGGCCGGGCGGACTCCCTGGACCGGGCGGCCCGCGCCGAGCGGGAGGCCCGGGCGCGCGCCGAACAGCGCCGGGCCCGGCTGCGCCACGAGGCCGACGTGGCCCGCGCGGTCGCCGCCGGCGCCCGCCAGCTGCTCGCCCACATCGAGGTCTCGCTGAGCCGCGCCGAGCAGGAGCGGACGCTCGCCGAGGAGGCCAAGGGCGCGCGCGAGCAGGGCCTGGCGGAGGTCCGCGCGCGGGGCCGCGAGCTGAAGGCCGAGCTGGACAAGCTCACCGACTCGGTGCACCGGGGCGAGGTGCTGGGCGCCGAGAAGCGGCTGCGCATCGAGCAGCTGGAGTCCCGCTCCCTGGAGGAGCTGGGCGTGGAACCGGCGGTGCTGGTCGAGGAGTACGGGCCCCACCAGCCGGTGCCGCCGTCGCCTCCGGCCGAGGGGGAGGAGCTGCCCGAGGACCCGGCCCACCCGCGCAACCAGCCGCGGCCCTTCGTCCGCGCGGAGCAGGAGAAGCGGCTCAAGGCCGCCGAACGGGCGTACCAGCAGCTCGGAAAGGTGAATCCGCTCGCTCTTGAGGAGTTCGCGGCCCTGGAGGAGCGGCACCAGTTCCTGTCCGAGCAGCTGGAGGACCTGAAGAAGACCCGCGCCGACCTCCTTCAGGTCGTGAAGGAGGTCGACCTGCGGGTCGAGCAGGTCTTCACCGAGGCGTACCGGGACACCGCCCGCGAGTTCGAGGGGGTGTTCTCCCGGCTCTTCCCGGGCGGCGAGGGCCGGCTGGTGCTCACCGACCCGGAGAACATGCTGACCACCGGCGTGGACGTGGAGGCCCGCCCGCCGGGCAAGAAGGTCAAGCGCCTCTCGCTGCTCTCCGGCGGCGAGCGCTCGCTGACGGCCGTGGCGCTGCTGGTCTCCATCTTCAAGGCACGGCCCAGCCCGTTCTACGTGATGGACGAGGTCGAGGCGGCGCTGGACGACACCAATCTGCAGCGGCTGATCCGGATCATGCAGGAACTCCAGGAGTCCTCGCAGCTGATCGTGATCACCCACCAGAAGCGCACGATGGAGGTCGCCGACGCGCTCTACGGCGTCTCCATGCAGGGCGACGGCGTCTCGAAGGTGATCAGCCAGCGGCTCCGCTGAGACACGACCACCCCTATCACTTCAAGTTGTGAACGCAAGCGGCGGAGCTGTGCGTTTCAAGTCATACGACATCAGCTATTGACTTCGAAACCTGAAGGCATAGTCTCTGCAACGTTGCTTTTACCTTCAAGTGGTGCCCGGCGCGATCCTGTGCGCCACTGGAAGGGCTCGCCCCCCACCGCACCGGCGACGCTGCCGGAGCCCCGAGGAGTCCTTGTGACCAGCACCGCGCAGGCGCCCACGCCGCCTTCGTCCGAAGGCCGTTCGGCCCATCCGGACCACATCGGACACGTCATCTTCATCACGGCCTCCGCCGCGATGGGCGGCTTCCTCTTCGGCTACGACAGCTCGGTCATCAACGGCGCCGTCGAGGCCATCCGCGACCGCTACGACATCGGCTCCGGCACCCTCGCCCAGGTCATCGCCATCGCCCTGATCGGCTGTGCCATCGGCGCCGCCACCGCCGGACGGATCGCCGACCGCATCGGCCGCATCCGCTGCATGCAGATCTCCGCGGTGCTCTTCGCCGTCAGCGCCGTCGGGTCCGCGCTGCCCTTCGCCCTCTGGGACCTGGCCTTCTGGCGGATCGTCGGCGGCTTCGCCATCGGCATGGCCTCCGTGATCGGCCCCGCCTACATCGCCGAGGTCGCCCCCGCCGCGTACCGCGGCCGCCTCGGCTCCTTCCAGCAGGCCGCCATCGTCATCGGCATCGCCATCTCCCAGCTGGTCAACTACGGCATCCTGCAGATCGCCGACGGCGACCAGCGCGGCGAGATCGGCGGCCTGGAGGCCTGGCAGTGGATGCTCGGCGTGATGGTCGTCCCCGCGCTCCTCTACGGCCTGCTCTCCTTCGCGATCCCCGAGTCGCCCCGCTTCCTCATCTCCGTCGGCA
Source organism: Streptomyces sp. NPDC053541 (assembly GCF_044544705.1). Taxonomy (NCBI): domain Bacteria; kingdom Bacillati; phylum Actinomycetota; class Actinomycetes; order Kitasatosporales; family Streptomycetaceae; genus Streptomyces; species Streptomyces sp. NPDC053541. The sequence goes on from NZ_JBITXM010000002.1 coordinate 572,360, forward strand.
AGGTCGACCGGGCCAAGGAGGTCCTCTCCGAGGTCGAGGGCCACGGCGTCGACCTGGACCGCCGGGTCGCCGAGATCGACCTCGCCATGCGCAGCGAGCACAAGTCCACCTTCAAGGACCTGCTGGCCGCCGGCAGCCGCTTCCGCCTGCTGCCCATCGTCTGGGTCGGCATCGGCCTCTCCGTCTTCCAGCAGCTCGTCGGCATCAACGTCGCCTTCTACTACTCCGCGACGCTCTGGCAGTCCGTCGGCATCGACCCGTCGAGCTCGTTCTTCTACTCGTTCACCACGTCGATCATCAACATCATCGGCACCGTGATCGCGATGGTCCTGGTCGACCGGGTCGGCCGCAAGCCGCTCGCCCTCGTCGGCTCCGTCGGCATGGCCGTCGCCCTCGCCTTCGAGGCCTGGGCCTTCTCCGCCGACCTCGTCGACGGCAAGCTCCCCAATACCGAGGGCGTCGTGGCGCTCGTCGCCGCCCACGTCTTCGTGCTCTTCTTCGCCCTCTCGTGGGGCGTGGTCGTCTGGGTCTTCCTCGGCGAGATGTTCCCCAACCGGATCCGCGCCGCCGCCCTCGGCGTCGCCGCCTCCGCGCAGTGGATCGCCAACTGGGCCATCACCGCCAGCTTCCCGTCCCTCGCGGACTGGAACCTCTCCGGCACCTACGTCATCTACACGGTCTTCGCCGTGCTCTCGATCCCCTTCGTGCTCAAGTACGTCAAGGAGACCAAGGGCAAGGCGTTGGAGGAGATGGGCTAATCCCCGCTGCCCCCTCCTCCGGTACGGGACTGCCCCGGTTCGAGGCCTACGCCTTGAGCCGGGGCAGTACCGTCTCACCGAACAGCCGCACGCTCCGCCAGCCCTCCTCCACCGGCATCCCGCCGCACAGGGGGTGCAGCACCAGGCTGTCCAGCTCCGCGCCCAGCGCCACGCACTCGTCCGGGGTCACCACCCGGTAGACCCCCTCCGCCCGCAGCTGCGCCACCGTCGTCGCGGTCGACCGCACCGCCGAGGTGATGTCCTTCGACTGCCAGGAGGCGTAGGTCCGCGCCTCGTGCAGGAAGTGCTCGCCGTGCTCCGCCCACGTCCGGTCCGGGTCCTCCGAGACGTGCAGCAGCGGGGTCCTCTCGGCCGGCATCATCGTCCAGCCCTCCGTGCCGTGCGCCGCGCACTGCTCCCGGTAGTACTCCTCCAGCTCCGGCAGGTGCGCGCTCGGGAAGAGCGGGAGCCCCAGCCGGGCCGCGCGCCGCGCCGCGGCCCGCGACGAGCCCCCGACCAGCAGCAGCGGGTGCGGCTGGGTGAACGGCCGCGGGGTGACCCGTACCGTACGGCCCTGGTACGTGAAGGGCTCGCCCGACCACGCGGCGAGCAGGGTCTCCAGGAGCAGGTCCTGGAGCCGGCCCCGGCGGCCCCAGTCGACCCCGCGCTCCTCGTACTCCTCCGGCCGGTAGCCGATCCCGGCCACCGTCACCAGCCGTCCGCCGCTCAGCAGGTCGAGGACCGCGATCTCCTCCGCGAGCCGCAGCGGGTCGTGCAGCGGCCCGATGATCGCCGAGACCGTCACCGCGATCCTCCGGGTCGCCCCGAAGACCGCGCCCGCGAAGGCGAAGGGGGAGGGCAGCCAGTTGTTCGCCGCGCCGTGGTGCTCCTCGGTCTGCACGGTGTCCACGCCGTGCGCGTCGGCGTGCGCCGCCATCTCCACGGCCGCCCGGTAGCGGGCCGAGAGGGAGACCGGGTCGGCGTGCGGGTCGACGAGGTTGAAGCGGACGACGGTGAACGGCATGGGGTCCCTCCGCGGTCGGTGGCGCGTGCCGCCGGAGGTTAGCTGACGCAGTGTCAGATGGGAACGGCGTGGACGCGCCCGCCCGGCCCCGGCCCGGCGCCCGGGGCACCCGGCCGGGCCACGCCATACTGGAGTGGTTATGGAACTCATCCTTGCTGTAGTCATCGCTCTGGTCGTCGCGGTCGCCGTGACCGGCGGGCTCGTGATCAGCGGCCGCAAGAAGAAGCAGCTGCCGCCGGCCGAGCCGCCGTCCACCGCCCCGACCATCACCGCTCCGCCCGCCGAACCGCACGTCGGCGACGAGGCGGAGACGCCGCGGGAGGAACCACGCCGCACGGTCGAGGAGGTCGAGCTCCCGGGCGCCACCGAGGCCCCGGTCGTCGTCGAGGAGCCCGCCGGGGCCCCGGTCGTCGTCGAGGAGCCCGCCGCCCCCGCGATCGAGGTGCCCGAGCCCACCGCCGGCCGGCTCGTCCGGCTGCGCGCCCGGCTCGCCCGCTCCCAGAACTCGCTCGGCAAGGGACTGCTCTCGCTGCTGTCCCGCGAGCACCTCGACGAGGACACCTGGGAGGAGATCGAGGAGACCCTCCTCACCGCCGACGTCGGCGTCGCCCCCACCCAGGAGCTGGTCGAGCGGCTGCGCGAGCGCGTCAAGGTGCTCGGCACCCGCACCCCCGACGAGCTGCGCGGCCTGCTGCGCGAGGAGCTCATCGCCCTCCTCGGCGCCGACCTCGACCGCTCGGTGAAGACCGAGAGCCCCGAGGACACCCCCGGCGTCGTGATGGTCGTCGGCGTCAACGGCACCGGCAAGACCACCACCACCGGCAAGCTCGCCCGCGTCCTGGTCGCCGACGGCAAGTCCGTCGTCCTCGGCGCCGCCGACACCTTCCGCGCCGCCGCCGCCGACCAGCTGCAGACCTGGGGCGAGCGGGTCGGCGCCCGCACCGTGCGCGGCCCGGAGGGCGGCGACCCCGCCTCCATCGCCTTCGACGCGGTCAAGGAGGGCATCGCCGAGAAGGCCGACGTCGTCCTCATCGACACCGCCGGCCGGCTGCACACCAAGACCGGCCTCATGGACGAGCTCGGCAAGGTCAAGCGCGTCGTCGAGAAGCACGGCCCGCTCGACGAGGTGCTCCTCGTCCTCGACGCCACCACCGGCCAGAACGGCCTCATCCAGGCCCGCGTCTTCGCCGAGGTCGTCGACATCACCGGCATCGTCCTGACCAAGCTCGACGGCACCGCCAAGGGCGGCATCGTCGTCGCCGTCCAGCGCGAGCTCGGCGTCCCGGTCAAGCTCGTCGGCCTGGGCGAGGGCCCCGACGACCTCGCCCCCTTCGAGCCGGGCGCCTTCGTCGACGCCCTCATCGGCGACTGAGACCCGTCCGTCACGGAACGGAGAAGGGCCCCTGCCGCAGCTCAACGGCAGGGGCCCTTCTCCGTGTGCTCAGCAGTGGGTGCGATGGCAGATGTACGCCAGCGTGCCGAGCAGCAGCCGGGCCTGCGGCGGTGCCCCGGCCGTGTCCAGGGTCGGCGGCCGCAGCCACCGCACCGGGCCGAGCCCGCCCAGGTCCGAGGGCGGCGCCGTGACGTACGCCCCGGGGCCCAGACAGTGCAGGTCCAGATCCGCGTCGTCCCAGCCCATCCGGTACAGCAGCGTGGGCAGCTCCGCCGCCGCGCCCGGCGCCACGAAGAACCGCGCCCGCCCGGTCGGCGTCGCGCACACCGGCCCCAGCGGCAGCCCCATCCGCTCCAGCCGCACCAGCGCCCGCCGACCCGCCGCCTCGGCGACCTCGATCACGTCGAAGGAACGGCCCACCGGCAGCAGCAGCGCCGCCCCCGGGTACTCCGACCACGCCTTGGTCGCCACGTCGAGCCCCGCGCCGGCCGGGACCGGCTCCGCGAAGGCCAGCGGGTGCGCCCCCGGCGCCGTACAGACCGGATCGCCGCAGGAGCAGCGGCCGGCGACCGCCCGCGCCCCCGGGACCACGTCCCAGCCCCACAGTCCGGTGTACTCGGCCACCGCTGTGCACTCCGTCGTGCGTACGCGGCGACGTGAGCCGGACCGCATCTCACGAATGCCGCCGATCGTGAAGCCCATGCCCCCTCCAACGGGTCGGACGCGCCGGTGGTTACGGACCGGAGGTCCGCCGTCACCATCCGCCACATCGCGCCGCCACACGGGCGTGCGGTGGTGCGGCCGGTGGTGCGCCCCGCGACACGCGCCTCCTCGCGCCCCGGTTCGCCGACCCCGCTCCGTCGCATGTCAAGTGAATCGTGTTCCGCACGCGGCGGGTTCATTCGAAGGGGTGGCGAATGGTGGCGTTTCTTGAATCGCCATGCCCGGACGGGTGATCGTAGGATTACCTTCGGTACACGAACCCCGGGGCGAAGGCCGCGCGCGGGTATGCCGGAGGCAACCCGGTTCTCCGTTCGAAGAGGCGCAAACGCCGGACGGACAGCGCGAGACACGGCATGCTGGCAGGGGTACGCACGAGGACATCAGGTGGATGGGGGGCGTTCCAGTGGGCGACAGCGGCACAGACGGGACGACTGCCGGCAAGCGCCCGAACGAGCAGCTGAGCTCGTGGTTCGTGCGCAGTGGCTGGTCGAAGGGCGAGCTGGCCCGTCAGGTGAACCGCCGGGCCCGTCAGATGGGCGCGCACCACATCTCCACGGACACCTCCCGGGTGCGCCGCTGGCTCGACGGGGAACAGCCCCGCGAACCCATCCCGCGGATCCTCTCCGAGCTGTTCTCCGAGCGCTTCGGCTCCGTCGTCGCCATCGAGGACCTCGGGCTGCGCACCGCCCACCAGTCGCCCTCCGTGTCCGGCGTCGACCTGCCCTGGGCCGGCCCGCAGACCGTCTCCCTGCTCAGCGAGTTCTCCCGCAGCGACCTGATGCTCGCCCGGCGCGGCTTCCTCGGCTCCTCGCTCCAGCTCGCCGCCGGACCCGCCCTCATCGAGCCCATGCAGCGCTGGCTGGTGCCCACCCCGGCCGGCGACACCGAGCGGCCCGGCCCCGCCGAGACCGAGCGGCGCCCGCACCGGCTCTCCCCGGTCGAGCTGGACCTGCTGGAGTCCACCACCGCCATGTTCCGCCAGTGGGACGCCCAGTGCGGCGGGGGACTGCGTCGCAAGGCCGTCGTCGGGCAGCTCCACGAGGTCACCGACCTCCTCCAGGAACCGCAGCCCGGCCCCGTCGCCCAGCGCCTCTTCAAGTGCGCCGCCGAGCTCGCCGAACTGGCCGGCTGGATGAGCTACGACGTCGGCCTCCAGCCCACCGCCCAGAAGTACTTCGTGCTCGCCCTGCACGCCGCCAAGGAGGCCGGCGACAAGCCCCTCGGCTCCTACATCCTGTCCTCGATGAGCCGCCAGATGATCCACCTCGGCCGGCCCGACGACGCCCTCGAACTCATCCACCTCGCCCAGTACGGCAGTCGGGACTGCGCCACAGCCCGCACCCAGGCCATGCTGTATGCGATGGAGGCCCGCGCCTACGCCAACATGGGCCAGCCCTCCAAGTGCAAGCGGGCCGTCCGGATGGCCGAGGACACCTTCGCCGACATCGGCCTGGACGGCGAGCCCGAGCCCGACTGGATCCGCTTCTTCTCCGAGGCCGAGCTCAACGGGGAGAACTCCCACTCCTACCGCGACCTCGCCTATGTCGCCGGCCGCTCGCCCACCTACGCCTCGCTCGCCGAGCCGGTCATGGAGCGGGCCGTCCAGCTCTTCGAGAAGGACCCCGAGCACCAGCGCTCGTACGCCCTCAACCTCATCGGCATGGCCACCGTGCACCTGCTCAAGCGCGAGCCCGAGCAGTCCGTCGCCCTCGCCGAGAAGGCCCTCGTCATCGCCCGGAAGGTGCGCTCCGAGCGGGTCAACACCCGGCTGCGCAAGACCGTCGACACCGCCGCCCGCGACTTCGGCGACGTCGCGGAGGTCGTCCACCTCACCGACCGGCTCACCGCGCTGCTCCCGGAGACCGCCGAGGCGGTCTGACCCGGGCGGCAGTGCCGCACCACCCCGCAGACACCGGCCGCGCCGGCCGTCCCGTAAAGCCCGACTCGGCTCCCCCGCCGCACGGACACACGGACGGCCGACGCGGCCGGGCCACGTCCCGGGGGCGGTGCCCGCGTCCCGGGGCGGCGCCCGCAGGGTACGCCCGTTACCTCCTCGTGACCCTGCCGTTCACGGCCGCGTAACACGCCCCGCCCCTTCGTCACTGCGGCGAAACATCGAGCGGCATCGGCGGAAACCGGCCTGCGCGAACCTCTGGCGCATAACCGGCCCCTCGGCCCCGGCCACCCTCACGGCCCGGCCCGGCCACCGCCCCCTCGGCCCCGCCCCGCACAGGCCGCAACGACGACGAGGAGACGCCGATGGCAGCAGCCATCACGACCCTGGCCGCGGACACGCCCACGCTGTCCGCCGCCAACACCGGGTTCATGCTCATCTGCTCCGCCCTGGTCATGCTGATGACCCCCGGCCTCGCCTTCTTCTACGGAGGCATGGTCCGCGTGAAGTCCACCCTCAACATGCTGATGATGAGCTTCATCAGCCTCGGGATCGTCACGATCCTGTGGGTGCTCTTCGGCTTCAGCGTCGCCTTCGGCACCGACTCCGCCTCGCTCTTCGGCTGGTCCTCCGACTACGTCGGCCTCAGCGGCATCGGCCTCACCGAACTGTGGGACGGCTACACCATCCCCGTGTACGTCTTCGCCGTCTTCCAGCTGATGTTCGCCGTCATCACCCCGGCCCTGATCAGCGGCGCCCTCGCCGACCGCGTCAAGTTCAGCGCCTGGGCCCTCTTCATCACCCTGTGGGTCACGGTCGTCTACTTCCCGGTCGCCCACTGGGTCTGGGGCGCCGGCGGCTGGCTCTTCGAGATGGGCGTCATCGACTTCGCCGGCGGCACCGCCGTCCACATCAACGCCGGCGCCGCGGCCCTCGGCGTCATCCTCGTCATCGGCAAGCGCGTCGGCTTCAAGAAGGACCCGATGCGCCCGCACAGCCTCCCGCTGGTCATGCTCGGCGCCGGACTGCTGTGGTTCGGCTGGTTCGGCTTCAACGCCGGCTCCTGGCTCGGCAACGACGACGGCGTGGGCGCCGTGATGTTCGTCAACACCCAGATCGCCACCGCCGCCGCCATGCTCGCCTGGCTCGCGTACGAGAAGCTCCGCCACGGCTCCTTCACCACCCTCGGCGCCGCCTCCGGCGCGGTCGCCGGCCTCGTCGCCATCACCCCCTCCGGCGGCTCCTGCTCCCCGCTCGGCGCCATCGCCATCGGCGCGATCGCCGGCCTGCTGTGCGCCATGGCCGTCGGCCTCAAGTACAAGCTCGGCTACGACGACTCCCTCGACGTCGTCGGCGTCCACCTGGTCGGCGGAGTCGTCGGCTCGCTCCTCGTCGGCTTCTTCGCCACCGGCGGCGTCCAGTCCGACGCCAAGGGCCTCTTCTACGGCGGCGGCCTGGAGCAGCTCGGCAAGCAGGCGATCGGCGTCTTCGCCGTCCTCGCCTACTCCCTGGTCGCGTCCGCGATCCTGGCCCTGATCATCGACAGGACCATGGGCATGCGGGTCAGCGAGGACGACGAGGTCTCCGGCATCGACCAGGTCGAGCACGCCGAGACCGCGTACGACTTCAGCGGCGCCGGCGGCGGCATCACCGGCCGCACCGCCACCGCCGCCCCCGCACCCGCCCCGACGCAGAACACGAAGGTGGACGCATGAAGCTCATCACCGCGGTCGTGAAGCCGCACCGGCTCGACGAGATCAAGGAGGCCCTCCAGGCCTTCGGGGTCCACGGCCTCACCGTCACCGAGGCCAGCGGATACGGCCGCCAGCGCGGCCACACCGAGGTCTACCGCGGCGCCGAGTACACCGTCGACCTCGTCCCCAAGATCCGCATCGAGGTCCTGGTGGAGGACGACGACGCCGAACAGCTCATCGAAGTCGTCGTCAAGGCGGCCCGCACCGGCAAGATCGGTGACGGAAAGGTGTGGAGCGTCCCGGTCGAGACCGCCGTGCGCGTCCGCACCGGCGAACGCGGACCCGACGCCCTGTAAGCGCGGAAGCTTCCCAAGGAGCCGCTGGTGACGAGCACCGACGTCCGGGACGACGAGCCCGGCCCCACCGACGACACCGGACCCGGCGGTTACGCGGCGGCCCGACTGCGCCTTCTCACCGAGAAGACGCGGTCCGGGCCGCCGCGCCGTGCCGCGCTGGCCCGGCTCACCGACGACTGGCTGGCCGGGCTCTACGAGGCCGCCGCCCCGCCGCCCGGCACCGCCCTCGTCGCCGTCGGCGGCTACGGCCGCGGCGAACTCTCCCCGCGCAGCGACCTCGACCTGCTCCTGCTGCACGACGGGAGCGCCGACGCCCGCACCGTCGCCGCCCTCGCCGACCGCCTCTGGTACCCCGTCTGGGACCTCGGCATCGCCCTCGACCACTCCGTACGCACCGCCGCCGAGGCCCGCCGCACCGCCGGCGAGGACCTCAAGGTCCAGCTCGGCCTGCTCGACGCCCGCACCGTCGCCGGCGACGCCGCCCTCGCCGGAGCCCTGCGCACCGCCGTCCTCACCGACTGGCGCAACCAGGCCACCCGCCGGCTTCCCGAGCTGCACGCCCTGTGCCGGGAACGCGCCGAACGCTCCGGCGAGCTCCCCTACCTCCTCGAACCCGACCTCAAGGAGGCCCACGGCGGCCTCCGCGACGCCCAGGCACTGCGCGCCGTCGCCGCCTCCTGGCTCGCCGACGCCCCCCGGGCCGGCCTCGACGAGGCCCGCCGCCGGCTGCTCGACGCCCGCGACGCCCTCCACCTCGCCACCGGCCGCGCCACCGACCGGCTCGCCCTCCAGGAACAGGACGCCGTCGCCGCCGAACTCGGCCTCCTCGACGCCGACACCCTGCTCCGCGAGGTGTACGAGGCCGGGCGCACCATCGCGTACGCCTCCGACGTCACCTGGCGCGAGGTCGGCCGCGTGGTCCGCGCCCGCACCGCCCGGCCACGGCTCCGCGCCCTCCTCGGCGGCCGCGGCACCCGTACCGGCGGGGCCAAGGCGCCCGCCGAGCGCACCCCCCTCGCCGAGGGAGTCGTCGAGATGGACGGCGAGGCCGTCCTCGCCCTGACCGCCCGGCCCGACCGCGACCCCGTCCTGCCGCTGCGCGCCGCCGCGGCCGCCGCCCAGGCCGGACTGCCGCTCTCCCCGCACGCCGTGCGCCGCCTCGCCGCCGCCGGCACCACCCTGCCCACGCCCTGGCCGGCCGAGGCCCGCGAGGCCCTCGTCACCCTCCTCGGCGCCGGCGAACCCACCGTCCCGGTCTGGGAGGCACTGGAGGCCGAAGGGCTGATCAGCAGGCTGCTGCCCGACTGGGAACGGGTGCGCTGCCGCCCGCAGCGCAACCCCGTCCACACCTGGACCGTCGACCGGCACCTGGTCGAGACGGCCGTCCGCGCCGCCTCCCTCACCCGCCGGGTGCACCGCCCCGACCTGCTCCTGGTCGCCGCCCTGCTGCACGACATCGGCAAGGGCTGGCCCGGCGACCACTCCGTGGCCGGCGAGACCATCGCCCGCGACGTCGCCGCCCGGATCGGCTTCGACCGTGCCGACACCGCCGTCCTCGCCACCGTCGTCCGCCACCACCTGCTGCTCGTCGAGACCGCCACCCGCCGCGACCTCGACGACCCCGCCACCGTCCGCACCGTCGCCGAGACCGTCCGCACGCAGGGCGCCCTGGAGCTCCTGCACGCCCTCACCGAGGCCGACGCGCTGGCCACCGGACCCGCCGCCTGGTCCACCTGGCGGGCCCGGCTCGTCGACGAGCTCGTCGCCCGGGTCGCCGGCGTCCTGGCCGGCGAGGAGCCGCCCGACCCCGAGGCCGCCGCCCCCAGCGCCGAACAGGAACGCCTCGCGATCGAGGCCCTGCGCACCGGGGAACCCGTCCTCACCCTGCGCACCGAGCGCGTCGAGGCGGCCGGGCAGACCGAGCCGGACCCCGACCCGGCGCCCGACCCGGAGCCCGAGCCGGTCGGCGTGGAACTCCTCGTCGCCCTGCCCGAGCGCCCCGGCGTGCTGCCCGCCGTCGCCGGCGTCCTCGCCCTGCACCGCCTCACCGTCCGCGCCGCCGACCTGCGCGCGATCGCCCTGCCCGCCGAGCTCGGCCGGGGACCGGTCCTCGTCCTGGACTGGCGGGTCGCCGCCGAGTACGGCTCGCTGCCCGAGGCCCGCCGGCTGCGCGCCGACCTCGTCCGCGCCCTGGACGGCTCGCTCGACGTGTCCGCCCGGCTCGCCGAGCGCGACGCCGCCCAGCCGCGCCGCCGCGGGGTCACCGCCCCGCCGCCCCGGGTCACCGTCGCCCCCGCCGCCTCCCGGCACGCCTGCGTCCTGGAGGTGCGCGCCCAGGACGCCCCGGGCCTGCTGCACCGCATCGGGCGCGCCCTGGAGGGCGCCGAGGTCCGGGTCCGCAGCGCCCATGTCTCCACCCTCGGCGCCAACGCCGTCGACACCCTCTACGTGACCCGCCCCGACGGCTCCCGCCCCGACCCGGACGAGTCGGCGGCCCTCGCGAAGACCCTGGAGGAGGCGCTGCGGTGAGGGGGTGGCCCCGGGGGCGGGCGGCCGATCCCGGTGGGCAGGGATGATTCGTCCGCCGGGCCGGATACCCTGGAGGGCAGTCCGCCCGCCCGCTCACGACACCGAGGATCCGCGACCGCCGTGTTCGATACCCTCTCCGACCGCCTTTCAGCGACTTTCAAGAATCTCCGCGGCAAGGGGCGCCTCAGCGAGGCGGACATCGACGCCACCGCGCGCGAGATCCGTATCGCCCTGCTCGAAGCCGACGTCGCGCTGCCGGTCGTCCGGGCGTTCATCAAGGCGGTCAAGGAGCGCGCGCTCGGCGCCGAGGTCTCCAAGGCGCTGAACCCGAGCCAGCAGATCATCAAGATCGTCAACGAAGAGCTGATCACGATCCTGGGCGGCGAGACCCGCCGGCTGCGGTTCGCCAAGAACCCGCCGACCGTGATCATGCTCGCCGGTCTCCAGGGTGCCGGTAAGACCACCCTCGCCGGAAAGCTCGGCCTCTGGCTCAAGGGCCAGGGCCACACCCCGCTGCTCGTCGCCTGTGACCTCCAGCGCCCCAACGCCGTCACCCAGCTCGGTGTCGTCGCCGAGCGCGCCGGCGTCGGCTTCTACGGCCCGCAGCCGGGCAACGGCGTCGGCGACCCGGTCCAGGTCGCCAAGGACTCCATCGAGTACGCGCGCTCGAAGATGCACGACGTCGTCATCGTCGACACCGCCGGCCGCCTCGGCATCGACCAGGAGCTGATGCAGCAGGCCGCGGACATCCGCGACGCCGTCAGCCCCGACGAGGTTCTCTTCGTCGTCGACGCCATGATCGGTCAGGACGCGGTCAACACCGCCGAGGCCTTCCGCGACGGCGTCGGCTTCGACGGCGTGGTGCTGTCCAAGCTCGACGGCGACGCCCGCGGTGGTGCCGCGCTCTCCATCGCGCACGTCACCGGCAAGCAGATCATGTTCGCCTCCAACGGCGAGAAGCTGGACGACTTCGACGCGTTCCACCCGGACCGGATGGCGTCCCGCATCCTCGGCATGGGCGACATCATGTCGCTCATCGAGAAGGCCGAGCAGACCTTCAGCCAGGAAGAGGCCGCCAAGATGGCCTCCAAGCTGGCGTCCAAGAAGGGCCAGGAGTTCACGCTCGACGACTTCCTCGCCCAGATGGAGCAGGTCCGCAAGATGGGCTCCATCTCCAAGCTCCTCGGCATGCTGCCCGGCATGGGGCAGATGAAGGAGCAGATCGCCAACATCGACGAGCGGGAAGTCGACCGGGTCGGCGCGATCATCAAGTCGATGACGCCGGCCGAGCGCCAGGACCCGACCATCATCAACGGCTCGCGCCGCGCCCGCATCGCCCGGGGTTCCGGCGTCGAGGTCAGCGCCGTCAAGGGCCTGGTGGAGCGCTTCTTCGAGGCCCGCAAGATGATGTCGCGCATGGCCCAGGGCGGCGGCATGCCCGGCATGCCGGGGATCCCGGGCATGGGCGGCGGCCCCGGCCGGCAGAAGAAGCAGGTCAAGCAGGCCAAGGGCAAGCGCAAGAGCGGCAACCCGATGAAGCGCAAGGCCGAGGAGCAGGCCGCCCAGGCCCGGCGCGAGCAGGCCCAGGCCGGCGGCGCCTTCGGGCTCCCGGCGGCGGGCCAGGGCCCGGGCGACTTCGAGCTCCCGGACGAGTTCAAGAAGTTCATGGGCTGACGCCCTGAGCGGTACGGCCGGAGCGGTACGGCCGGAGGGGCCCGGGGTGGTGCGAAACCGCCCCGGGCCCCTTTTCGTACGGACGGGCCATCCGGAATGCCGCTTTCGCACCGCTCTTCGATACTGGGGCCACTGACGCCCCGAGGAGAGCCCGTGGCCAACCCCGTACCCCCGCGCGACCGGACCGACCAGCCCTGGCGCTCGGAAGGGGCCCCGCCGCCCCCGCCGTCCCGGAAGAAGATGCCCGGCGGCTGGGGCGGGCTCATCCTCACGGCGCTCGTGGTCTACCTCGTCGCCAACCTCGTGCTGTCCCTCTTCAACGAGGGCGACGGGCCCACCATCTCCTACACCGAGTTCGACAAGCAGGTCGCCGCCGGCAACGTCTCCAAGATCTACTCCAAGGGCGACGCCATCCAGGGCCAGCTGAAGGACAAGCAGCCCGTGCCGGGCGGCAAGGGCGACTACACCAAGTTCACCACCCAGCGGCCCGCCTTCGCCGACGACGAGCTGTGGTCCCTGCTCACCAAGAACAACGTCACCGTCACCGCCGAACCGGTCGTCCAGGAACGCAGCTTCCTCGCCAACCTCCTCATCTCCCTCGCCCCGATGCTGCTCCTCGTCCTCCTCTGGGTGTTCATCGCCCGCCGGATGAGCGGCGGCCTCGGCGGCGCCGGCGGCATGCTCGGCCGCAAGGCCCCGCCCCGGCCCGTCGAGCTGGAGGGCGGCAAGCGCACCACCTTCGAGGACGTGGCCGGCATCGACGAGGTCGAGGGCGAGCTCAACGACGTCGTCGACTTCCTCAAGAACCCGGACGCCTACCGCGCGATGGGCGCCAAGATGCCCCGCGGCGTGCTCCTCGCCGGACCGCCCGGAACCGGCAAGACCCTGCTCGCCCGCGCCGTCGCCGGCGAGGCGGGCGTGCCCTTCTTCTCCGCCTCCGCCTCCGAGTTCATCGAGATGATCGTCGGCGTCGGCGCCTCCCGGGTGCGCGAGCTCTTCAACGAGGCCCGCAAGGTCGCCCCCGCGATCCTCTTCATCGACGAGATCGACACCATCGGCCGGGCCCGCGGCGCGGGCGCCGGCATGGGCGGCCACGACGAGCGCGAGCAGACCCTCAACCAGATCCTCACCGAGATGGACGGCTTCACCGGCTCCGAGGGCGTCATCGTCCTCGCCGCCACCAACCGCGCCGACGTCCTCGACCCCGCCCTCACCCGCCCCGGCCGCTTCGACCGCGTCGTCCACGTCAACCCGCCCGACCGCGGCGGCCGCGAGGCCATCCTCAGGATCCACACCCGCGAGATCCCGCTCGCCCAGGACGTCGACCTCCGCCAGGTCGCCCGCACCACCCCCGGCATGACCGGCGCCGAACTCGCCAACCTCGCCAACGAGGCCGCCCTCCTCGCCGTCAAGCGCCAGCAGAAGGCCGTCACCCAGACCGACCTCTCCGACGCCCTCGAAAAGGTCCAGCTCGGCGCCGAACGCCCGCTCGTCATGCCCCTGGAGGAGCGCCGCCGCACCGCCTACCACGAGAGCGGCCACGCCCTCCTCGGCATGCTCCAGCCCGGTGCCGACCCCGTCCGCAAGGTCACCATCGTGCCGCGCGGCCGCGCCCTCGGCGTCACGTTGTCCACACCCGACGCCGATAAATACGCCTATACGGAGGACTATCTGCGGGGCCGGATCATCGGCGCCCTCGGCGGCATGGCCGCCGAACAGGTCGTCTTCGGCGTCATCACCACCGGCGCCGAGAGCGACCTCGAACAGGTCACCAACATCGCCCGCGGCATGGCCGGCCGCTGGGGCATGAGCGAACGCGTCGGCCGGCTCACCGCCATCCCCTCCGACGCCCAGCAGGCCTACGGTCTCTCCGCCGCCCCCACCACCCTCGACACCGTCGACGAGGAGATGCGCCGCATCGTCGACGAGTGCTACGAGAGCGCCGTCCGGCAGCTCCGCGAGCACCGCGACAAGCTCGACGCCCTCGCCGAGGCGCTGCTCGCCCACGAGACCCTGGAGGAGGACCAGGCCTACCGGGCGGCCGGCATCCCGCGCCTCGCCAAGGAGGACGGCCCCGGGGTCCGGTGACCCCCGCCGCCCCGGCCGCTCAGGGCGTGCGCGCCACCACGTACCGGAACACGTTCGGCATCCACACCGTCCCGTCCCCGCGCGCGTACGGCTCCACTGCCTCCAGCAGCTCCTTCTCCACCCGCTCCGGATCCGCCGCCGCGAGCGCCGCGTCGAACTCGCCCGTCGACAGCAGCCCGCGCACCGCGCTCTCCCGGTCCGCGTAACCGAACGGGCAGGACACCCGCCCGGCCCCCGCCGCCCGCAGCCCCGCCGCCCCCAGCACCGTCCCGAGCCCGCCGCGCTCCGCCGGACCCCGGCCCCCCGCGAGCCGCGCCGCGACCCGCAGCACCGAGGACGTCGCACACCGCTCCGCCGGCCCCCAGCCCGCCAGCACGACCGCCCCGCCCCGTTCCGCCGAACGGGTGAGCACCGCCGGGTCCGGGCCGAGCGCCGCCGGCCCGTGGAACGCCGTCACCACGTCGTACGGACCGCCTTCCGGCAGCCCCGACGTCGTCAGCGGCACCTCCGGCAGCCGCTCCCGGGCCAGCGCGAGCCGCGCCGCGTCCCGGTCCGCGCCGGCCACCCGCGCCCCGCGCGCCGCCGCCATCAGCAGCGCCAGGCCGGAGCCGCAGCCCAGACCGAGCACCCGCGACCCGGGCCCCACGCCGAGCCGGTCGTACACCGCCTCGTAGAGCGGCACCAGCATCCGTTCCTGGATCTCGGCCCAGTCACGCGCGGGATGGTGCCGGACGAGCGTAGGTGTCATGGAAAGCGCCCCTATCCGTACTCGGACTTGTCCACGGCTCCGTGCGCGGAACCGTACGCGGACGACGACCCCCCGTAGCCAGGGAACTGCGCCGGGCGCGCCCCGTCCAGTGCTCGCGGCGGACGAGTCGCCGGCCGGCCGCGTCCGCCCGGCGGTCCGGCCGGCCGGCGGGGAAGGGGCACCGACGCACTTCGGCCAACCGAGGGGGGCGGTGCCCGAGTTCGGGCAGACGCCCGGTACTGTCCCTGCCACACCGCACACGACCCTCCCGCGCGGCGCCGTACGAGCGCACCGACTGACGGGTACGTGCAAAATATTTCAGTTGCCCCGGAATGGAACCCGGAAGGGATCCGGCTCGTTGTACCCGACGTGAGCACGACACCACCTGTTCTCGCCGCAGAGCTGGCACAGGCGTGGGCCGACATTCAGCGGCACCACCCCGAGCTGCCGGACCTTGCCGCGCCCGAGTCCCTGATCGGAGAGTCCTCGTCCGCCTGCGGCGCCGAGCTCTCCTTCGAGCGACTGCTCCACGAGGCAGTCCACGGCATCGCCGCCGCCCGGGGGGTCCGCGACACCTCCCGCGCCGGCCGCTACCACAACCGCAGATTCCTCGCGATCGCCGAGGAACTGGGCCTCGACCATCCCGAGGAACCGCACGCCAGCAGCGGCTTCTCCCTGGTCACCCTGAACGCGGACGCCAAGCGGCGCTACCGGACCACCATCGAGCGCCTCCAGCGCGCCCTGAAGGCCCACACCGTCGCGACCGCCGCCGACACCAAGCGCTCCTTCCGCGGACCGGCCGCCCGGCACGGCTCCTCGGGCGGTGGCGTGCGCGTGAAGGCCGTCTGCGACTGCGGGCGCAACGTGCGCGTGGTGCCGTCCGTGCTCGCCCAGGCGCCCATCATGTGCGGCGGCTGCGGAAAGCCCTTCCGCATCCCGGACGGCGTGGGCGAGACCGTGGGCGCCGCGAACTGACCCTCTGCGGTGTGGCACAATGGCTAGCTGTACTCGACAGTCGCACAGGACCCCTCTCTCCTCCGGCTGACGCGTCCATCGGGCACCCGAGTACCGCAACCCCACGTGGCATCTCAAGTGCCCAACCACGTCAAGTTCAGGAGACACCACTCCAGTGGCAGTCAAGATCAAGCTCAAGCGCCTCGGCAAGATCCGCCAGCCGCACTACCGCATCGTCGTCGCCGACTCCCGCACCCGCCGGGACGGTCGTGCGATCGAGGAGATCGGCCTCTACCACCCGACGTACAACCCGTCGCGCATCGAGGTCGACTCCGAGCGTGCCCAGTACTGGCTGTCCGTCGGCGCCCAGCCGACCGAGCCGGTTCTCGCCATCCTGAAGCTCACCGGCGACTGGCAGAAGCACAAGGGCCTCCCGGCCCCGGAGAAGCCGCTGCTGGCCCCGGCGACCAAGGAAGCCAAGCGCGCCTCCTTCGACGAGTTCGCCAAGGCTCTCGAGGGCGACGACACCAAGGGTGAGGCCATCACCCCGAAGGCCAAGAAGGCCGACAAGAAGGCGGACGAGGCCGAGGCCGAGTCCACCGAGTCGACCGAGGCCTGATCATGCTCGAGGAGGCTCTCGAGCACCTCGTGAAGGGCATCGTCGAAAACCCCGACGACGTGCAGGTCGCCTCGCGCAACCTGCGTCGCGGCCGCGTTCTCGAGGTCCGGGTGCACCCCGACGACCTCGGCAAGGTGATCGGCCGCAACGGCCGCACCGCGCGTGCGCTGCGCACCGTCGTGGGTGCCATCGGCGGCCGGGGTATCCGCGTCGACCTCGTCGACGTGGACCAGGTCCGCTGAAAGTTTGACACCGGCACGGGCCGGGGAGGGCTGCGCGCCCGCCCCGGCCCGTTGTCGTACGACAGGGAGAGTTCACCAGTGCAGTTGGTAGTCGCGCGGATCGGCCGTGCCCACGGGATCAAGGGCGAGGTCACCGTCGAGGTGCGGACCGACGAGCCCGAGCTGCGGCTCGGACCCGGCGCCGTCCTGCACACGGACCCGGCCTCCGCCGGGCCCCTCACCATCGAGTCCGGCCGGGTGCACAGCGGCCGGCTGCTGCTGCGCTTCGAGGGCGTCCGCGACCGCAACGGCGCCGAGGCCCTGCGCAACACCCTCCTCATCGCCGAGGTCGACCCCGACGAGCTGCCCGAGGAGGAGGACGAGTACTACGACCACCAGCTGGTCGACCTCGACGTCGTCCTCGCCGACGGCACCGAGATCGGCGTGATCAGCGAGATCTCCCACCTGCCGTCCCAGGACCTGTTCATCGTCGAGCGGCCCGACGGCAGCGAGGTCATGATCCCCTTCGTCTCCGAGATCGTCACCGAGATCGACCTGGAGAACCAGCGCGCCGTCATCACCCCGCCGCCCGGCCTGATCGACGACCGCGAGGCCGTCGTGGCCTCCGCGCGCGACGCGGAGCAGGACGGCGAGGACGCCGGGCAGGGCTCCGGCGCCGAGAACGACGCCGACGCCGACAAGGACGCCGACGCCGAGAAGGGCGCCTCCTGATGCGCCTCGACGTCGTCACGATCTTCCCCGAGTACCTCGAACCGCTGAACGTCTCGCTGGTCGGCAAGGCCCGCGCCCGCGGACAGCTCGACGTGCACGTCCATGACCTGCGGCAGTGGACCTACGACCGGCACAACACCGTCGACGACACCCCGTACGGCGGCGGCCCCGGCATGGTCATGAAGACCGAGCCCTGGGGAGACGCCCTCGACCAGACCCTCGCCGACGGCTTCGAGGCCGGCGCCCACGCCCCGGCCCTCGTCGTCCCCACCCCCAGCGGTCGCCCCTTCACCCAGGAGCTGGCCGTCGAGCTCTCCGAGCGCCCCTGGCTGATCTTCACGCCTGCCCGCTACGAGGGCATCGACCGGCGTGTGATCGACGAGTACGCGACCCGGATGCCGGTCTACGAGGTGTCCATCGGCGACTACGTCCTGGCCGGCGGCGAGGCCGCCGTGCTGGTCGTCACCGAGGCCGTCGCCCGGCTGCTGCCCGGCGTCCTCGGCAACGCCGAGTCGCACCGCGACGACTCCTTCGCCCCCGGCGCCATGGCCAACCTCCTGGAAGGCCCCGTCTACACCAAGCCCCCGGAGTGGCGTGGCCGCGCCATCCCGGACGTGCTGCTCAGCGGGCACCACGGGAAGATCGCGCGCTGGCGCCGGGACGAGGCCCTGCGGCGCACCGTCGCCCACCGCCCCGACCTGATCGAGCGCACCGACCCGGCCGCCTTCGACAAGAAGGACCGGGAGATCCTCTCCATGCTCGGCTGGGCCCCCGAACCCGGCGGCCGATTTTGGCGCGGGCCCGGGCCCGTGGAAGAATAGGCCGCTGTCGTACGTCCGGCGCGCGCCCCTGCCACAGGGGGGACGACGCCCGCCAGAGGCGCACGATCATCTCCATCCATTCGTACGTACCGCTGATGACCTGTGGCATCAGCGAGGAAAGAGACCTCCATGGCCTCCCTGCTCGACCAGGTCAACGCGGGCACCCTGCGCTCCGACGTTCCGGCCTTCCGCCCCGGCGACACCGTGAACGTCCACGTTCGCGTCATCGAGGGCAACCGCTCCCGCATCCAGCAGTTCAAGGGTGTCGTCATCCGCCGTCAGGGCTCGGGCGTCTCCGAGACCTTCACGGTCCGCAAGGTCTCGTTCTCCGTCGGCGTCGAGCGCACCTTCCCGGTGCACAGCCCGATCTTCGAGAAGATCGAGCTCGTCTCCCGCGGTGACGTCCGTCGCGCCAAGCTCTACTACCTGCGTGAGCTGCGCGGCAAGGCTGCCAAGATCAAGGAGAAGCGCGACAACTGAGCATCGGCCCACAGGGTGGCGGGATAGGCTCGCCCCCGATGGACACCGAAGCACAGCACACGGAGCGCGACCGCTCCTCCGGCGAGGAGGAGCGGTCGCGCTCCGCGCGCGTTTCCGGGCCCGGCGGGCCCGACGGCGACGCGGACCGGGACACGAACCCGGAAGCGGATTCGGCGGCGGACCAGGACCCCGACTCCGACCGGGGCGGGGCGCTGACCTGGCGGCGGACCGGTCTGATCGGCCTCGCCTGCATGGTCTTCCTGCTGGTTTTCAGCCATTTCGTGCTCCAGCCCTTCCTGGTGCCCAGCAGTTCCATGGAACCCACCCTCCAGGTCGGCGACCGGATCCTGGTCAACAAGCTGGCGTACCGTTTCGGCAACGAGCCGCGCCGCGGTGACGTCGTCGTCTTCGACGGCACCGGCTCCTTCCTCCAGGAAGAGCCCGCCGGGAACCCGGTCACCGGCCTGCTGCACGACGCGGCCGCCGCCCTCGGCCTCGCCGAGCCCGACGAGACCGACTTCGTGAAGCGGGTCATCGGCACCGGCGGCGACCGGGTCGTCTGCTGCGACAAGGACGGCCGGCTCACCGTCAACGGCGTGCCCGTGCCCGAGTACTACGTGAAGCTCGGCGACCGCCCGTCCAACGTGCCCTTCGACATCGTGGTCCCCGACGGCACCCTGTGGGTGATGGGCGACCACCGCAGCCAGTCCAGCGACTCCCGCGACCACCTCGGCCAGCCCGGCGGCGGCGTCGTCCCGGTCGAGCAGGTCATCGGCCGCGCCGACTGGATCGGCTGGCCGGTCGGCCGCTGGTCCACCGTGCCGGACACCGACGCCTTCGACGCCGTACCGCAGTGGACCGGACCGGGCGGGCATGGGTAGGCGGGGCAGGGCCCCCGCCGGCCGCCGCGCCGCCCACGGCGCCCACGGTGCCGACGGGGCGGCCGGCACCGCCGGCGAGGGCGGACGCGCCACGGCCGGGCGGGCCGAACGGCGCAGGCTCGCCCGCAAGGTCAAGCGGCGCCGCCGGCGCTCCGCGATCACCGAGATCCCGCTGCTGGTCACCGTCGCCGTGCTGATCGCCCTGGTCCTGAAGACCTTCCTGGTGCAGGCCTTCGTCATCCCCTCCGGCTCCATGGAGCAGACCATCCGGATCGACGACCGGGTGCTGGTCGACAAGCTCACGCCGTGGTTCGGCGCCGAACCGGAACGCGGTGACGTCGTCGTCTTCAAGGACCCCGGCAACTGGCTCCAGCAGGAGGCCACGCCGCCCGCCGACGACCCGGTGGGCGTCAAGCAGCTCAAGCAGGCGCTGACCTTCATCGGCCTGCTGCCCTCGGCCGACGAGCGGGACCTGATCAAGCGGGTCGTCGCGGTCGGCGGCGACACGGTGAAGTGCTGCGGTGCCGACGGGCGGCTCACCGTCAACGGCGTACCGCTGGACGAACCGTATCTGCACCCCGGGAACGCCCCCTCGACCATTCCCTTCGAGGTGAAGGTCCCGGCGGGCAGGGTCTTCGTGATGGGCGACCACCGTTCCGACTCCGCCGACTCGCGCTTCCACCTCGACGAGCCGGAGCACGGCACGGTCGCGCTGGAGCAGGTCGTCGGCCGGGCCGTGGTCATCGCCTGGCCGATCGGGCACTGGCGCGGACTGGAGGAGCGCGACACCTTCGCCTCCGTACCGGATCCGGCCGCGGGGCACGGGGCGGCCGCGGCCGAATTCCCAGGTCCGTCGCATAGGGTGTCCCAGCGCAATCTCAACGGATTGCCCGGGCTCCCGACCCCTGCGGAACTTCTGCTCGTTATGGGAGTGGTGGGCCTGTCCCTGTTCCGGGACGGGTGGTGGCACGGACTGAGGAGTGGATGTGGGGGATTTGGCCGTCGGCGCGCGATCAGGACACGACGAGCCCGAGAGGCCCGAGCGCCCCGGCCAGGGTTCCGGCCCCGGCCCTGACCACGGCCCCGGCCCGGGCGGTACGGAGCAGGGCGCGGGCCCGGTGGACGGTCCTGCCGGCGCGGGCTCCGGCGACCACGGTTCCGGCGACGACGGCGACGGGGACGGTGACGGCGAGCGCTCCGGGCGCGGCGGCCGCGGCCCCAACCGGCCCCGTTCCTTCTGGAAGGAACTGCCCCTGCTCATCGGCATCGCGCTCGTCCTCGCGCTGCTGATCAAGACCTTCCTGGTGCAGGCCTTCTCCATCCCCTCCGACTCGATGATGAACACGCTGCAGCGCGGCGACCGGGTCCTCGTCGACAAGCTCACCCCGTGGTTCGGCTCCGAGCCCGAGCGCGGCGAGGTCGTCGTCTTCCACGACCCGGGCGGCTGGCTGGAGGAGGGCAACACCCCCGAGCCGAACGTCGTGCAGAAGGTCCTCAGCTTCATCGGCCTCATGCCGTCCGCCGAGGAGAAGGACCTGATCAAGCGGGTCATCGCGGTCGGCGGCGACACCGTCTCCTGCAAGGAGGGCGGCAAGGTCGTCGTCAACGGCAAGGAGCTCGACGAGAGCGCCTATCTGCACCCCGGCTCGGTCCCGTGCGACCCCGCCTTCGGCCCGGTCAAGGTCCCCGAGGGCCGCATCTGGGTGATGGGCGACAACCGGCAGAACTCCCTGGACTCCCGCTTCCACATGGAGCTCCCGGGCGGCGGCACCGTCTCCAACGACGAGGTCGTGGGCCGCGCCGTCGTCATCGCCTGGCCGGTGACCCGCTGGTCCACGCTGCCCGTCCCGGACACCTTCGACCAGCCCGGGCTCAGCCGGGCCCTGGCCGCGGCGCCCGCCGCCCCGGCGGCCCTGGGCCTCGCCGGAGCGCTCCCGCTGGTCCTGTGGCGCCGCCGGCGGCGGACCGCCCGCGCGGACGTCCCGGCCGCCGGGCATACCGCCGAGAGGTGACCCGCGGGTAGGGTGCCGTCCCGGACCGTCGCACGGACGGCCGCGGATCCCCCGAGGTGCCCATGAGCGTCACATCGAGCACATCGCGTACGCCACGCCCGTCGGCGCGTACGAAGGACGGCCACGGCCGCCTCGGCAGGGTCCTGTCGGGGCTGGTCGTGGCCGTCGGCTGTGTGCTGTTCCTCGGCGGCTTCGTCGCCGGCGCGGTCTTCTACCAGCCGTACACCGTGCCCAGCGACTCCATGACCCCGACGCTCGCCGTCGGCTCCAAGGTGCTCGCCGAGCGCGTCGACGGCGCCGAGGTGAAGCGCGGTGACGTCGTGGTCTTCCAGGACCCGCTGTGGGGCAACGTGCCCATGGTGAAGCGGGTCCTCGGCGTCGGCGGCGACACGATCGCCTGCTGCGGTGCCGACGGCCGCCTCACCCTCAACGGCAAGGCCGTCGAGGAGACCTACCTGGCCGACGGCAAGGCGCCCTCCGGGGAGCGCTTCACCGCCACCGTGCCCGAGGGCAGCCTCTTCCTGCTCGGCGACGAGCGGCACAACTCGATGGACTCCCGCGCCCACCTCCAGGACTCCGCGCACGGCTCGATTCCGCGCTCCTCCGTCCTCGGCCGGGTCGACGCGGTGGCCTGGCCCGCCCCCGGCCTCCTGGCCCGGCCCGCCGGCTTCGCCGCGCTGCCCGGCGGCATCTCCACGCCCGGCCCCGTGGTGCCCCTCTTCACCGCGATCGTCGCCGGGTGTGTACTGATCCTCGCGGGCGCCGCGCACGGACCGGTGGCCCGGCGCCTCGGCCGCGGCCGTCGTACGGCCTGACCGCCGCGGACCGGCACGGGGGAGACGGGCATGGCGGGCACGGGGGAGCACGGGGGAGAGGGAGACGGTGAAGGCATGACGGAGACCGGAGACGGGCCGGCGGCGGGGACCTCGCACGAGGCCGGGGCGGGGAGCGGGTACGCGCCCGCCGCCGAGGTCAGGAAGGTGGCCCGGGTCGTCCTGCTCGACCCGGACGACCGGATCCTCCTCCTGCACGGCCACGAGCCCGAGGACCCCGGCCAGACCTGGTGGTTCACACCGGGCGGCGGCCTGGAGGGCGAGGAGAGCCGCGAGGAGGCCGCGCTGCGCGAACTCGCCGAGGAGACCGGTATCACCGAGGTCGAACTCGGTCCCGTGCTGTGGCGGCGCCACTGCTCCTTCCCCTTCGCCGGCCGCCGCTGGGACCAGGACGAGTGGTACTACCTGGCCCGCACCACCCAGACCGCGACCGCGCCCGCAGGCCTCACCGAGCTGGAGACCCGCAGCGTCTCCGGCCTGAGATGGTGGACCTCCGCCGAACTGTCGGCGGCCCGTGAGACGGTGTACCCCAACAGACTCGCCGAGCTGCTGGACGCGCTGCTCGACGACGGACCCCCGAGCCCGCCGCTCGACCTCGCCCCGGAAATCGTTTAGGGGCCCGGACGACTGGCGCACAATAGGGGGACGCACGGCTGAAGGGGAACATGCCATGAGCGCCGAGGACCTCGAGAAGTACGAGACCGAGATGGAGCTGAAGCTCTACCGGGAGTACCGCGACGTCGTCGGGCTGTTCAAATACGTGATCGAGACCGAGCGGCGCTTCTACCTCACCAACGACTACGAGATGCAGGTGCACTCGGTCCAGGGCGAGGTCTTCTTCGAGGTCTCCATGGCCGACGCCTGGGTCTGGGACATGTACCGGCCCGCCCGCTTCGTGAAGCAGGTCCGCGTGCTCACCTTCAAGGACGTCAACATCGAGGAGCTCAACAAGAGCGACCTGGAGCTGCCCGGAAGCTGAACCCGGGACGCGCCGCTCGGCGTTGACCGCTGCGGGTCAATCCCTCGGACGAGTGAGCCGGTTTTCCACAGCCGGCCGCCCGTCCACAGGCCCGCACACGCAGCGTGACCATGCGTCACAGTCGGTACCGGAGGTGGTACCGCATGAACGCGACCCGAGCACTCGGACGGTACGGCGAAGACGTCGCCGCCCGCCGGCTCACCGACACCGGCCTGCACATCCTCGCCAGGAACTGGCGCTGCGGCCGGACCGGAGAAATCGACATCGTCGCCCGCGACGGCGACACCCTCGTCATCTGCGAGGTCAAGACCCGCCGCGACGGCGCCTTCCAGCACCCCATGGCCGCCGTCACCCCGGCCAAGGCCGCCCGGCTCCGGCGGCTCGCCGCCTGCTGGCTCGACACCCACGGCGGGCCGGCCGCGGGCGCCGCCGTCCGCATCGACCTCGTCGGCGTCCTGCTGCCCCGCCGCGGGGCGCCCGTCGTCACCCACGCCCAGGGGGTGGCCTGACATGGGATTCGCCCGCACCTGTTCCGTGGCCCTCGTCGGCGTCGAAGGCGTGGTCGTCGAGGTCCAGGCCGACCTCGAAGCCGGCGTCGCCGCCTTCACCCTCGTCGGACTCCCCGACAAGAGCCTCAGCGAGAGCCGCGACCGCGTCCGCGCCGCCATCGTCAACGCCGGCGCCGCATGGCCCCAGAAGAAGCTCACCGTCGGGCTCAGCCCCGCCTCCGTCCCCAAGGGAGGCTCCGGCTTCGACCTGGCCGTGGCCGCGGCCGTCCTCGGCGCCGCCGAACGCATCGACCCGCGCACCATCGCCGACCTCGTCCTCATCGGAGAGCTCGGCCTCGACGGCCGGGTCCGCCCCGTCCGCGGCGTCCTGCCCGCCGTCCTCGCCGCCGCCGAGGCCGGCTACCGCCAGGTCGTCGTCCCCGAACAGACCGCCGGCGAGGCCTCCCTCGTCCCCGGCGTCTCCGTGCTCGGCGTCCGCACCCTCGGCCAGCTCATCGCCGTCCTCGCCGACGAACCCGTCCCCGAGGAGGAACCCCACCAGGAGGGCCGCCCCGACCCCATGCTCGCCGGACTCCTCGTCCCCGGCGCCGGCATCGGCACCGGGCTCGCCGCCGGCCCCGCCGACGGACCCGACCTCGCCGACGTCGCCGGCCAGCACACCGCCCGCCGCGCCCTGGAGATCGCCGCCGCCGGCGGCCACCACCTGCTCCTCACGGGACCACCCGGCGCCGGAAAGACCATGCTCGCCGAACGGCTCCCGGGCATCCTCCCGCCGCTCACCCGGCAGGAATCCCTCGAAGTCACCGCCGTCCACTCGGTCGCCGGCATCCTCCCGCCCGGCGAACCCCTCGTCCACCGTCCGCCCTACTGCGCACCCCACCACTCCGCCACCATGCAGTCCCTCGTCGGCGGCGGAAACGGACTGCCCCGCCCCGGCGCCGTCTCGCTGGCCCACCGAGGCGTGCTCTTCCTCGACGAGGCCCCCGAGTTCAGCGGCAAGGCCCTCGACGCCCTCCGCCAGCCCCTCGAATCCGGACACGTCGTCGTCGCCCGCGCCGCCGGCGTCGTCCGCCTCCCCGCCCGCTTCCTGCTCGCCCTCGCCGCCAACCCCTGCCCCTGCGGACGCCACACCCTCCTCGGCACCGGCTGCGAATGCCCCGCCTCCGTCATCCGCCGCTACCAGGCCCGCCTCTCCGGACCCCTCCTCGACCGCGTCGACCTCCGCGTCGAGGTCGAACCCGTCACCCGCACCGACCTCCTCGGCCAGGGCGGCCGCGGCGAACCCAGCGCCGCCGTCGCCGACCGCGTCCGCGAGGCCCGCGCCCGTGCCGCCGCCCGGCTCCACGACACCCCGTGGACCGTCAACAGCGAGATCCCCGGCCACGAACTCCGCACCCGCTACCAGGCCGCCCCCGGCGCCCTCGCCGCCGCCGAACGCGACATCGAGCGCGGGCTCCTGACCGCGCGCGGCCTCGACCGCGTCCTCCGCGTCGCCTGGACCGCCGCCGACCTCGCCGGCCGCGACCGCCCCGGCCCCGAGGAACTCGCCCTCGCCCTCGAACTGCGCACCGGCATCAGCCGCGGCGTCCCCGTCACCGCCGGAGCGGGGGAGTGGACATGACCCCGCACCCGAACCCGGGCAGGGACCCGCACCGGGGCCGGGACCCGCACCAGGGCCCGCACGGCCGACCGCCCGACGAGGAGCGCCTCGCCCGCGCCGCCCTCAGCCACATCGTCGAACCCGGCGACCCCCATGCCGGACGCGCCCTCCGGCGGTACGGCGCCAACGGATTCCTCCGCCTCCTCCGCGAGAACGCCGTCCCCGCGCAACCCGGCCTGTGGGCCCCCGGCACCCCGGGACCGTACGAAGACGTCCATGACGACTCCCACGGCGAGCGCACACCCCCGGCCCTCACCGAAGCCCGCCTCGCCGGGTGGCGCCGCCGCGCCCGCACCGCCACACCCGAACAGCACCTCGACCACATCGCCCGGCTCGGCGGCCGTTTCGTCATCCCCGGCGACACCGAATGGCCCCGCCAACTCGACGACCTCGGCGACGCCCGCCCCATCGGACTCTGGGTCCGCGGCCCCGCCGACCTCCGCGCCTGGGCCCTGCGCTCCGTCGCCCTCGTCGGCGCCCGCGCCTGCACCCCCTACGGCGCCCACACCGCCGCCGCCCTGGCCGCCGGACTCAGCGAACACGGCTGGGTCGTCGTCTCCGGCGCCGCCTTCGGCATCGACGGCGCCGCCCACCGCGGCGCCCTCGGCACCGGCGGCGCCACCATCGCCGTCCTCGCCTGCGGCGTCGACGTCCCCTACCCCCGCGGACACGCCGGCCTCATCCGCCGGATCACCGAACAGGGCCTCGTCCTCGGCGAACTCCCACCCGGCGGACACCCCACCCGCAGCCGCTTCGTCCTCCGCAACCGCGTCATCGCCGCCCTCACCCGCGGCACCGTCGTCGTCGAAGCCGAACACCGCAGCGGCTCCCTCGTCACCGCCCGCGCCGCCGCCCGCCTCGGCCGCCACACCATGGGCGTCCCCGGACCCGTCACCAGCGGCCTCTCCGCAGGGGTCCACGAACTCCTCCGCGGCGAGGCCACCCTCGTCAGCGACGCCGCCGACATCGTCGAACTCGTCGGAGACATCGGCCAACTGGCCCCGCCCCGCCGCGGACCCGTCCTGCCCCGCGACCTCCTCGCCCCCGACACCGCCCGCGTCCTCGAAGCCCTGCCCGCCCGTCACCCCACCCCGCTCGCCGACATCGCCACCCGCGCCGGCACCGACCCCGACCACACCCTCGCCAAGCTGTACGAACTCCACTCGCTCGGGTTCGTCGAGCGGCACGACGACCACTGGCGATTGACGAACACACCCACACAACCGTCGAACGCCCGGCATGGCGGTACTTGACCCGGAGCATTCGGGTGAAAAGGTGAAGACGGTGAAGACGACGAGCAACCGCGATCTCCCCGCCGCCCCCGGGGAGCCGCACCGCGCCCCGACCCCCACTCGAAGATGTGCACGACCACGGCCACCCGGACCGGACCCGTCCCCCGACGTTCGCTCACCGCGACGGCCCACTCACGCTACGCTCACGAGGATCCCCCACCCCACCACCGGAACGACAGCTACGCACCTCACAGCAGAACGGCTCAAGGCGACGCATGCCCCAGCACACCTCCGGGTCTGACCGCGCCGCGGTGCCCCCAGCAGCCCGGGGCACCGACACCGTGCGACCGCCCGCACCGACCTCGCTCGACGAACTGTGGCGCTCCTACAAGGACACCGGCGACGAACGGCTGCGGGAGCAGCTGATCCTGCACTACTCGCCGCTCGTCAAATACGTCGCCGGCCGCGTCAGCGTCGGCCTGCCCTCCAACGTCGAGCAGGCCGACTTCGTGTCCTCCGGAGTCTTCGGACTCATCGACGCCATCGAGAAGTTCGACGTCGAGCGGGCCATCAAGTTCGAGACCTACGCCATCACGCGCATCCGCGGCGCCATGATCGACGAACTGCGCGCCCTCGACTGGATCCCCCGCTCCGTCCGCCAGAAGGCCCGCAACGTCGAACGCGCCTACGCCACCCTCGAAGCCCAGCTGCGCCGCACCCCCAGCGAGGCCGAGGTCGCCGCCGAGATGGGCGTCACCCTCGAGGAACTCCACTCCGTCTTCAGCCAGTTGTCCCTGGCCAACGTCGTCGCCCTCGAAGAGCTCCTGCACGTCGGCGGAGAGGGCGGCGACCGCCTCTCCCTCATGGACACCCTCGAGGACACCGCCGCGGACAACCCGGTCGAGGTCGCCGAGGACCGAGAACTGCGCCGGCTCCTCGCCCGCGCCATCAACACCCTCCCCGAACGGGAGAAGACCGTCGTCACGCTCTACTACTACGAGGGCCTCACCCTCGCCGAGATCGGCCACGTCCTCGGTGTCACCGAGAGCCGCGTCAGCCAGATCCACACCAAGTCCGTCCTCCAGCTGCGCGCCAAGCTGGCCGACGTGGGCCGCTGACGCACCCCCGCCCCGCCGCCGTACAGTGGATCCGTGCCAAGGATTCGAGCGGCCTCCGTGGCCGAGCACCGGACGATGCAGCGCGCCGCCCTGCTGGACGCCGCGCGCTCCCTGCTGTCCGAAGGCGGTACGGAAGCACTGACCTTCCCCGCCCTCGCCGAGCGCACGGGCCTGGCCCGCTCGTCCGTCTACGAGTACTTCCGCTCCCGCGCCGCCGTCGTCGAGGAGCTCTGCGCCGTCGACTTCCCCGTCTGGGCCGCCGAGGTCGAAGCGGCCATGGCCGCCGCCGACACCGCCGAGGGCAAGATCGAGGCGTACGTCCGCCGCCAGCTCGACCTCGTCGGCGACCGCCGGCACCGGGCCGTCGTCGCCATCTCCGCGAGCGAGCTCGACGACGGCGCCCGCGAGAAGATCCGCGCCGCCCACGGCGGCCTCGTCACCATGATCGTCGCCGCCCTCACCGACCTCGGCCGCCCCCAGCCCCGCCTGGAGGCCATGCTCCTCCAGGGCGTGGTCGACGCCGCCGTCCGCCGCATCGAACTCGGCGCCGCCGAGGACCCGGCCACCATCACCGACGCGGCCGTCTCCCTCGCCCTGCACGGCCTCCACGGCACCTGACCCCCGGGAACGCCGCCCGCTCTACTCCTCGGCCGCTTCCCTCGTCCACACCCCGGCCGGGTGCTCGGCCACCGGCAGCCACAGACGGGGCTGCGCCCGGCAGCCCGCAGTCGCCCGCTCGTCCCAGGGCCAGCGCCGGTCACGGTCGGGCCAGACCGCCTGAACCACGGGCACCGGCCTCCGCCGGTAGAAGCCGACCGCCGTGCCCAGCAGCGGCCGGTGCCAGCCGGTCTCCACGGGCTGCAGCCGGACCTCGTACCCCTCGATGACGCCCGCGAGCGCCGTGCCGGGCGCCGTGGCCGCCCCGTCGCGCAGCCGAGCTGCGGCGGTATTCACCCAGTGCATCAGCCCGGACAGCTCCAGGCCGAACATCGCCACCTCCGGCACCCGGTACGAGTGCCACAGGCCGACCGTGAAGGACCAGTCCGGGATGTCCCCGCCCGCGACGCCCACCACGTGCCAGCCGTGCTCGCGGACGTCCGCCGTCTCCCGGGACCAGTGCTCCTCCACGAATCGGCGCGCCCGCGGGGTCGCCGAGGCGGCGGGATCGCACAGCAGGCACGGGCACGACGAGGGCGGGGTCGGGGCGGTCACCCGGGCATCCAAGCAGAGCCGCGCGGGGGCTCCACCCCCTGCCCCCACACCGGCAGCAGGCGCGAGCCGCCTCCGGCGGTCAGGAGGAGCAGGGGGTTCAGGTAGGTGTCGCCGCGGAGGAGGCCCCAGTGGAGGCAGGCGCGGGGGCAGTGGGGGGTCGGGGTGGTGTGGGCGAGGAGGTCGCCGGGGCGGACCCGGGTGCCGGTGGGGACCGCGGGGGTCACCGGGACGTAGGTGGTGCGCAGGGGCGGGCGGCCCGTGCCCGGGTGGGTGAGGACCAGGACGCCCTGGCCGCCGACCGGGCCGGCGAAGGTGACCGTGCCCGCGGCGGGGGCGCGGACCGGGGTGCCCGGCGGGGCCGCGAGGTCGAGGCCGCGGTGGCCCGCGGCGTACGGCCCGGGCGGAGGCTCCCAGCCGCGCAGGACGACGGGACGCGGCGGGCCGACCGGCCACACCGCCGTGAGCAGGGTCAGCAGGATCATCGGGATCAGGCGCATGACGGCAGGCTGCCCCGGGCGCCGGGGCGATGACCGGCATCGGCGGAATCTGTGGACAAGCGCCCGGTTGTGGACAACGGCGTCACCCGGCGCTCCCGGGGTCCCGTACACTTTCCATGGCGACCCGGGTCACCGGGTCGACTTCGCACGCCCCGCCACCGGTCTCGCCGACGGGTGGCAGCGCCGATCGGTCCCTCGTGGCACGGCGCGTCGGGGCGTCAGGACACAACCGATCAATCCAAGGAGATACGGCCATGGCCGTCGTCACGATGCGGGAGCTGCTGGAGAGCGGCGTCCACTTCGGTCACCAGACCCGTCGCTGGAACCCGAAGATGAAGCGCTTCATCTTCACCGAGCGCAACGGCATCTACATCATCGACCTGCTCCAGTCGCTGTCGTACATCGACCGCGCCTACGAGTTCGTCAAGGAGACCGTCGCGCACGGCGGCTCCATCATGTTCGTCGGTACGAAGAAGCAGGCCCAGGAGGCCATCGCCGAGCAGGCGACCCGCGTCGGCATGCCCTACGTGAACCAGCGCTGGCTGGGCGGCATGCTCACCAACTTCTCGACCGTCTACAAGCGTCTGCAGCGCCTCAAGGAGCTCGAGCAGATCGACTTCGAGGACGTGGCCGCCTCCGGTCTCACCAAGAAGGAGCTCCTGGTCCTCTCCCGCGAGAAGGCCAAGCTGGAGAAGACCCTCGGTGGTATCCGCGAGATGCAGAAGGTGCCGAGCGCCGTCTGGATCGTCGACACCAAGAAGGAGCACATCGCCGTCGGTGAGGCGCGCAAGCTCCACATCCCGGTCGTCGCGATCCTCGACACCAACTGCGACCCCGACGAGGTCGACTACAAGATCCCGGGCAACGACGACGCGATCCGCTCCGTCACCCTGCTCACCCGCGTGATCGCCGACGCCGTCGCCGAGGGCCTCATCGCCCGCTCCGGCGCCGCCACCGGCGACTCGAAGCCGGGCGAGAAGGCCGCCGGCGAGCCGCTCGCCGAGTGGGAGCGCGACCTGCTCGAGGGCGAGAAGAAGGCGGACGAGGCTCCGGCCGCCGCCGAGGCCCCGGCTGCCGAGGCGCCGGCCGCCGACGCCGAGCAGGCCTGACCCTTCCGGTCCCTCAGGACCTTCGGGTGACGACGGCGGGGGCTCACGAGGTCCCCGCCGTCCACCCGTGGACCCGCCCGATCTTTCAGACTTCGAAAGAGAAACAGACTCATGGCGAACTACACCGCCGCTGACGTCAAGAAGCTCCGCGAGCTCACCGGCGCCGGCATGATGGACTGCAAGAAGGCCCTGGACGAGGCCGACGGCGACGTCGAGAAGGCCGTGGAGGCCCTGCGCATCAAGGGCCAGAAGGGTGTCGCCAAGCGCGAGGGCCGCTCCGCCGAGAACGGCGCCGTGGTCTCCCTCATCGCCGACGACAACACCTCCGGCGTCCTCGTCGAGCTGAAGTGCGAGACGGACTTCGTCGCCAAGGGCGAGAAGTTCCTGGCCGTCGCCAACGCGCTCGCCGCGCACGTCGCCGCCACCTCCCCGGCCGACCTCGAGACGCTGCTCGCCTCCGAGATCGAGGCCGGCAAGACCGTCCAGGCGTACGTCGACGAGGCCAACGCCAACCTCGGCGAGAAGATCGTCCTCGACCGCTTCGCGCAGTACGCCGACGGCTACGTCTCCGCGTACATGCACCGCACGATGCCCGACCTGCCCCCGCAGATCGGTGTCCTCGTCGAGTTCGACAAGGAGAACGCCGAGGTCGCCAAGGGCATCGCGCAGCACATCGCCGCGTTCGCCCCGAAGTACCTCACCCGCGAGGACGTTCCGGCCGAGGTCGTCGAGTCCGAGCGCCGCATCGCCGAGGAGACCACCCGCGCCGAGGGCAAGCCCGAGGCCGCGATCGCCAAGATCGTCGAGGGTCGCGTCAACGGCTTCTTCAAGGACGCCACGCTGCTCGGCCAGCCGTACGCCCTGGACAACAAGAAGTCGGTCCAGCAGATCCTGGACGAGGCCGGTGTCACCCTGAAGCGCTTCACCCGCATCAAGGTCGGCATCTGAGTCCGTACGCAACGGACACCGGACCCCGGTAGGGTCTGAAGCAGCCGCCCGCCCGCGCGCGGGACGGCCGCAGATCTGACGAGGAGGCCATTGCCGTACGGGAAGCCGCAAGGAACCCCAGGCAATGGCCTTCTTCGTATGTGCACGAGGAGATCTCCATGAATCAGGGCGCCGCACAGGGCGACGACAACAACGGCAAAAAGGCCGGCCGCTTCATGCTGAAGCTGTCCGGCGAGGCTTTCTCCGGGGGCACCGGCCTCGGGGTCGATCCGGATGTCGTGCACGCCATCGCGCGCGAGATCGCGGCAGTCGTCCGCGACGGCGCCCAGATCGCGATCGTGATCGGCGGTGGCAACTTCTTCCGCGGCGCCGAGCTCCAGCAGCGCGGCATGGACCGGGCCCGGTCCGACTACATGGGCATGCTCGGCACCGTGATGAACTGCCTCGCCCTCCAGGACTTCCTGGAGAAGGAGGGCATCGACTCGCGCGTGCAGACCGCCATCACCATGGGTCAGGTCGCCGAGCCGTACATCCCGCTGCGGGCCGTGCGGCACCTGGAGAAGGGCCGCGTGGTCATCTTCGGCGCCGGCATGGGCATGCCGTACTTCTCCACCGACACGACCGCCGCCCAGCGCGCTCTGGAGATCGACGCCGAGGCCCTGCTGATGGGCAAGAACGGAGTCGACGGGGTCTACGACTCCGACCCGAAGCGCAACCCCGACGCGGTGAAGTTCGACGCGCTGGAGTACGGCGAGGTGCTCTCCCGCGACCTGAAGGTCGCCGACGCCACCGCCATCACCCTGTGCCGGGACAACGACCTGCCGATCCTCGTCTTCGAGCTGCTCGCCGAGGGCAATATCGCGCGCGCCGTGAAGGGTGAGAAGATCGGCACGCTCGTGAGCGACCAGGGCACCCGGGCCTGACCCGAACCGGGAACCGCCCCGCGCGGGGGACGGACTCCGTCAGGGGGACGGGTTCCGCGAGGGGGATGGACAGAGCCCTGCCGGTCGTACACCGTGCAGGACACAACGCGACGACACGCAGGAGCAAGTGGTGATCGAAGAGACCCTCCTCGAGGCCGAGGAGAAGATGGAGAAGGCCGTCCTGGTCGCCAAGGATGACTTCGCGGCGATCCGCACCGGCCGTGCGCACCCGGCGATGTTCAACAAGATCGTGGCCGAGTACTACGGTGCCATCACGCCCATCAACCAGCTGGCGTCGTTCTCGGTGCCGGAGCCGCGCATGGCCGTGGTGACCCCGTTCGACAAGAGCGCGCTGCGCAACATCGAGCAGGCCATCCGCGACTCGGACCTCGGCGTCAACCCGAGCAACGACGGCAGCATCATCCGCGTGGTGTTCCCGGAGCTGACCGAGGAGCGCCGCCGCGACTACATCAAGGTCGCCAAGACCAAGGCCGAGGACGCCAAAGTCTCGATCCGCGCCGTGCGCCGCAAGGCCAAGGAGGCCATCGACAAGCTCGTCAAGGACGGCGAGGTCGGCGAGGACGAGGGCCGCCGCGGCGAGAAGGAGCTCGACGACACCACCGCGAAGTTCGTGGCGCAGGTGGACGAGCTGCTCAAGCACAAGGAAGCCGAGCTCCTCGAGGTCTGATGAACGACTCATCCTGGGGGTCCCCGGCCGGATCCGGCTTCGGTGGACCCGACCAGGGGCCTGCCCCGGCGGGTCCCGCCCACGAAGGGCGGCGGGCGGCGCAGACTCGGCCCATGCCCATCGTGTCCGACGTTTCCGCCGGCGACAACCAGGACGATCACGACCGGGGGGCCGCTCTGCCGAGCGGTCCCCTGTTCCGTGACGAGACGCCGCACGAGCACCCGCCGCACGAGCACCCGCGGCACGAGTATCCGCAGGAGCCCATGTCCAGCCCCTCCCAGCCTCCGCCCGCTCCCTCGCCCCGGCAGCAGCCGCGGCAGAAGAAGAGCGCGGGCCGTGACCTGGGTGCGGCGATAGGGGTCGGCCTGGGGCTCGGCGCGGTGATCATCGCGTCGCTGTTCATCTGGAAGCCGGCCTTCGTCGGCGTGATAGCGGTCGCCGTGGTCGTGGGCCTGTGGGAGCTGACCTCGCGGCTGCGGGAGCGCAAGGCCGTCAAGGCGCCGCTGGTGCCGCTCGCGGTCGGCGGCGCGGCGATGGTCGTCGCCGGCTACGTGCGCGGCCCGGAGGGCGCGTGGGTGGCGATGGCGCTGACCGCGCTCGCCGTCCTCGTGTGGCGGATGACGGAGCCCCCCGAGGGATATCTGAAGGACGTCACGGCGGGCGTGTTCGCCGCGTTCTACGTGCCGTTCCTGGCGACGTTCGTGGCGCTGCTGCTGACCGCGGACGACGGCCCGCAGCGGGTGCTGACCTTCCTGCTGCTCACGGTGGTGTCCGACACCGGGGCGTACGCGGTGGGCTGGCGCTTCGGGAAGCACAAGCTGGCGCCGCGGATCAGCCCCGGCAAGACCCGCGAGGGCCTGCTCGGCGCGGTGGCGTTCGCGATGGCGGCGGGCGCGCTGTGCATGGAGTTCCTGATCGACGACGGCACCTGGTGGCAGGGCCTGCTGCTCGGCCTCGCGGTCGCGGCCAGCGCGACCCTGGGCGACCTGGGCGAGTCGATGATCAAGCGGGACCTCGGCATCAAGGACATGGGCACGCTGCTGCCGGGCCACGGCGGCATCATGGACCGGCTGGACTCGCTGCTGCCGACGGCGCCGGTGGTGTGGCTGCTGATGGTGGTCTTCGTCGGCAGCGCCTGACCGGCTCGTCCGGGCAGGCGGGTTCCGGTCCGGCAGGCCGGGGCCGGTTCCGGCCGACCGGGAAGCCGGAGAAGCCGGCAGCTCGTGCGGCCGTGTGGTCGCGCGTGTCGCGGAGTTCGTTGTCGAAGGGCCCGACGTCCCCCCGGGGCGGCGGGCCCTTCTGCGTACGCCGAGCGGGGGACGTCGGCGGCGGGGCCGTCGCCCCGGCGGGTCCGCGAGGGCAGGCATCGGACCATGAAAGCGAAGGCGGATCCGGACCTGAAGCCGGCCGGGGCCGGTGGCGTCCTGCTGACCCTGGCGGCCGGGCAGTTCCTGATGGCGCTCGACAGCTCCGTCATGAACGTGTCCATCGCGACGGTCGCCGAGGACGTGGGGACCACGGTCACCGGGATCCAGGGAGCGATCACCGCGTACACGCTGGTGATGGCGATGCTGATGATTCCCGGCGGCACGGTCGGGGCGCTGATCGGCCGCAAACGCGCCTTCATGATCGGCTGCCTCGTGTACGGCTGCGGATCGCTCACCACGGCCCTCGCGCCGAACCTGACCCTCCTGCTGATCGGCTGGTCGTTCCTGGAGGGTGTCGGCGCGGCGCTCATCATGCCCGCGATCGTGGCGCTGGTGGCCGGGAACTTCCCGACGGAGCGGCGCCCCGCCGCGTACGGCGCGGTGGCGGCCGCCGGTGCCGTGGCCATCGCGCTCGGACCGCTGATCGGCGGTCTCGCCACGACCTACTTCTCCTGGCGGTGGGTCTTCGCCGGTGAGGTGCTGCTCGTCCTCGTGATCCTCGTCGTCGCCCGCCGCATCGCCGACGCGCCGATCACCGAGCCGCCGCGGCTCGACCTGGTCGGGGCGTTCCTGTCCGCCGCCGGTCTGGGGGCCTTCGTCTACGGCGTCCTGCGGGCCGGCGCGTGGGGCTGGGTGCGGCCCAAGCCCGACGCGCCCGCCTGGCTCGGCGTCTCGCCGACCGTGTGGCTGGTGCTCGCCGGTCTGCTGCTCCTCTGGTTCTTCCTGCGCTGGGAGGCCCGGCTCGCCCGCGGCGGCGGGGACCCGCTGGTGGATCCGGCGATGCTGCGGAACCGGCAGCTGACCGGCGGGCTGACCATGTTCTTCTTCCAGTACCTGGTGCAGATGGGCGTGTTCTTCCTCGTCCCGCTCTACCTCTCCGTGGCCCTCGGCCTGTCGGCGCTGTCGACCGGCGCCCACATCCTGCCGCTGTCGGTGACCCTGCTCGCGGCCGCGCTGCTGATCCCGCGCTTCTTCCCCGACGTCTCCCCGCGCCGGGTGGTGCGGCTCGGCGTGTTCGCGCTGCTCGCGGGGGCGGTCGTGCTGATGGCCGCCCTGGACGCGGACGCGGGGGCGGAGGTCGTCACCCTGCCGCTGCTGCTCATCGGGCTCGGCATGGGCGCGCTGGCGTCCCAGCTGGGGTCGGTCACCGTCTCCGCCGTCCCCGACGAGGAGAGCGCCCAGGTCGGCGGTCTGCAGAACTCCGTCACCAACCTCGGTGCCTCCATCGGCACGGCGCTCGCCGGGTCGATCATGATCGCCGTGCTCACGTCGTCGTTCCTGACGAGCGTCGACCAGAACCCGGCGATCCCCGCCGAGGTGAAGAGCCGGGCCTCCGTGGAGCTCCAGAGCGGCATCCCGTTCCTCTCGGACGCCCAGCTCACCGAAGCACTGGACGAGGCGGGCGCCGACCCCGCGGTCGCGGACGCCGCCCTCGACGCGAACGCCGCCGCCCGTCTCGACGGCCTGCGCGCGGCCCTCGCCATCCTCGCCGGCGCGTCCGTCGTGGCGCTCTTCTTCACCTCCCGGATCCCCCGGACCCAGCCCGGCCGGTCACGGCCGTGACCGCCGGCCGCCTTCGGCGCCGGCACACCGCCCGCGGTCTGCGACACTGGTAGGACCATGCCCAAGCCCGGAGAACTCACTTTCGTCGCCCCGCGCGGAGCCAAGCAGCCCCCGCGGCACCTCGCCGACCTCTCGCCCGCCGAGCGCAAGGAGGCGGTCGCCGCGATCGGCGAGAAGCCGTTTCGCGCCAAGCAGCTGTCCACCCACTACTTCGCGCGCTACGCGCACGACCCGGCGGAGTGGACCGACATCCCCGCCGCGTCGCGCGAGAAGCTGGCCGGGGAGCTGCTGCCCGATCTGATGTCGGTGGTGCGGCACATCTCGTGCGACGACGACACCACCCGCAAGACGCTGTGGCGGCTGCACGACGGCACCCTCGTGGAGTCGGTGCTGATGCGCTATCCGGACCGGGTGACGATGTGCATCTCGTCGCAGGCCGGCTGCGGCATGAACTGCCCGTTCTGCGCCACCGGGCAGGCCGGTCTGGACCGGAACCTGTCGACGGCCGAGATCGTGCACCAGATCGTCGACGGGATGCGCGCGCTGCGCGACGGCGAGGTGCCGGGCGGCCCGGCGCGCCTGTCGAACATCGTGTTCATGGGGATGGGCGAGCCGCTGGCGAACTACAAGCGGGTCGTCGGCGCGATCCGCCGGCTCACCGACCCGGAGCCGGACGGCCTCGGCCTGTCGCAGCGCGGGATCACGGTCTCGACGGTCGGTCTGGTGCCGGCGATGCTGCGCTTCGCCGACGAGGGCTTCAAGTGCCGGCTCGCGGTCTCGCTGCACGCGCCGGACGACGAGCTGCGCGACACCCTGGTGCCGGTGAACACCCGCTGGAAGGTGCGGGAGGTGCTGGACGCCGCCTGGGAGTACGCGGAGAAGTCGGGCCGCCGGGTGTCCATCGAGTACGCGCTCATCCGGGACATCAACGACCAGGCGTGGCGGGGCGACCTGCTGGGCCGGCTGCTGAAGGGGAAGCGGGTGCACGTGAACCTGATCCCGCTGAACCCGACGCCCGGCTCGAAGTGGACGGCGTCCCGTCCGGAGGACGAGAAGGCCTTCGTCGAGGCGATCGCCGCCCACGGCGTGCCGGTCACCGTGCGTGACACGCGCGGTCAGGAGATCGACGGCGCCTGTGGACAGCTGGCCGCCGCCGAGCGCTGACCTTGTACTCTGAGCTCGAACACATCTTCATATTCCGACAGGGGAGCGCCACAGCGCTGAGAGTGCGGTGACCGGCCTGTCGACACGCACCGGCTTGTCGACGAGCACGAAGACCGCAGACCCTCTGAACCTCGCCCAGGTCATTCTGGGTAGGAAGTTCGGTCGTAACTCGAGCTGTTGCGCCCTGCCCGCGCCCGGTCCCGCCGGACGCGGGCAGGGCCGCGTCTCTTCCTGGCACCACCAGGAGGACATTCACGTGAACACCCAGAAGGCAGCCGCCGCCGCGCTCGTCGCGGCGCTCGGCGTCGCCACCCTCGCCGCCTGCGGCACCGACGACGTGCGGGACGCGGCCGGCAAGACCGACCGGCCGATGCCGAAGACGGTGACGCTGGTCAGCCACGACTCCTTCAACGCCTCCAAGGAGGTGCTGGCGGAGTTCACCCGCCAGACCGGCCTCACGGTCAAGGTCCTCAAGAGCGGCGACGCCGGCGAGGCCGTCAACAAGGAGATCCTCACCAAGGGCTCCCCGCAGGGCGACGTCTTCTTCGGCGTGGACAACACGCTGCTGTCCCGCGCCCTCGACAACGGCATCTTCGTCCCGTACGAGGCCCACGGCCTGGACCGGGTCCCGGCCGCGCTCCAGCTCGACAAGGAGCACCGGGTCACCCCGATCGACTCCGGCGACATCTGCGTCAACTACGACAAGCAGTACTTCGCCGACAAGAAGCTGGCGCCGCCGCAGAGCTTCGACGACCTCGCGAAGCCGGCGTACAAGAACCTGCTCGTCACCGAGAACCCGGAGCGCTCCTCCCCGGGCCTCGGCTTCCTGCTCGGCACGGCCGCGAAGTACGGCGACGCCGGGTGGCAGGACTACTGGAAGAAGCTCAAGGCCAACGGCGTGAAGACGGTCGACAGCTGGGAGCTCGCCTACAACCAGGAGTTCTCCGGCTCGGCCGGCGGCAAGAAGGCCAAGGGCGACCGCCCGCTCGTCGTGTCCTACGCCTCCTCCCCGCCGGTCGAGGTGCTGTACGCGGAGCCCCAGCCGAAGGTCGCGCCGACCGGCGTGTCCACCGGCACCTGCTTCCGGCAGACCGAGTTCGCGGGCCTGCTCAACGGGGCGAAGAACCCCGAGGGCGGCAAGAAGCTGATCGACTTCCTCCTCTCGAAGAAGTTCCAGGACGACATGCCGCTGCAGATGTTCGTCAACCCGGTGACGAACGACGCGACGCTCCCCGAGCTGTTCACGAAGCACGGCGTGGTGATCGACAAGCCCGAGACCATGGAGCCGAAGAAGATCGCCGAGAACCGTGACCAGTGGATCCAGCAGTGGACCTCGCTCGTCCTGAAGTAGTCGCCCGCCGTACGCGCCGGAGCGGCGCGGCGGGGAGCGCGACGCGGCTCGGGCTGATGCTCCTGCCCGTCGCGTTCTTCGCCGTGTTCTTCGCCTGGCCCGTCGTCTCCATCGTGGAGCGCGGGCTCAGGCCGGACGGGCGGTGGGAGTTCGGGCGGTTCGGCGAGACGCTGGGCCGGCCGGAGATCCTCGACGTGCTGTGGTTCACGCTGTGGCAGGCACTCGCCTCCACGGCGCTCACCCTGCTCGTCGCCCTGCCCGGCGCGTACGTCTTCGCCCGCTTCGACTTCCCCGGCAAGCGGGTGCTGCGGGCCGTGGTCACGGTCCCGTTCGTGCTGCCGACGGTGATGGTCGGCACCGCGTTCCTGGCGCTCGTGGGGCGGCGCGGGCTGCTCGACGACTGGTGGGGGCTGCGGCTCGACACCGGGGTGTGGGCGATCCTCCTCGCGCACGTCTTCTTCAACTACGCGGTCGTCGTCCGCACCGTCGGCGGCCTCTGGTCGCAGCTCGACCCGCGCCAGGAGGAGGCCGCCCGGGTGCTCGGCGCCTCCCGGTGGCGCGCCTGGCGGACGGTGACGCTGCCCGCGCTCGGGCCGTCCGTGGCGGCCGCCGCGCTCATGGTGTTCCTGTTCACCGCGAGCTCCTTCGGCATCGTGCAGATCCTCGGCGGCCCCGCGTACTCCACCCTGGAGACCGAGATCTACCGGCAGACCGCCGACCGGCTCCAGCTGTCCACGGCCGCCGTGCTCACCCTGGTGCAGTTCGTCGCCGTCGGCGCGATCCTCGCCGTGCACGCCCGGACCGTACGGCGCCGGGAGACGGCGCTGCGCCTCGTCCCGGCCGAGCGCACCGCCCACCGCCCGCAGGGCCCCGGCCAGTGGGCGCTGCTCGGCGCGGTGCTGCTGTCCGTCGCGCTGCTGATCCTCGCGCCGCTCGGCGTCCTCGTGGAGCGCTCGCTCGCCACCCCCGACGGCTACGGCCTGGACTACTACCGGGCGCTCGGGCACGTCGACGAGGGCGGCACCTTCCTCGTGCCGCTCACCGACACCATCGTGAACTCGCTGCGGTACGCGCTGGCCGCGACCGGCATCGCCGTGCTGATCGGCGGGCTCGCGGCGGCGGCGCTCACCCGGCGGGCCGGCCGGCTGGTGCGCGGCTTCGACGCGCTGCTCATGCTGCCGCTCGGGGTGTCGGCGGTGACCGTCGGCTTCGGCTTCCTCATCACCCTCGACGAGCCGCCGCTCGACCTGCGGGCCTCCTGGATCCTCGTCCCGCTCGCCCAGGCGCTGGTCGGCGTGCCGTTCGTGGTGCGCACCATGCTGCCCGTGCTGCGGGCCGTCGACGAGCGGCTGCGGGAGGCGGCGGCCGTGCTCGGGGCCTCGCCCTGGCGGGCCTGGCGGGAGGTCGACCTGCCGCTGGTGCGGCGGGCGCTGCTGATCGCCGCCGGGTTCGCGTTCGCGGTGTCGCTCGGCGAGTTCGGGGCGACCGTGTTCATCGCGCGGCCCGACAACCCGACCCTGCCGGTCGCCGTGGCCCGCCTGCTCGGCCGGCCCGGCGAGCTCAACTACGGCCAGGCGATGGCCCTTTCGACGATTCTGATGGTGGTGTGCGCGGTGTCCCTGCTGCTGCTCGAACGGCTGCGCTCCGACCGGACCACGGGGGAGTTCTGATGCTGTCGCTGACCGGCGCGACCGTGCGCTTCGGGGACCGGGCGGTGCTCGACGCGGTGGACCTGGAGGTCGCCGAGCACGAGATCGTGTGCGTGCTCGGGCCGAGCGGCAGCGGCAAGTCGACGCTGCTGCGGGCGGTCGCCGGGCTCCAGCCGCTGGACGCCGGCCGGGTGCTGCTCGGCGGCGCCGACCAGGCGGGGGTGCCGGTGCACCGGCGCGGGCTGGGCCTGATGTTCCAGGACCACCAGCTGTTCCCGCAGCGGGACGTGGCCGGGAACGTGGCCTTCGGGCTGCGCATGCACGGCGTCCCGAAGGGCGAGCAGGGCGCGCGGGTCGCCGAGCTGCTCGACCTGGTCGGCCTGCCGGGCGCCGGGCGGCGGGCCGTGTCCGCGCTGTCCGGCGGCGAGCAGCAGCGCGTGGCGCTGGCCCGGGCGCTGGCGCCGCGGCCCCGGCTGCTGATGCTGGACGAGCCGCTCGGTCAGCTCGACCGCGGCCTGCGGGAGCGGCTCGTGGTGGAACTCCGGGCGCTGTTCGGGCGGTTGGGCACGACGGTGCTGGCCGTCACGCACGACCAGGGCGAGGCCTTCGCCCTCGGCGACCGGGTCGTGGTCATGAACGAGGGGCGGATCGCGCAGTCCGGGACGCCCGTCGAGGTGTGGCGGCGCCCCGCCACCGAG
This sequence comes from Streptomyces sp. NPDC053541, assembly GCF_044544705.1. NCBI lineage: Bacteria > Bacillati > Actinomycetota > Actinomycetes > Kitasatosporales > Streptomycetaceae > Streptomyces > Streptomyces sp. NPDC053541. Next base: position 613,521 of record NZ_JBITXM010000002.1, read on the forward strand.
TTCGTCGCCCGTTTCCTCGGCTTCGACAACGTCGTCCCGGCCACCGTCACCGGTGCCGCGGCCGACACCGTCTGGGGCAAGATCCCGGTCCCCGACGGCTCGCCGCAGGGCGAGCGCCGCCTCCTGGTCCGCCCCGCCGCCCTGCGCCCGGTCCCGGCCGGCGAGGGCCTGGCCTGCCGGGTCACCACCCGCACCTTCCGCGGCGACCGGGTCGCCGTCACCCTCCGCCCGGCCGAAGGCCCGCCCCTGGAGGCCGAGTTCACCCTCCGGGACGCGCCGGAGGAGGGCGCCGAGGTGGACGTGGAGTTCCGAGCGGAGGACGTGGTCGTGCTGGAGGAAGGCGCCTAGAACCCGCGGTCGAACAGCGCCCGCAGCCACGGCTCGCGGGCCTCGGGGCACCGGGCCAGGGTGGCGCGGAAGGCCTGGTGGTTCGGGCGGAAGCGGTACCAGGGGTGGTCCGGCAGCGGGTAGTCGTCGCGCAGCACGCCGTCCGGGAGGGTGCCCGAGGCGGGGATCGGCCGGGTCTCGCCGGGCAGCGCGAGATGCGCCCACACGCCGTCGGGCAGCGCCACCGGCACCGCGCCGCCCGTCGGTCGCCAGGGACCGCCGGTGTCCCGGTCGTACGGGACGAGGGCGATGTCCAGGCCGTCGTCGGGCAGCCCCGGGCCGGCGAGGCCCACCCGCAGGGGCGGCGGGCCGGGTGGCAGCAGGGCGTCCAGCGGCGCGCCGAACACCTCGGTGAGCAGGCCGTCGGGCAGGGCGAGCGGGGCGCCGCCCGAGGCGACGAGCAGGTGCGCCAGGGCCGCGCCGGTGGCGTCCTGCCACACGTCGCTCCAGCCGCCGCCCGGGTCGAGCGGCGGCAGCGGCTCGAACTCCCGGTCCTGGGCGGGACATCCGGTGGGGACCCGGCGCACCGCGTCCGGCTCGATCCACACCGCCTGCCACAGCCCGCAGTCGTCCACCCGCGAGGCCACGAGCGCCCCGCAGCCCGCGCACGCCATACTGGGCCGCTCGCCCACGCACATGCCGAGACAGGAGTTCCCCGAGTGCTCCGGGATCAGCCGCGTGCCCCGCACGTCGCCCGGCGCCACGACCACCCGCCCCCGCGCCCCGAAGGACACCGGATACACCGGCGCGAACAGCCCACGGGCCGCCGCCTCCGCCTCCCCGAGCTCCTCCCACTGCCCGAACGGCGGCCCCGACGGCTCCGGATCCACCGCATAGGTGCCGGGCGCCATCAACGGCGGCATCACGTCGTGCCCGTACGACAGGTGCGCCCCGGCCGGCAACGGCACCCGCACCACCGGCACGGTCAGCTCCGCACCGCACCCGGCACACACGAACACGTCCCTCACCCCGTACATCGCGGGGGATTGTGCCCGACGCGGCACGCCGGGCCAAACGGTTTTCCCGCAGCCTTCCGGGACACCACCACTACGGGGCGGCGGCGAGCCGTTCCAGCGTCCCGGGCACCTCGTCGACCGAGTCGACCAGGGCGATCCGCGATGCCATCGGGCGGTCCTCGGCGAGGGCGGCGAGCAGGGGCCAGGCCGGGAGGCGGGTGGTCCAGTGGGAGCGGTCGACCAGGACCATCGGGGTCGGGGCGCCGCGGGAGGCGTAGTAGTTCGGGGTGGCGTTGTCGAAGATCTCCTGGACCGTGCCGGCCGCGCCCGGCAGGAAGACCACGCCCGCGGTCGAGCGGGCGAGCAGCCCGTCCTCGCGGGTGGCGTTGGCGAAGTACTTGCCGATCCGGGTCGCGAACGCGTTCGGCGGCTCGTGGCCGTAGAACCAGGTGGGGATGCCGACCGAGTCGCCGCCGTGCGGCCACCGGGCCCGTACCTCGAAGGCGGCCCGCGCCCAGTCGGTGACCGACGGCGTGAAGGACGGGGCCTTGGCGAGCAGCTCCAGGGCCTCGTCGAGCGCCGGGTCGGGCAGCGGCGCCGCGTAGGCGCCCAGGTTCGCCGCCTCCATGGCGCCCGGGCCGCCGCCCGTCGCCACCGTCAGGCCCGCCCGGGTCAGCGCGCGGCCGAGCCGGGCCGTGCCCGCGTACGCGGCGCCGCCGCGCACCATCGCGTGCCCGCCCATCACGCCCACCACCCGCGCGCCCGCGAGCGCCTCGTCGAGGGCGTCCGAGATGGCGTCGTCGTGCAGCGAGCGCAGCATCGAGGAGAAGATGTCGCCGTCCGCGCGGGTGCGCCCGAACCAGGCGTACGAGCGGGCGTCCGGGGTCTGCTCGTACGAGAGCCCGGTGATCCCCTCGTACAGCTCGGCGGGGGAGTAGAGCCGGGCCCGGTACGGGTCGAAGGGGAGGTCCGGCACCGGCGGGAAGACCAGCGCACCGTCGGCGCGGACCTTCGCCGCGGCCTCGGGCCGCATCGGGCAGCCGAGGAACACGGCGTCGGCGGTGGAGTGGGAGAGCAGCGCGTCGGTGCGCTCGGTGAGGTCCACGGACTGGATCCGGCGGCCGCGCAGGGAGCCGCCGGTGGCGAGCACCGCGTCGAACTCGGCGGCCGAGTGGATCTCGCGCTCGTGGGTCATGCGCCCCACGATAGGCCGGGGCCGGCCGTTCAGCCCCGCAGGGGAACGGCCGCCAGGGCCCCCACCGCCCAGGTGAGCGGCACGAACACGGCGAGCAGCACGCCCGCGCGCAGCAGCGCGGTGGTGCGCAGCACGGTCGGCGGGGCGCCGAGCCGCAGGAGTGCCTCGGTGGTGTGGGTGCGGGCCTGCTTGGACTCCAGGGCGGCGGAGAGCAGGGTCGCGGTGGTGCAGCCGACGACCACGGTCACGCCCAGCCAGGACAGCGGGCCGAGCTCGCCGCCGTACAGCGCGTAGCCGGCGACCGCGCCGGAGCCGACCGCCGCGACCACGCCGAGCGGGCGTCCGATGCGGCGGGCCTCGTCCATGAGGACCCGGCCGGCCAGCAGGCGTACGGCGCCGGGGCGGACCAGCTGGAGGAGCCGGCCGCAGCCGTGGGTGATGCCGGGGCCGGCCATCGCGAGGCCGATCGCGGTGAGCACCCAGCCGGCCAGTACCCCGCCGCCGTCGCCGCGGGCGGCGTACGTCTCGACGGCCAGGCCCGTCGCGAGCAGGGCCACGCCCCAGGGCAGGCCGGCGGTCGCGGACCGTACGACGGGCGCGTCGGCGGTCTTCCGGGGGCGCAGCGCGAGACCGGCCGCGGTGGCGCCGGCGACCGGGACGACGGCGAGCAGGGTGAGGGCGGCGGCGAGCGGGACGGGCTGGTCGGCGGCGAGCAGGTCGGCGGCGGCGCCGTCGAAGGGCAGTCCGGTGATGTCGCCGCGCAGGTGCAGGTAGCAGAGCAGGGCGACGGCCGAGCCGAGGGTGCAGGCGACGGCGGTGGAGGTGGCGGCGATCGCGGTGAGCCGGGCCGGGCCGAGGCCGATCGCGGACAGCCCGGGCCGGGGCCGCACACTGGGGTCGGTGCGGGCCACGGCGACCGCGAACTGCACCGTCGCGGCGAGCGGCAGGGCGCACCACAGCAGGCGCAGCACGGCCTCGGAGGAGTTCCGGGGGTGGCCGACGGCATAGCCGAGGGAGCAGAGCAGCAGGAAGCCCACCCCGGCGGCGGCCGCGGCGACGAGCAGCCGGCGCAGCTGGACGACGGGGTGGGTGCCGCGGACTAGACGGAGAGCGAGCACGCGGTGACGCCCTCCGCCCCGGTGGCCGGCGGTACGGCGCCGACGCGGCGCCCGTCGAGCAGCGCGACCGTGCGGTCGGCGAGGGCGGCGACCTCGGGGTCGCCGCTGGCGAGCAGCACGGTGATGCCGTGCGAGCGGGCCGCGGCGGTCAGGGTGCGCAGCACCTGGGCGCCGTCGGCGCGGTGCAGGGTCGCGGTCGGTTCGTCGGCGAAGAGCACCGCGGGGGTGGTGACCAGGGCGCGGGCGATGGCGATCCGCTGGCGCTGGGACTGGGTGAGGGCATGCGGGCGCTGCTTCGCGGCGGCGCCGGTGTCGAGGCGCTCCAGCCACTCGACGGCGGCGGTGCGGGCGGCGCGGTGCGACACGCCGCGCAGCAGCAGCGGCAGGGCAGCGTTCTCCCAGCCGGTGAGTTCGGGGACGAGTCCGGGCTCGGGGTCGATCCAGCCGAAGCGTTCGCGGCGCAGCCGTTCGCGCTGGGCCCGGTTCATGGTGTGCACGGGGGCGCTGTTGAACCAGACCTCGCCCTCCTGGGGCCGGGTCTGGCCGGACAGACAGCGCAGCAGGGTGGTCTTGCCGCTGCCGCGGGGGCCGGTGACGGCGAGGATCTCCCCCTCGCGCGCGCCGATCCAGACTCCGGTCAGCACGTCCGAGCCGCCCAGGGCGCAGCGCAGGGAACGCGCCCAGAGCACGTCGTTGTCCGGTGGGGCCATCGCGTACACCTCGATCGAAGCCAAACAGTGTTCGTTCCCCTGGACGGGGGAACGACGGGGCGGGCCGGTGGGTCACTGGGGTCCCTCGGCACGTTAAGGATTTCGATCGGGTGATACGGACGGCACGCGGCCCGGGCAGGCCGCCATCCACTCGGATGGCCGCATGCCCGGGCCGGGGTCACGCCGTGAGGGCGGCGTGGCGCGCGTCGAGAACGGTCAGAGCTTGGTCCACGCCTCGGTGAGGGTGGCGCGCAGGATCTGCTCGATCTCGTCGAAGGTGGACTGGTCCGAGATCAGCGGCGGAGCCAGCTGGATGACCGGGTCGCCGCGGTCGTCGGCCCGGCAGTACAGGCCGTTGTCGAAGAGCGCCTTGGAGAGGAAGCCGTACAGGACGCGCTCGGTCTCCTCCTCGTTGAAGGACTCCTTGGTGGCCTTGTCCTTGACCAGCTCGATGCCGTAGAAGAAGCCGTTGCCGCGGACGTCGCCGACGATCGGCAGGTCGTGCAGCTTCTGCAGCGTGGAGAGGAAGTTGCCCTCGTTGTCGAGGACGTGCTGGTTCAGCTTCTCCTTCTCGAAGATGTCGAGGTTGGCGAGGCCGACGGCGGCGGACACCGGGTGGCCGCCGAAGGTGTAGCCGTGCAGGAAGGTGTTGTCACCCTTGTAGAACGGCTCGGCCAGGCGGTCGGAGACGATGCAGGCGCCGATCGGGGAGTAGCCGGAGGTCATGCCCTTCGCGCAGGTGATCATGTCCGGCACGTAGCCGAACTTGTCGCAGGCGAAGGTGGTGCCGAGGCGGCCGAAGGCGCAGATGACCTCGTCGGAGACGAGCAGCACGTCGTACTGGTCGCAGATCTCGCGGACCCGCTGGAAGTAGCCGGGCGGCGGCGGGAAGCAGCCGCCGGCGTTCTGCACCGGCTCCAGGAAGACGGCCGCGACGGTGTCGGGGCCCTCGAAGAGGATCTGCTGCTCGATCTGGTCGGCGGCCCAGCGGCCGAAGGCCTCCGGGTCGTCGCCGTGGATCGGGGCGCGGTAGATGTTGGTGTTCGGCACCTTGTGGGCGCCGGGGACCAGCGGCTCGAAGGGGGCCTTCAGACCGGGCAGGCCGGTGATGGAGAGGGCGCCCTGCGGGGTGCCGTGGTAGGCGACCGCGCGCGAGATGACCTTGTACTTGGTGGGCTTGCCGATGAGCTTGAAGTACTGCTTGGCCAGCTTCCAGGCGGTCTCGACGGCCTCGCCGCCGCCGGTGGTGAAGAACACCTTGTTCAGGTCGCCGGGGGCCTCGTGGGCGAGGCGCTCGGCGAGCTCGACGGCCTTCGGGTGGGCGTAGGACCACACCGGGAAGAAGGCGAGCTCCTGGGCCTGCCGGGCGGCGGTCTCGGCGAGCTCGGTGCGGCCGTGTCCGGCCTGGACCACGAACAGGCCGGCGAGGCCGTCGAGGTACTTCCTGCCCTTGTCGTCGTAGATGTAGGTGCCCTCACCGCGGACGATGGTGGGGACGGGGCTGTTCTCGTACGACGACATGCGGGTGAAGTGCATCCACAGGTGGTCGTAGGCGGACTTTGACAGGTCGCTGCGGGACTGGCTCACGGCTATCGGGTTCCCCACATATAGGTCTGCTTCTTGAGCTTCAGGTAGACGAAGCTCTCGGTGGAGCGCACCCCGGGGAGGGTGCGGATGCGCTTGTTGATCACATCCAGGAGGTGGTCGTCGTCCTCGCAGACGATCTCCACCATGAGGTCGAAGGAGCCCGCGGTCATCACCACGTACTCGCATTCGGCCATGGCCGTCAGCGCGTCCGCGACCGGATCCAGGTCACCCTCGACGTTGATGCCGACCATCGCCTGGCGCCGGAATCCCACGGTGAGCGGGTCGGTGACGGCGACGATCTGCATGACGCCCTGGTCGAGCAGCTTCTGGACGCGCTGGCGCACGGCCGCCTCGGACAGGCCGACGGCCTTGCCGATGGCGGCGTAGGGGCGGCGCCCGTCCTGCTGGAGCTGTTCGATGATCGCCAGGGAGACGGCGTCGATCGTCGGGGACGAACCGGTTCCGGTTCTCGGGTCTGTGCTTCGACTGGCCACGACTTCACTGTGCACCGAACCTGTCGTTCTCGCAACCCCAAAGCGATGAAATTCGTTGTCCAGGGCTGTTGATCACACTGAATCCGAAGTTGGCGGCCGTCGGGCCTGTTGAAAGCGTCAGTGAACCGATTAGGCTGAGGTGTCTCGCACATCGGGACGCCGCACGACGGAGTGCGGAGACAGAACGTGACAGGAGGGGTGGCAAGTGACCACCGAGCTGCGCCGGCTGCGCAACTACATCAACGGGGAGTTCCGGGACGCGGCCGACGGCCGCACGATCGACGTGATCAACCCGGCCACCGGCGAGGTGTACGCCACCTCCCCGCTGTCGGGCCAGGCCGACGTCGACGCCGCCATGGAGGCCGCCGCGGCCGCCTTCCCCGCCTGGCGTGACACCACGCCCGCCGAGCGCCAGAAGGTCCTCCTGAAGATCGCGGACGCCTTCGAGGAGCGCGCCGAGGACCTGATCGCCGCCGAGGTCGAGAACACCGGCAAGCCGGTCGCCCTCACCGCGAGCGAGGAGATCCCGCCGATGGTGGACCAGATCCGCTTCTTCGCGGGTGCCGCCCGGCTGCTCGAGGGCCGCTCGGCCGGCGAGTACATGGAGGGCATGACCTCGATCATCCGCCGCGAGCCGGTGGGCGTCTGTGCCCAGGTCGCGCCGTGGAACTACCCGATGATGATGGCCGTGTGGAAGTTCGCCCCGGCGCTCGCCGCGGGCAACACCGTCGTCCTCAAGCCCTCGGACACCACCCCGGCGTCCACCGTGCTGATGGCCGAGATCATCGGCCAGATCGTCCCCAAGGGCGTCTTCAACGTGGTCTGCGGCGACCGCGAGACCGGCCGCGCCATGGTCGAGCACCCGACCCCGGCGATGGCCTCCATCACCGGCTCCGTCCGCGCCGGCATGCAGGTGGCCGAGTCGGCCGCCAAGGACGTCAAGCGCGTCCACCTGGAGCTCGGCGGCAAGGCCCCCGTCGTGGTCTTCGAGGACACCGACATCGACAAGGCCGTCGAGGACATCTCCGTCGCCGGCTTCTTCAACGCCGGCCAGGACTGCACGGCCGCCACCCGCGTGCTCGTCCACGAGTCCATCCACGACGAGTTCGTCGCCGCGCTGGCCAAGGCCGCCGCCGAGACGAAGACCGGTCAGCCGGACGACGAGGACGTGCTCTACGGCCCGCTCAACAACGCCAACCAGCTCACGCAGGTCTCCGGCTTCATCGACCGCCTCCCGGCGCACGCCAAGGTCGAGGCCGGCGGCCACCGGGTCGGCGACAAGGGCTACTTCTACGCCCCGACCGTGGTCTCCGGCCTCAAGCAGGACGACGAGATCATCCAGAACGAGGTCTTCGGCCCCGTCATCACCGTCCAGTCCTTCACCGACGAGGCCCAGGCCCTGGAGTTCGCCAACGGCGTCGAGTACGCCCTGGCCTCCTCGGTCTGGACGAAGGACCACTCCCGCGCGATGCGCATGTCCAAGGCGCTCGACTTCGGCTGCGTGTGGATCAACACCCACATCCCGCTCGTCGCCGAGATGCCCCACGGCGGCTTCAAGAAGTCCGGCTACGGCAAGGACCTCTCGGCGTACGGCTTCGAGGACTACACGCGCATCAAGCACGTGATGACCTCCCTCGGCTGACCCGCACCGAGCCCCGCGCGGCCCCGGCACCTTGATCGACAAGGTGCCGGGGCCGCGCCCTTCCGGTCGACGGAACGTCCATTGCCGCAGCTCGGAGCCCGCCGGAAAGCTGGGCGGGTGACCAGGACGACAGCGAAGACCATGACCCGCCGCGCGCTGCTGCGCGGACTCGGTGGCACCGGCGCCGGCGCGCTCCTCGCCGGCTGCGGGGTGCCGCCCGCGTACGTCGAGCCGGACGACCGCGCGGGACGCGACCTGTCCGCGGGCGAACGGGTGCTCGCCTTCGCCAACTGGCCGCTCTACATCGACACCGACGAGGACGACGAGGCCAGGCGGCCCACCCTGGACGCCTTCACGCGGCGGACCGGGATCTCCGTGCGCTACACGGAGGAGATCAACGACAACGACGAGTTCTTCGGCAAGATCAGCCCCTCCCTGATGAACCACCAGGAGACCGGCCGCGACCTCGTCGTCATCAGCGACTGGATGGCCGCACGCTTCGTCCGCCTCGGCTGGGTCCAGGAGATGGACCGCTCCCGGCAGCCCCACGTCGCGCGGCACCTCGACCCGCTGCTGCGCACGCCCGCCTTCGACCGCGGCCGGCTGCACTCGGTGCCCTGGCAGTCCGGCATCACCGGCATCGCGTACAACCGCCGGAAGCTCGGCCGGGAGATCCGCTCCACCCGCGACCTGTGGGCCGACGACCTGCGCGGCCGGGTCACCCTGCTGTCCGGCCTCGACGAGTCCTTCGCGCTGCTCATGCAGGGCAACGGCGTCGACGTCACCCGCTGGACCGCCGACGACTTCCACGCCCTGTGCGAGCAGATCGAGGGACTCGTCCGCCGGAAGCACATCCGCCGCTTCACCGGCAACGACTACATCAAGGACCTCTCCACCGGCGACGTCCTCGCCTGCCAGGCCTACTCCGGCGACGTCATCCAACTCCAGGCCGACAACCCCGACATCGCGTTCGTCGTCCCCGAGGAGGGCGCCGAACTGTGGGCCGAGTCCCTGCTGATCCCCAACCTCGCCGCGCACAAGACCAACGCCGAGCAGCTGATCGACTACTACTACGAGCCCGAGGTCGCCGCCGAACTCGCCGCCTGGGTCAACTACGTCTGCCCGGTCCCCGCCGCCCAGGCCGTCCTCGCCGACTCCGGCGACGAGGACCGCGCCGCCCTCGCCGAGGACCCGCTGATCTTCCCGGACGCCGCCATGCGCCGCCGCCTGGCGATCGCCCGGGACATCGGCCCCGAGGAGCGCACCGAGTTCGCCCGGCGCTGGAACGCGATCGTCGGTCTGTGAAACGGGCGGCGCCGCCCGCACCCGCGCCCCACCGTGATAAGCCGTACGCATGACCGAAACGGGGATCAACTCGGCTGTCACGTACGGACTGTTCGCCGCCTGGGCGCTGCACGACGCCGAGGAGGTGGTGTACGGGCCGCGCTGGATGCGGGAGCACCTGCCGGAGCTGAAGGAGCGCTTCCCGGGGGTGCCGGAGCGGGTGTGGCGGGCCCTCGGCTCGGTGGACGAGCGCGAATTCCGGGCGGCCGTCGCGGTGATGGCGGTGATCGTGGGCTCGGCCGCCGTGGCCGGGGCCCGCTCCGGCGGTCGGTCCGCCTTCTACCAGGGGGCGTTGAACGGCTTCGGCCTGCACGGCCTGGTGCACCTCGCGCAGGCCGCGGTCGTGCGCGGGGTCACGCCCGGCTCGGTCACCTCGCCGCTGCTCGTCGTGCCGTTCACGCTGTGGGCGCGCGGCCGGCTGCGGCGGGCCGGGGTGCTGCGGCCCGCCCGGGGCAGGGACGTGGCGGCCGGGCTCGCCCTCGCGGCCGGGGCGACCGCCGTCTCGCACGCCGTCGCGCGCACGCTCGCCCCCCGTTTTTGAACGCGTTCATGAGGGGCGTACGCTGCCCCCATGAGCGACACGAACGGGCCCAGAGCCCTCCTCAAGCGCATCCGCGTCTGGCTGGTCGTCTTCATCGTCTGTCTGGTGCTCAGCGGGGCCACCGCGTTCCCGCTGGTCACCGAACTCCGGCTGCTCGACGGGGCCCTGGACACCTGGGCCGCCCCGCTCGGGCACGCCTTCCCCGGGCTCGCCGAGTGGATCGCCCGGGTGCGCGGCGGCCTCGAAGGAGCCGACGCCGAAGCCCCGTACCTCCTCTACGGCACCGACTGGCTGGCCTTCGCCCACCTCGTCATCGCCGTCGCCTTCTACGGGCCCTACCGCGACCCGGTCCGCAACATCTGGGTGATCGAGTTCGGCATGATCGCCTGCGTCGGCATCGTCCCGCTCGCCCTGATCTGCGGACCGGTCCGCGGCATCCCCTTCTGGTGGTCGGTGATCGACATGTCCTTCGGCGTGTTCGGCATCCTGCCGCTGCTCGCCGTGCGCCGGCTGATCAAGCGCCTGGAGGCGCTCGGCACGGCCGCGGACGCCGGGCCGGCCGGGACCGGACTCACTCCGACGGCGGGCCGTACGTCGCCAGCATGAGGTCCATCGCCACCCGGTTCATGTCCCGGCCCTTCGCGTCGGTCGAGTGGACCCCGTAGACCAGGGTCCGCTCGCCGTGGCGGGTCGAGGCCATGGCCGCGTTGGAGCCCCAGCGGCCACCCGTCTTCCCCCACACCTCGCGCCCGCCCAGCTTCTTCATCGACAGGCCGACCGCGTACGCGGCCGGGGCGCCCGACCCGAAGTCCGTCACCTTCGGCAGCGTGAACATCTCCTCGAGGAGCGGCCCGCGCACCACCCGGCCCGCGAACAGCGCCCGGGTGAAGCGCTCCAGGTCGGCGGTGGTGGAGATCAGGTCCCCGGCCGCGAAGCCGTCCGTCGCGCCCCACACCGTGACGTCCCGCAGCCCGGTCGTCCCGTCGTCGAGCCGCATCCACTGGTAACCGTGGTTGTGCCGGCCCTCGATCCGCGGGCTGTCGCCGGGGAAGTACGTGTCCCGCAGCCCGAGCGGCCGCAGCACGCGCGCCTCCACCTGGTGCGCGTACGTGTCACCGGTGACCCGCTCCACGAGCAGACCCGCGATCGTGTAGCCGATGTTCAGATAGTGCTGGCGCTCGCCGGGGGCGAACTCGCGCGGCCGCGCCGTCGCCGAGCGCACCAGCTCGCGCGGGTCGTACGTGACGAAGCGGCGCGCGTACCACTCCTCGACCGTCTCGCCCGGCAGCTCCGCCGCCGGGATGCCGTGCGTGTGGTTGAGCAACTGGCGCACGGTGACCCCGCCGTACGCGGCCGGGATCAGCTCCGGCAGATACCCGCGGACCGGGCGGTCCAGGTCGATCCGGCCCTCCGAGGCGAGCTGGAGGACCACCGCCGCCGTGAACACCTTGGTCACCGAACCGGCCCGGAACCGGCCGCCCGGGTCCGCCGGCCGGTTCGTCCTCAGGTCGTGCACGCCCGCGCTGCCCCGCCAGGCGCCCTCCGTGCCACCGACCCGGACCAGGGCCGCCGTCGCGTCCTTCGACGGGAGGCCGGCGAGCGCCGCCTCCAGGGCGGCGGTCGGGACGGTGTCGGGCACGGTGGCCGGGACCGCCGCCCCGGCCGCGACCCCGGGGGCCGGCGCGGCGGCGGCCGGCAGCACCGCCGGACCTCCGGCGACGCCCAGGACCAGGGCGGCGGCGAGCAGCGTGCGGGTGGGTTTCCTCATGTCGACTCCATGGGTGCGAACCGGCTTTCTCGATCGCCACCATCCTGCTGACCAGGCACGATCCACGGATCGCCCGCACCGGCGGTCCCCGCCGCTCAGCCCCTCGCCCACCCGGGGGAGCCGCCCGCGCCGTGACCTCCCCCGGCCGGGGGAGCGCCCGCCGTCACCAGACCCGTCTCGTACGCGCAGATCACCGCCTGGATCCGGTCCCGCAGCCCCAGCTTGGCCAGCACGTTCCCCACGTGCGTCTTCACCGTGTGGTCGCTCACCACCAGCTCCGCCGCGATCTCCGCGTTCGACAGGCCCCGGGCGAGCAGCAGCAGCGTCTCCCGCTCCCGGCCGGTCAGCACGTCGAGCCGCGGATCGGGCCGCGGGTCACGGCGCGCCGGGCCGCCCGCCGTGTACTGCTCCACCAGCCGCCGGGCCACCGACGGGGCAAGCAGCGCCTCGCCCGCCGCGACCACCCGCACCGCGTGCACCAGGTCGTCCCGGCGCACGTCCTTCAGGAGGAAACCGCTCGCGCCCGCGTGCAGCGCCTCGTACACGTACTCGTCGGCGTCGAAGGTCGTCAGCATCACCGTCCGGCAGGCCGAACCGGCGGAGATCGCCCGGCAGGCCTCGATGCCGTCCATCACCGGCATCCGGACGTCCAGCAGGGCCACGTCGGGGGAGTGCCGCCGCACCGCCGCCACCGCCGCCGCGCCGTCCCCGGCCTCCGCGACCACCTCGATGTCCTCCTGGACGTCCAGGATCAGCGCGAAACCGCTGCGCACCAGCTCCTGGTCGTCCGCCACCACCACCCGGATCGTCACCCCGGCACCTCCCGCGTCTCCACGACCCGCCCCAGCGGGAGCACCGCCCGCACTTCGAAGCCCCGCCCGTCCGGGCCGGGGCCGGCCGAGGCCGTGCCGCCGTGCGCCGCCGCCCGCTCGCGGACCCCGACCAGACCGTGCCCGGCCGTGCCGCCGGGCCGGGGCCCGCGACCGTCGTCCGTCACCCGGACCTCCAGCTCGGCGGGCCGGTGGTCCAGGCACACCGTGACCGCGCGGGCCCGGGCGTGCCGGACCGTGTTGGTCAGCGCCTCCTGCACGATCCGGAACACCGTCGCCCCGGTCGCCTCCGGCAGCGGGCGCCCGGCGCCCTCCGTCACGTACCGCACGTCGAGACCCCCGGCCCGCACCCGGTCGAGCAGCGCGGGCAGCTCCCCGAGCCCGGGCTGCGGGGCGCGCGGCGCCGCCGGCCCGGTGGTGTCCTCGCGCAGCACGCCCAGCATCCGGCGCAGCTGCACCATGGCGTCCCGGCCGGTCGCCGAGATCGCCTCGAACGCGGCCTCCGCCCGCTCCGGCGCCGCCCGCACCGCGACCGGTCCGGCCTCCGCCTGCACGATCATCAGGCTCACCGCGTGCGACAGGATGTCGTGCATCTCCCGGGCGATCCGGGCCCGTTCGCGCGCCGCGGCGCGCTCCGCGTCGGCCCGGTGCGCCCGCTGCCGGGCGTCGGTGAGCCGCCCGAAGGCGTAGGCGGCGCCGAACACGAAGAGGGAGAAGGTGAGTTCGCGTGCCGACCGGGTGTTGAGCCACACCGACACCGGCACCGCGACCGCCACCAGGGCCCCGGCCGCGAGCCGCTTCCCCGGCGGCGAGAGCACCGCGATCGTGTAGAGGCAGACCAGGCCGGTGTACGGCAGCGGCTGGCCCGGGCCCTCCAGGGCCAGCCGGTAGAGCCCGCTCGTCGCGACGACCGCGAGCAGTACCGCCAGCGGGGCCCGGCGGCGCCACACCAGCGGCACGACGGTGAGCGTGGTCAGCCCGTACGCCGGCCAGGTCGCCGGCTCCAGTTCCGGTCCGCGCGGCACCACGAACGGCATCGTCATCGCCGCCTGCACCAGCAGCGCCAGACCGACGTCGACCGCCCACGGATTGGCCTCGGCCCGCGACCGCAGCCGCTCGGCGAGCGCGCGGGCCCGCGCCGCCGGGTCCCGCCGTTCCGTCCCCCCTGCGCGCATTACGGCTTGCGGGCCACCGCGCCGTACTGCGCCACGTCCGTCCCCTCCGGGTCGCGCCAGCGGGAGCAGGACACGATGCCCGGCTCCAGCACGTCGAGGCCGTCGAGGAAACCGGCGAACTCGGCGCGGCTGCGGGCCGTGATCGGCGGGGTGGCGTGCGCGTTCCAGAACTCCATGGCCGCCACGTTGGCCTCGCCGCCCACCTCGGGGTCGTAGGTGGGGTGGGTGATGACCAGGTAACTGCCGGACGGCACCGCGGCCATCAGGGTGCGGACCACCGAGCGGGCCTCGTCGAGGTCGAGGACGAAGTTGAGGATGCCCAGTATCAGCACGGCGACCGGCCGGGTGAGGTCGAGCGTGCCGGCCGCCGCCGCGAGGATCCGCTCGGGGTCCCGGGCGTCCGCGTCCACATAGGCGGTGGCGCCCTCGGGGGTGCCGGTGAGCAGCGCCCGGGCGTGGGTGAGGACGATCGGGTCGTTGTCGACGTAGACGATCCGGGCGTCCGGGGCGATCCGCTGGGCGACCTCGTGGGTGTTGTCGGCGGTCGGCAGGCCGGTGCCGATGTCGAGGAACTGGCGGATGCCGGCCTCGGCGGTCAGATGGGTCACCGCCCGGCCGAGGAACGCGCGGTCCGCGCGGGCCACCGCGCCGATGCCGGGGTGCAGCGCGGTCACCCGGTCGCCGGCCTCCCGGTCCACCGGGTAGTTGTCCTTGCCGCCGAGCCAGTAGTTCCAGACGCGCGCGTTGTGCGCGATGTCGGTGCGGATCCTGTCGTTCATCCACGGACCTTTCGCAAGACGGCGGCCAGGGCGTCGACCCGGTTCGTGGTGATCGAGTCGACCCCGTTCCCGATCAGCTTACGCATGTTCCGTTTCGTGTCCGGGGTCCACACCGAGACCAGCAGACCGGCCCGGTGCACCCGCTCGACCAGCTCCCGACTCGCAAGGCCGAAGCGGTAGTTGAGCCACTTCGGGCGGACCGCGTCGAGCAGCACCGGGCGCGGCGGGGCCAGCGTGTTCCAGGTCAGCGCGATCTCGGCGGCCGGGTCGGCGGCCCGGACGTCCAGCATGGCCGTGCCGCCCGCGCAGTACAGCACCCGCTCGGCCGCGCCGCACTCGCGGACCGTGCCCACGATCGTCCGCACCGAGGCCGCGTTCCCGCCGGGCAGGTCCAGCATCAGCCGGTGCGGGCCCGCCGCGATCAGCGCCTCGCGCAGCGTCGGCACCCCGTCCCCGGTCAGCTCCCGCAGTTCGCCCAGGCGCAGCGCGGCCAGCGGCCGGTCGAAGCCCCACAGGCGCTTCAGGCCCTCGTCGTGCAGCAGCACCGGGACGCCGTCCGCGGTGAGCCGGACGTCGACCTCCACCACGTCCGCGCCCCGCTCGAAGGCCGAGACGATCGAGGGGACGGTGTTCTCGCGGACGCGGTAGGGGTCGCCGCGGTGGGCTACGAGGGTCACGGGGGCCATGGACCCCATTCTGCTGAATGTCAGGCGCTCAGCCAGCGCTCGGTGTACGTGTCGATCTCCTCGGCGAGCCGCGCCTTGCCGGCCTCGTCCAGGAACGAGGCCTCCACCGCGTTCTTCGCGAGCGCCGCGAGACCGCGCTCGTCCAGGCCGAGCAGCCGGGCCGCGACCGCGTACTCGTTGTTGAGGTCGCTGCCGAACATCGGCGGGTCGTCGCTGTTGATGGTGACGAGCACCCCGGCCTCCACCATCCGCTTCACCGGGTGGTCCTCCAGGCGCTCCACCGCGCGGGTCGCGATGTTCGAGGTGGGGCACACCTCCAGGGCGATCCGGTGCTCCGCCAGGTAGGCCAGCAGCTCCGGGTCGTGCACCGAGCTGGTGCCGTGGCCGATGCGCTCGGCACCCAGCTCGCGGATGGCGTCCCAGACCGTCTCCGGGCCGGTGGTCTCGCCCGCGTGCGGCACGGACCGCAGCCCGGCCGCCCGCGCCCGGTCGAAGTACGGCTTGAACTGCGGGCGCGGCACGCCGATCTCCGGCCCGCCCAGACCGAAGGAGACCAGGCCCTCGGGCCGCAGCTCGACGGCGAGCCGCGCCGTCTCCTCGGCCGCTTCCAGACCCGCCTCGCCCGGGATGTCGAAGCACCAGCGGAGCACCACGCCGAGCTCCTTCTCGGCCGCGAGCCGGGCGTCCTCGATGGCGTCCATGAAGGCGCGCTCGTCGATGCCGCGGCGGGTCGAGCTGTACGGGGTGACGGTCAGCTCCGCGTAGCGGATGTTCTGCCGGGCCATGTCCCGGGCCACCTCGTAGGTGAGCAGCCGCACGTCCTCCGGGGTGCGGACCAGGTCCACGACGGACAGGTAGACCTCGATGAAGTGGGCGAAGTCGGTGAAGGTGAAGTAGTCCGTCAGGGCCTCGGGGTCGGTCGGGACCTTGGAGTCGGGGTGACGGGCCGCCAGCTCGGCGACGATGCGGGGCGAGGCGGAGCCGACGTGGTGGACGTGCAGCTCGGCCTTGGGCAGCCCCGCGATGAAGGCGTGAAGGTCGGTCATCGGGTCATCGTAGGCCGGGGCCCGCCGACCGGAGCGTTCCCCCGGACGGGGGAGGCCGTAGCATGGCGTGACCACATTGGGGGAGGCACATGTCCGACAACAGAGACCAGCCCGCGGACCCGTGGGCGCCGCCGAACCAGGACGGCGTCGAACTGAGCAAGGCCGACCGGCCCGCGGTCCACGACCAGCCCACCATCGCCTCGATGCCGGGCGCCGAGCTGCCACCGCCGCCGGCCGCGCCGGGCGGCGCCTTCGGCCCGCCCGCGACGCCCACGCCCACGCCCGCCGCCGGCACGCCCGGGTACGGCTACCCGCCGGCGCCGGCCCCCGCGCCGTACCCCGGTTACGGGGCGGGGTACGGCGGACAGCCCCCGGGCTGGGGCCAGGCGCCGTCCAACGGCATGGGCACGGCCGCCATGGTGGTCGGCATCATCGCGGTGGTCATCTTCTGCTTCTACGGACTGCCCAGCCTGATCCTGGGCGTCCTCGCCGTGATCTTCGGCGTCATCGGCCGGAAGCGGGTGCAGCGCGGCGAGGCCAACAACGGCGGCCAGGCCACCGCGGGCATCGTCCTCGGCGCCATCGGCATCGTGCTCGGCATCCTGATGCTCGTCTTCTACGGCTGGGTCTTCGCCAACGTCGACGATTGGGAGAAGAGCGGCAACGACTCCTGGGACACCTCCCTCGTCGTCGAGGGACGCTCCTAGCCGGGCCGGACTCCTGGCCGGACGGAACCGGACCGGCGGACCGCTGGTCCGGCGGACATGCCGAAGGGGGCCGCGCACGGCCCCCTTTCGCATGTCCGGACCCGGTCAGTGCAGCCGCTCGCGGGCCTCCATCAGGGCGAAGCCCAGCAGGTTCAGGCCGCGCCAGCGGTCCGGGTCCCCGGCGGCCGGGTCGTCCGCGGCGAGCCCGATGCCCCAGACCCGGTCCACCGGGCTGGCCTCCACCAGGACCCGGGAGCCGGTGCCGAGCAGGAAGGACCGCAGGCCCTCGTCCGAGGCGAACTTGTGGACGCTGCCCTCCACCACGATGCCGAAGCGCTCGCGGCGCCAGACCTCCTCGTCGAAGCCGCGCACCAGCCGGCCCTCCTTCTTCGCCTGCGCAGGAGAGGCGGCCGCCAGCGCCGCCCGCTCCGCCTCCGGGTCCTCGAACAGGCGCGCCTTGCGCGCCATCATCCAGTGTTCCGCGGTCGCGTAGCGCACGCCGTCCACCTCGAAGGGCGACGGCCACCACTGGCTCAGACAGCTCGCCGAGAGCCGTCCGGAGGGGTGCGGGCGGTGGCCCCAGAAGTGCAGCCACTTGACCCGTGCTCCACTTCTGACCTGCTGTTTCAGGGAATCCAGTTCGTTCATGCATGCCACTGTTCCAGTTGCCACGGACACTCCGTACGGCAATTTCCCGCCGTCCTCGACACATTGATCGACCGATTCCGTCGCGTAACCAAAAGGCAACAACGGAATCACTTGTTGGACCGGGAGCCCTCTGCCAGGATCGGCACTCAACTCGAGCGGGAACAACGGAGAGCGTCATGGGCAACCGCTTCCAGGTGTCGGACCGTTTCGCGGACGGCGCGCAGTACATCGGCGGGAAACTCCGCCACGGAACCTCGGAGCGGGAGCACGCGGTCGTCGACCCGGCCACCGGCGAGACCGTCCACACCTACACCCTCGCCTCGACCGAGGACGTGGACGCGGCCGTCGCCGCCGCCAGGGAAGCCTTCCCCGGCTGGTCCGGCGCCACCCCGGGCGAGCGCTCCGACGCGCTGCACCGCTTCGCCGGGGTCCTCGCCGAGCGGGCCGAGGAGTTCGCCCGGGTCGAGTCCCTCCAGTGCGGCAAGCCCATCAAGCTGACCCGCGAGTTCGACGTGCCCGGCACCGTCGACAACACCGCCTTCTTCGCGGGCGCCGCCCGGCACCTCCAGGGCCAGTCGGCCGGCGAGTACTCCGGCGACCACACCTCGTACGTCCGGCGCGAGGCGATCGGCGTCGTCGGCTCCATCGCACCCTGGAACTATCCGCTGCAGATGGCCGCCTGGAAGATCCTCCCGGCCGTCGCCGCCGGCAACACCGTCGTCCTGAAGCCCGCCGAGCTCACCCCGCTGACCTCGCTGATGTTCGCCCGGGCGGCCACCGAGGCCGGCATCCCCGACGGCGTGATCAACATCGTCAACGGCGCCGGCCGGGTCGCCGGCGAGCACCTGGTCGGCCACCCCGACGTGGCCATGACCTCCTTCACCGGCTCCACCGGCGTCGGCAAGCGGGTCGCCGAGATCGCCACCGGCACCGTCAAGCGGCTCCACCTGGAACTCGGCGGCAAGGCCCCCTTCGTCGTCTTCGACGACGCCGACCTGGAGGCCGCCGCCCACGGCGCCGTCGCCGCCTCCCTCATCAACAGCGGCCAGGACTGCACCGCCGCCACCCGCGCCTACGTCCAGCGGCCGCTGTTCGACGCCTTCGTCGCCCGCGTCGCCGAGCTCATGGAGACGGTCCGCCTCGGCGACCCCTTCGACCCCCAGACCGACCTCGGCCCGCTCGTCAGCCACGCCCAGCGCGACCGGGTGGCCGGCTTCGTGGAGCGGGCCCGGGCGTACGCCACCGTCGTCACCGGCGGAGAAGCCCCTGGTGGCGAGCTCGAGAACGGCGCATACTACCGTCCCACCCTGATCACCGGCGCCGCGCAGGACAGCGAGGTCGTGCAGTCGGAGATCTTCGGACCGGTCCTGGCGGCCCTGCCCTTCGACGGCGACGACGAGGGCATCCGGCTCGCCAACGACACCCCGTACGGCCTCGCCGCCTCCGCCTGGAGCCGCGACGTCTACCGGGCGAACAGGGCCACCCGCGAGATCAAGGCCGGCTGCGTCTGGGTCAACGACCACATCCCGATCATCAGCGAGATGCCCCACGGCGGCTACAAGGCCTCGGGCTTCGGAAAGGACATGTCCGCCTACTCCTTCGAGGAGTACACGCAGGTCAAGCACGTGATGTTCGACAACACGGCGGTGCCCGCCAAGGACTGGCACCGCACGATCTTCGGGGACCGATAGCACTCGCCGTCCGACCAGCGGCACCCACCCACCCGGAAGGGCACAGCGCATGGAGCAGTACCAGTCCGACAGCCTCTCGGCCGCGCAGATGGCGGCGATGCGGCGCAGCCTCACCAGCGGCCGGGGCGCCCTCAGCCGCCGCTCGGTGCTGCGCGCCGGAGGCGTCGGCGCGCTCACCGTCGGCGGTCTCGCCTCCCTGAGCGCCTGCGGCATCCCGCCCGCCAAGCGGGAGGGCAACGGTCCCGCGTCCATCGACGTCTCGGCCAAGGAGAAGACCGTCGCCTTCTCCAACTGGACCGAGTACATGGACGTCAGCGAGGACGAGAAGTCCCGCCCGACCCTGGAGGCGTTCGCCAAACGCACCGGGATCAAGGTCAAGTACACCGAGGACATCAACGACAACGTCGAGTTCTTCGGCAAGATCAAGCCGCAGCTCGCGGCCGGCCAGGACACCGGCCGCGACCTGATCTGCGTCACCGACTGGCTCGCCGCCCGCATCATCCGGCTCGGCTGGGCGCAGAAGCTCGACCCGTCAAACCTGCCCAACGCGTACGCGAACCTGTCCGCGCAGTTCCGCCGCCCCGACTGGGACCCGGGCCGCTCCTACTCGTACCCCTGGACCGGCATCTCCACCGTCATCGCCTACAACGCCAAGGCGACCGGCGGGAAGAAGGTCGACTCCGTCACCCAGCTGCTCGACGACCCCGCGCTCAAGGGCCGGGTCGGCTTCCTCACCGAGATGCGCGACTCCGTCGGCATGACCCTGCTCGACATGGGCAAGGACCCGGGCAGCTTCACCGACGCCGACTACGACGCGGCGATCGGGCGCCTCCAGAAGGGCGTCGACACCAAGCAGATCCGCCGCTTCACCGGCAACGACTACACCTCCGACCTGGACAAGGGCGACATCGCGGCCTGCCTCGCCTGGGCCGGCGACATCATCCAGCTCCAGGCCGACAACCCGGACATCAAGTACGCGATCCCGGCCGCCGGCTACATCACCTCCAGCGACAACCTGCTCGTGCCCGCGCAGGCCCGCCACAAGGCCAACGCCGAGAAGCTCATCGACTACTACTACGAGCTTCCCGTCGCCGCCCAGCTCGCCGCGTACATCAACTACGTCTGCCCCGTCGACGGCGTGAAGGACGAGCTCGCCAAGATCGACCCCGAGCTCGCGAACAACACGCTGATCCTTCCGGACAAGGCCATGGCCAAGAAGTCCCACGCCTTCCGCTCGCTCAGCAGCGCGGAGGAGACGGCGTACGAGGAGAAGTTCGCCAAGCTCATCGGCGCCTGAGTCCGGCCTCGTCCACCCCTCTCACTCCCTGGGACAGCAACCCATGACTGACAAGACCACGCACACGGGAAAGAACACCGGCGGCGACGTGCGCCTCTCCGGGATCAGCAAGTCGTACGGCTCCTTCACCGCCGTCCACCCGCTCGACCTGACCGTCCCGCAGGGCTCCTTCTTCGCCCTGCTCGGTGCCTCCGGCTGCGGCAAGACCACCACGCTGCGCATGATCGCCGGCCTGGAGGACCCCAGCACCGGCACCGTCTTCCTCGGCGACACCGACGTCACCGACCTCCCGCCCTACAAGCGGCCGGTCAACACCGTCTTCCAGTCCTACGCGCTCTTCCCGCACATGGACATCTCCGAGAACATCGCCTTCGGCCTGCGCCGGCGCGGCATCAAGTCGGTCAAGCCGCAGGTCGACGAGATGATCGAACTCGTCCAGCTCGGCGAGCACGCCCACAAGAAGCCGCACCAGCTCTCCGGCGGCCAGCAGCAGCGCGTCGCCGTGGCCCGCGCGCTCATCAACCACCCGCAGGTGCTGCTCCTCGACGAGCCGCTCGGCGCCCTCGACCTCAAGCTGCGCCGCCAGATGCAGCTGGAGCTCAAGCGCATCCAGACCGAGGTCGGCATCACCTTCGTGCACGTCACCCACGACCAGGAGGAGGCCATGACCATGGCCGACCAGGTCGCGGTCATGAACGGCGGCCGGGTCGAGCAGCTCGGCGCCCCCGCCGACCTGTACGAGAACCCGAAGACCACCTTCGTCGCCAACTTCCTCGGCACCTCCAACCTCATCGAGGCCGAGGTCCTCGAGACCGGCTCCGACGTGCTCGTCACCGCCGGCGGCGGCAAGCTCCGGGTGCCCGGCGACCGCTGTACCTC
The DNA here is from genome assembly GCF_044544705.1 of Streptomyces sp. NPDC053541. NCBI lineage: Bacteria > Bacillati > Actinomycetota > Actinomycetes > Kitasatosporales > Streptomycetaceae > Streptomyces > Streptomyces sp. NPDC053541. The sequence continues at coordinate 635,001 of NZ_JBITXM010000002.1, forward strand.
CGCCGTCCGCCAGGGCGGCAAGGTGCTCGTGGGCGTGCGCCCGGAGAAGATCTCGCTCGCGCACGCCGACGACGCGGGCTCGATCGCCGACGGCCGCAACCGGGTCACCGGCCGGATCGTCGACTCCTCCTTCATCGGCGTCTCCACCCAGTACGTGGTCAACTCGCCGGCCGGCGCCGAACTGCAGGTCTACGAGCAGAACATCGAACGCGACGCCCGCCTGCGCCCCGGCGCCGAGGTCGTCCTGCACTGGAACCCGGCGCACACCTTCGGCCTCGACGCGGCGCAGGACATCGACGCCGGTGTGGAGACGGTGGAGGACGCCTCGTGACCGCGACCCTGACGAAGGAGGCGCCGGCGGCGGCCGGGGAACCGGTCCTGCGCAAGCCCTCCACCCGCAAGCGGCTCGTCCCGTACTGGCTGCTGTTCCCCGGCATCGTCTGGCTGCTCGTCTTCTTCGCGCTGCCGATGGTCTACCAGGCCTCCACCTCGGTGCAGACCGGCTCCCTGGAGAAGGGCTTCGAGGTCACCTGGCACTTCCGCACCTACTGGGACGCCTTCCAGGAGTACTGGCCGCAGTTCGTGCGCTCGCTGCTCTACGCCGGCACCGCGACCCTGCTCTGCCTGCTGCTCGGCTACCCGCTCGCGTACCTCATCGCCTTCAAGGCCGGCCGCTGGCGCAACCTGCTGCTCGTGCTCGTCATCGCGCCCTTCTTCACCAGCTTCCTCATCCGGACGCTGGCCTGGAAGACGATCCTCGCCGACGACAGCCTGGTGGTCGACGCGCTCAACACGCTGCACGTCCTCGACGTCACCAACTGGCTCGGCTGGACCGAGGGCAACCGGGTGCTCGCCACCCCGATGGCCGTCGTCTGCGGCCTCACGTACAACTTCCTGCCCTTCATGATCCTGCCCCTCTACACCTCCCTGGAGCGGATCGACGGGCGCCTCCACGAGGCCGCGCAGGACCTCTACGCCTCCCCGGCCACCACCTTCCGCAAGGTGACCTTCCCGCTGTCGATGCCCGGCGTCGTCTCCGGCACCCTGCTCACCTTCATCCCGGCCAGCGGCGACTACGTCAACGCCGAACTGCTCGGCTCCACCGACACCAAGATGGTCGGCAACGTCATCCAGTCGCAGTTCCTGCGGGTGCTCGACTACCCGACGGCCGCCGCCCTCTCCTTCATCCTGATGGCGATCGTGCTCGGCATGGTCACCGTGTACATCCGCCGTGCCGGAACGGAGGACCTGGTCTGATGCGCTGGCTGCGGAAGAACCTCGTCGTCATCGCGGGCCTGCTCACGCTCGCGTACATGATCCTGCCGAACCTCGTGGTGATGGCGTTCTCCTTCAACAGGCCGAAGGGACGCTTCAACTACTCCTGGCAGGAGTTCTCGCTCGACGCCTGGAAGGACCCCTGCGGCGTCGCCGACATGTGCGAGTCGCTCTCGCTCTCGCTCCAGCTCGCCGCCTGGGCGACCCTGGGCGCGGTCCTGCTCGGCACGATGATCGCCTTCGCGCTGGTCCGCTACCGCTTCCGGGCGCGCGGCGCGATCAACTCGCTGATCTTCCTGCCGATGGCGATGCCCGAGGTCGTCATGGCCGCCTCGCTGCTCACCCTCTTCCTGAACATGGGGATCGAGCTGGGCTTCTGGACGGTCCTGATCGCCCACATCATGTTCTGTCTGTCCTTCGTCGTCACCGCCGTCAAGGCCCGGGTCATGTCCATGGACCCGCGCCTGGAGGAGGCCGCCCGCGACCTCTACGCGGGCCCCGCGCAGACCTTCCTGCGGGTCACCCTGCCGATCGCCGCGCCCGGCATCGCCGCCGGCGCGCTGCTCGCCTTCGCGCTCTCCTTCGACGACTTCATCATCACCAACTTCAACGCGGGTTCCACCGTCACCTTCCCCATGTTCGTCTGGGGCTCGGCGCAGCGTGGCACCCCCGTCCAGATCAACGTCATCGGCACGGCGATGTTCGTCATCGCGGTGCTGGTGGTCGTGGCCGGGCAGATCATCACGAACCGGCGCAAGAAAACGGCAACAGCCTGAACGAGCGCCCGGCCGGCCGCCCGGCCGGCCGGGCACCGAAGGAGTTGGAAACCATGGCCCCAGTCGCCATGCGTCTCGCTGCACAATCTCTCTCCGACGCCCAGCCCGTCCCCTTCTGGCTGGAAGACCCCGGCAAGCCCGGAGCCCTGCCCGCCCTCACCGGAACCGAGCGCTGCGACCTGCTCGTGGTGGGCGGCGGCTACAGCGGCCTGTGGACCGCGCTCCTCGCCAAGGAGCGCGACCCCTCCCGGGACGTCGTGCTCATCGAGGGCCGCGAGGTGGGCTGGGCCGCCTCGGGCCGCAACGGCGGCTTCTGCGCCGCCTCCCTCACCCACGGCCTCGGCAACGGACTGGCCCGCTGGCCCCGGGAGCTGGCCACCCTCGAGCGGATGGGCGAGGCCAACCTCGACGCCATCGAGGAGGCCGTCGGCCGCTACGGACTGGACTGCGACTTCGAGCGCACCGGCGAGATCGACGTGGCCACCGAGGCCCACCAGCTCGACGAACTCCACGAGCTGTACGAGGAGGCCGACGCCCTCGGCCTGGTCGGCGGCCTGGAACTCCTCGACCGCGACGCGGTGCGCGCCGAGGTCGACTCGCCCACCTTCCTCGGCGGCCTGTGGGACCGCCGCGGGGTCGCCATGCTGCACCCGGCCAAGCTCGCCTGGGGCCTCAAGCGGGCCTGCCGCGAGCTCGGGGTGCGGATCTTCGAGAACACCCCGGCGCTCGACCTGGTGCCGGCCGGCGGCGGCATGGCGGTGCGCACCCCGTACGGCCGGGTCGCGGCCCGTCAGGTGGCCCTCGGCACCAACGTGTTCCCGTCCCTGGTCAAGCGGCTGCGGCACTACACCGTCCCGGTCTACGACTACGCGCTGATGACGGAGCCGCTGAGCCCCGAGCAGCTGGCCGCGGTCGGCTGGAAGAACCGCCAGGGCCTCGGCGACTCCGCCAACCAGTTCCACTACTTCCGGATCACCGCCGACCACCGCATCCTGTGGGGCGGCTACGACGCGGTCTACCGCTTCGGCGGCAAGGTGGCGGCCGAGATGGACCACCGCCCGGAGACCTATCTGAAGCTGGCCCAGCACTTCTTCACCTGCTTCCCGCAGCTGGAGGGCCTGCGCTTCAGCCACGCCTGGGGCGGCGCGATCGACACCTGCTCGCGCTTCTCGGCCTTCTTCGGCACCGCCCACCAGGGCAAGGTGGCGTACGCCGCCGGCTACACGGGCCTCGGCGTGGGCGCGACCCGCTTCGGCGCCGACGTGATGCTGGACCTGCTCGCGGGGGAGCGCACCGAGCGCACCGAGCTCGCCATGGTGCGGTCCAAGCCGCTGCCGTTCCCGCCGGAGCCGATCGCCTGGGCGGGCATCGGGCTCACCAAGTGGTCGCTGGCCCGCGCCGACGAGAACGGCGGCCGGCGGAACCTGTGGCTGAAGACGATGGACAAGCTGGGGCTGGGCTTCGACAGCTGAGCCCGTCGACGGATGTGACGCACGTCACATCATGAAGGTGGTGAACCCGCGTCATAGCCGCGGGTCGGCGCCCTCTCTCCGTACGGACACCGCAGGTCGCGGGTCCGTACGAGGAGAGGGCTTTCGTCATGGCGGATACGGGGACGGGTTCGGGTTCGGGTTCGGGGAACGGTGCTGGGGTCGGGATCGGGGCCGGGGGCGGTGCTGGTGTCGGGATCGGGGCCGGTACGGGCTCGGGCTCGGGATCGGGCTCGGGCTCGGGATCGGGTGCTGGCTCGGGCTCGGGTCCGGGTGCCGGCTCCGCGGCCAGGGCGGTGGTCGAGTGGCTCGTCTCGGTCGCGCCGGACCCGGACGCCTGCCGTTGGGAGTGGGAGCGCAACCCGCACGGGGTCGCCCTGCTGCCGGCCGGGCGCCGCTGGGACGTGCTGATCCTGCCGGCCGAACTCGGCTATCCCACCCTGGACGTGCTCACCCGCCTGGTCGACCGGCCGGGTCCGGTGCTCGCCGACTTCGGTGACTCCCGGATGGGCTTCTTCGTGCCGCCCGGCACCGCGGCCCGCTGGCTCGGCACGGGCGTGCGCAGCGCGGGCGCCGGAACCTGGATCGTGGTCCCGTATCCCGGCCGGGTCACCGGGGGAGTGCGCTGGCTGGTGACCCCGGACGCGGCGGGGACGCTCACGGACGCCGCGCTGCTCGAACTGGCGATGCACGAGGCGGCGGGTCAACTCGCCCGCGGGGAGGGGTGATGCGGCGCGGGTGCGCGCGGCCAGAGGTCTTGACCACTCGATTGGTCTGGACCATGCTGTGGCGCGCTCCCCCTCGATTCCCCCACTCCCGGAGGCAGTTGTGTCCCGCACCAGACCTCTCTCCCTCGTCGTGGCGGGCGTGCTCGCCGCCGGCGGCCTCGTCGCCCTGACCCCGCCCGCCCACGCCGCCGACACCGAACTCGCCCGCAACGGCGGCTTCGAGTCCGGCCTGGACGGCTGGAGCTGCACGGCGGGCAGCGGGGCCGTCGTCTCCTCACCCGTGCACGGCGGGACGAAGGCCCTCCAGGCCACCCCGGCCGGCAACGACAACGCGCGGTGCTCCCAGACCGTCACCGTGAAGCCGAACTCGACCTACACGCTCAGCGGCTGGGTGCGCGGCTCCTACGTCTACCTCGGCGCGACCGGCACCGGCTCGGGCTCCGGCGACCCGTACACCTGGACGCAGTCCGCCCCCGACTGGCAGAAGCTCTCCACCAGCTTCACCACCGGCGCCTCCACCACCTCCGTGACGATCTACACCCACGGCTGGTACGGCACCGGGGCCTACGTCGCCGACGACCTGTCCCTGCTCGGCCCCGGCGGCGACCCCGTCCAGACGCCCGCGACCCCGACCGGGCTCACCGCGGGCTCCGTGACCTCCAGCTCGGTGAGCCTGTCCTGGCCGGCGGTCCCGGGCGCCACCTCGTACAGGGTCTACAAGGACGGCGCCGCGCTCGCCACGGTCACCGGCACCGCGTACACCGCGACCGGACTGGCCGCGTCCACCGCGTACAGCTTCCAGGTCTCCGCGGTGAACAGCGCCGGCGAGTCCGCGAAGTCCGCCGCCGTCAGCGCCACCACCACCTCGGGCGGCGGCGGCACCCCCGGCGGCCAGCTGCCCGCGCACGCCCTCGTCGGCTACCTCCACGCCAGCTTCGCCAACGGCTCCGGATACACCCGGATGGCCGACGTGCCCGACTCCTGGGACGTCATCAACCTGGCCTTCGGCGAGCCGACCTCGGTGACCTCCGGCGACATCCGCTTCAGCCTGTGCCCGCAGACCGAGTGCCCCAACGTGGAGTCCGTCGCCGACTTCAAGGCCGCCATCAAGGCCAAGCAGGCCGCCGGCAAGAAGGTCCTCATCTCCATCGGCGGCCAGAACGGCCAGGTCCAGCTCGCCACCACCGCCGCCCGCGACACCTTCGTCTCCTCGGTCTCGAAGATCATCGACGAGTACGGCCTCGACGGCCTCGACATCGACTTCGAGGGCCACTCGCTCTCGCTGCAGACCGGCGACACCGACTTCCGCAACCCGACCAGCCCGGTCATCGTCAACCTGATCTCCGCGGTGAAGACCCTCAAGGCCAAGTACGGCACCAAGTTCGTGCTCACCATGGCCCCGGAGACCTTCTTCGTCCAGCTCGGCTACCAGTACTACGGCTCCGGCCCCTGGGGCGGCCAGGACCCGCGCGCCGGCGCCTACCTCCCGGTCATCCACGCCCTGCGCGACGACCTCACCCTGCTGCACGTCCAGGACTACAACTCGGGCTCCATCATGGGCCTCGACAACCAGTACCACTCCATGGGCGGCGCCGACTTCCACATCGCCATGACCGACATGCTGCTCACCGGCTTCCCGGTCGCCGGCAACACGGACCGCGTCTTCCCGCCCCTCCGCCCCGACCAGGTCGCCATCGGCCTCCCCGCCTCCACCCAGGCCGGCAACGGCCACACCACCCCGACCGAGGTCACCAAGGCCCTCGACTGCCTGACGAAGAAGCAGAACTGCGGCCCCTACCAGCCCCACGGCACCTGGCCTGCCCTGCGCGGCCTGATGACCTGGTCGATCAACTGGGACCGCTACAACCAGTGGGAGTTCAGCCGCAACTTCGACGCGTACTTCCCGTAGAGCGCTGGTGGCCGGCGCTGACCCGCAGGATCAGCAGCCCCAGGCAGAGGCTGGCGAGCACGTCCAGCGGCCAGTGGAAGCCCCGCAGGATCAGCCCGGTGCCCGCCACCGCCGTGAGCACGGCGGCGACGGGCACCAGGCGTCGGGACACCAGGAAGGCGGCTCCGAAGTACGCCACCATCGCCGTCGCCGTGTGGCCCGAGGGGTAGTAGCCGTGGGCCCAGGGTTCCAGGGGGCCGGGGCGGGCCGTCCATTCCTTCAGGGGGACGACCAGGAGGGGGACGGCGGCCATCGCGAGGGCCGCGTACAGGGCGGCGAGGCGGCGGCCGCGCCAGGCGGCGTAGGCCATGGCGGCGGCGAGCACGGGGAGGGCGACCGTCATGTTGCCGAGGTCGGAGGCGGCTTCGGAGAGGCCGCGCGGGACGGTGTCCACCAGGGAGCGCGAGAGGCGTTCGTCGAGCCGGGCGAGCGGGCCGTGGACCAGGACCTGCCAGGTGGTGACGGAGAGGACCACCACCGCCCAGAACACGGCCGACAGCCCCGGAACAGGGGGGGTGGTTCCGGGGCGGTCGCCTGGACCGGGCTGCCGCGCGCCCCGGGGGGTGTGGGGCGGGCGGCCATCCGATCGGTGAGGAGTTCCGGAGCCCAGGGCTCCAGTGGTGTGCGCGAAGGCACGGTGTGGGCGGGGCTGGGGAGGCTCCGCCCGGGGTGTTTCTCTCATCTGCAGAAACCGTACGGCACGAAGAGGGGGACCGACAGCCGGAACTCCATCCCGCCATCGGCCCCCCACAGCTTCTTCACACGGGGTGTCAGAAGCGCCCTTCGGGCGGTCAGATCTGCGCGAGCGCGGCCTCGATGACGTCCAGGCCCTCGTTGAGCAGGTCCTCGCCGATGACCAGCGGCGGCAGGAAGCGGAGCACGTTGCCGTAGGTGCCACAGGTGAGGACGAGGACGCCCTCGTTGTGGCAGTACTTGGCGAGCGCGGCGGCGGCCTCGGCGTGCGGCTCCTTCGTCGCCGGGTCCTTCACCAGCTCGATGGCGATCATGGCGCCGCGGCCGCGGATGTCACCGATGACCGGGAACTTCTCCTGCATCGTGGCGAGGCGGCCCTTCATGACCTCCTCGATGCGCTTGGCCTTGGCGTTGAGGTCGAGCTCCTTCATGGTCTCGATGGCGCCCAGCGCACCGGCGCACGCGACCGGGTTGCCGCCGTAGGTGCCGCCGAGGCCGCCACCGTGCACGGAGTCCATGATCTCGGCGCGGCCGGTCACGGCGGCGAGCGGCAGACCGCCCGCGATGCCCTTCGCGGTCGTGATCAGGTCCGGGACGATGCCCTCGTCCTCGCACGCGAACCACTGGCCGGTGCGGCAGAAGCCGGCCTGGATCTCGTCGGCGACGAAGACGATGCCGTTGTCGTTGGCGAACTTCACGATCGCCGGCAGGAAGCCCTTGGCCGGCTCGATGAAGCCGCCCTCGCCGAGCACCGGCTCGATGATGATCGCGGCGACGTTCTCGGCGCCGATCTGCTTGGTGATCTGGTCGATGGCCTGGGCGGCGGCCTCCGGGCCGGCGTTCTCCGGGCCGGTGGGCCAGCGGTAGCCGTAGGCGACCGGCACGCGGTAGACCTCGGGCGCGAACGGACCGAAGCCCTGCTTGTACGGCATGTTCTTCGCCGTCAGCGCCATCGTGAGGTTGGTGCGGCCGTGGTAGCCGTGGTCGAAGACGACGACGGCCTGGCGCTTGGTGTACGAGCGGGCGATCTTCACCGCGTTCTCGACGGCCTCGGCGCCCGAGTTGAAGAGGGCCGACTTCTTGGCGTGGTCGCCCGGGGTCAGCTCGGCCAGCGCCTCGCAGACCTCCACGTAGCCCTCGTACGGCGTCACCATGAAACAGGTGTGGGTGAAGTCCTGGAGCTGCGCGGAGGCGCGGCGCACCACGGCCTCGGCGGAGGCGCCCACGGAGGTCACGGCGATGCCGGAACCGAAGTCGATCAGCAGGTTGCCGTCGACGTCCTCGATGATGCCGCCGCCGGCCCGCTTGGTGAACACCGGCAGCGTGGAGCCCACGCCACCGGCGACCGTGTCGAGGCGGCGGGCCTGAAGCTCCTGCGACTTCGGACCGGGGATGGCGGTGACGACGCGCCGCTCCTGCGGGACAGCGTTCATGCGGGGCTCCTGGGGGTGTTCTGGACGCACTTGCGGGTTTCCTCCGCAGGCTAGGCGCGGGGGAGGGGGAGAGGCATGCGCCGATCGGGAGTGTTGCGAGGGGGGTCGTTGTCCTTCATGGACATGGTGGCGCCTTTTCCGCTGCTGCGCGGCGCGGGCCGGACAGCCGGGCGAATCCCCTCCGGCGCGCCGCGGGCCCACTAGATTGGCGGTGGCACAGTGGCGGCGACCTGGCTGGTCAGGGGGCAGGGGTTCATGGAGACCGACGGTACGTACGAGCCGAGCGACACCCGGGGAGCGGAGCTCCCCCGCCCGGCCGCACCCCCGGAGGCCCGACCGGAGGCCCGGCCCGAGGTCCCGCCGCGCCCGGCGGCAGCACCGCAGGTGCCGCCGCCTCCGTCCGCGCCGCCGAGGCCGCCGAAGCCGGCGGGGGCACAGGGCGTGCCGGGTGCGGCCGGCGCGTCCGGCGCCCCCGGTGGCCGGGCGGTGAGCCGCGTCGCGGCGTGGCTGGACGCACCGAGGCCGGAGGCGGGGGTGGGGATCTGGCGGTACGGGCACGTGCCGAAGGAGGAGGAGACGACGAGGCTGGCGCCGGTGACGGTCGCGGGCATGCTGATTCCCGTGGCGCTCGGGCTCCTGCTGTGGAACGCCTGGCTCTCGAACATCTTCCCCTACAAGGCCGAACTCCTCTGGCTGCTGACTCCCGAGGGCTGGTTCTGGCCCGCCAGCACCGATGCCGTCGACTGGCACGGCACGGCCGCGCGCATGATCTTCGACGGCGTGTTCTTCGCCGCGCTCGTCTCCGCCATCTCTTTCCTCGGCTCCTGGCGCAAGATCGTCCGGCACTACTTCGAGCGCTTCCGTCCGGCCGTCCGCGCGGCGGCCGCCGGCGCCGTGGCGCTCGGCGCCCTCGTCCTCGTCTGGCCCGAGGCCTTCGGCCTCGGCTGGGACCCCCTGCCCGTGGTCGGAACGGTCCTCGCGCTCCTCGCCCTCCTCACCGGCGACTTCGCGATCTTCTCCTCTCCGCTCCTCGTCTACACCCTCTACACTCTCATCACCCTCCTCGTCCTCTGGCCCTTCGCCCGCCTCGGCGGCTGGTTCTCCCTCTTCCGCGCCCACCGCGCCCGGAAGGCCCCCGCCGCCCCCGCCCCGTCCACCGCCCTCCTCCCGCCCTCCCAGTGGCCCGCGCTGCGCGCGGCCGGGGAGGAGCGGGCCGCGGAGGCGTTGGTGGCGGCCGTGGGCGAGGGGCGGATGAACGATGTGGACTGTGCGCGGGTGGACCGCGCCTGGCGGGAGAGCGCGGGGGACCCGGTGCGGCGGGCCGCGTTCGTCGGGAAGGTGCTGCGGGACGGCGCCGCCGCAGGGGCGCATCCGTCCGGGGAGCGGGACCTGCCCGGGCGGGCCGCGGCGCACGACCTGTGGCTCGGGCAGGTGCGGGTCGGCCGGTACGCGGACGCCGAGCGGACCCCGTACGCGTACCGGCAGGCCGGGCTCGCGCTCGACCCCGGGCTGCTCGGCACCTCCCTGCTCGCCGTCGGCCCCTCCGGCTCCGGCAAGACCCGGGCCCTCGTGGCCCCGGTCGTCGAGTCGCTGAACCTCCAGGCCCTCGCCTGCGCCACCTCCGTCGTGGCCGTCGCCGCGGCCGGCGCGCCGCTCGGGCCCGACGCGGCGTACGACGTGGTCGTCCGGCTCGGCGACCCGGCCTCCGCGCACGACCTCGACCTGTACGCCGGGGCCACCGACCCCGACGAGGCCGCCGCCTTCCTCGCCGAGGGGCTCGTCGGCGACATGCCCGGCGTGGAGACCCGCCGCGCCGCCACCGTGCTCGCCCAGCTGATCGGCCCGTACCGCGCCGCCCACGGGCGCTTCCCGACCGTCCCGGTGCTGCGCGAGCTCCTGGAGGCCCGGCCCGAGACCCTGCGCACCCTGCACGACCTGCTGCCCGAGGACGGCGCCCAGGCCATGCGCCGCGAGCTCGACTCGCGGATCCGGCAGGTCGGCACCGCCACCGACCTCGGCCCCGTCCTCGCCGACCGGCTCGCCGTGCTCGACCGCCCGGTCTTCGCCGACTTCTTCGGTACGGGCGAGGGCGCCGGCGCGGGCGCGCCGCGGCCGTTCTCGCTCCGGGCCGTCACCACGCACCCCGTACGGGTGCGGATCTGCCTGCCCGACGGCGCCCACGAGGAGGCCGCCCGGCTGCTGAACCGGCTGCTGCTCGCCCAGTTCCAGAGCGTCGTCCGGGACCGCTCGCCGCGCGGCCACTTCGCCTGCCTGGTGCTCGACGACGCGGCCGGCGCGCTCACCCCCGGGACCGTACGGGGCCTCCAGCGGCTGCGCCCGCAGAACGCCGGCGTCGTCCTCGCCCTCCGCACCCTCGCCGAGGTGCCCGCCGAGCTGCACGGCCCGCTGCTCGCCGTCGTCGGCTGCCGGATGGCCTTCGCGGGCATCCCCAACTGGGACGGCCGCGCCTTCGCCGAGGCCTGGGGCACCGAACGCGTCGAGATCACCGAGGTCGCCCACCACACCGTCTTCGCCGACCAGCCGATGACCCGCATGCTGCACGCCCTGCGCAAGCTGACCACCGGCAAGGCCGTCACCACGGAGGCCGTGACCGTACGGGAGGTGGAACGGGAGCGCTGGTCCGCCTCCGAGCTCGCGCACGAGGTACCGCCCGGCCACGCCGTCCTCTCCCTCACCCATGTGCGCGGCGAGCACACCCCGCCGCTGCTCGTGGACCTGCGGAGCTGAGGGCGGGCGCCCGGGCGGACTGGCAGAATCGGGGGCACGCCGCCCCGACGGGCGGCGCGCGCCCTCCCCACCCCCCACGCGCTCCCCGAACAACCTCAAAGGTCCGACGGTCCCCCAATGCCGCCCACCCTCGCCTCGCTCGTCCAGCACTCGGCGCTCAAACTCACCGTCCGCGCCGGTGAGGACCGCCTCGACACCCCCGTGCGCTGGGCCCACGTCAGCGAGCTCGCCGACCCCGTCCCCTACATGGAGGGCGGCGAACTGCTGCTCACCACCGCGCTCACGCTCGACGCCGAGGACCCGGAGGCGATGCGGCGCTACGCGCGCCGTCTGCTCGGCGCCGGGGTCGTCGGCCTCGGCTTCGCCGTCGGCGTCAACTACGAGGACATCCCGGACGCGCTGCTCGAAGCCGCCCGCGAGGAGCACCTGCCGCTGCTGGAGGTGCCGCGCCGGACGCCGTTCCTCGCCATCAGCAAGGCGGTCTCGGCGGCCATCGCCGCCGACCAGTACCGCGCGGTGACCGCCGGCTTCGAGGCCCAGCGCGAGCTGACCCGCGCGGCGCTCGCCGAGGGCCCCGACGCGGTCGTCTCCCGGCTCGCCGCGCACGTGGACGGCTGGGCCGCGCTGTACGACACCTCCGGCACCGTGCTCGCCGTGTCCCCCGAGTGGGCGGCGCGCCGGGCCGCCCGGCTCACCCCCGACGTGGAGCGGCTGCGGGAGCGGCCCGCGCCCGCGAGCGCCGTCGTCGGCGGCACCGACGACCGGATCGAGCTGCAGTCGCTCGGCACCGGACGGCGGGTGCGCGGGGCCCTCGCCGTCGGCACGGGCGCGCCGCTCGGCACCGCCGAACGCTACGCCGTCCACTCCGCGATCGCCCTCCTCACCCTGACCACCGAGCGCTCGCGCTCCCTCCAGGCCGCCGAGCAGCGGCTCGGCGCGGCGGTGCTGCGCCTGCTGCTCGCCGGGCAGCCCGACCACGCCCGCGGCGTGGCCGGCGACCTGTACGGCGGGCTGCTCGACGCGCCGTTCCGGCTGCTGATCGCCGAACCGGCCGGCGCCGAGGCGAAGGAGGCGGCCACGGCCAAGGACGGCGAGTCGCCGCTCGCCGTGCTCGCCGAGACCCTGGACGCCGCCGCCGCGCGGGCCGGCGAGTCCGCGCTGACCGTGCCCGAGGGACCGGAGGGCGCCGAGCGGCTCGTCGTCCTGGCCGGCGACGGGGGAGCGGTGGTCACCGCCTGCGAGGGCTACGCGAGCCGCGAGGCCGAGGAGGCCGGCCTGGTCGTCGGCCTCTCCGCCCCGGCCGGCCCGATCGCCGCGGCCGCCGCCTACAAGCAGGCCGAGCAGGCGCTCTCGGTCGCCCGGCGGCGCGGCCGCGCCCTCGTCGAGCACGAGGACCTCGCCGCCGGCTCCGTCCTGCCGCTCCTCGCCGACGACGCCGTCCGCGCCTTCGCCGACGGGCTGCTGCGCGCGCTGTACGAACACGACGCCACCGGCCGCGGCGACCTCGTCGCCTCGCTGCGCGCCTGGCTCTCCCGCCACGGGCAGTGGGACGCCGCCGCGGCCGACCTCGGCGTGCACCGGCACACCCTGCGCTACCGGATGCGCCGCGTCGAGGAGATCCTCGGGCGCTCGCTCGACGACGCGGACGTGCGCATGGAGCTGTGGCTCGCCCTGAAGGCCACCGGCGACACGCCCCCGACGCCCGGCCCGACCCAACCGCCCCGCCCGTAGGCCCCTGTAGCCCCCCGTGGCGCGCTGTGCCCGAGCCGGACCGCGCACCGTGCCCCGCAACCCGCGCGCGCCGCGACCCGCGCCCTTCGCCCCGAAACCCGCAACCAGCAACCCACGCGCACCGCAACCCGCAACCCGCGCACGGCGCCCCGCGCACGGCGCCCCACGCCCGGCGACCCGCGCCCTTCGCACCGCGCACCGTGCCCCGCGACCCGCGCGCGCCGCGACCCGCGCACAGCGCACGGCGCCCCCCGCCCCGCGCAGAGCAGCACCGCGGCCTTCCGCGCCGCGAATTTCGCCTCCACCTGCCCGATCCCGGGCAGAATTCCTGGTCCGGCGGCGCCCCGCTCCGTAATCTCCTGCGCATGACAACCCCTGCCGCCGATCCGGCCCCCGAGGTCCAGCAGCCCCCGAAGCACCCCGCGTCGGCCCCCGCCACCCCTGCCGCCACCACCCCCGGCCCGCGCCGGCTGCCCGTCGCCGTCTGGGTGGCGCTCGGCATCGTCTACGTCGTCTGGGGCTCCACCTACCTCGGGATCAGGGTCGTCGTCGAGACGCTGCCGCCCTTCCTCTCCGCGGGGACCCGGTTCGTCGTGGCCGGCCTGCTCCTCGCCGGGCTCGTCGCCTGGCGACAGGGCCCGGCCGCGCTGAAGGTGACCCCGCGTCAGCTCGCCTCGGCGGCCCTGGTCGGGCTGCTGCTCCTGGTCGGCGGCAACGGGCTCGTCGTGCTCGCCGAGACCTCCATCCCGTCCGGCCTCGCCGCGCTGCTCGTCGCCGTCGTGCCCGCCTGGGTCGTGCTGCTCAAGGCGGCCACCGGCGACCGGCCGAGCCTCGGCGGCACGGCCGGCGTGCTGCTCGGCCTCACCGGCCTCGGCGTGCTCACCCTGCCCGGGCTCAGCGGCGAGGTCGCGATGGGCGGCGTCCTGATGGTGGTCGTCGGGGCGCTGCTGTGGGCCGTCGGCTCGTTCTCCGCGGGGCGCATCCCGATGCCCGCGAGCCCGTTCACCGCCAGCGCGTACGAGATGCTCGCGGGCGGCCTCGCGGGCCTCGGCATCGCCCTGCTGCGCGGCGAGCAGCACGGCTTCGACCCGGCGGCGGTGTCCGGGCGCTCCTGGGCCGCCCTCGCGTACCTCGTCGTCTTCGGCTCGCTCGTCGCCTTCACCGCGTACGCCTGGCTCATCCAGACCGCGCCGATCTCGCTCGTCTCCACCTACGCGTACGTGAACCCCGTCGTCGCGGTGGCCCTCGGCGCGCTCGTCCTGAACGAGGCCCTGACCTGGTCGATCGTGCTCGGCGGTGCGATCGTCGTGCTCGGCGTGGGACTGATCGTGTCGACCGAGCGGCGCGGGTGATCATCGATCCCTTACGCTGAGGGCCTTTCGGACAGCGGCCCAGGGGTGGGGATCCTTATGACGGGGCGAACGGCGGGAACGGCGGGGCGGACGGACGACGGGGGCGGCGGACCGGCGGGCCCGCCCGGATGGCGGGCGTGGCTCGGCTGTCTGACGGCCCTGGGCGTGCTGCTCGCGATGGTCTACGGCCTGGCCTGGGTGTTCCTGTCCAACTCGGGCTACTGGCCCGGCTCCTCGATGACCACCTCCTGGGAGGCCCCGCGCGACCGGGAGGCCTCCGACGCGGACGGTCCCTGGGTGGCCGGCGACACCGTCGTGCGCGGCCGCTTCGACGGCCTGGTCGGCTACGAGCTCGGCTCCGGCAAGCGGCGCTGGGAGTACGTCCTCCCCGGGCGCGCCGAGACCTGCGCGACGGGCGTCGACCCCGGCGCCGGGATCGCCCTGCTGGTCCACCGCCGGGGCGGGCCCGCCAAGGGCGGGGGCCAGGCCCCGAACGCGCAGGCGGCCGGCTGCGTCACCGTCACGGCCGTACGCCTCGCCGACGGGCGCGAGCTGTGGCACACCACCCGCTCCGGGTCGGAGGCGAGGCTCGCGCACGGCGAGGACCTGGTCCGGGCCGGCGACGGCCTCGGGGTGCTGTTCGACGACGGGCGCCTGCGCGCCCTCGACCTGCGGACCGGTGCGCAGCGCTGGACGGCCGCGCTGCCGAAGGGCTGCGTCCTCGGCGGCCTCGGCCTCGCGCCGAAGCGGGTGCTGGCCGCCCTGGGCTGCGGCGCCGAGGCCGAACTCGCCGCGTACGACCCGGCCGACGGCACGGTCCGCTGGAAGGTGCCCCTGGACGCCCGCCGCGGTGTGGCCGCCGACGCGACGCTCGTCGTGCTGTCCGCCGACCCGCCGGCGGTCTGGTTCGGCGAATCCGGCGGCGAGCGTGCCGTCCTCGGCTTCGGGCCGGACGGGCGGCCGCGGAGCCGGGTCGACGCCGTGGGCGACTACGGCTCGATCACGCAGACGGCGGCCGAGGGCGGGCGGCTCTTCGCCGTCGCCTCGTACGAGGGCGGCCAGGGCGGCTCCTGGGAGCGGCTCGTCGCCTTCGACCTGGCGAGCGGCGACGAACTGTGGCGGGAGGACGTCGGGAACGGCCTCAGCCGCGTCGACGTGCTGGAGGCGAGGGACGGCCGGGTGACGACGGTGCGGACCAACGCGAAGGAGGGCGACACGCTGTACTCCTTCGACGCCGCCACGGGCGACGAGGAGGAGGACCGGTCCTTCCGCGACCACGTGGTGGGCTACGGCGACCCGCTCCGGGGCCTCGTCACCCACGGGGACTGGGCGCTCCTCACCCGCGACGGCGGGGAGCGGCGCCCGTTCTCGGTGTACGAACGCTGGTGACCGGGCCGGGCTGACGACCGGCGAGAGGCCGGCGAGAGACCGGGGTGACGACCGGTGGGGGACGACGGGTGTGACGACCGGCGTACCGATCAGAGACTCAGGGGTGGGGTTCCATGACACGAAGTACCGGAAACGACGGAACGAGCACCGGGGCCGGCGGCACCGCGCGCGGAATCGGCCACTGGGCGCGGCGCGTGCTGCTCTTCGCCGGGGTGCCGCTCGCCCTGGTCGGCGGCGTCGGGTCCTGCGTGGCGCACACCAACGGGAAGCTCCCGGGCGACTCGATGGAGCGCGCCTGGGACACCCCCTTCGACGCCAACGCCGCCGAGCACGGCAACTCCGCCTGGCTGCTCGGTGACACCGTCGTCCGCAGCCGCTACGACGCCGTCACCGCCTTCGACGCCACCGCCGGCAACCGGCGCTGGGAGTACACCGTCCCCGGCCGCGCCGAGATCTGCGCCGTCAGCCGGCCCGACGGCGGCACGGTCGCCCTGGTCGCGTACGGAGAGAAGGGCGAGGAGTACGGCGAGCCCGCCAAGGACAAGGGCTGCCGCACCGTCGCCGCGATCGACCTCGGCGACGGCCGCGAGCTGTGGCGCAGCGCGCTGCTCCCGGGCGACGCCGGGCTTGACGGACGGGACGACCTGGTCGCCACCGGCGGCGGGCTCGCCGTGCTGCGCGACGTGGACGACGACTGGGGGCACGAGCCGTACCCGAGCGAGCCGGCCCCGCTCGCCGGGAACCGGGCGCTGCGCGCGCTCGACCTGCGCACCGGCGCGCCGCGCTGGTCGGCCGCCGTGCCCCGGGGCTGCTTCCCGCACCGGGTCGCCGCCGCGGAGAAGCAGGTGCTCGCGGTCCTCGCCTGCGACCGCACGGAGCTCAAGCTCGCCGCGTACGACCCGGCCGACGGCCGGCAGCGCTGGCTCGTGCCGCTGGGCACCCGCCGGGCCGTCGGCACGGACGCGCGGGTGACCTTCCTGTCCGCCGACCCGACGGTGATCCGGGTCGCCGGGACCGAGGACCTCGACGTGCACGCCTTCCTCTCCTTCGGGCAGGACGGGCGGCCGCGCGCCCTGATCGAGGCCGAGGGCCCGTACGGGGAGATCGCCCTGGACGATCCGGCCCGCTGGTCCCTCGACGGCGACACCTTCTACGCCGCCGTCGGCGGCTCGAACTACGGCGACCGGGAACGGGTCGTGGCCTTCCCGCTGGCCGGCGGCGAGCCGCGCTGGGAGTCGGAGCCGCTGGAGAGCGCCCGGGACATCACCGCGATCCACGCCGAGCGCGGGCGGGTACGGGTGGTGACCCGCTCCTCGAAGGAGAACGACAAGCTGTACGTGCTGGACGCCGGCTCCGGGAAGGAGCGGGACGTGCGCACCTTCGCCGAGGAGGTCGACCGCGGCAAGGGCCGGCTCGCCGGCCTCCTCCAGCACGGCGACCTGCTCGTCGCCGCCCGCTGGGGCGAGGGCGTCCAGCCCTTCTCCGCGTACCGCCCCTGGTGACGCACCCGGCCGGAGGGCCGCCCGCCCCCTGAGCGGCGCCCCGTCGGCGCCCCTCAGGCACCCCCTCCCGCCACCCCTTCGGCCAAAGCGGACAGCAGCCCCACCCCCACCACTCCACACCGGACAAACCCGAACCGGGCTTCCCGGCCCTAACGTGTCAGCAGAGCGCGAGGCACCCCTCGGGCACTCGTACACCCCTACGGAAAGGGCCGGGACGCAATGACGACCACCCACGCCTTCTGGCTCGCCGGCCGCGAGGCCACCGGCGAGGCCACCTTCGACGTCACGAACTCGTACGACGGACGTCTGGTCGGCAAGGTCAGCGTGCCCACCGAGGCTCAGGTCGAGGAGGCCGTCGCCGCCGCGCACGCCGTCGTCGACGAGTTCGCCGCCACCCCGGCGCACGTCCGGGCCGCCGCCCTCGACCACGTGTCGAAGCGGCTCGCCGAGCGCACCGAGGAGATCGCCCAGGTCATCTCCGCCGAGAACGGCAAGCCGATCAAGTGGGCCCGCGGCGAGGTCGGCCGTGCCGTGTCCGTGTTCCGCTTCGCCGCCGAGGAGGCCCGCCGCTGGAACGCCGGCGAGGCCCAGCGCCTGGACACCGAGGCCGGCGGCGCCGGCCGGCTCGCGCTGACCCGCCGCATCCCCAAGGGCGTCGTGCTCGGCATCGCGCCGTTCAACTTCCCGCTGAACCTCAGCGCCCACAAGGTCGCCCCGGCCATCGCCGTCGGCGCCCCGATCATCCTGAAGCCGGCCCCGGCCACCCCGATCTCCTCCCTGATCCTGGGCGAGCTGCTGGCCGAGACCGACCTGCCGGCCGGCTCCTGGTCGATCCTCACCGTGCCGAACGACCGCATGCCCGCCCTGGTCCAGGACGAGCGCCTGCCGGTCATCTCCTTCACCGGCTCCGACAAGGTCGGCTACGCCATCGCCGAGTCCGTGCCGCACAAGCACTGCACCCTGGAGCTCGGCGGCAACGCCGCCGCCGTCGTGCTGCCCGACTGGTCCTCCGAGGCCGACCTGGACTGGGCGGCGACCCGCATCGCCACCTTCTCCAACTACCAGGGCGGCCAGTCCTGCATCTCCGTGCAGCGCGTGATCGCCGACGCCTCCGTCTACGACCGCCTGCTGCCGAAGATCGTCGCCGCGGTCGAGGCCCAGGTCACCGGCGACCCGGCGGACGACGCCACCGACGTCGGCCCGCTCGTCGACGAGAACGCCGCCAAGCGCGTCGAGGCCTGGGTCGACGAGGCCGTCGCGGCCGGCGCCAAGCTGCTCGCCGGCGGCAAGCGCGAGGGCGCCACCTACGCCCCGACCGTCCTCACCGACCTCCCGGCCGACGTCACCCTGGCCCGCGCCGAGGTCTTCGGCCCGGTCCTCACGGTCGCCAGGGTCGACGGCGAGGCCGAGGCCTTCGCCGCGGTCAACGACTCGGACTTCGGCCTCCAGGCCGGTGTCTTCACCCACGACCTGCAGGCCGCCTTCCGCGCCCACCGCGCCCTGGAGGTCGGCGGCGTGATCGTCGGCGACGTCCCGTCGTACCGCGCCGACCAGATGCCGTACGGCGGCGCCAAGCGCTCCGGCGTCGGCCGCGAGGGCGTCAAGTACGCGATGGACGACTACACCTACGAGCGCGTCCTGGTCCTCACGGGCCTGGCGCTCTAGCCCGTACACCCGTACGGCGGACGAGACCGGCGGTCCGAGCCCACTGTGCGGGGGCTCGGGCCGCCCTTCGTCTTTCCGAACCCCCCGAAATCGGGTACGACGGACAGGAAGCCAAGGAGGCGTCCATGTCCGCACCCACCCAGCGGCCGCCCAAGGTCACCGAGCGCGAGGCCCGGCAGGTCGCCGAGGCGGCCCGCCAGCAGGACTGGCACAAACCGAGCTTCGCCAAGGAGCTCTTCCTCGGCCGGTTCCGCCTCGACCTCATCCACCCCCACCCGCTGCCCGCCGACGAGGACGTGCGGCGCGGCGAGGCCTTCCTCGCCAAGCTCCGCGCCTTCTGCGAGACCGAGGTCGACGGCGCCCGCATCGAGCGCGAGGCCCGCATCCCCGACGAGACGATCCGCGGCCTCAAGGAGCTCGGCGCGCTCGGCATGAAGATTGACCCGAAGTACGGCGGTCTCGGCCTCACCCAGCTGTACTACAACCGGGCGCTCGCCCTCGTCGGCTCCGTCAGCCCGGCGCTCGGCGCGCTGCTCTCCGCGCACCAGTCGATCGGCGTACCGCAGCCGCTGAAGCTGTTCGGCACCCAGGAGCAGAAGGACGCCTTCCTGCCCCGGCTGGCCCGCAGCGACATCTCCGCCTTCCTGCTCACCGAGCCCGACGTCGGCTCCGACCCGGCCCGGCTCGCCACCACCGCCGTGCCCGACGGCGACGACGCCTACGTCCTGGACGGCGTGAAGCTGTGGACCACCAACGGCGTGGTCGCCGACCTGCTGGTCGTGATGGCCCGGGTGCCCGCCTCCGAGGGGCACAAGGGCGGCATCACGGCCTTCGTCGTCGAGGGCGACTCGCCCGGCATCACCGTCGAGCACCGCAACGCCTTCATGGGCCTGCGCGGCCTGGAGAACGGCGTCACCCGCTTCCACCGGGTGCGGGTCCCCGCGGCCCACCGCATCGGCCCCGAGGGCGCCGGTCTCAAGATCGCGCTCACCACCCTCAACACCGGGCGGCTCTCGCTGCCCGCCGCCTGCGCGGGCGCCGGCAAGTGGTGCCTGAAGATCGCCCGCGAGTGGGCCGCCGAGCGCGAGCAGTGGGGCAAGCCGGTCGCCCGGCACGAGGCCGTCGGCACCAAGATCTCCTTCATCGCGGCCACCGCCTTCGCCCTGGAGGCGGTTGTCGACCTCGCCTCCCAGATGGCCGACGAGGACCGCAACGACATCCGCATCGAGGCCGCCCTCGCCAAGCTGTACGGCTCCGAGATGGCCTGGAAGATCGCCGACGAGCTGGTCCAGATCCGCGGCGGCCGCGGTTACGAGACCGCCGATTCGCTCGCCGCCCGCGGCGAACGCGGCGTCCCCGCCGAGCAGTTGCTGCGCGACCTGCGGATCAACCGCATCTTCGAGGGCTCGACCGAGATCATGCACCTGCTGATCGCCCGCGAGGCCGTGGACGCCCACCTCTCCGTGGCCGGCGACCTCATCGACCCCGACAAGCCGCTCGCCGACAAGGCCAGGGCCGGCGCCCGGGCCGGCGGCTTCTACGCCCGCTGGCTGCCGAAGCTGGTCGCGGGCCAGGGCCAGCTGCCCGGCGCGTACGGAGAGTTCGGCGAGCTCGCGACCCATCTGCGCTACGTCGAGCGCACCTCCCGCAAGCTGGCCCGCTCCACCTTCTACGCGATGTCCCGGTGGCAGGGGAAGATGGAGCTCAAGCAGGCCTTCCTCGGCCGGATCGTCGACATCGGCGCCGAACTCTTCGCGATGAGCGCCGCCTGCGTCCGCGCCGAGCTGCTGCGCACCACCGGCCCGCACGGCCGCGAGGCCCGGCAGCTCGCCGACGCCTTCTGCCGTCAGTCCCGGCTGCGCACCGACGAGCTCTTCGGGCGGCTGTGGGCCAACACCGACGACCTGGACCGGCGCGTCGTCGACGGCGTCCTCGCCGGCGCGTACACCTGGCTGGAGGAGGGCATCCTCGACCCCAGCGGCGACGGCCCCTGGATCGCCGACGCCACCCCCGGCCCGACGACGAAGGACAACGTCCACCGGAAGATCACATAGCCGCCGGGCTTCCGCCGGCTTCGCCGTCCACCCAGCGGACCGGCCCGCGACCGGCCCGCCCGTCACGGCAGACTGACGGGCGTGACCGTCATCGACATTCCCGGCTCCAAGTCCGTCACCGCCCGCGCCCTGTTCCTCGCCGCAGCGGCCGAGGGCACCACCACCCTGCTCCGGCCGCTGCGCTCCGACGACAGCGAGGGCTTCGCCGAGGGCCTGAAGGCCCTCGGCTACGCCGTGCGCCAGGAGCCCGGCGCCTGGCACATCGAGGGCCGGCCCGCCGGCCCCGGGGTCGCCGAGGCCGACGTCTACTGCCGGGACGGCGCCACCACCGCCCGCTTCCTGCCCGCCCTCGCCGCCGCCGGGCACGGCACCTTCCGCTTCGACGCCTCCGCCCAGATGCGCCGCCGCCCGCTCGGCCCGCTCACCACCGCCCTGCGCGAGCTCGGCGTCGAGCTGAGGCACGGCGAGCGCGAGGGGCACCACCCGCTCACCGTCACCGGTCGCGGCATCAAGGGCGGCGCCGTCCGCCTCGACGCCGGCCAGTCCTCCCAGTACCTCACCGCGCTGCTGATGCTCGGCCCGCTCACCGCCGAGGGCCTCGCCATCACCGTCACGGACCTGGTCTCCGAGCCGTACGTGGAGATCACCCTCGCGATGATGCGCGCCTTCGGCGCCGAGATCGCCCGCGAGGACGGCGCCGACGGCCGCACCCGCACCTACACCGTCGCCCCCACCGGCTACCGCGCCACCACCTACGCGATCGAGCCGGACGCCTCCACCTCCTCGTACTTCTTCGCCGCCGCCGCCCTCGTCCCCGGCGCCGAGGTCACCGTCCCCGGCCTCGGCACCGGCGCCCTCCAGGGCGACCTGGCCTTCGTGGACGTGCTGCGCCGGATGGGCGCCGAGGTCGAGGTCACCCACGCCGCCACCACCGTCCGCTCCACCGGGCGGCTGAGCGGCCTCACCGTGAACATGCGGGACATCTCCGACACCATGCCGACCCTCGCGGCGCTCGCACCCTTCGCCGGCGGGCCGGTCCGCATCGAGGACGTCGCCAACACGCGCGTGAAGGAGTGCGACCGGCTCGACGCCTGCGCCGAGAACCTGCGCCGGCTCGGCGTCGACGTCGCCACCGGCCCCGACTGGATCGAGATCCGCCCCGGCACCCCGGCCGGACCGGTGGAGATCGCCACCCACGGCGACCACCGCATCGTGATGTCCTTCGCGGTCACCGCCCTGCGCACCCCCGGGATCACGTTCGACGACCCCGGCTGCGTCCGGAAGACCTTCCCGGACTTCCACCGGGTTTTCGGCGCCTTCACCCAGGGGCTGTGAAAGCCGCCCGGGGTTTGCGGCAAGAATGGGGGGCATGAGCGACCGCCCCTCTCCTCTCGCCGACCCGCACATCGCCTTCGACGTGTCCGAAGGACGCCGGGACATCGTCGTCCTCGGCTCCACCGGGTCCATCGGCACCCAGGCCATCGACCTGGTCCTGCGCAACCCCGACCGGTTCCGGGTCACCGCCCTCGCCGCCTCCGGCGGCCGGACCGGGCTGCTCGCCGAGCAGGCGCACCGGCTCGGGGTCCGCACGGTCGCGGTCGCCCGCGAGGACGCGGTGGCGGAGCTGCGGGACGCGCTGAAGGCGCGGTACGGCTCCGAGCCGCTCCCCGAGATCCTCGCCGGCCCCGACGCGGCCACCCAGCTCGCCGCCTCGCCCTGCCACACCGTCCTCAACGGCATCACCGGCTCCATCGGCCTCGCGCCCACCCTGGCCGCCCTGGAGGCCGGCCGGACCCTCGCGCTCGCCAACAAGGAGTCGCTGATCGTCGGCGGCCCGCTGGTGAAGGCGCTCGCCAAGCCCGGGCAGATCATCCCGGTCGACTCCGAGCACGCGGCCCTCTTCCAGGCGCTCGCCGCCGGCACCCGGGCCGACGTGCGCAAGCTGGTCGTCACCGCCTCCGGCGGCCCCTTCCGCGGCCGGACCCGCGCCGAGCTCGACGGCGTCACCCGCGAGGACGCGCTCGCCCACCCCACCTGGGCGATGGGCCCGGTCATCACCGTCAACAGCGCGACCCTGGTGAACAAGGGCCTGGAGGTCATCGAGGCCCACCTGCTCTACGACATCCCCTTCGACCGCATCGAGGTCGTCGTCCACCCGCAGTCCTACGTGCACTCCATGGTCGAGTTCACCGACGGCTCCACCCTCGCCCAGGCCACCCCGCCGGACATGCGCGGCCCCATCGCCATCGGCATCGGCTGGCCCGAGCGGGTCCCGGACGCGTCCCCCGCCTTCGACTGGACCGAGGCCTCCACCTGGGAGTTCTTCCCGCTGGACAACGAGGCCTTCCCGTCGGTGAACCTCGCCCGGCACGTCGGCGAACTCGGCGGCACCGCGCCCGCCGTGTTCAACGCCGCCAACGAGGAGTGCGTCGACGCCTTCCTCGCCGGAAAGCTGCCGTTCAACGGAATCATGGATACCGTCACCGCAGTCGTCACCGAGCACGGCACCCCCGCCCGGGGAACCTCGCTCACGGTGTCGGACGTCCTGGAAGCGGAGACCTGGGCACGCGCCCGGGCCCGGGAACTCGCGGCGAAGGCAATCGCGGAGGCGCGCGCATGACCACACTCCTGACCGTCCTCGGCATCGTGCTGTTCGCGCTGGGACTCCTCGTCTCCATCGCGTGGCACGAGCTGGGCCACCTCTCCACGGCCAAACTGTTCGGCATCCGCGTGCCGCAGTACATGGTCGGCTTCGGCCCCACCATCTGGTCGCGGAAGAAGGGCGAGACGGAGTACGGCATCAAGGCCATCCCGGCCGGCGGCTACATCCGGATGATCGGCATGTTCCCGCCCGGCAAGGACGGGCGCGTCGAGGCCCGCTCCACCTCCCCCTGGCGCTCCATGATCGAGGACGCCCGCGAGGCCTCCTTCGAGGAGCTCCAGCCCGGCGACGAGGACCGCCTCTTCTACACGCGCAAGCCGTGGAAGCGCGTCATCGTCATGTTCGCCGGGCCCTTCATGAACCTGGTGCTCGCCGTCGTGCTCTTCTTCGGCAGCGCCATGGCCATCGGCTTCGAGACCCAGACCACCAAGGTCGCCGGCGTCCAGAAGTGCGTCATCGCCCAGTCCGAGAAGCGCGAGACCTGCCGCCCCGGCGACCCGGTGTCCCCGGCCTACGCCGCCGGCCTCAAGGACGGCGACCGGATCGTCGCCTTCAACGGCACCCCGGTCGCCGACTGGAACACCCTCTCCGACCGCATCCGCGCCACCATCGGCCCGGCCACCGTCACCGTCGAGCGCGCCGGCCGGCGGATCGACCTGCACCCCACGCTGATCAAGAACGAGGTCTACGCGAAGGACGCCGACGGCCGCGTCATCCAGCCGCTGCGCACCCAGCCCGCCGGCTACCTCGGCTTCGCCTCCAAGACCGAGGTGCTGCCGCTCACCTTCGGCCAGTCCGTGGACCGCATGTCCGACCAGCTCCAGGCCGGCGTCGAGTCCGTCATCGCCCTGCCCGGCAAGATCCCCGCCCTGTGGAACGCGGCCTTCGGCGACGGCGAGCGCGAGAAGGACTCGCCCGTCGGCGTCGTCGGCGCCGCCCGGATCAGCGGCGAGCTGATGGCCATCGAGGCCCCGCCGCAGACCCGGCTGGTGTTCTTCCTCAACCTCGTCGTCATGTTCAACGTGTCGCTGTTCCTGTTCAACATGCTCCCGCTGCTCCCGCTCGACGGCGGCCACATCGCGGGCGCCCTGTGGGAGTCGATCCGCCGCCACACCGCGCGGATCTTCAAGCGGCCCGACCCCGGCCCGTTCGACGTGGCCAAACTGATGCCGGCGGCGTATGTGGTGGCGGGCGTGTTCGTCTGCTTCACCCTGCTCGTCCTCGTCGCTGACATCGTCAACCCGGTGAAGCTGACGTAGTACGCCCGCGGCCGGACACCCCCGTGGTGTCCGGCCGGCCGCCGCCGGGGCGGTAATCTCGAAGACCTGAGCCCGATGCGCCCGATGAACCACACCTTGGGGTTGTACAGCTGATGACCGCGATCTCTCTCGGTATGCCGTCCGTTCCGACCAAGCTCGCCGAACGGCGCAAGAGCCGCCAGATCCAGGTCGGATCGGTGGCCGTCGGCGGCGACGCCCCGGTGTCGGTGCAGTCCATGACCACCACCCGCACCTCCGACATCGGCGCCACGCTCCAGCAGATCGCCGAGCTCACCGCCTCCGGCTGCCAGATCGTCCGCGTGGCCTGCCCCACCCAGGACGACGCCGACGCCCTCGCGGTCATCGCGAAGAAGTCGCAGATCCCGGTCATCGCCGACATCCACTTCCAGCCGAAGTACGTCTTCGCCGCCATCGACGCCGGCTGCGCCGCGGTCCGCGTCAACCCGGGCAACATCAAGCAGTTCGACGACAAGGTCAAGGAGATCGCCAAGGCGGCCTCCGAGGCCGGCACCCCGATCCGCATCGGCGTCAACGCGGGCTCGCTCGACCGCCGCCTGCTCCAGAAGTACGGCAAGGCCACCCCCGAGGCGCTCGTCGAGTCCGCCCTCTGGGAGGCCTCCCTCTTCGAGGAGCACGGCTTCCGCGACATCAAGATCTCGGTCAAGCACAACGACCCGGTCGTGATGGTCAACGCCTACCGCCAGCTCGCCGCCCAGTGCGACTACCCGCTGCACCTCGGCGTGACCGAGGCCGGCCCCGCCTTCCAGGGCACCATCAAGTCCGCCGTCGCCTTCGGCGCCCTGCTCTCCGAGGGCATCGGCGACACCATCCGGGTCTCCCTCTCCGCCCCGCCGGTCGAGGAGATCAAGGTCGGCAACCAGATCCTCGAGTCCCTCGGCCTGCGCCCGCGCCGCCTGGAGATCGTCTCCTGCCCGTCCTGCGGCCGCGCCCAGGTCGACGTCTACAAGCTCGCCGAGGAGGTCACCGCCGGTCTGGAGGGCATGGAGGTGCCGCTCCGCGTCGCCGTCATGGGCTGCGTCGTCAACGGCCCCGGCGAGGCCCGTGAGGCCGACCTCGGCGTCGCCTCCGGCAACGGCAAGGGCCAGATCTTCGTCAAGGGCGAGGTCATCAAGACCGTCCCCGAGTCGAAGATCGTCGAGACCCTGATCGACGAGGCCATGAAGATCGCCGAGCAGATGGAGAAGGACGGCGTCGCCTCCGGCGAGCCCACCGTCTCCGTCGCCGGCTGAGCGGGCCTCCCGCCGGCCGGGAACGGCCGCCCGGCACCGGTCGAAGCCCCTCCGTCCCGGAGGGGCTTTTTCCGTACCGTCCGCACCCCCGTCACCCCCGTGTCCACCGGAATCGGGGGTACAGTGCGGGGACCAGCAGCATCCGTACGGTGAGGCCCTCGTGTTGACGCAATCATCGACGCGGGTCCTCGAACCCGCCGACCTCGGCGCCGCGCTCGCCGTCCTGGAGAGCGCCCCCGTCGAGAACGCCTTCGTCACCGCCCGCGTCCAGCTCGCCGGGCTCGACCCCTGGCGCCTGGGCGGCGAGATGTGGGGCTGGTACAGCGACGGCCGGCTCACCTCGCTGTGCTACTCCGGCGCCAACCTGGTGCCCATCTGCGCCACCCCCGAGGCCGTCCGCGCCTTCGCCGACCGGGCCCGCCGGGTCGGCCGCCGCTGCTCCTCCATCGTCGGGCCCGCCGGCCCCACCGCCGAGCTCTGGCGGCTCCTCGAACCCGGCTGGGGCCCGGCCCGCGACGTCCGCGCCCACCAGCCGCTCATGGTCGCCGACCGGCCCTCCGCCACCGTCGAGCCCGACCCGCTGGTGCGCCGGGTCCGCAAGGACGAGATGGACGTGATCATGCCCGCCTGCGTGGCCATGTTCACCGAGGAGGTCGGCGTCTCCCCGCTCGCCGGCGACGGCGGACTGCTCTACCAGGCCCGGGTCGCCGAGCTCGTCGGCTCCGGCCGCGCCTTCGCCCGCATCGAGGACGGCAAGGTCCTCTTCAAGGCCGAGATCGGCGCCGCCACCCGCCAGGCCTGCCAGATCCAGGGCGTCTGGGTCGCCCCCGAACACCGCGGCAAGGGCCTCTCCGAGACCGGCATGGCCGCCGTCCTCCAGCACGCCCTCACCGACGTCGCCCCCGTGGTCAGCCTCTACGTGAACGACTACAACACCCCCGCCCGCGCCGCGTACCGCAGGGTCGGCTTCGAAGAGGTCGGCGCCTTCATGAGCGTGCTCTTCTGACCCGGTCCGTCCGAACGGGCCTATAGGGTGCGGCGCATGAATGACACCGAGGTCGTGATCGCGCCGGTCCCTCTCGCCGAACGGGTCGACGAGGCCCTGGCCGTCCAGGCCGTCGCCTTCGGCCTCGACGCCGGCGAGGTGGCCGTCCGCCGGCACATCGTGCTGCGCCACCTCCTCAACCCCGGTGCCCTCGCCTACGGTGCCACCACCCCGGACGGGCGCCTCGTCGGCTTCGTCTACGGGATGCCCAACGACCGCGCCCACTGGTGGTCCACCGTCGTCGAGCCCTATCTGCGCGCCGACGGCCTCGACTCCTGGCTCGACGACTCCTTCGTCATCACCGAACTGCACGTCCACCCGGACTTCCAGGGCCGCGGTGTCGGCCGCGGACTGATCACCACCATCACCGACCGGTCCGACCTGCCCCGCTCGATCCTCTCCGCGATCGACACCGAGAGCCCGGCCCGCGGCCTCTACCGCTCCCTCGGCTACACCGACCTCGCCCGCCAGGTGCACTTCCCGAGCGCGCCCCGCCCGTACGCCGTCATGGGCGCCCCGCTGCCGCTCAGGCGCCGGAACTGATTTCACCGAGCAGGGGCGGCCCGGCTAACCTCAGGGCCATCAACGTCAGTCCCGGCAGGAGTACGAGAACCATGGCCAACGCACCGGTCCAGCGCATGTCCCAGTTGATGGCGAAGACGCTGCGCGACGACCCGGCGGACGCCGAGGTCCTCAGCCACAAGCTCCTGGTCCGCGCCGGATACGTGCGCCGCACCGCCGCCGGCATCTGGAGCTGGCTGCCCCTCGGCAAGAAGGTGCTCGCCAACGTCGAGCGCATCGTCCGCGAGGAGATGGACGCCATCGGCGCCCAGGAGGTCTCCCTGCCGGCGCTGCTGCCCCGCGAGCCCTACGAGGCCACCGGCCGCTGGGACGAGTACGGCGCCGAGCTGTTCCGCCTCCAGGACCGCAAGGGCGGCGACTACCTCCTCGGCCCGACCCACGAGGAGATCTTCACCCTCCTGGTCAAGGACCAGTGCTCGTCCTACAAGGACCTGCCGGTCATCCTCTACCAGATCCAGACCAAGTTCCGCGACGAGGCCCGCCCCCGGGCCGGCATCCTGCGCGGCCGCGAGTTCCTCATGAAGGACTCGTACTCCTTCGACCTGGAGGACGAGGGCCTGGCGCGGTCCTACGCGCTGCACCGCGAGGCGTACCGGCGGGTCTTCGAGCGCCTCGGCCTGGACTACCGCATCGTCGCCGCCACCGCCGGCGCCATGGGCGGCTCCAAGTCCGAGGAGTTCCTCGCCCCGGCCGAGGCCGGCGAGGACACCTTCGCCGACTGCCCGAACTGCGACTTCGCCGCGAACACGGAGGCCGTGTACCAGGCGGTGAAGCCGGTCGACGGCTCCGCCGTCCCGGCCGCCGAGGAGATCCCCACCCCGGACACCCCGACCATCGAGACGCTCGCCGCCTCGCTGGGCGTGCCCGCCTCCGCGACCCTGAAGAACCTCCTGGTGAAGGTCGACGGCGAGATCTTCGCCGTCGGCGTCCCCGGCGACCGCGAGGTCGACATGGACAAGGTCGAGGAGCACTTCGGCCCGACGGCCACCGTCGAGCTGGTGACGGAGGAGGACTTCGCCAAGCGCCCCGACCTCGTCCGCGGCTACGTCGGCCCGCAGGGCCTGGAGAAGGTCACCTACCTCGCCGACCCGCGCGTGGCCCCCGGCACCTCCTGGATCACGGGTGCCAACAAGGAGGGCACGCACGCGAAGAACGTCGTCGCGGGCCGTGACTTCGAGGTGTCCGAGTACGTCGACGTCGTGGTCGTCCAGGAGGGCGACCCGTGCCCCAAGTGCGGCACCGGCCTGAAGCTGGACCGCGCCATCGAGATCGGCCACATCTTCCAGCTGGGCCGCAAGTACGCCGACGCGCTCAAGCTCGACGTCCTCGGCCAGAACGGCAAGCCGGTCCGCGTCACCATGGGCTCGTACGGCATCGGCGTCTCCCGCGCCGTCGCCGCGCTCGCCGAGCAGACCGCCGACGAGAAGGGCCTGTGCTGGCCCGCCGAGGTCGCCCCGGCCGACGTGCACGTCGTCGCCGCCGGCAAGGCCCTGCAGACCGAGCTGGCCCTGGAGGTCTCCGACAAGCTGGCCGCGGCCGGCCTGCGGGTCCTGGTCGACGACCGGGCCGGCGTCTCCCCGGGCGTGAAGTTCACCGACTCGGAGCTCATGGGCGTCCCGAAGATCCTGGTCGCGGGCCGCCGCGCCGGCGAGGGCGTCCTGGAGCTGAAGGACCGCCGCACCGGCGAGCGCGAGGAGCTCACGGTCGACGAGGCGATCGCCCGCCTCTCGGCGTGACGACAGGCGCGAAGGGGGCGGGTCCGTGCCGGGCCCGCCCCCTTCGGCGTACGGCCGCGCCTTGCCCCGTACGGCTCAGGAGCCGTCCTCCTCCCGGGGCGCCGGGTCCACCGACGCGCCCGTCAGGTCCTCGATGGCGTCCATCGCGTCGCCGCGGCCCACCAGATAGGCTTCCGGACGCGAGGGCCCGGCCGACGGCGGCTCCGCGATCTCCGGCGGCACCGGGGGAGGCCCGGCCACCAGCGGCGCGTCCGGCGCGGCCACCGGCGGCGACGGACGGCCCGCCGTCTCCGACAGCGGCGCGCGCTCCAGGAAGCGCAGCAGCTCCACCGGGATCGGCAGCACCAGCGTCGAGTTCTTCTCGGCCGCCACCGCCATCACCGTCTGGAGCAGCCGCAGCTGCAACGCCGAGGGCGTGTCCGCCATCTGGCGGGCCGCCTCCGCGAGCTTCTTCGAGGCCTGCAGCTCCGCGTCCGCGTTGATCAGCCGGGCCCTGCGCTCCCGGTCCGCCTCGGCCTGCCGGGCCATCGAGCGCTTCATCGTCTCCGGCAGCGACACGTCCTTGATCTCGACCCGGTCGATCTGCACGCCCCAGCCGATGGCGGGGGAGTCCAGCATCAGCTCCAGGCCCTGGTTGAGCTTCTCGCGGTTCGACAGCAGGTCGTCCAGGTCGCTCTTGCCGATGATCGACCGCAGCGAGGTCTGCGCCATCTGCGAGACGGCGAACTTGTAGTCCTCCACCCGCACCAGCGCCTCGGCCGCGTCCACCACCTTGAAGTAGACCACCGCGTCCACCCGCACCGTCACGTTGTCCCGGGTGATGCCCTCCTGGGCCGGCACCGGCATCGTGACGATCTGCATGTTCACCTTGTGCAGCCGGTCCACGCCCGGAACGATCATGGTGAAGCCGGGCTGGCGCACGCCGTCGAGCAGCCGGCCGAAGCGGAACACCACCCCGCGCTCGTACTGCTTCACGACCCGGGCCGCCGCACCGGCGTACACGGCCACGGCCGCGCCCGCGCCGACGGCCGCCATCAGGATTTCCTGCATCATCACGGCCCCCTCAAAGGGATACAGAAAGGGTATTCCCCGCAAAGGGGCCGCGACTCACAGCCAGCCGGCGAACTCCAGGAGCAGCTCCGCGTCCGTCCGGCGGCCCGCCGCCAGCGCGCGGGTCGCCGACTCGACCGCGCGGAACAGCGTCCAGCCGCGCAGCCGCTCCCGGTCCAGCTCCAGCGAGTCGGCCAGCTTGTTCACCCGCCGCCGGGCCGCCGAGGCGCCCGCCGAGGCCGCCACCAGGTCCTCCACCCGGTCCCGGACCAGCCGCGCCAGGTCGTAGGCCCGCTCGCCGACCAGCGGCTCCGGCCCGACCGCCAGCCACGGCGCCCGGTCGCCGGCGAGCACCTTGCCCTGCCGGAACTGCCCGTGCAGCAGCAGCGCCTCCACCGGCGAGGCCAGCAGCTCGGTACGGGCCTCCAGGGCGGCCGCCACCAGCGCGCCCGCCTCCGGGTCGGCCCGGTGCGCCTCCATCGGCGCGGACTGCCGCGCGGTGCGCTCGGCCACCGACTCGAAGCCGTGCCCGGCCGGGGGCTCCACCCACAGCCGGCGCACCGTTCCGGCCGCCTCCAGGAGCGCCTTCGCCTCCGGCAGCGAGCGCAGCGAGACCTCCGGGTGCAGCCGCTCCAGGAGCAGCGCGCCCGGTGCCGGCTCGCCCAGGAGCCGGGCGGCGCCCCAGCCGTTCCAGTGCGCGAGCGCGTCCCGCTCCAGATCGGGCCGGGCGAAGGAGGGCGCGAGCTTCACGACGCCGTCGGGCACCAGCACGACGAGGCTGCTGCGCCCGCCCGGGGCCATCACGCGTTCGGCGGCCAGACCCGACCGGTCCAGGGTGTCCCGGGCGAGCTCGGGAAGCGCCTCCAGCCACCCGGCCGCGGCAGCGTCCCCGTACGTCTCGCCGAGAGCCCGCACCAGTCGCTGCGGCGGTTCGAAACCCATGCGTGCGTTGATTCCTTCGTCTCCTGCGGTGCCCGAGGGCCGGCCCGGCCGGGTTCAGGACCCGACCCGAGCCCGCTCCGCGAGCCCAGGAAAGGTTACGTCGCTGCCCCGCCAGCGGACCGCGCGCACCGCCGCCTCGCGCAGCGCGGCCGCCGCCTCACGGCGCAGCGGCCCGTCGGCGGAGCGCACCAGATCGGAGTAGACGCCCGCCACCCGGTCCTCCAGGTGGGCGGCGAGCCGGACGGCGGCGGCCGGGTCCGGCACCTCGAAGGGCAGGGCGTAGCCGGCGGCCGCGGCGACCGGCTCGCCGCCCAGGTCGCGCACGGTGCGCCGGAGCGCGTCCCGGCGGGCCCGGTGGGCCTCGTGGGCGGCCCGGGCCTCGGCCCGGCGGTCGGCGCCGGCCCGGGCGCCGACGACCCCGTAGCCGTACACGGCGGCGTGCTCGGCGGCCAGCGCGGCCTGGGCGGCATCGAGCGCCGTCATCCGCGGCCCCCTTCGGTGAGCAGATAGGCGTGGGCGGCGCCGGCGGCGGCGACGGAGGCGAGCAGCCGGGCGTACTCGGGCGGGGCGGTGAGGAGTGCGGCCGTGTGGGTGTCGGCCGTCGCCCGGACGGCGGCGGTGAGCTCCTTGAGCGCGGCGGCCGGGTCGGCGGGCACCCGGACGGGCGCCGGCGACCGGGTGGGGGAGGGCGGGGCGGTCGGGGAGCCGGTGCCGGAGGGGCCGGGGGCCGGGGCCGGGACGCCCTCGGCGAGGGCGGCCGCGTGGGCCGCCGCCGAGGCACGCAGCGGCGCGAGCCGGGGCGCGAGCGCGGGGTGGGCGGCGATGACGGCGTCGTACCGGGTCACCAGGTCACGGCCGGCGGCCGCGGAACGGCGGCGCAGGGCCGCCTCGGCGGCGGCCGCGCGCGCGGCGGCGTCCGGCTTCCGTGGCCCGCCGCCGGTGTCCTCGGACGTGCAGCCGGCCAGTGCGGCCGCCGCGCCCGCGGCTCCGGCGCCCAGGAGCGCGCGCCTGCCCAGGGTCGTCACGCTTCTCCTCCTCGATGTGCCTCGGTGGCTCGGTGGCTCGTGCCGTGTCTCTTCGTGTCTCTTCGTGTCTCTTCGCGTCTCGTGGTGTTCGAAAAGCTTCGAAGATCGCCGCAGGCGAGCGTACCCGCGGTGCCCGGCCGTGTGGACGGCAACACCCTCCGGGACCGGATACCCTTTGATCTGACACGCGACGAACCCACAACAGCACACGCGGCCGAGGAGTCACCCGGATGAGCACCACCCAGAACGAACGGCTGCGCGGTCTTCTGGAGCCGCTCGTTCACGCGAAGGACCTCGACCTCGAGGAGATCGAGCTGTCCCGGGCCGGCCGCCGCGGACTGCTGAGGGTGATCGTCGACTCCGACCAGGGCGTCGAGCTGGACGCCTGCGCGGAGCTGAGCCGCGTCATCTCCGAGAAGCTCGACGAGACGGACGTCATGGGCGAGGGCGAGTACGTCCTCGAGGTCAGCTCCCCGGGCGCGGACCGCCCCCTCACCGAATCCCGCCACTACGTGCGCGCCACCGGCCGGCTGGTCAAGCTCCAGCTGACCCCCGAGGCCGGCGGCGGCGAGCTGGTCACCCGGATCCTCGCCGTGGACGAGTCGGGTCTGGACACCGAGGTGCCGGGCGTGAAGGGCCGCAAGGCCACCGCCCGCCGGGTCGAGTTCGCCGAGATCGCGAAGGCGCGTGTCGAGATCGAGTTCAACCGCAAGGACAAGAAGGAAGAGGAGGCGTAGCCGTGGACATCGACGTGAAGCTCCTGAAGGGCTTGGCACAGGAGAAGGAAATCTCCTTCGAGATGCTGGTCGAGGCGATCGAGTCGGCCCTCCTCATCGCCTACCACCGGGTCCCCGGCGCCCGTCGCCACGCGCGCGTGGAGCTGGACCGGCACACCGGTCACGTGACGGTGTGGGCGAAGGAAGACCCCGCCGACCTGGAGGAGGGGCAGCAGCCCAAGGAGTTCGACGACACCCCGTCGGACTTCGGCCGGATCGCCGCGAGCACCGCCCGCCAGGTCATCCAGCAGCGGCTGCGGGACGCCGAGAACGACGTCACCTTCGGCGAGTACGCGCGTCGCGAGGGCGACATCGTGGCCGGCCAGGTGCAGCAGGGCAAGGACCCGAAGAACGTCCTCGTCAAGCTGGACGACAAGCTGGAGGCCATCCTTCCGGTGCAGGAGCAGGTGCCGGGCGAGGACTACACGCACGGTCTGCGGCTGCGCACCTACGTCGTGCGGGTGGCGAAGGGCGTGCGCGGTCCGTCCGTCACCCTTTCGCGCACCCACCCCAATCTGGTGAAGAAGCTGTTCGCCCTGGAGGTGCCGGAGATCGCCGACGGTTCCGTCGAGATCGCCGCCATCGCCCGCGAGGCCGGTCACCGCACCAAGATCGCGGTCCGTTCCACCCGTTCGGGCCTGAACGCCAAGGGCGCCTGCATCGGCCCCATGGGCAGCCGGGTGCGCAACGTGATGGCCGAGCTGCTGGGCGAGAAGATCGACATTGTGGACTGGTCGGACGACCCGGCCGAGCTCGTGGCCAACGCGCTCTCCCCGGCCCGGGTCTCCAAGGTCGAGATCGTGGACCTCGCCGCCCGGTCGGCCCGGGTGACGGTGCCCGACTACCAGCTGTCGCTGGCGATCGGCAAGGAGGGCCAGAACGCCCGCCTCGCCGCGCGCCTGACCGGCTGGCGGATCGACATCCGCCCGGACACCGAGCAGCAGGGCGAGCCCGCCGCCCAGTAGCACGGCTGCCCGGTCCCGTACCGGCACTGATCCTTTTTGGCCAACGACTGTTCGATTTTTGCCCCAAACGGGTGAGGTCGGTACGGGGAGGTAGACTTAACGTGTCTGGCCGGACGCATGCCCGCGCATGCCCTGAGCGAACCTGTGTGGGATGCCGGGAGCGAGCGGCCAAGCACGAGCTGCTGCGGATCGTGGTGAATAAGGACGAGTGCGTCCCCGATCATCGCGGTACGCTGCCCGGCCGGGGTGCGTACCTGCACCCCGCCTCGGTCTGTTTCGACCTGGCGGTGCGCCGCCGGGCGTTCCCACGGGCCTTTCGGGTCCAGGGTCCGCTCGACACGGCGTCGCTTCGCGCACATGTCGAGCAGGCCGCACCGTAGAGAAGTACGGCACAAAAGATGTACGGCACGGAACCCCGTGCGGTCAGGTACCTCGCGAGTCGGAAGTAGGTCGAGATTGCGATGAGCACTCGATGAGTACGCGATGAGTACGCCCATGAAGTAGCGACGGTCCGGCGGTAACCGGACCTCAAAGGAGCGAAGTGGCTAAGGTCCGGGTATACGAACTCGCCAAGGAGTTCGGTGTGGAGAGCAAGGTCGTCATGGCCAAGCTCCAAGAACTCGGTGAATTCGTCCGTTCGGCGTCCTCGACGATCGAGGCGCCGGTCGTGCGCAAGTTGACTGACGCTTTGCAGGGTCCCGGCGGTGGCGCCGGCAAGACCTCTGCCAAGCCCGGCGCGCCCCGCAAGGCGGCGCCCTCCCCCAAGCCCGCGGCGCCGTCTCCGGCCGCCGCGGCCCGTCCCGCTGCCCCCAAGCCCGGCGCCCCGGCCCCCAAGCCGGCCCCCGCCGCGCCTGCGGCCCCGGCCACCCCGGCCGCGCCCGCGAGCAGCACCCCGTCCCCGGCTCCGGCCGCGTCCGGCCCCCGCCCGGGCCCGAAGCCCGCGCCCAAGCCGGCTCCGGCCGCCCCGGCCCCGGCCGCCCCGGAGTTCACCGCGCCCCCGTCGGCCCCGGCCGCCGGTCAGCGCCCCGGTGGCGCCACCCCCGGCCCGCGTCCGACCTCGGCCCGTCCGGGTCAGCAGGCGCCGCGTCCGGGTCAGCAGGCCCCCCGTCCCGGTGGCCAGCAGGCCCCGCGTCCGGGTGCCCGTCCGGCCGGTCCGCGTCCGGGCAACAACCCCTTCACGTCCGGTGGCTCCACCGGCATGGCGCGCCCGCAGGCTCCCCGCCCGCAGGGCGGCGCGCCGCGTCCCGGCGGCCCCGGTGCCCCCGGCGGCGCCCCGCGTCCGCAGGGTCCGGGCGGCGTTCCCGGCACCCCGCGTCCCCAGGGCGGCGCTCCGCGCCCGACCCCGGGTGGCATGCCCCGTCCGCAGGCCCCGCGTCCCGGCGGCGGCCCCGGCGGCAACCGTCCGAACCCGGGCATGATGCCGCAGCGTCCCGCTGCCGGCCCGCGTCCCGGCCCCGGCGGCCGTGGCCCGGGTGGCCCCGGCGGTCGTCCCGGCGGTCCGGGCGGGCGTCCCGGCGGCGGCTTCGCCGGCCGTCCCGGTGGTCCCGGTGGCGGTGGCGGCGGCTTCGCCGGCCGTCCCGGCGGTCCGGGTGGCGGCGGCGGTCGTCCCGGTGGTCCCGGTGGCGGTGGCGGCGGCTTCGGCGGTCGTCCCGGCGGCTTCGGCGGCCGTCCCGGCGGCCCGGGTGGCCGTGGTGGCACGCAGGGCGCCTTCGGTCGTCCCGGCGGTCCCGCGCGTCGCGGTCGCAAGTCGAAGCGGCAGAGGCGCCAGGAGTACGAGGCCATGCAGGCCCCGTCCGTGGGCGGCGTGATGCTGCCTCGCGGCAACGGCGAGACCATTCGCCTGTCGCGCGGTGCGTCCCTCACCGACTTCGCGGAGAAGATCAACGCCAACCCGGCGTCGCTCGTCGCGGTCATGATGAACCTCGGCGAGATGGTCACGGCCACGCAGTCCGTCTCCGACGAGACGCTGCAGCTCCTCGGCGACGAGATGAACTACACGGTTCAGATCGTCTCCCCCGAGGAGGAGGACCGTGAGCTGCTCGAGTCCTTCGACCTCGAGTTCGGCGAGAACGAGGGCGGCGAAGAGGCCCTCGTGTCCCGTCCGCCGGTCGTGACCGTCATGGGTCACGTCGACCACGGAAAGACCCGACTCCTCGACGCGATCCGCAAGACCAACGTGGTCGCGGGCGAGGCCGGTGGCATCACCCAGCACATCGGTGCCTACCAGGTCGGCACCGAGGTCAACGGCGAGGACCGCCGGATCACCTTCATCGACACCCCGGGTCACGAGGCGTTCACCGCCATGCGTGCCCGCGGTGCGAAGTCGACCGACATCGCGATCCTCGTGGTCGCGGCCAACGACGGCGTCATGCCGCAGACGATCGAGGCGCTCAACCACGCCAAGGCCGCCGGCGTCCCGATCGTCGTCGCGGTCAACAAGATCGACGTCGAGGGCGCGGACCCGGTCAAGGTGCGCGGTCAGCTCACCGAGTTCGGTCTGGTCGCGGAGGAGTACGGCGGCGACACGATGTTCGTCGACATCTCCGCCAAGCAGGGCCTCAACATCGACAAGCTGCTCGAGGCCGTCGTCCTGACCGCCGACGCCACGCTCGACCTCCGGGCCAACCCGGACCAGGACGCGCAGGGCATCGCGATCGAGTCCCACCTCGACCGCGGCCGCGGTGCGGTCTCGACCGTCCTCGTCCAGCGAGGCACCCTGCGCATCGGCGACACGATGGTCGTCGGCGACGCGTACGGCCGTGTCCGCGCGATGCTCGACGACAAGGGCAACAACGTCGAGGAGGCGACCCCGTCGACTCCGGTCCTGGTCCTGGGTCTCACCAACGTCCCGGGCGCCGGCGACAACTTCCTCGTCGTCGACGAGGACCGCACGGCCCGCCAGATCGCCGAGAAGCGCGCCGCGCGCGAGCGCAACGCCGCTTTCGCCAAGCGCGTCCGCCGGGTGTCCCTCGAGGACCTCGACAAGGTGCTCAAGGCCGGTCAGGTCCAGGAACTCAACCTCATCATCAAGGGCGACGCGTCCGGTGCGGTCGAGGCCCTGGAGTCCTCCCTGCTCCAGCTCGACGTCGGCGAGGAGGTCGACATCCGCGTGCTGCACCGCGGCGTGGGTGCGGTCACCGAGTCGGACATCGACCTGGCCATGGGCTCGGACGCCATCGTCATCGGCTACAACGTCCGCGCGGCCGGCCGTGCCGCGCAGATGGCGGAGCGCGAGGGCGTCGACGTCCGGTACTACTCGGTCATCTACCAGGCGATCGAGGAGATCGAGGCGGCGCTCAAGGGCCTCCTCAAGCCGGAGTACGAAGAGGTCGAGCTCGGTACGGCGGAGATCCGCGAGGTCTTCCGCTCGTCCAAGCTGGGCAACATCGCCGGTGTCCTCATCCGCTCGGGCGAGGTGCGACGCAACACCAAGGCGCGCCTCATCCGCGACGGCAAGGTCGTCGCGGAGAACCTCAACATCGAGGGCCTGCGTCGCTTCAAGGACGACGTCACCGAGATCCGCGAGGGCTTCGAGGGTGGTATCAACCTCGGAAACTTCAACGACATCAAGGTCGACGACGTCATCGCGACGTACGAGATGCGCGAGAAGCCGCGCGCGTAACGCGGCCAGCTGCGCCCGGGGCCGGTCGGCGGAAGTATTTCCGTCGATCGGCCCCGGCCGTTGCGTGTACGGTTTTGATGTTCCCCCGCCGGGCGTCGGTCCGGCGGGACGTCGAACCCGAACCGGCGGGACATCCGGCACCGCATGTACGTGGGGACTCTGTCCTTCGATCTGCTCCTCGGCGACGTTCATTCGTTGAAGGAGAAACGCTCCGTCGTCCGGCCCATCGTCGCCGAGCTCCAGCGCAAGTTCTCCGTGAGCGCGGCCGAGACCGGCGACCAGGACCTCCACCGCAGGGCCCGTGTCGGGGTCGCGCTGGTGTCCGGGGACGCGGGGTTCGTGTCGGACGTGCTGGACCGCTGCGAGCGGCTGGTCGCGGCCCGGCCCGAGGTGGAGCTGCTGTCGGTGCGACGCAGGCTCCACACTGATGAAGACTGAATGAGCAAGGCAAAGAAGGAGACGGACCAGTGGCCGACAACGCGCGGGCGAAGAAGCTGGCGGACCTCATCCGGGAGGTGGTCGCCGAGAAGCTGCAGCGCGGCATCAAGGACCCGCGCCTGGGTACGCACGTGACCATCACGGACACCCGCGTCACCGGTGACCTGCGGGAGGCCACGGTCTTCTACACGGTCTACGGCGACGAGGAGGAGCGCGCGAGCGCCGCCGCCGGCCTGGAGAGCGCCAAGGGCATCCTGCGGTCCGCCGTCGGCAAGGCAGCGGGCACCAAGTTCACCCCGACGCTCACCTTCGTGGCCGACGCCCTCCCGGAGAACGCCCGGACCATCGAGGACCTCCTCGACAAGGCGCGGGCCTCCGACGCCCAGGTGCGGCAGGCGTCCTCCGGCGCCACCTTCGCCGGTGACGCCGACCCGTACAAGAAGCAGGGCGAGGACGAAGCCGCCGAATGAGTACAGGAAAGACGCCCGATGGTCTTGTCGTCGTCGACAAGCCGTCGGGCTTCACTTCGCACGACGTCGTGGCCAAGATGCGGGGGATCGCCAAGACCCGCCGCGTCGGCCACGCCGGCACGCTCGACCCCATGGCCACGGGCGTCCTCGTCCTCGGCGTGGAGCGGGCGACCAAGCTGCTCGGTCACCTCGCGCTGACCGAGAAGGAGTACCTGGGCACCATCCGCCTGGGCCAGACCACCGTCACGGACGACGCCGAGGGCGAGATCACGGCGTCGGTCGACGCGTCGAAGGTCACCCGCGAGCAGATCGACGCGGGCGTGGCCGAGCTCACCGGCGACATCATGCAGGTGCCGTCGAAGGTCTCCGCCATCAAGATCGACGGCAAGCGGTCCTACGCGCGCGTGCGCGGCGGCGAGGAGTTCGAGATCCCGGCCCGTCCGGTGACCGTCTCCTCCTTCCGGGTGTACGACGTGCGCGAGGCCGAGGCGGAGGACGGCACCCCGGTCCTCGACCTGGTCGTCTCCGTGGTCTGCTCCTCCGGTACGTACATCCGGGCGCTCGCCCGGGACCTGGGCGCCGGACTCGGCGTGGGCGGCCACCTGACCGCGCTGCGCCGCACCCGGGTCGGCCCGTACAAGCTGGACAGCGCCCGCACCCTGGACCAGCTCCAGGAGGAGCTGACCGTGATGCCGGTCGCCGAGGCCGCCGCGGCGGCGTTCCCGCGCTGGGACGTCGACGAGAAGCGCGCCCGGCTGCTGCTCAACGGCGTGCGCCTGGAGATGCCCGAGTACCCCAAGGGCCCGGTCGCGGTCTTCGGGCCGGACGGGAAGCTGCTCGCGCTCGTCGAGGAGCAGCGGGGCAAGGCCAAGAGCCTGGCCGTCTTCGGCTGAGCCGCCCGGAAAACGGCGGTGGGGGGGGGGCCCCCCCGGGGGGCCCCCCCCCCCCCGGGCGCCCCCCCCCGGCCCCGGGCCCCCCCCCCCCCCCCGGGGGGGGGGGGGGGGGGGCCCCCCCCCCCCCCCCCCCCGGCCCCGCCC